>NZ_FXTU01000007.1:0-148152 GCF_900182735.1 Laceyella tengchongensis | reverse complement strand
AACATAACGTCTGGTGATGATGGCGGAGGGGACCCACCCGTTCCCATACCGAACACGGAAGTTAAGCCCTCCAGCGCCGATGGTACTTGGGCTTAAGCCCTGGGAGAGTAGGTCGTTGCCAGGCTACTAACCCCCACTTCAGAATGAAGTGGGGGTTTTTGCTTTGTTTATATTAGCAAGTTGATTCATCATATGGCACTGCCAGTGGCCAAGGGGCAGTGCTGTTTGGAACCGATTCACCCTTGCTTGGAACAAAAGGAGCGAGCGGGCTTCATGCCACATGGGTGAGGTGAGCCCGGAGATGTTCTGCTGCCCACTTCTTGTACGATGATTAGTGGGGTTGCTTATTTAAAAGTTCCATTACGTATTTTCAATGAAAAACGCTCAAGGGTGCTGTCTATGAATCCGTTCAGCGGAATGAGCGGCAACAGACAGTCAAATGCGGCTGTCGAGTAATACGAGAGTCTCTAGGGTGTGTGGCAAATCAAGTTGGTAGGGAAGAAGCAGCGGAAAAATCTTTTCTCGAGGAGCGCCGATGCACAAGTAAATGGTTTTGGAGCCGCTAGTCTATTCATCAGACACGCCTAGAATGTGTTTGGTAAACCAAGTTGGTGGGATCGAAGTAGCGAAAAAATCTTTTCCAGGTAAGTCTCGCCACGCGTGAAGTGAATGAGACAATGGTGCTAATCAATATCAGACATACTCTAGAACATGCCTGGAAAAAAAGTTGATAGCTGAAAGCGCCGGAAAACGAGTTTCCCAATGAGTGGCACGTCATAGGTGAAGCAATAAGAACAGTTTAGATCCGCTGGCCCATTCATCAGTCATGCTCTAAAAACGTGTCTGGCAAACCAAAATACGCTCTAACCATATAGCAGAGATGAATAGGAGCAGATGTGGGAAATATCGGGTGGTCTTCTGATGGTGTTACCTGTTTTTTAAGCGAATCAGCCCGAACGACAGCATGCAGATATCTTCCACAGTTTGAAACTAACATCAGCCACAGCGGCTTAGTGTGATTTGCTTAAGTCATACTCTCTTCTGAGCAACTTTCGATTTACATGGAGAGTGTTAGTCAAGGCGGCTCGGGAGTTTAA
Source organism: Laceyella tengchongensis (assembly GCF_900182735.1). Classification (NCBI taxonomy): domain Bacteria; kingdom Bacillati; phylum Bacillota; class Bacilli; order Caryophanales; family Thermoactinomycetaceae; genus Laceyella; species Laceyella tengchongensis. The sequence continues at coordinate 147,055 of NZ_FXTU01000007.1, read as the reverse complement.
GTCTTCCATGACTGCAACTGCACAAAAGGCATGCCAAAGGGATGAAAGGTTAGTCTATGTAGACGATGCGGGGTGATCACATGTTGTTCACAAAGGCATATTTGACCAGCGTTATGTGACCTTTCATCCCAGGAGGTTATGAACAGCCGACGTCCATCTTTGCTCACATGTGCATTGTAAACGGGATTCCGCACGGCTTCTTGCCGCCAGTGTAGCTTCAAGGGGGCATGCCGGCCGATAGACGGGATTCAGCGTGAGTGCTTCGTTTGCCGGTGGTGCAAATGCCATAAAAAAGTCCGGAGCATCAGGTTGACCGGGATAAACAACCCAAAGATATAGAACAATATCTGTTTGCTCTGCAACATAAGAAAACCCCTTTTTGTCTTATATCTTAACCAACGTCTTATAAAAAATATTTATCATGGCTGTTGAATAAAATGTTAACTAACTGCAACATGTGTTACCCATAGATGGCGCATGTTGGAGAGAGTCCGCCTGTTCGATACCCCCTTCTTGATTAGCGCTGTTTGGACTGATCAAGAACGATTGAAATAGATGAGATGAGCTAAGTGAAGCTTGGCTTGCTGTTTATGCGCACGAACCTGTTTAAAGATTGCGGAAGTTGAAAATAATGGAGATAAAAGTTGAAGGTGGTGGCGATGGTGGAAGGGAATCAGCGGCCCCAAATTTGTTTGATTTGCGGTCAAGAGCAACATGAGAGTCTGGAGATTTTGGGCAAACAAATTTGTTGTACATGTGAAACGGAAATGGTAAAAAGTAAAGTAGAGGATCCTGTTTATCTTTATTATGTTTGGCGTTTAAGGAGATTGCTGGCCCATTGAATTCAGATTGACAGTGCGATATGATCGGTGCGGCTGGCTTTGGGTCACCGTACTGCCTATGGAAGAAAGTTACGAAGTGGCCTAGGCTGGTCATGATAGAGTAAAACTGTTTGGAGTGAAAAGCATCAGACTGGAATCCGTAATCCAGTCTTTTTTCTTTTAAAGGGGGAGAGAATAATTGAAGCACAAGCCGGAGCAGGAGAAAGCACCATTGTTTGATGCGTTGTTAGCGCACCGTCAACGTTCATGCGCCAATTTTCATGTGCCAGGACATAAGCAAGGGAGCGCTTTTGATGAAAAAAGCAAGTCTTGGTTTTCCCCGTTGTTGGAGTTGGATCTAACAGAGGTGGGAGAACTGGATGATTTGCACGATGCAACGGGAGTGATTCAGGATGCTGAGCTGTTGGCCGCTGACCTTTTTCGCGCGGATCGGACCTTCTTTTTGGTGGGAGGGACGACGGCGGGAAATCTGGCAAGTGTGCTGGCTCTTTGCCGTCCTGGGGAAACATTGATCGTCGGGCGAAACTGCCATCAATCCGTGTTTCATGCCTGCATGTTAGCTGGCGCACTTCCGGTATATCTCAGTGCGGGCGTAGATGATGATGGACAAGAGCGTCCCCTTGACCCGGAGGTGTTGGAACAGGTTCTTCGTCTTCACCCCGATGCAAAAGGGGTGGTGTTGACGAGCCCTACTTACTGGGGATTGGTGCAGCCCGTCGCGGAATTGGCGAAAGTGTGTCATCGGTATGGTGTGCCATTGGTTGTGGATGAAGCCCATGGGGCGCACTTGGGATTTGCTCCCGGATTGCCGCCGTCAGCCATGGACGGTGGGGTGGATGTATCCATTCAGTCCACCCATAAGATGCTCTCCTCTATGACGATGTCTTCCATGATGCATCTAAAAGGAAGCCGAATCAATGCGGATGAGGTGGCGCATTGGCTGAAGGTGATTCAATCTAGCAGTCCTTCCTATCCATTGATGGCTTCCCTTGATGTGACTAGGCGCATGATGGCGACAAAGGGGGAAGCAGTATTAGTCGAATTGTTGAGTCGATTGCAAGATTTCCGGGGAAATATTAAAGCTTTGCGTCATTTGTCGGAACGGCGTCCCCCAGGACTCCGTGATCCGCTAAAATTGAGTTTAACCGCTGGTCAAGGTGTGACAGGTTATCAGCTGTCCGAATGGCTGGCATCTCAAGGTGTTTACACTGAGATGGCGGATCATGAAGCGGTACTGTTTGTATTCACCATGGGAACCACGCCGACGGATTTGGTTCGCCTGACCGAGGCATTGCGGCGCTTGGATAAAGTGGTACCGCTGTTGCCTAAAACCAAACTGGCGCACCCGCCCAGCCTGCCGCAATGGCGAAAAGCGGATCTGTCTTGGGCGCAATTGAGAAGGCGGCCCAAACGGAGGGTGCCATTGCATCAAGCAGTGGGCATGATCGCGGCGGAAATGATCGTTCCTTACCCGCCAGGAGTTCCCCTTGTTTTGCCTGGGGAGCGTTTGACGGAGGCTGGGATTGATTATATAACAGACGTAATCCATGCGGGGGGGCGGGTTAGAGGGATTAGGCATGAAGGAGAAGTCCCGACCCTGACAGCAATTGAATGATAGGAATGGTGGAGGATTTGTTGTGAGAGGATTATTCATTACATTTGAAGGGCCTGAAGGTGCTGGAAAATCAACGCAAATCAACCGGCTGGCCCAAAACTTGAAAGAACGGGGAATCCCTTGCGTTCAAGTGCGGGAACCAGGCGGCACGTATATAGGCGATTTGATTCGAAGCATGGTGCTTCACAACCCCGAATGCAGTGACATGAAACAACGCACGGAAACACTGCTGTATGCAGCGTCCCGGGCACAATTGGTGGAAGAAGTGATACGACCGGCCTTGGCGCGCGGAGAAGTGGTGCTAAGTGACCGGTATGTGGATTCCAGTTTGGCTTATCAAGGGCATGGCGCGCGCTGGAGCTTGGATGAAATCCGCTGGATTAATCACTGGGCCACAAATGGTCTGGTGCCAGATCGAACGTACTTGTTAGATGTTCCAGTCGAGCTCGGCGAAGAGCGGATGCAAAAGCGCGGACTTAAGAAGGATCGAATGGAATCGAAAGAGAAGATGTTCCATGAGCGCGTGCGTTCAGGCTATTTAAGCCTTGCCCAAGAGAAACCAGAACGGTATGTGGTGTTGGATGGGCGAATGTCTGTGGAGAAGATCAGTGAGAGAATCATGCAGGATTTTTGTTCATTGGCCCAAATCAAAAGCTAATGAACCGGTCACCTCATGAGATCATATGACTCCCCCTGTTTCACCCCCTGTCAAAAAACGTTTCTTATTGCTGGGCACAAATGGTTGGCAATTGGAAAGAATGGCAGAAAACCACCATGGCAAATTGAAAGAAGCGTTTGCCCATTTTTGTTATCAGGTGATAGAATGATAGAAGGGGAATTTTCTGCCCCTTCTAGAAAGAATAAACCATTCGTTGATGAATAGATGACGGTTTTGCAGGAGGAAACGGTTGACAGGGTAGAGGAATCGGACGCAACCTCTGGCCGTACTGGGACTGGTAGGGCAATGCAGGAGGGATTGCTTACGTGTTAAGAGTGATTGGGGTTCGCTTTAGACAAGCGGGTAAGATATACTATTTTGATCCTGTTGATCACAAAGTCGAACAAGGCGACCGCGTGATAGTGGAAACGGTGCGAGGCATAGAATATGGCAGTGTCGTGATGGGAATCCGCCATGTCAGGGAAGACGAAGTGGTGTTGCCGCTCAAAAAAGTGTTACGGATTGCGACAGTTGGAGATACTGAGCAAATGGAAGAGAACCGCCGGGCGGCGAAAGCGGCGTTGAAAGTGTGCCAAGAGAAAATCAACCAACATGAGTTGGAAATGAAATTGGTTGATGCCGAGTATACGTTTGATCGCAATAAGATCATATTTTATTTCACGGCGGATGGCCGAGTTGACTTTCGAGAGCTTGTGCGTGATTTGGCCGCAGTGTTCCGAACACGGATTGAACTGCGCCAAATCGGTGTGCGTGATGAAGCAAAAATGCTTGGGGGTATCGGGCCGTGTGGCCGGGTGTTATGCTGTTCTTCGTTTTTGGGTGATTTTGAGCCTGTTTCAATCAAAATGGCGAAAGACCAAAATCTTTCGCTAAATCCAACCAAAATCTCAGGCTTGTGCGGCCGGTTGATGTGCTGTTTGAAGTATGAGAATGATATTTATGAAGAAGCCAAGCAACTGTTGCCGGACATCGGAGAGCGGATTTCAACACCTGATGGCGAAGGCCGGGTGGTGGCTCTCAATCTGCTTGAGCGTAGGGTGCAGGTCGAATTAAGGGAGACAGGGGCTGTGGTGGAACATCTGCTTCACAATGTCAAAGGCAAACGTTCGCCGCAAGCCAGCAGAGTCTAATCAGTCGCAAGTGAAGAAACTAACCACTTGGGTGTTAAACGAGGTGGGGGGGCTTGGACAAAGAAGAAATCTTTAAACGGGTTGCCCAAATGGAGCAACAGATTGGTGAGATGTATAAAGGGTTGGGTGGCTTAAAAGAACAGATTGTCGAATTGATTGAAGAGAACACCAGATTGGTGATGGAAAACCAGCGTTTGAAAGAATTGTTTGTGGCCAAAGAACCACCTTTGCCACAACAAACCGAAAAGTTGCCCCCTTCCCAAAAAGCCGAAGTGGAGGACGAGTCCACACACAAAGGCGTCAACCATCTGTCGAATCTGTATGACGAAGGATTCCACATATGCAATGTCCATTACGGACGGCTTAGAGGTGATGGAGATTGCCTATTCTGTATCGCTTTTCTCAATAAATCATCAAAGGAAAAATAACGCTGGGAGGTCTGGGCGCATAATCTTGCCCAGACGCCGGCGTTTTTTCTTTACTGGCGGGGCTTTTTCGGTGAATCCATCGTCGGCTGCCGTAACAAGACTCTGGCTCCGCAATTGCTTCCAAGGTGGGAAAATGATGGGGAAACCATATGTGGTGTATATGTTGGAATGCAGTGACGGCACCCTGTATACAGGAATCACTTGTGATTTAAAGCGCCGCCTTCGCCAGCATGCACAGGGGAGGGCGTCTAAGTATACACGCACCCGGCGTCCCGTGACGGTGAGATATGTGGAAACGGGAGGAGATCGAAGCTGGGCGCTACGGCGGGAATGGGAAATCAAGCAATTGACAAGGGAGCAAAAATGGCGGTTGATTCGTACCCATGGGCCGTTGGCAGACAGGTTGGAGGAGTTGTGAGGGGGCAGATGCGCCAAGGGCAAACAAAATGCGGGCAGCGTGACCGAAGAAAGGGGAGTTGGTATGGAACGGCAAAAGAGTTTTGCGGATGAGAATCAAGGCATCTTGTACATAGTGGGGACACCAATCGGCAATTTGCAAGACATGAGTGATCGCGCGAAAGCCATATTGGCTGAGGTGGATTTAATTGCTGCGGAAGACACCCGGCACACGCGCAAATTGCTAAACCATTTGGGGCTGTCGACACCGTTGGTGAGTTATCACGAGCATAATGAGCAGAAACGAGGAGCGGAATTGGTTGGGAAATTAAAAAAAGGGATGCGAATTGCGCTGGTCAGTGATGCGGGGTTACCCGGTATTTCTGATCCGGGTGAAGAAGTCGTGCGCCAGGCGGTGACAGAAGGGATCACTGTTGTGCCGATTCCGGGTCCCAATGCTGCGTTGACGGCGTTAGTGGCATCCGGTTTGCCCACGCAACCCTTCTTGTTTATCGGGTTTCTGCCGCGTTCGAGTAAAGGGCGGAAAGAGGAATTGGCTAAATGGAAAAATGCGCCCGCCACCTTGCTTTTGTATGAGGCTCCCCATCGTTTGCCCGAGATGTTGACCGATTTGTTGGAGGTGTTGGGAAACAGACGCGTGGCCATACCTCGCGAATTGACGAAAAAACATGAAGAGTGGTTGCGCGGCAATTTGGTGGACTGTTTGGCTTTTATTAAAGAACAAGGTCCGCGGGGGGAGTATGTCATTGTCGTAGAAGGGGCAGGGGAGGTGCGAGAGGAAGAGCAACCCTCTTGGTGGGAAGGGCTGTCCGTGATCGATCATGTTGAGGCGATCATCGAGAAAGGAAGTAGCAAGAAAGAGGCCATTTTGCAAGCGGCCCAAGAACGGGGTGTGCCCAAAAGAGAAATTTACAACATGTATCATAAGGGATCTGAGTAATTCATCCAATGATTATGCCGATGAAACAGAATTTCATGTTCAGACTAGAGGCGGGTTGCGGTATAATAGTCGTTCCCGCCTGTTTTACGTCAGGTTGCGTCTTAAGGACGGGTTCAGGACTGATGCATGCGTGACAGTTGCAAACGGACATACTTTGGAGAAAGGAGTTTTAAGGGGAATTATAACAGTTTTAAGTGAAATCAAGCAGAATATAAAGAGGAAACCGATAAACAGAAAAGGAATAGATCATATACCTCTTTGACCTTTATCCATATCACATGCAAAGAAATGGTTGGGGTGAAAAGGTTTACATTTTCGCAAAATGCGATATGATTAATTCAAAGGTATATTGTCTATACCAATTTTGTTGTAATCATTCCTTATTGGAGGTGTTTGGATTGAGCAAGAACAGTGGAAGTGTATTGGGATTCTTGCAACGCATTGGCCGGTCACTGATGCTGCCTATCGCTGTATTGCCGGCAGCCGGTCTGTTGCTCCGCTTCGGCGCGTTGCTGAGTGACCCAGCTTATTTCGCCAAAGGGACCATGATTTTCCGTATTGGTGAAATTATGGCCAAAGGTGGCGGAGCGATTTTTGACAACCTGCCGATCTTGTTTGCGGTAGGGGTTGCTTTGGGATTGACAGAAAGTGCGGGCGCGGCGGCATTAGCAGCAGTAGTGGGATATTTCGTGATGAAGCAGATCGTCGATCTCGGTAGCACGGAAGAGTTGAAACTGGACACGGGTGTGTTGGGCGGCATTATCACAGGATTGATTTCTGCAGGCCTTTATAACCGTTATCATGATATCAAACTGCCCGATTGGCTCCAATTTTTTGGCGGCAAACGCTTTGTGCCGATTGTCACCTCATTTATCATGGTGGCCATGGGGATTTTGTTTTTATTCATTTGGCCCGCTGTGCAAGGGGTGATCAGCGCGATCGGCAATTGGATGATCGCACAGGGTTCCATTGGGTCGTTTGTTTACGGTTTGCTAAACCGTCTTTTGATCCTGTTTGGTTTGCACCATATCTTAAACTCCTTGGTGTGGTTCAACATCGGTGAGTTTGTGACCGAAGCTGGCAAAACGGTGACGGGGGACTTGACCCGGTTCTTCGCAGGGGACAAAACAGCAGGTCTCTTTATGACAGGCTTCTATCCGGTACTGATGTTTGGTCTGCCTGCGGCATGTTTGGCGATGATTCACGAAGCGAAAAAATCGCAACGTAAACTGGCGTCTGGTGTTTTGATCAGTGCGGCGTTGACGGCGTTTCTGACGGGGATCACCGAACCGATTGAATTCTCATTTATGTTTGTGGCGCCGCTGTTGTATGTGGTGCACGCCATTTTGACCGGGGTGTCGATGGCTGTTGTAACCGCCTTGGGTATCAAGCACGGGTTTACCTTCTCGGCGGGGGCCATCGACTTCTTCCTGAACATGAATCTAGCCACCAAGCCATGGTTGCTGTTTGGCGTGGGCTTGGTGTATGCGGTGATCTATTATGTGCTGTTCCGGGTGCTGATTCGTGTGTTCAATTTAAGAACCCCAGGGCGTGAAGAACTAGAGGCGCAAGAGGATGAAGCGCGTCCAGCTTCCGCCCCGGTTGGTGATGATGAGTTGGCGCAAAACGTGTTGCAAGCGATCGGCGGCAAGGAAAACATTGAGAAGTTGGACGCCTGCACAACTCGTTTGCGCATGACGGTGAAAGATGAAAGCAAATTGGATCAGGATCAGCTGAAAAAGCTAGGGGCAGCAGGTGTCGTGCAAGTCGGCAAAGGCAACTTCCAAGCAGTGTTTGGCACGAAATCGGAGCTGTTAAAGGACCAAATCAAAAAAATCATCGAACAAGGGTAATCAATCACCGGGCAGGGACTCTTTCCTAGTGGGAGGGGTCCCTGTCGTTTGTCGAAGGCTCGCGATGAAACCCGTTTTCCGCTCATTTTATGCGCGACGAGGCGATCACTAGGAAAAGAAAACAAAAGCGAGACCGCCCTTTCCCAAGCGATCTCGCCTTGTATGTCGATTGAACCCGCTATGTCAATGCGACATGAATTGGTTTAATATTTAGAATTTCGTCTTAGTATGAACTAAGCCATTTCCCATGCGGGATGTCTGTTATGTATAAGGTTGTGTAGCTTGTATCAACATGAAATGCATGAGAGAATGGAGAAATATTTTGTTTAAGGGATAAGATTATTCAACCGTCACTTTTTCACCTTTAATCATAAGATACATCTCTTCTACACATTTCTTGCTGACTACTTTGTTTTTGTAGCGGATGGTTTCATCAACTTCACCGGAGAAAATGCAAGCCGGCTCATATTTTTTAAGGACGATTCTTTCACCGTCAACATAGATTTCTAAGGCGTCTTTTTCGCCGATTCCTAAGGTTCGACGCAATTCGATCGGAATCACCACACGACCCAATTCGTCAACCTTGCGTACGATGCCTGTGGATTTCAACATGTTTGAATCCCCTCTCAGCTTTGGTGTTTGGTTTTGGTTTTTTTATCTGTAAATTGACGTCAAATTTCGACATTGACGCTAAGTTCATCATACCAACCATTCCCATAACAGTCAATATAATAAGAGGATTTTTATAGAAAATTCCTTAATCATGTTAATTGATATGTTACATTTGACAGCGAAAAAGTTTTACATTGGTATGAAATGTATTGACAATATAAATAGTTGCATTTGTGTGGTGGAGCAGATAGTTGATGGGAAAAATCGGTTGCCTTCGCTGGAATCATGCTCAACAATAGAGGATAGGAGGGATGCGGAATGTTGCCGGTCTCAGAAGAACTGAAAGAAAAATTGAAGAAATTGAACCAATCGCTACGGGCCCTTTATCCCGAAGAGGCATTTGATGAGCACAAAATTAGGGAGCGATTGCACAAAGTGGGCACATTCCACCAGATTGATAAATGGCCTGACGGGGAATTGCGCGATTTTTTGCAAGGGGGAGCCTTGATCGGGGTAGATGGTTCAGTCAACTCCACCAAAGGTTCACAAATGCGAACCCTGTCTGTGTTTCAGGCCTTGGCCAAGGGTACGCGAGGGGAAGAAAAGTGGGCCGCTGACGTATACACGCCGCTGTTGGAAGAAGAAGAGGCCGGGGATGGACAAGCAGCCAGAGAAGCCAAAAAGCGGGGGACGCTCTTGTCGCAATTGGAATTAAAAGTGGCGCGGGAGGCTGTGTTAGAATGGGAACCGCGTGTGGTGTTAATGGATGGGTCGCTTCTCCATTTCTGGATCGATGACGCTGAAAGTTGGGAACGCTTGGCCCAGTTGGCTGAGGAAAAGGGCACGCTCATGATCGGGGTATCGGAAGAGATTGGCACAAGGGGATTGGTGCGCGAGTTGTTTCCGGAGTATTCTGCTTGGTCGGACCGCGATTTGCTGTACGGTGTACTGAAACCGGGTGAAGCGTTTGAGTGGGAAGGGTGGAGCCCGGCGGGGAGCCAGATGTGGAAAATGGCGTTTCGCTCATCTCGGAGTCCGCAACCGATCGGACTGGACGGCTTAATGTCGCAAGGAAAGGAGCGGCTGGCTCTGGTCAGGCTGATTTATAGCTTGACGCCGGAACAAGGACGTGGCATCCCGTTTTGGTTGGATATTGTGGACAATCAGGTGCGGGTGACCAATCCATTGGTGGAGACGATGGTGGAACAATATATTGACGCCGATTTGCGGCACCGTTTGTTGTCGATGAAGCGAAGTGACCGCATGATTTAGAAGGAGAGGGAGAAGTCGATGCAAGTTGTAGGCGTAACCACACAACAAGAAGTTTATATCGTATCGCGGGATCGCAAGTTTCGCATCAATGAGATTTTGGTCGTTGAAGATGCGCAGTTGGATTATCCGCGGGGTGAAGTGGTCGAATCGATGTCTTACAACCGCTTGATACCCATGGGTTTGGATAAGTCTTTGGTCGATGCTCAAGTGATCCAAACGTTGGAACAAATCGGATATGACATCGAGTCGGATGAAATCAATCTGGCGAAATTGCGGCTATACGAGGAAGCCCCCCATCCGGTGCGGACGGGTTGTGCGGTTCGATTGCCGAAGTTTGAAGAGGTGCGGAGCCTGTTGGTGAAATCCTCCCCGGAAGAAGGGATGCTGTTAGGAGAGATTCGGGGAACGGAGTCGATGGGGGCCACCATCTCTCCAGATTTGAAAGACCAGGTTATGATTATGGAACAAGGGCAACTCCGTCCACAATGGGGGGTTCCTTTCATTTTCGACATTAAGACGATGCAGCAATATCCGCATATTGGGGTGTTTGGCGGATCGGGTTCGGGTAAGTCGTTTGGGTTGCGGGTGATGTTGGAGGAACTGATGAAGCTACGGATTCCCACGATGGTATTCGATCCCCATTTTGAAATGGATTTCAGTGAGCGCACCCCGGGAATGGAAGACAAAGGGATCCAATTTACCGATTGCTATACTGCGGTGCAAATTGGGCGCGATGTTGGGATCTCTTTCTCGGATCTGTCGACCCGTGATGTGACAGAATTGTTGGGGGCCGCTGGAAGCCAATTGTCAGACGCCATGGTCAATGTCATTCAGATGTTACACCGCAAACGCGATTCCTTTATCTCGTTTAGCGACCGCGTTAGCAACTTGGTACAGGCGTTGGAAGAGGGCAAACAGGGGCTTGACCGCCAGTTGCAGAATCCCGAACTCACTCCTACCGATGTCCAGCGGATTCATGACCTCAAAAAGTTGTTAAATCAGTTTGGCACTTTGCCGCCGTCCTCTGTCAAAGGAGTTCATTGGCGGTTGCAACGCTTGGAAAAAGCGGGATTGTTCCAACAAGATATCCGAGCGATCGAACGGGGCTTGGAGCAAGGGAAGCTGGTGGTGGTGCAAGGAAGCACATGGGTGTTGCAAGTGTTTGCCACGTATGTGATCGGCTCCCTCTACCGCAAACGGCGTGAATACAAAGATGCTAGAATGAACGGGGAAGAGGGGCGTTTCTTTCCCCCATTTGTGGTGGTGACTGACGAAGCGCATAACTTCGCCCCCAAAGCGCTGGATTCTCCGGCCAAATCCATTTTAAAGGAAATTGCACAGGAAGGAAGAAAATACGGGGTGTTTCTTGTGTTGGCCACACAACGGCCCACGCTGTTGGATGAGACGATCACTGCCCAGCTCAACACCAAGTTTGTCTTCCGGACGGTCAGGGGTACCGATATCGCCACGTTGCGGGAAGAGACCGATTTGACCCCGGAGGAGGGCAAACGGCTACCGTACCTCCGTTCTGGAGACACCTTTGTCTCTTCGGCGGTGTTTGGGCGTACCATCTTCATCCGTGTGCGTTGTGCTTACACCCGTAGCCCACACTTGTCCAATCCGTTTGATGAACTGAAGCAATTCGCTGAAGCCCAAGATGACAAAGTGGTTTCCTGTCTGCTGGAAGCCTTGCCTGTGTTTGAAACGGATTTGGTGCCCACCGTGACCCTGGTGAACCGGGAGTGTGGTCTTTCTTGGGATGTGACTCGATTGAAACAAGAATTGGAGCGGCTAGCACGGGACGGCAAACTGAAAAAGCATGAAACTCCGTTTGCGGTGCGTTACGACCGCCGTTAGGGAAGCAGCGGGGGACGTAGTCAGGCATCAGGTTACAGAAAAAATGTAATAAAAAACCAACAGAACGGTTAAACTAATTGTGTCGATGCTTGAGCGGCCGAAATAGAATGATGTATAATAGTGAAGTGCGAAAAGTTCGTATACCTATGAGCTTCTGTGAAGGGGAAGAGTAGTTAGTGGGTGCTATCGCCAGAGAGCTGGATCAGGTGAAAGCCAGCATAGCCGAAGCTAATGAAGATGGCCCTGGAGAATTCTTTCTGAAATGCTGATCAGAGTAGGAAAGAACGTGAACCCGCGTTAGGGGTTTTGAATGAGGGCATCGCCATGCTTGTTAGGCGACGCTGAAATTGGGTGGTACCGCGTGAAACAATCTCGCCCCAACTATGTGGGCGGGATTTTTTATATTGTATTTGAAAGGAGCGGGGAAAAAGTGAGTGAACAGAAACAAACCTTTTACCTTACGACACCCATCTATTACCCAAGTGCCAAACTACATATCGGTCATGCTTACACTACTGTAGCTGGAGATGTGATCGCTAGGTACAAACGACTTCGGGGTTTCGACGTCATGTACTTGACCGGCACGGATGAACATGGTCAGAAAATCCAGAAAAAGGCACAAGCAGAAGGCAAAACACCGAAAGCGTTTGTTGATGAGATCGTTGCGGGTATTAAAGAGTTGTGGAAAAAGCTCGACATCTCTTATGACGATTTCATCCGCACCACCGATGAGCGCCATAAGCGAGTCGTACAAAAAATCTTCAAGCAACTGTTGGAGCAGGGAGATATTTACCTCGGTGAGTATGAAGGCTGGTATTGTGTGGACGACGAAGCGTTTTTCACGGACCGGCAAGTCCAGGATGGGCTTTGTCCTGACTGCGGCCGCCCCATTAGCAAAATCAAAGAGAAGAGTTACTTCTTCCGCATGAACAAATACGCCGACCGCCTGTTGCGTTTCTATGAGGAGAATCCCGGTTTCATTGAGCCGGAATCCCGTAAAAACGAGATGATCCAAAACTTCATCAAACCCGGCTTGGAAGACTTGAGCATTTCTCGCACCACGTTTGATTGGGGCATCAAAGTGCCGGACGATCCTGAGCATGTCGTTTACGTGTGGTTGGATGCGTTGACCAATTACATTTCTGCGCTGGGGTACGGCGTTGGCGATGACGCTAAGTATAAGAAATATTGGCCAGCGGATGTGCACTTGGTTGGGAAAGAGATTGTTCGCTTTCACACCATTTATTGGCCCATCTTTTTGATGGCGCTCGGTCTGCCGTTGCCAAAGAAAGTGTTCGCCCATGGGTGGATTTTGGTGCAAGGGGAGAAGATGTCCAAATCCAAAGGAAACGTGATTGATCCAGTTCCGTTGATTGAGCGGTTTGGTTTGGATGCAATGCGTTATTTCCTGATGAGAGAAGTGCCGTTTGGATCGGATGGCGTTTTCACCCCAGAAGCGTTTGTGGAACGGCTGAATGCCGATTTGGCCAATGATTTGGGAAATCTATTGCACCGCACCTTGACCATGGTTGAAAAGTACCATCAAGGGGTTGTGCCGGAGATGGTCGAAGGCGCTACGGAATACGACGAGGCGTTCCGGGAGTTGGCGCTGAATACGGTCAAGCGTGTGGAAGCGGAGATGGATAAATTCCAATTCTCTGTTGCCGCTACCGCCATTTGGGAGTTGGTACGGGCAGGGAACCGGTACATCGAACAAACCCAGCCGTGGAACTTGGCTAAAGATCCAGGCAAGCACCATCTCCTCGGTTCAGTGCTATATCATCTGCTTGAGGTGCTGAGAATGGTCAGCATCATGATCCAGCCGTTCATGACGCAAACCCCGTCCAAGATGTGGGCGCAATTGGGCTTGGAAGAAGGCCCACAGACTTCATGGGAAAGCTTGGCCGCGTTTGGCGGATTGCGTCCGGGAACCCAAACGAAAAAAGGAAATCCGATTTTCCCGCGCTTGGATGCGAAAGAGGAGATTGAAGCCATTTATCGGATGACCACTTCAGCAACTCCGGCCGCAGAGGATCGGAACACAAAACAAAAAGAGGCAAAACGGGAGGAACAAAAAGAGATGGAAGGAATCATTGGCATCGAAGATTTTGGCAAAGTAGATTTACGGGTGGCGGAAGTTGTCGCAGCGGATCGCGTGCCTAAAGCGGATCGCCTGTTGAAGTTGCAACTCGATTTGGGAGAAGAGAAACGGCAAGTGGTTTCGGGCATTGCCGAGCATTACCGTCCGGAAGAGTTGGTGGGGCAAAAGGTGATTTGCGTAACGAATTTGAAGCCGGTCAAACTGCGCGGCGAGCTGTCCCAAGGCATGATTTTGGCGGCTTCTCAAGGAGATCGCTTGGTGCTAGCGACTGTGTCGGGCGATATTTCTAACGGCTCCAAAGTGAAGTAGACCGAATCTAGCGGGGGGAACCGCCGTTTCGGTGCTGCAATCGGACACGGTCAGGTTCCCGTGCCGAATACCGGTGACCCCCTTCTTTTGCTCGTTCATCGTCCCATTAGGGAAAGGGGGCGGCTTCCACCGATCAGCCTACATGCCCTTGCAAGATTTTCGCTTGGATAAGGAGGTCACAATGATTAAGAAAAGCTCATCTGCGGTTCGATCCACCTTTGAGTGGGTGGGCACCATTGCCGTATCGCTGGTGATCGCCGGGATTATTCGGGTTTTCCTGTTTAGTCCTTATGATGTGCATGGCGCATCGATGGAACCCACATTGATAAATGACGAGAAAATCATCGTGAACAAATGGTCGTATCGCATGCATGAACCAGCTTATGGAGATATTGTCGTGTTTCATGCCGAAGAAGGGCGCGACTTCATCAAGCGAGTGATCGGTTTGCCGGGAGACCGGATTGAGATCAAGAAAGGCAAGGTGTATCGAAACGGAAAGATGCTGAACGAGCCTTATATCCAAGGGACGACATACACCCGGGACGATGCCCGGACGACCGTGGTTCCGAAGGGTTCGCTATACGTGTTGGGTGACAATCGTGAAAACAGCAGGGACAGCCGCGATCTGGGAGCTATTCCGCTGTCGCGGGTGGTGGGCCGCGCCGATGTGGTTGTGTTGCCGATCAAACATACCAAGTTACTCACGGGACAAGAGGCCGTCGGCTCCCGCTGACCGCAAACCAGAACGAACATGCGCCAGAACTGGTTACAGGAGGGCTATGAATGTCAGAGACCAAAAGCTCGTCCAATTCTTGGATGACCGTATTGGAATGGATTGCTGCCATCTTGGTGGCCGTCGTCATCGCCGTGGTTATCCGCACGTTTTTATTTGCCCCGTATGAAGTGCATGGGGCTTCGATGGAACCGACCCTAGATGGGGAAGAGTTGCTGATTGTAAACAAATGGATCTATCGGGTCAGCACGCCGGAGTATGGTGATATCGTTGTCTTCCACACTGCGGAGGAACGGGATTTCATCAAGCGGGTGATCGGATTGCCGGGGGACCGGATCGAAATTAAAGACGGCAAGGTTTACCGTAATGGTATCGCGTTGAACGAGCCTTACATTAACGGGCCGATGAACGAAGGAACGAACTATAAACCCACTACCGTTCCCGCCAATTCTTTGTATGTGATGGGAGACAATCGCAACAACAGCAAAGATAGCCGCATGATCGGGCCGGTATCACTGAATGAGATCGTGGGCCGCGCCGATGTCGTGGTTTTGCCGGTGAAGCGGATGCGCCTCTTGCCGGGAGATCCGGTGGCAACCGCGGACCCTAAGGCGCCAGCGACGACAAGTTTGGCGCATTGACGCCGGCTCGTGGCCATCGCGGTGAAAAATTAGAAGGCGGGTCTTGCCAGGCATGACATCAATTGTGCCTGGCAAGACCCGTTCCCGCTGTTCGGCCCCGTTAGCTAAGGCCCGTTGATTGGTTTTCTATAAAGAGATTGATTCAATGAGGAGGTTAACGCAGTTATGTTGTTTGACACCCATGCTCATCTTAACGATCCGAAGTTTGCGGACGATCGCGACCAAGTGATCCGACGGGCGCGTGAAGAATTCGGTGTACAGACGATTGTCAATGTCGGTTACAACCGTGAAACGATCCGCACGACCTTGGAATTGGCGGAAGCGTATGATTTCATTTACGCGGCAGTTGGTTGGCATCCGCATGACGCCAAAGATTGCACAGAGGAAGATTTAGCTTGGATTCGAGAATTGACCCAGCATCCCAAAGTGGTGGCGTTGGGGGAAATGGGATTGGATTATTATTGGGACAACTCGCCGCGCGATGTGCAGGCGGAAGTGTTCCGCAGACAGATTGCCATCGCCCGCGATACAGGCTATCCCATCATCATTCATGACCGCGATGCCCACGAAGATGTAGTGAGAATCCTCAAGGAAGAGGGGGCAGACGAAGTGGGCGGAGTCATGCACTGCTTTAGTGGGGATTTGGCGATAATGGAGGAATGCTTGCAGCTTAACTTCATGATTGGATTGGGTGGTCCCGTCACATTCAAAACCGCCACATTGCCTAAAGAAATTGCCCGGAACGTCCCCTTGGATCGGCTGTTGTTGGAAACGGATTGCCCATATCTTGCGCCACACCCTTACCGGGGCAAACGGAACGAAACCGGGTATGTGCGATTGGTGGCTGAGGCGATTGCGGAGCTTAGGGGCATAACTTTTGAGGAGTTGGCTCAAGCCACACAGGAGAATGCAAAACGGTTGTTTAAGTTGCCGTAAAGAAAGAGGTACAGTCATTGGCAAGTGCGAAATTGAAAGAAGTCATTGTTGTTGAAGGGCGAAACGACACCTTGGCAGTCAAGCGAGCGCTGGATGCGGACACCATTGAGACGCGGGGATCGGCGATTGGAGAGGAAGTCTTGGCGCAGATCAAGCGGGCCCAGGCGAGCCGGGGCGTGATTGTGTTTACTGATCCCGATCATGCGGGCGAGCGGATTCGCCGCATTATTTCTCGGGAAATAGAAGGGGTCAAGCACGCTTTCTTGGCCCAGCACGAGGCTCGCGGCAAACGAAAGATCGGGGTGGAGCATGCTAGCCCAGACGCCATCAGGGCAGCGCTAGGGTCTGTTCGCACCGAATGGGCGGACCCGCGTGATGAACCTCCTCTTACTTGGGAAGAATACATTGAGCTGGGGTTTGTGGGACAGCCTGCTTCCAGCGAGCTAAGGCGGGAGATCGCAGAGTTGCTCGGCATCGGGTACGGCAATGCCAAGCAATTTTATCGCCGTTTACAAGTGCTGTGCATTACTAGAGAAGAGCTATTCCAAGCATTGGAACGTGTGGGAAAGGATGCAGTCGATGAATCATAAACCGATATCAGCCAGAACAAGGGAGCTGTTGAACGCCTACGGCTTGAAATTGAAAAAGAGCTTGGGCCAAAACTTCCTCACGGATTCCCATGTATTGAGTAAAATTATACGCGCGGCCGAGCTTAATAAAGATTCTGGAGTGATCGAGATCGGTCCGGGGATCGGTGCTCTGACCGAGCGGTTGGCCGAGCAGGCAGGCAAAGTTGTGGCGGTGGAATTGGATCAGCGTTTGGTTCCGGTGTTGAAAGAGTTGTTTCAACATCAACCTCACGTGGAAATAATTCATGGGGATGCGTTGGAAGTCGATTTGGGGGCGGTGATTCAAGAGCATATGCGGGACATGAAAACGCTCCATGTGGTTGCCAACCTCCCTTATTATGTCACTTCCCCCATTTTGATCCGGTTACTGACGGAACGGTACCCGCTGACCAACATCGTCATCATGATCCAGAAAGAAGTGGCCGACCGGCTGGCGGCCAAGCCGGGCACCAAGGATTACAGTTCGCTGTCGGTGCTGGTTCAATATTTTGCTGAAGCGGAGGAAGTGGCCAAAGTGCCCAGCCATGTGTTTGTCCCCCGACCCCAGGTAGATTCCGCTGTGGCGCGTTTGACATTGCGTGAACGTCCAGCGGTCGAGGTGAAGAATGAGGAATTGTTCTTCAAAATCGTAAGGGCTTCATTTGCGCAACGGCGCAAAACGTTATTGAACACGCTACATGCCACCCTGTTTGCGCGAGTGGACAAACACCAGGTGGAAGCGTGGTTGAACGAAGCCGGCATTGATCCGAAGCGGCGCGGAGAAACACTAAATCTAGAAGAATTTGCTACACTCGTTGAAGTAATCGACCAAAAACTGACAGCTCTATCGTGACACGCCTCTCGGAATCAAAATCTGATCCGATGGAGGGTATTCCGTGAACTTTTTCCATCCCCGTCATGGACGGCGTAGCTTGGCGCAGATGATATCTGATATTCAAGCGTATATCCATGAAGAGCCAACGGCAAATTACAAAATCGTTATCGGCACCGATTCGCAAACGCGGGAAAAAGAAACGATCTTTGTGACGGCCATCATCGTACAGCGGATTGGAAAGGGTGCGATCTTTTATTATACGAAGAAGCGTCACAAAGCGATGCGGGAATTGCGCTATCGGATCTACCGTGAGACCGAGTACAGTCTGGAGTTTGTCGAGTTGTTGAAGGAAAAGGGCTTTTTCGGCTTCGGCGTGAACATTCCAATGGAAATTCACCTAGATGTGGGGCAGCAAGGTGAGACGAGAAAGCTGATTCAAGAAGTGGTGGGCTGGGTGACCGCTGTTGGGTATACGGCAAAAATCAAGCCGGAATCTTTTGCCGCCAGTGCGGTGGCCGACCGCTTCACGAAGTAAAAAGGGTCAAAAAATGTACAAGGTACCCGTTGACAGATTGTTTGTCTCCCTGCTATAATACCTAATTTGACTTTGCGACCTGCTTGTAGTATAATCTTCTATAAGTGAGGTGGTCGACCAATGGGCAAAAACGCGCTTACAGAGATTAAATGCACTCTGGATGGCTACATTGGGGAGAAAATTCGTCTGCGCGCCAATAGTGGGCGTCGCAAGACTATAGAACGGACAGGGATTTTGGAAGAGACTTATCCATCCGTGTTCGTTGTCAAATTAGACGAAGACCATGCTTTTAGCCGTGTTTCTTATAGTTACGCTGATATATTGACTGAGTCTGTGGAACTGACCGTCTATCCGGCGGAGAGTGAGCAGATTCAAGTAAAATATGTGAAAGCAACGCAATAAATGGAACACAGTTGATGTGTTCTTTTTTTACCGTGGGCTGAAAGCGTTTACATAAAGAGCCATTTGTTGGATATACTACCTCTACCCTAGCCGGATTCTTGAATCCACAAGGAGGGATCGTCACATGGCTCGTCGAGGTGTCATGTCGGAAGAGTTGAAAGTGGAGTTGGCGAAAGAACTTGGTTTTTATGATGTCGTTCAACGTGAAGGTTGGGGAGGAATCAAGGCGCGTGACGCCGGCAACATGGTTAAACGGGCGATCCAACTGGCTGAAGCACAGCTGGTGAACAAAGATTCAAGATAGGAAGGGTTTGAAGCTCAAGAGGGTTGCCTCTTGGGCTTTTTATTTTAGACCGAGTTTGCTTAAGGAAAAATCGGTTCATGATAAAATAAGGAAAATCTTTAAGTTCATATTGCAAATTTGCCGCGGTTCACGTCACAATGAAGAATACATAGCAGGAGAGAATAGGGGGAACGAGTTTGTTTGTATCCGAGAAGGCACCAGCAAAAATCAATTTAACACTGGATGCGCTCTTCAAAAGGCCGGATGGTTACCATGAATTAGAGATGGTTATGACCACGGTCGATTTATTTGATCGTATCGACTTATATCAAACAAACAAGTCGATCACATTGGAATCGAGTTCTGGTTTGGTCCCCCAAGATGAACGCAATCTGGCTTTCCGAGCGGCGGCGTTATTAAAAGAAAAGACCGGATGCGATAAAGGGGTACATATTTATATAGATAAAAGGATTCCGGTGGCGGCTGGTTTGGCAGGTGGAAGCAGTGATGCGGCGGCCACTTTGCGCGGATGCAACCGGCTGTGGGGATTGGGCCTGAGCGATGCGGAGTTGGCTGAGATCGGTGCGGAGATCGGCTCGGATGTGCCTTTCTGCGTTTATTCCAACACGGCGTTGGCCCAAGGGCGAGGAGAGGTGTTGACCGCCTTGCCTGCTCCGCCGACATGTTGGGTCGTCCTCGCTAAACCCAATCATGGGGTGTCCACGGCGGATGTGTTCGGGAAGTTACGGGTTCATGCCATCACTGACCATCCGCAGACGAGTCGCATGATCGAAGCGGTGAAGAAGCGGGATTATGAAGGGATTATTCGTCACTTGGGAAATGTGTTGGAGCCGGTGACGATGGACATGCATGAGGACGTGCGACAATTAAAGGAAAGAATGTTGCGGTTCGGGGCGGATGGGGTGTTGATGTCAGGTAGTGGCCCCACAGTGTTTGCGCTGGTGAAGCAAGAATCGCGCGCTGTCAGAATGGTAAACAGTTTGCGGGGGTTTTGCCAGCAAGTGTTTGCCGTCAGGATGTTGGGCGTCCGCCGCGAAAGTGTGCTTGATGATGTCCGAACAAAATGATATATTTCGATCAAGAATATTAGGACTTCGGAGGTTAGGCATGGAAAAGTGGAAACGAAGTGCCAGATTGGTTGACATCACCCGGCACTTGCTTACGCAACCGTACCGCTTGATTCCGCTTACCACCTTCGCTGAGCAATACCAGGCGGCCAAATCTTCCATCAGTGAGGATTTGGATATCATTCACGAGGTGTTGGAAGCGGAAGGGAACGGAAAATTGGAGACGGTTGCGGGTGCGGCGGGTGGTGTGCGCTACATACCGAGCATAAGCAACGATAACGCGCTTCAGGTGATTGGCCGGTTATGCGAGAAATTGTCTAATCCAGAGCGTATTTTGCCGGGGGGGTTCCTCTATATGTCGGATCTCTTGGGCGACCCTACGCTACTTGATGACATCGGCCGCATTTTTGCCAAAGTGTTTGCAGAAAAGCCGGTTGATGTGGTGATGACCGTGGAAACGAAAGGAATTCCCATCGCTTACGCCACGGCTTCGTACTTGCGTGCTCCTGTAGTGATCGCTCGGTATGATTACCGGGTTACGGAAGGATCGGTGGTAACGGTGAACACCGTTTCCGGGTCCAGTAGGCGCATGCAGCAGTTGTCATTGTCCAAACGCAGCTTGCCTGAAGGTTCCCGCGTGTTGATCATCGATGACTTTATGAAAGCGGGTGGCACGGTACGGGGCATGATGGATTTGCTGACGGAATTTAAGGCGGAAGTGGTTGGCGTCGGGGTGATGTTGGAGGCGCCAGCGGAGGAGCGGTTGGTTGAAGAGTATGTCTCACTGGCCCAAGTGGCAGCCATCGACGTGAAAGAGAAAATGGTTCGCGTGGAAACGGGCAACGCATTTCATTGATAAGGAGCGTGTGAATATGTTGGTAAAAGTGGAAACGAGCAATGCGCCACAAGCGATCGGTCCGTATGTGCAAGCGATGGAGATGGGTGATCTGATCTTCACATCGGGTCAAATCCCGCTGACACCAGCTGGTGAATTGGTGGGCGAAGGAATTGAAGAACAGACGCACCAAGTCCTGAAAAACATCCAAGCTGTCTTGTTGGCTGCCGGCAGTGATTTGAACCATGTGATCAAGACGACCCTGTTTATCAAGGACATGAACCAATTTCAAATCATCAATCGCATTTACGCCGAATATTTCAACGAGCACAAACCGGCCCGTTCCTGTGTGGAAGTGGCGCGGTTGCCCAAAGATGTGCTAATTGAAATGGAAGTGATCGCTCGCAAACGATAAGTAAAAAAATTCCATAAAAATACTGTCGATAGAAGGAAATGGTTCTTCCATCTAGAATAGGTATTTTGAGTCATCATTGGAAATAGGTGGTGGAACCTGGTGGAAATTACTGATGTTCGTTTGCGTAGAGTAAATCGCGAAGGTCGTATGCGTGCAATTGCTTCCATTACGATTGATAGCGAATTTGTGGTGCATGATATCCGCGTAATTGATGGCAATAACGGCATGTTTGTCGCTATGCCGTCCAAGCGCACGCCAGACGGGGAGTTTCGTGATATCGCACATCCAATCTCCCCACTCAGCCGGGAAAAAATCGAGGCGGCTGTGTTGGCTGAATATCATCGCGCTGGAGAATTGGAAGCAGAGCACGGATCACTGGATCATCATGTTCACATGGATGCCTGATAATAAACGAGATTGCAGGAAAGCACTCATCCTCTTGAAGGTTGAGTGCTTTTTGATTGCATCGCGGTCGTTTCTCATCCTTATATAATGGTTCTTTTTTTATTTTAAATATGTTCGGGCTTGGGTTGGTTGCAATGGCCAAGTATTTGGGATATATTCAGGGAGGAAGTTTTGAGAAACGGGGGCGCTTTTTGTCATGCAACATATTTATGCTGTGATTTTGGCTGCGGGCAAGGGAACTCGTATGAAGTCCAAAAAACATAAAGTTCTTCACTCCATCTGCGGCAAACCGATGATTGACCACATTTTGGCAGAATTGTCTCAGCTGGACGCGAAGAAGACCATCATGGTTGTGGGGCATTTGAAAGAGAGCTTAGAGGCGCATCTGGGTGAACAAGTGCAGTTTGTGGAGCAGAAAGAGCAGTTGGGCACCGCGCATGCCGTCATGCAGACCGAATCGCTGTTGAAGGGGAAAGAAGGCATCACACTCGTCCTCAACGGGGATCATCCACTTTTCACCGCCAAGACTTTGAGCCAACTCATTGAAACCCACCGCGCGTCTGGAGCGGCGGCGAGCATCCTCACGGCGAAGTTAGACGATCCGACAGGATACGGCCGCATTGTGCGCCGGGAAGACGGGCAGGTTGACCGGATTGTGGAGCACAAAGACGCGACAGAAGAAGAGCGGTTGATTAACGAGATCAACACAGGGACTTATTGTTTCGATAATCAACAACTGTTTTCCACTCTTTCATTAGTCAATAATAATAATGCACAAGGTGAATACTACCTTCCTGATGTGATTTCCATTTTACGCGAACAAGGTCATACGATTGGTGCTCAAGTGATTGGCGACGCCGATGAAGCCATGGGTGTCAACGATCGTATTCAGTTGGCGCAGGCGGCGAAGTTCATGCAGGCACGCATACTCCGCGAACATATGAAAAACGGCGTCACCATTATCGATCCGGACAACACCTACATTGAGTCTGATGTTGTCATTGGCGCCGACACCGTGATTGAGCCGGGTACCTTTTTGCGGGGGCGGACGGTCATTGGGGAAGGGTGCCACATTGGGCCTAACGCTGATTTGACCGACGTCATTGTCGAAGATGGCGTACGCATTCGCTACACTGTGATGGATGCAAGCCACGTTGCCGGAGAAGCGACGGTGGGGCCGTACGTTTATGCCCGTCCGGGTACCGAACTGGGCGAACAAACCAAAGTGGGTTGTTTTGTCGACTTGAAAAAAGTGAAGTTGGGCCGTGGCTCGAAAGTTTCTCATCTGGCTTATGTGGGGGACGCCGAAGTTGGAGAAGGCGTGAATGTCGGATGCGGCGTAGTGACGGTCAACTACGACGGGGTTCGCAAACACAAAACAGTGATCGAAGATGGGGCGTTTATCGGCTGCAACGTCAACTTGGTCGCTCCCGTTCGGGTAGAAAAAGGCGCTTATGTGGCGGCAGGCTCCACGATTACCCAAGATGTGCCGGAAGAAGCGCTGGCGATTGCACGAGAACGTCAGACTAACAAAGAAAACTATGCTACTAGACTGAAAAACAAGCTTTCTAAGAACGAATAGATGGAGGAACGGTTCGTTATGTCAGAGAGAACATCTCGCTTACAAGTGTTTAGTTGCAATTCGAATCCGGTTTTGGCGCAGGCGATCTGCAATCATATCGGGATTCCGTTGGGAAATGCCCATGTCGGCAAATTTAGCGACGGGGAGATTCATGTTAAGTTGGATGACAGCGTGCGCGGTTCCGACGTCTATGTAATCCAATCGACATGCGACCCGGTCAACCAACACCTGATGGAACTCTTGGTTATGGTTGATGCCTTGCGTCGTGCTTCCGCCGGCACGATCAATGTCGTGATTCCTTATTACGGCTATGCGCGCCAAGATCGCAAAGCGCGAGCCCGTGATCCGATTACCGCCAAACTAGTGGCCAACCTGATCGAAACAGCCGGTGCCGACCGGGTCATTACGATGGATTTGCACGCAACCCAAATCCAAGGATTCTTCAACATCCCAGTCGATCATCTGGTGGGTGTTCCGATTTTGGCCGATTATTTCAAAGGCAAAGGGTTGACGGATGTCGTTGTCGTGTCCCCTGACCACGGTGGCGTAATCCGTGCGCGGCGGTTGGCTGAGCGTCTGGAAGCGCCTATCGCCATCATCGACAAGCGCCGTCCCGAGCCAAACGTGGCGGAAGTGATGAATATCGTGGGGGATGTCAAAGGAAAAACCGCGATCATCATCGACGACATCATCGACACGGCAGGAACGATTACCTTGGCGGCCAATGCCCTATTGGAATACGGCGCGAAAGCAGTTTACACCTGTTGCACGCATCCCGTATTCTCCGGTCCAGCCATCGATCGGATCCGTGAATCCAATATCACCGAAATGGTGGTCACCGATACCATTCCGCTGTCGGAAAGCAAGCAATTGGATAAAATCAAAGTGTTGTCCGTGGCCAACCTGATGGGCGAAGCGATCATGCGCGTCCACAAAGAGCAATCGGTGAGCACCCTGTTTGATTAAGCAGCAAGGGTGACCGCGCGTCGCGATGGTTTGAGTCGCACAAAGAAATCGCTTTCTCGCGAAGGATTTGCACCATCCATGTTTAAAACCTCTAGTGAAGGGAAATCATCCTTTCAAAGAAAGGGGTTGGATGGATATGTCATTGTCCATACCATTGAACAAACGGGAAACCAACACACGAGGCGCTTTAAACGCATTGCGCAAAAGTGGTCGAGTGCCGGGCGTGTTGTACGGACGCGGCATGGACCCCGTGCTGATCAGCGCGGATGAAGGTGAGCTTCGGAAAGCGGCGGAAACCAAAGGATTGTTCCAAGCCAGCCTGGATGGCGAACAGTATCAGGTGATGGTGCGCGATGTCCAAGTGGATCCGATTAAGCTTCGATTGCTTCATGTCGATTTGCAACGCGTGACGATGAACGAACCGATTACGACGGAGATCCCGCTTGTGTTGAGCGGGGATGCGACTGGCGTTAAAAACGGGGGCGTGTTGGACCAATCCCTGCGCACGGTTGAAGTGCGAGCCCTTCCTGACCGATTGCCATCGGAAGTGACACTGGATGTCAGCCAGTTGGACATCGGCGATTCCATCACGTTGACGGATGTGGTTTTGCCGGATGGAGTGAAGTTGTTGACAGATAGGGAGACGCCGGTGGCCTCCATTCTTGCCCCGGTCAGAGGGGAAGAGACAGAGGAAACACCGCAACAGGAGCGGGAAAGCGAATAGCGGTTCCGCTTGCATATAAAGACGCAACGGATGTTGTTGCGTCTTTTTTAACGGATTGCCAACGGAGGGAAAAGAAGATGAAACTGATCGTCGGGCTGGGTAACCCCGGTATCAAGTATGCCCAGACTCGTCATAACATCGGGTTTTGGGTGATTGACCGACTAAGTGACGAGTGGGGGATTCCGGTTAATAAAGAAAAGTGGAAAGCCGAAGTGGGCGAAGGGATTGTCCGGGGAGAGAAAGTGATTTTGATGAAGCCCCTCACTTATATGAATTTATCGGGTGAAGCGGTTAGACCGGCCATGGATTGGCTGAAAGCCGACTTGGATGAGTTGGTTGTGGTGTACGATGACCTTGATTTGCCTCCTGGACAAATTCGGCTGCGTTTAAAAGGCAGTTCCGGCGGGCACAACGGGATGAAATCATTGATCCAACATTTGGGGACTGATCAATTTAAACGCATCAAAATCGGCATTGGCCGACCGCAAGGAAGAATGTCGGTCCCTGATTATGTGTTATCCCCTTTCCACAAATCGGATTTGGAGTTGATGGCCGATGCGGTGGAGCGATCAGCATCAGCAATCAACTGTTGGTTGGATAAGACGTTTTTGGAAGCGATGAACCGATACAACACCAAGCCCGGCAAATGATGATGGGCGGAAATTTGCCAAAGCCATGGCGTGCTTCATAAGTATAACTCCTCAACGGGGGGCAATACTAAGGGCAAAGGATTGTCTAGGAGGCATTGCCATGGCCATTTATTATGTATGTCGTCATTGCCGCCTGCCGCTGGGGCATATCGCGGACGGGCAAGCCACAGAATCACAATTGGGCTTTGATCAGTTGACCCCGGAAGAGCGGAAAGATATAATAACCAATGATGCGGCCGGAAATCAGGTGGTGAAGATCACCTGCGAGTCGTGCCAACAAGTGTTGGAATCGCATCCGGAGCGTGTATTGTATCCTTCTCTCTATCATTAACAATCGTTGACACGCGCATGATTAGATACCTGATTTTTTTCTGATAAATTAGAAAAAGAACGGCCTTGGCTGTTGCTAGCTGAGGCTTCTTTTGTATTGAATATGTCAGAGGAGGAACGTTTGTTGATACCGTTGATTCATATATTCAGACAAGATCATGATTTTCAGTCGACGGTGACTGGGATTCAAGGCGGGTTAAGGGAACAGTTGGTGGCGGGGTTGACAGGGACGGCAAGGATGATTTATGTGGCCGCCCTTTATCAAGAGTTGAAGCGGCCGGTGCTCTTGGTTACGCACAATTTGAACCAAGCACAAAAAGCTGCGGAAGATTTGCAGGAACTGATTCCCAAGGAAGAAGTGCTTTTATATCCGGCGAATGAATTGATTACCACGGAAATCGCGATGGCAGGTCATGAAACTTTGGGTGAAAGAGTTGATGTCTTATCCCGTTTGGCCCAAGGTTTTACTGGCGTGCTCATTGTGCCGTTTGCAGGGCTTAGGAAATGTTTTCCACCACACGGCATATTTGCACAAAACCATATATCACTAAAAGTGGGAACTGTGCAAGAAATCGATCCCTTCGTGGAGCATTTGGTGAAAATCGGCTACCAGCGCGTGGACATGGTTGAGAAACCGGGAGAATGTAGTGTGCGGGGTGGGATCGTTGACGTCTATCCGGTTAATGCTGCCCAACCGCTCCGTGTAGAATGGTTTGATGATGAGGTGGATTCGATCCGGCCGTTTTCGGTGGCTGACCAACGCTCCATCGATAAATGGACGGAGGCAGTGATTCCTCCGGCCAGGGAATTGTTTGCCGATCCCAAGCGTCTCCGACAAGCGGGCATGCGTGTGGAAACGCTTTTATCAGCAAGGCTTTCTGAAGTGAAAGACGAAAGCTTGAAGCAAAAGCTGTCCGAATCGATCGGCTATGATATTGAACAGCTGAAAACAGGAACGTATTTCACCGGGATTTACAAATATGTGGAGCAGATTTATCCCAAGTGTGAGAATTTGTTGCAGTACATGCCGAAAGATGCGGTTGTCGTGATGGATGAACCGTCTCGGATCATGGAAAACGGTCGTCAAATGGAGCGGGAGGAAGGGGAATGGCAAACAGCCCTTCTGTCGCAAGGAGAGTTTTTGCCCCAGTTGAAAATATCGTTCAAATTGGATGATTTGCTCGCTAAAGTGACGCACCAACGGGTTTACCTGTCCTTGTTTATGCGGCAAATTCCAGGCATCCAACCGCAAAATATCATTCAGATGATGTGCCGCAGCATGCAACAATTCCACGGTCAGATGCATGTGCTCAAGGCGGAGTGGGACCGGTGGGTCAAAGCCAACTACCGCGTCTTATTCTTGGCAAGTAGCGAAGAACGGTTGGAGCGGTTGGAACGGGTGTTGGCCGACTACGGAATGGAAGTGAACCGCGATGTGGCTTTGCATCAGTTGTTGCCGGGCAAACCAACTGTAACGATCGGTGCGTTGCAAGCGGGGTTTGAAATGGGGGGAATCCGCCTCATCGTGGTGACGGAGGGGGAAGTGTTCACCCAGAAGCAACGTCGCACCCGTCGTAGCACTAAATTGGATCATGCCGAAAAAATCAAAGATTATCAGGAATTGAAACCAGGGGATTATGTTGTTCATGTCAGCCATGGGATTGGGCGTTACATCGGCATAGAAACGCTAGAAGTGGCCGGCATGCACAAGGATTACATGCACATCCAATACGCAGGCAACGACAAACTTTATGTTCCAGTAGAGCAGATTGACCAAGTTCAAAAATACATCGGTAGCGAAGAGAAAACACCCAAGGTATACAGTTTGGGCGGCAGTGAATGGAGCAAGGTGAAAAACAAAGTGCGCTCTTCGGTGCAGGATATCGCCCAAGATCTGATCGAGTTGTACGCCAAACGCCAACAGGCCAAAGGGTACGCATTTAGCAAGGATACGCCGTACCAAAAAGAGTTTGAAGCGATGTTTCCTTATGAAGAGACCCCGGACCAGCTACGTTCTATTGAAGAGATCAAAAAGGACATGGAAAGCGAGCAACCGATGGATCGCCTGTTGTGCGGGGATGTGGGGTACGGAAAAACGGAGGTGGCCATTCGGGCGGCGTTCAAGGCGACCATGGAAGGTAAACAAGTGGCGGTGTTGGTGCCGACGACGATCTTGGCGCAACAGCACTATGAAACTTTTCGTGAGCGCTTTGCTGACTTCCCAGTGCAAATTCGCGTGCTAAGCCGCTTCCGCACTCGTAAAGAACAAAAAGAAACATTGGAAGGGCTGAAGAATGGCACGGTGGACATTGTCATCGGAACGCACCGGTTGTTGTCCAAAGAAGTGGCTTATAAAGACCTCGGCTTACTGATCATCGACGAAGAGCAGCGTTTCGGCGTGAAGCACAAGGAAAAAATCAAAACGCTGAAACACAACATCGACGTACTTACGTTGTCAGCTACGCCGATTCCGCGGACCCTGCATATGGCTATGATGGGGGTGCGCGACCTTTCGGTCATCGAGACGCCACCAGAAAATCGTTTTCCGGTGCAAACCTATGTGCTGGAGTATTCGGGCGCCTTGGTGCGAGAAGCGATCGAACGGGAGTTAGCTCGCGGAGGGCAAGTGTACTTTCTTTATAACCAAGTCCAGAATATCGACCAGATGGCTGAGCAGATTCGGATGCTGGTTCCTGAAGCGCGCGTGGCGGTAGCACATGGGCAGATGCAGGAAAATGAATTGGAGAAAGTGATGTTGGACTTTCTCGACGGCGAATATGACGTGTTGGTCAGCACCACCATTATCGAAACGGGTGTGGACATTCCCAACGTAAACACCTTGATCATCTATGACGCCGACAAAATGGGTTTGTCCCAATTGTATCAATTGCGCGGACGGGTGGGCCGTTCCAACCGGATCGCTTATGCCTACTTCACGTACCAGCGCGACAAAGTGTTGTCCGAAACCGCAGAGAAACGCCTGCAAGCGATCAAAGAGTTTACTGAATTGGGTTCTGGCTTCAAGATCGCCATGCGGGACTTGTCCATTCGCGGGGCAGGGAACTTGTTGGGGGCCGAACAGCACGGGCATATTGCGACAGTCGGATTTGAATTGTACAGCCAGATGTTGAAAGAGGCAGTCGCTGAGTTGCAAGGTAAGCAGACGGAGGCCGAACCGAAGGAGCCGACGATCGATCTCAATGTTGACGCTTATCTGCCTTCCGAGTATATTCGCGATGAGAAACAGAAAATCGAATTGTACAAAAAGATTCGTGGCGTGACCAGCTTAAATGAAGTGAATGACTTGGAAGAAGAGATTGAAGACCGGTTTGGCGACTTGCCGGAGCCGGTGCAGATGTTGCTCAAAGTAGCCAAAATCAAGGCTTATGCGATTCTCTACGGGATTGATGCCGTCGAACAAAAAGACGGGGAGATTGCGCTCAAATTGGAGCCTGAACAAACGAATCAGATCGATGGACAAAAACTGTTCATGATTTCGCAGGACTTCCCAGGTAAAATTCGCTTCTCCACAGGGCAACGAATGGGGATTATATTTAAAATCAAAGGGATGTCTGCCAAAATGGCATTAGAAATGATTGAACAATTTTTGATAAAATATAAAGACGTCCCCAAATCGAAAGGAGCCAAGGCAAATGTTGAATAAATGGGTCAAACGAACGGCAACCATCTTATTGGCGAGTGCGCTGGTATTGACCGGATGCGGCGGGGCCAAAGAAGAAAAGCAAGACGACAAGAACAACACAAGCCAAGCCCCAGCTGAATTTAAACCCTTGCCAACGAACAGCGATAAAGTGGTTGCAGAGTATAAGGGAGGGAAGGTCACAGAAGCCGAACTCCACCGTTACATCAATATTGTGGCCTTTTTGGACCCTCAACTTGCGATGATGATGGGATCGATGAAAGATCAAGAGAAGAAGATCAAAACCGAATTGTCCAAAGAAGTGGCGGCGCGGAAATACATGGCTGGATTGGTCAAAGATGATGCTTCCTATCAGAAAAAGACCGAAGAGACCATGAAAGAAATCGAAGGCTCCTTCAAAAACCAACCCCAATCGCAACAAGGCGGGCAAAAACAACCGAAAAGCCTGGATGAAGCGATCAAGGGCAAAGGATTTACCAAAGACGAACTGAAAGACTTCTTCTACACCTTTCACAGAGTGGATGCATACTACAACGAACAGTTGAAAGATGAGAAATACGATTGGGTGAAAGTGCAACACATCCTGGTTTCTGTCAATGACGGACAAGCAGGGCAGCAAGGGCAGGCGAAACGGACCGACGCCGAAGCGAAGAAACGCGCTGAAGAAGTGAAACAGAAGCTGGAAAAAGGCGGCGACTTCGCCAAATTGGCCAAGGAATACTCTGACGACCCCGGTTCTAAAAACAGCGCGGGGATGATTGAAGGTTCGGCTGACCAATTCGTGCCGGAATTCGCAAAGGCTTCTAAAGAAATGCCGTTAAATGAAATCAGTGATCCAATCAAAACCAGCTACGGCTATCATGTGTTGAAGGTGTTGGAGCGCAAAAAAGAACCGCTGGCGACAGCCGACGACCAAGTAAAACAGCCGAAGAAACAAGAAGTGTACGAATCGGTGGTCAAAGAGATCGAATTTAAGTCCCTGTTGAAATAAAGGAAGGCTGCCAGGACGACTGGTGGCGACATGCAGGGTGACGTTCCTGTGCAAGCGGTGGATGACCCTGCGGGGAAGAGAGGGGCGGCTGAAGCGTGTTGAGTCAGCCGTCTCGCTTTTTTTGCGCAAAGGGCATGGAAAACACAAACATTGGCGTCAGGCTCCTTTTGCCAGCAAGTTCAAAGGGAGGCAACTTCTTGTTTTTTCTTTATGAACGGACCTCATCACAGATGGGGAGCCGTTTTTTTTTATGTATGTCATTGTCGTATAAACTTTTGGAAGCAGAACAATACTATGGGCGGTAGGACAAATTCAACCAAATTAGGTGACACTTCCTATCTCCAACAAAGGAATCATAAGTGAAGTGCTGGAGTTTTGCATAACATCAGATGAAAGAGAGGAAGTTTCCTATGAAAGCAACCGGCATCGTGCGTCGGATCGATGATCTCGGCCGTGTGGTGATACCCAAGGAAATTCGTCGGACGCTTCGGATTCGGGAGGGGGATCCGCTTGAGATTTTTGTTGACCGCGACGGTGAAGTGATTCTGAAAAAGTATTCACCCATCGGTGAATTGGGGGATTTTGCCCAAGAATACGCTGAATCCCTTTATGAAAATATTCAATACGCCACAGTGATCTGTGACCGGGACAGCGTGATCGCCGTAGCGGGCGCTTCCAAAAGGGAATATTTAGAAAAACCGATTGGGGACACCGTGGAAGCGTGCATGGAGCAACGGCGCACCCATCTTGAAAGCAATCCGTTGACTGTGGAATTGTTTAAAGGCTTGACTGAAGAATACCAATCCTATGTGGTGGTTCCAATCAATGCAGGCGGGGACCCCATCGGCGCGGTGATCATTTTCACCAAGAAAGAAGGGGAACGCTTGGGAGAGTTGGAAGTGAAGTTGGCCAGCACCGCAGCTTCCTTCCTTGGAAAGCAGATGGAACAATAGCTTCGACTTTTGACTGGCAGGTGAATAAACCTGCTTTTTCTTTGCCAACCTTTTGCGCTCTTGTATAATGAATAGCATGTGACGTGAAGGGGGAGGCAAGATGTCCAAGGCGGAGCGATCTTTTGTCCGCGGCGCGGCCATTTTGGGTTTGGCTGCGTTGATCAGCAAAATCTTGGGGGCCGTCTACCGCGTTCCCTATCAAAATATAACCGGCGATGAAGGCATGTATGTGTATCAGCAAGTGTATCCGTTGTACAGCGTTTTGTTGATCCTTGCGACGGCGGGGTTTCCCGCAGCGATTTCCAAACTGGTGTCAGAGCGCTTGGCTGAGGGAAATCCGTACATGGCTCGCCGAATTTTTCGCGTGGCTTCCGTCACCTTGCTTTTGATCGGTTGTCTATTTTTTGTCATTCTATTCGTGGGGGCGGAAACCATCGCTGGCTGGATGGGAAGCCGTCAGTTGTTGACCATGCCGATTCAGTCTGTATCATTTGCGCTGATTATCGTGCCCTTTTTGTCGGCGATCCGGGGGTATTTTCAAGGTCAGCAAAACATGTTGCCGACCGCTGTTTCGCAAGTTATGGAGCAGTTGGTACGGGTGGTGACGATCTTGGTCGCCGCTTGGTATTTCACGGAGGCGGGATTCGGATACGTTTATGCCGGGGCTGGCGCGGTGTTTGGTGCGACAACCGGAGCGGTCGCCGCTTTGCTCATCCTGATGGTGTATTGGAAGCGACATGCCACACCCGTACGACCGGAACCGGTGGCCATGACAGACGCGGCCCCATCCACCAAACAGCTGGTGGTGCGCATCTTGGTTTTGTCGATTCCCATCGGCATCGGGGCGTTGGTCTTGCCGTTGTATTCTTTGGTGGATTCTTTCACGGTTGGGAACCTGCTGGCTGAATCCGGTTGGGCAATGGATCAGGTGATCACAGAAAAAGGGGTATTTGACCGGGGGCAACCCCTGATTCAGTTCGGCTCCTTTTTCGCTACTGCCATTGCTTTATCGATTGTTCCGGCGATTGCTGAAGCCAAGACCGCGGGATACATGGAGGAAGCCAGCATGCGCGCGTCTTTGGCTTTGCGCCTGACTTGGCTGTTTGGCTTGCCAGCGTCGGTCGGTCTAGCTGTGATCGCTCTACCCACCAATGTGATGCTGTACAAAGACAGTGCCGGCTCGGATGCGTTAGCTATTTTGGCTTTTACCATTCTGTTTTCAACGCTCAGCCTCACGTCGGCTGGTGTTTTGCAAGGATTTGACCGGGTTGTCTTGCCTGCACTCCATTTGTTGTTGGGAGTGGGAGTCAAATTGGCAGGCAATCTGTGGTTGGTGCCGCTGTGGGACATTCGCGGTGCTGCTTTGGCTACTACGGTCGCTTATGCGCTTGTTGCCGGACTCAACCTTTGGGCGTTGAGACGGCACTTGCGAGGGGCGCTCCGGGAGCATTTCCGCTTCGGCCGTAGCTTGTGGGCGGCCTTGTGGATGGCTGTCGCTGTGGGCGGCGTCAAGATCGGATTGGAGACGGTGTTGGTGCCTGTGTTGGAGTATCGGTTGGCTATGGCTGTCACCGCACTGGTTTCTGTCATGGTAGGTATGCTGGCCTATCTCTGGGCCGCGTTTCGCTTTGGGGTGTTGACGCGGGAGGATCTGGAGAAGGTGCCGAAGTTGAAAGCCAAAGTGCTTCCGCTGTTAGATCGGTTGCATTGGTTGCGCATATGAGGAATTCTGAAGGATGTTGATTGAATGAAACGGGCAGGAGGGGAATCATGAACGGGAAAATCGTGGTTGTCGGTCTGGGCTTTGGCGATGAGAATGGATTGACGCTGGGGACGCTGGCCGTGCTGGAACGTGCTGACCGAGTATTCTTGCGCACAGAGCGTCATCCGGTTGTTTCATGGTTGCGCGAACGGGGAATCCAATATGTCAGTTTCGATGAGGTGTATGAGAAGCATGCCCGGTTTGAAACGGTGTATGAAGAAATAGCGGAACGCTTGCTGGCCTATGCAGAGGAGGGCGGCACAGTCGTTTATGCGGTGCCGGGGCATCCCATGGTGGCTGAACGGACGGTGCAATTGCTTCTGGATGCAGAAGGGGTCGTGGTGGAAGTTCACGGGGGAACCAGTTTTTTGGATGCGATGTTTGCCAGCTTGAAGCTGGACCCCATTGAAGGGTTTCAATTATTGGATGGCAACGATCTCAGCGCTTCCTGGTTGGACCCGCGGACTCACGTGTTGATTGGG
Source organism: Laceyella tengchongensis (assembly GCF_900182735.1). Classification (NCBI taxonomy): domain Bacteria; kingdom Bacillati; phylum Bacillota; class Bacilli; order Caryophanales; family Thermoactinomycetaceae; genus Laceyella; species Laceyella tengchongensis. Next base: position 113,183 of record NZ_FXTU01000007.1, on the reverse strand, counting down.
CAAGTGTATGACCGCTTGGTCGCTTCGGATGTCAAGTTGACGTTAATGGATGTGTATCCAGATGAACACCCCGTGACTATCGCCACTGCATGCGGTGTTCCTGGCTTGGAGAAGCTGACCACCCTTCCATTGTATGAGTTGGATCATGGTGAGTGGTTTACTGATCTGACTTCCGTTTATGTACCGCCCGTCACGGATGAACGGGCGCTCTATCGCCAATTTTCCACCTTGGTGGATGTGATTGCGACGCTCCGAAGCCCGGAGGGATGCCCATGGGATCGCAAACAAACCCATGAGAGCTTACGCCGGTATCTCATCGAGGAAGCGTATGAGTTTTTGGAAGCAGTCCATGACGGGGATGAAGAGGCGATGGCGGATGAACTGGGGGACATTCTGCTTCAAGTGATGTTGCACGCGCAAATCGCCAGTGAAGAGGGAACGTTTGACATTTTTGAAGTGATCAGTCGCCTCAATGACAAAATGGTTCGCCGCCATCCCCATGTTTTTGGCGAAGCGCAAGCGGACACCGCGGAAGAAGTGAAGGCGAACTGGGAACAGATCAAAGCGAAAGAGCGGGAAGGGGAAGCCGAACTCCCTTCGGTTCTCGGTCAGGTGAATGAGGCGCTTCCTGCGTTGCTGTTGGCTTACCAACAACAGAAAAAAGCCGCTAAAGTGGGGTTTGACTGGGAGCAGATGGACGAGGTATTCGACAAGGTGCGAGAAGAACTGGATGAGTTGGGTCGCGCCGAAACCGCAGCGGAGCGCGAAGAAGAATTGGGGGATTTGCTGTTCGCTCTCGTCAATTTGTCCCGCTTCCTTAAAGTAGATCCGGAGTTGGCTCTGATTAAATCATGCCAGAAGTTTGCTCGCCGGTTTCGGTACATTGAAGAGCGGGTGCGTAGCCAAAAGCGTGCGTGGCCGGACGTGACACTCGCGGAAATGGACGCGTGGTGGAATGAGGCCAAACGGGAAGAAAAGGGGAATCCCAGGAATGAATGAAGGGTTTTCCTTCCGTTCGAAGAATTGTTCATAACATGGACAAATAAATGAGACAAGTTTGTGACAGCTGAGGTGACGACAGATGCGATTAGATAAGTTTCTCAAAGTGTCCCGATTGGTGAAAAGACGGACGCTGGCCAAAGAGGTATGCGACCAGGGCCGGGCCGAGGTGAACGGCAAACCGGCCAAAGCGGGTACTACGGTCGCGATCGGCGATGAGATCAGCATTCGTTTCGGCAACAAGCGGGTGACGGCGAGAGTGGAGAAGTTGCAGGAGAACGCCAAAAAAGAGGATGCGGGCAATATGTTCACCATTGTGCGCGAAGAACCGTTGAAAGCGGAAGAAGCGCCGCTTGAGTTCTAATTTCTGACCTTTGTCCATATCATGTACCATGGGAAGGGGGTACCTGATATGACGGAGGATTTGCATGGCCAGCCTAGGCATGAAATCGTGCTGACCAATCGCAATGTGATGGAAGTTAGCGGTGTTGTTCGCGTTGAGAGCTTTGACAGCGAGGAGTTCTTATTGCAAACCGACTGCGGCTATCTCGGCATCCGTGGACAAGACCTCCACATAAAGAATTTGGATCTCGATCAGGGACGGGTCGCGATAGAGGGGCAGATCATGGACATGAGCTATTTAGATGTCCATCTGCCTGCTAGCGAGAAGGCGAAAGGGCTGCTGGGGCGGATTTTCAAGTGACTCTGGTTACGCAATGGACCACGATGGGCCTGATGCTGGGGTCCGGCATCCTCATTGGCGTCATTCTCGATTTTTACCGTGTGGTTACCCAACGCTTTCGGCTTAAACGGTGGATCGTCTCCCTGATCGATCTGATGTATTGGATGGTTTCCAGTCTGCTTGTGTTTGGCTTGTTGTTGTGGAGCAATTGGGGTGAACTGCGCTTTTATTTGTTCATCGCAATCTGCCTCGGGTTTTTGCTCTACTTCAGGTGGTTTTCGCAGATGGTCATCCGTTTCATCCGTGTGCTGTTCCAATTGGTGGAATGGGTGATTCATTTTCTTGGGCAAGCCGTTTACACGGTGGTGTACATTCCATTATCATTTATGGCGCGAAGCCTCTGGACCTGTGCGCGGGCGGTAGCACGGGGGGCTTGGACCTTGGTTAGATGGGTATGCCTGCCGCTAGCTTGGCTCTTAGGCCCGCTTGTCCGTCCGTTGTGGAGGCGGATGCGGCCGCACGTGGATCAAGCGCGCTCCTTCCTTCGCCGGTTTGGGGCGTGGTGGAAAAAGAAAAGAGAAAAAGGTGGATAATATGCCTTTTCAGCGTTCGCGCGATAATATCTTGACATTTAAACGGAAAGTGGTAAAAGAGAAAGGACATGAGGAGCGGAAACAACCGCTTCATCCAGCCGTTCGGCGCCGGCGGATGATCTGGCTCGGAGTCATGGTCACGATCTTCTGTTGGTGCGTGGTGGAGCTGATTATCCAGCAAAACCGCATTTGGGACAAAGAAGAGGCATTGGCGGCCAAACGGCAGGAGTTGGCGGAAGCGAAAAGGAAAACGGCCCACATCAACGCGGAGATCAAAAAGTTACACCGCAAGGATTATCTGTTAGAATTGGCTCACAAAATGGGATATAGCAAACCGGGTGAACAAATATATTCATTGCCGGACAAGCGGTGATAGGGCCGCCTCATCTGCTTTCATTCGCCCGATGTGCTTCTGCCGCGCTCTTTATGCGTGGCGGGGGTGGACCTCTTGTGCGAGAAGACAAGGGGTTATTTTATTTTGGCAGGAATCAAAAGTACGTAAGTAGAAAATCTAGGCTATAAGCGATTTGGATGAATATTCTGTATGGGATCGGTTTGTTGGCATCAGCAGTGAGAATCTCCCGATGAAGGGGGTAATGAGGATGCTCCATATCAATCGCGCCCGCTGGTGGGGACTCACCCTTGTCTTTGTCCTCTTTTTCGCTACGCTTGGGCTAGTTTGGATGGATGAAGGGGAAGAAACGGCACAAGGGCGCAGGGGAAAGGTACTGACAGGCTTAGATATCGTATTGGCCAATCCGGGGATGTTCACTGGGAAGCGAGTGGGACTGATCACCAATCCGACGGGTATCACCGCCGATTACGAACATAGTTTGGATGCCATGTTGCGCAAGGGCATCCGCGTGACCGAAGTGTACGGTCCGGAACATGGGGTACGCGGAACAGAACAGGCAGGCGAGACGCCGGGAGAGCTGATCGATCCGAAGACGGGGCTTCCGCTTTCCAACCTGTATGGAAAAAAGCCGGTGGACATGGTTCCCATGTTCGCGGATGTGGATGTCCTTGTGTTTGACATCCAAGATGTCGGAACTCGTTTTTATACTTACATCTCCACCATGGCATACGTGATGGAGGCGGCAGCCATTGCCGATAAGCCGCTGTATGTGCTGGATCGCCCCAATCCGCTGGGGGGTGTCCGGGTGGAAGGTCCCGTGTTGGAGGAGAAGCACAGCTCCTTCATCGGCTTGTTCCCTATCGCCCTGCGGCACGGCATGACGGTTGGCGAGCTGGCGACCTTATTCAATGAGTGGTTTTTCCCAAAAAGCGGCAAAAAGAAGGTTGATCTCCACGTCGTGAAAATGAAGGGTTGGAGTCGGCAGGAAGCTTACGGGCAGACGGGGCTCCCTTGGGTGATGCCGTCGCCGAATATGCCGACGGTCACGACAGCACAAGTGTATCCGGGAACTGGACTGATCGAAGCGACTAATCTGTCCGAAGGAAGGGGAACGACGCGGCCGTTTGAATTGATCGGCGCCCCTTATGTGGAAGGCTGGAAGTTAGCAGAGGAACTAAATCGGGAACGATTGCCGGGAGTCAAGTTTCGTGAGGCGTACTTCACCCCTACTTTTTCCAAACATCAAGGGAAAGCCGTGGGTGGTGTACAAGTGCATGTGGAAGATCCGGCAACGTTTGATCCCATCCTGACGGGACTGGCTATCATTGAAAAGGTAAAAAAATTGTATCCGAGCCAGTTTGCGTGGCGCGAATCGGGGGAACCCTATTGGATGGATAAAATGACCGGCACGGAAAAAGTTCGCCAGCAAATCGACCAAGGGAAATCCGCTAGGGAAATCGTGCATTCCTGGGCGGCAGAACTGAATAAATTCAAAGAACTACGAGGAAAGTACCTTCTCTATCCGGCACGGGGAATCCCGCACTAAAAATATGCCATTTTTTTGTTGACATCACTGCGGACGCGTTATATAATAATCATTGTTCGCAGTGATGATTTCAATCATTTTAGAATGTCGCGGGGTGGAGCAGTCTGGTAGCTCGTCGGGCTCATAACCCGAAGGTCGCAGGTTCAAATCCTGTCCCCGCAACCAAATATATGGCGGCGTAGCTCAGCTGGCTAGAGCGTACGGTTCATACCCGTGAGGTCGGGGGTTCGAGGCCCTCCGCCGCTACCAAGTGCAAGAGAGGAGAAGGCGAGGAAACCCTATCGTGGGTGGTGCATCGCCTTTTTTTTGTGTCATTTTATTGGGATGCATGATAAGCATGGGAGTGGTTGTGTGAATGTCGTTATCAAGAAAGTCAAATTTACCACGATAAATAAAACATATACGGAAAAGGTGCGGGATTGGCGGGGGCGCTATTGCTTCTCTACGCAGTATGCCAATCCAGACGGCAAGCGGATTTTCCTCACCTACTATTTTGTGCGCAAGGGGTATACCATTTCAAAGGTGTTCAACCGATCAGGGGAATTCCTCTACTACTATTGCGACGTGATGCAAATGCACCAAGTGGGCCGGATGCGTTATGTCATGGTGGACTTGTTGTTTGACTTGATCGTTTATCCGGATGGCACCTATCACCTGATTGACGTGGATGAGTTTGCCGACTCGGTGGAACGGGGACAGTTGAAACGGCGGCAACAAGTCCATGCGCTCCGGACGCTGGATCAAATGATTCGTTTGCAGACGGAGCGGAAGTTGATACCGTCGTTTGTGCATGAAGCCCAGATGTATCCCTTGAACACGTACGCGCGTCGGCTTTGATGGGTTATTTCGACATGGCGAAACGATGGACACTGAAGAATATTAGAAGTTTTGTCGCTCCTGTGCTGAAAGTGATGCAAAACGACACCAAGGGATGGTGTTTAGACAAGCCCCCCGCTGTACCGCGGAGGGGTTTTTGTTTGCTGGCGAAGGGGAGAAAGCCAATCAAAGCGCTGGATAACCCAAAGGACAAAATTTGTCGTAAAAATTTTCTTTTCATTCAGACTGTTTGACAAACTTTTCTTCCGTCCCATCGCTATAATGGGTGGCACAAAGTGATTGGGGTGATGGGTCGTGCAAATGGGTACTCATATCAAAAATTTTTTCATTCGTCCAGTTAGTTGGTTTGGCGTGGATCAAAGCAGGCAGAGAAGAGCTATGTACCGGTTATCCACCATGTGGAATGTGCCAGTGTTGGTGATGGGTTTTCTCCTAGGTAGGGCCACCATTCTTGACACGTTCTCTCCGTTTGCGGTGGCGTATGTGGCGGTGATCTACCATCTTGCCCGTAAGCAGTGGCCGGTGGTGCTGTTGTCACTGATACTGGGGGCGGCCACTTTGGGGCCACTCAAGGCAGTGGAGACGGCTGGCGTGTTGGCGATTTGGTTGTTGATGCAAAAAGGGTGGGACTGGTTAGGGAAAGGGCAGATCAATTATGTCCCTTTTGTTGTGGGGGCATGCGGCGTCGCGGCCCACCTGGCGGAGGGGATGATCGGTGGTTGGAGCTCTTACAAAGGTTTGATGGCTGCCGCTGAAGTTTTGCTGAGTTTCATTCTGACATTCATCTTTGTGCACTCCCTGCCGCTGTTTACAGTGAAGAAAAAACGGATTGCTTTGCGGCATGAAGAGATCGTATGCCTGGTAATTTTACTCGGCTCGGTCATGACGGGCATGATGGATTGGTTTGTGGCAGATCTGTCGGTGGTCAACATGGTGTCCCGCTACGCGATATTATTGTTTGCCCTAATTGGCGGCGGGTTGCTCGGTTCATCGATCGGAGTAGTGACAGGAGTAATATTGAGTCTGTCCGACACTAAAGCGGTGATGCAGATCAGTTTGCTGGCCTTCGCTGGTTTGTTGGCCGGCCTGTTTAAAGAAGGTAAGCGGTGGGGGGTGGCCGTCGGTTTCATGCTCGGTTCGGCCATCCTGACCTTGTACGATGGTGGCGCCGAAGTGATGTGGATGTCACTCAAGGAGTCGGCTTGCTCCGTCGTCCTGTTTATGCTGACGCCCAACCGCTTGATTCAATCGTTGTCCCGTTTTGTGCCGGGGACAATGGAAAATCAGTCGGCACATTTAGAATATATCAAACGGTTGCGTGATGTGACCGCGGCCAAGGTGGAGCAGTTTACGGAATTGTTCCAGGAGCTAAGTTTCAGCTTTAGAGAGGACGCTACCAAGCATCGCAAAGAACATGAGGATCAGGTTAATTTTTTTCTGTCGGAAGTAATGCATGACGCGTGCGGGGGATGCCCCCGCTATGCGGATTGTTGGGACAAGCAAGTCATGAAAACGTATCAAGGCATGACTGACTTGATGGCCATGGTGGAAACGAGCGGTGTCACAGAAGAGATCGCGGTGCCCCCGTTTTGGGAGCAACATTGTATGCGGGGCGAACGGGTGATGGGTTCAATTCAAAAACAGTACGCCCGCTATGAGCAAAACATTTACTGGAAGGAAAAGATGCAGGAATCGCGCCGGTTGGTATCGGATCAACTGGCGGGCATGGCCGAAGTGATGGAGAAGCTGGCTAAGGAGATCCGCCATGAGACACAAGTGATGGCGGCGCACGAAGAGCAAATTCATGAGGCATTAGAGGAGTTGGGCCTGTCCATACAGCGGGTGGACATCATCAATCTCGAGGAAGGAAAAGTGGAGATAGAAGTGGTGATGCCGGAACGGGAAGGGTTGGACGAATGCAAAAAGCTGGTGGCGCCTTTGCTGACAGAAGTGTTGGGGGAACCCATCTCGGTGTACCGGAAAGTGATCAAAGATGGTTCACACGGCGCGGTCATCACCTTGGGTTCAGCGCAGCGGTTTGAGTTGAAAACAGGGGCGGCCAATGCAGCGAAAGGGGGCGGGGTTATTTCCGGAGACAGTTATTGTTATATGAGTTTGGGCACAGGCAAATGCGCGGTGGCGTTATCTGACGGCATGGGGAATGGACAGCGCGCCCAAGAGGAGAGCAGCGCCGCGCTCAAGTTGTTGCGCCGCTTGCTTCAGTCGGGGATGTGTGAAGAGCGGGCGGTTGACACGGTGAACTCCATCTTGAGCCTGCGGTCGGCGGACGAGATGTTCGCCACGGTCGATTTAGCTATCGTCGACTTGAATTCAGCGAAGGGGCGGTTTATGAAGATCGGTTCCACTCCGGGATTCGTTAAACGGGGCAAACAGGTGATGACCCTCTCGGCCGCCAACCCCCCGATTGGCATCCTGAGTGAGATTGAGATCGAGCCGATTGAGATGCAACTGCAACCGGGGGATTTGGTGATTTTGATGACTGATGGAGTCTACGATGCGCCGCGGCGGGCGGTGAACAAGGATGCGGTGATGACCCGGCTGATATCGGAGATCGACACCAAGGATCCGCAAGACTTTGCGGATTGTTTGCTAGAGAAGGTGGTTCGCTACCATGGCGGGCGTATCAGTGATGACATGACGGTGGTTGTGGCCAAAGTGGAGCGGTATGTCCCAGAATGGTCCACGATCCGATTGCCTGGTGTGAAACCGCTCAAGCGCTCACATTTGGTGGTTTGAATTTGCTTCCCAGTGCGAAACAGGATATGATGAAAAGAGAAGGACGATGGCGTTTGCTCGGGGGAGTTCCCCCGGGTTTGACGCGCCAAGGAGACGATTCAGGTGTTTCTTGCTCAATTGAGAGAAGAGCTGAACCGAATGGGCTTGGCGGGGCGGCGGGCCAGGGTGTTGGTTGGCGTCTCGGGTGGGGCCGATTCCATCGCCTTGGTGCATGCCCTGAAAAAAATAGAACAAGAGGTAGATATTTTTGTCGCCGCTGTTCATGTCAACCATCAGCTCAGAGGGGAAGAAAGCGAAGCCGACGAGCAGCATGTCAAGGTGTTTTGCGAGGAATGGGGAATACCTTGTCGGACGGTCAAGGTAAATGTTGGAAGTTTGTTAGAACAAAAAGGCGGGAACAAACAGGCAGTCGCGCGTGAGCTCCGTTATGACGCCTTTGAGGAAACAGCGCGGGCATGGCGGATGGATGCTGTCGCTACTGCTCATCATGCCGACGACCAGCTGGAAACGGTGTTGATGCGGTTGGTCAGGGGAACGGGTGTAGCAGGGCTGGCGGGCATTGAACCGAACCGTGCTTGGCGTGGCTTCCAATTGATCCGGCCGCTCTTGACGTTCACCAAACAGGAGTTAGAGCGTTACTGCCAGGATGCGGGATTGCCCACGCGTTTGGATTCCAGTAACCTGCTTCCCGACTACACTCGCAACCGCCTGCGGATGGAAGTGGTTCCGTTGCTGGAAGCGTTCAACCCCCATGTACAAAAAGCGGTTTGTACCTTGAGCGACTTGGTTCGGGAAGAAGAAAAAGTGTGGTCCGAATTGGTGGAAGACGCTTTGGGCAAGGTGCTTCTCGAGCGGGACGATGCGAGCTTCACCCTTGATGTTTCAAGTTTTCTTCACCTTCCAATCGCTTTACAAAGAAGGGTAGTTAAACTAATATTAAGTTATCTTTCGCAAGATGATACGTTTGGAGTCAGTCTTGACGCGGTTGAAAAGGTGAGAAAACTCGTTGCGGACGGATCTTCATCCAGTATGTTTCATCTCCCCGGCGGCATCGTAGCGGAGCGGGAATATGAAAAAGTACATATGCGCAAGGCAGAGCGCGGCGAAGAACATGCCTCTCAATCAGGGGAAATTGCGTTATCTGTTCCTGGTACGACGTGTTTGCCTGGGTTTTTGGGTAAAATAGAAGTATTGGAATCGGATGTGGCATTACATAACGTGGATCTTGGTCGGAATGCTGTCGTCTTCGATCGAGATCATTTGCCGTTTCCCCTCTGCGTAAGGGCCCGCCAAAGCGGGGATCGTATGACATGCTTGGGGATGGACGGAAGAAAAAAGCTGAAAAAAGTGCTGATGGAAGCAAAAGTTCCCAAGCGCCAACGTGACCGAGTTCCGGTTGTGACCGCGGGAGATGAGATTATCTGGATTCCAGGGGTGAAGCGGTCGGGTGTCGCTCCCGTTACCCCAAAGACCACTCGGTTTTTGTATCTAATCTGGGAAGAGTAAATCGTTTGTGTGTGGTAGGAGGAAAGACATGCATCAAGATATCAAGGAAGTTCTTATTTCCGAAGAGCAAATCAAAGAGAAAGTGCGGGAATTGGGCCAACGTCTGTCAGAGGAGTACAAAGACTTGAACCCGCTATGTATCTGCGTGTTAAAGGGTGCCGTGCCATTTATGGCGGATTTGATCCGAGAGATGCCGATTAAGATGGAAATGGATTTCATGGCTGTATCCAGCTATGGCAATTCGACCACTTCCTCGGGTGTTGTGCGCATCCTCAAAGATTTGGACGCATCCATCGAAGGACGTCATGTTTTGATTGTCGAAGATATTATCGATTCGGGCTTGACGTTGAGTTACTTGGTTGAGATGCTGAAAGGCCGGAATGCCGCTTCAGTTAAAATCGTCACTCTTCTCGATAAACCAGACCGCCGCAAGGTGGATTTGAGCCCGGATTACTGTGGTTTCACCATTCCGGATGCATTTGTGATCGGATACGGGCTTGACTTTGCCGAGAAGTATCGCAACTTGCCTTATATCGGTGTGCTGAAAGAAGAAGTGTACCAGTGATGCGCCAGAGCGGTCTATTGAGTATGGTAAGTCGACTGTGATAAAATGATACAAGTGGACTGAGAGGAGGCCAGGGATGAAACACTTCTTCCTCAGGAACGGAGTATTATACTTAATCCTCATCCTTATCACAATCGGGGTTGTCAACATGATCGCCAACCCTGGAGTGGACAAACAAAACTTTAGATATGATGAATTTAGAACAAAGCTGCTGCAAAAACAGTTAGATGATATTACGGTCCAATACGATAACGGTGTTTACAATATCGAAGGCAAGATCAAAGGCACGGCTAAAAGCTTCTTCACCATTGCCCCAGCTGGCTACGGAAGCTCCGTGATCGAAGATATCCAAACCGCCGGAGTGAAGGTGAACATCGAGAAAACAAAAGGGGACTCAGTTTGGCTCACGTTCTTTACCTCAGTCATTCCTTTTGTCATCATCTTACTTATTTTCTTCTTCTTGTTTAACCAAGCTCAAGGCGGCGGAAGTCGCGTAATGAATTTCGGTAAGAGCAAAGCGAAGTTATACAATGAAGAGAAAAGACGGGTTACATTTGATGATGTGGCAGGAGCGGATGAAGAAAAAGCGGAGTTAGTTGAGATCGTCGATTTCCTGAAAGACAATCGGCGGTATGCGGCGATGGGTGCTCGCATCCCCAAAGGGGTACTTTTGGTTGGGCCTCCAGGTACGGGTAAAACGCTGTTAGCTCGCGCCGTTGCGGGTGAAGCGAAAGTGCCGTTCTTCTCCATCAGCGGTTCCGACTTTGTAGAGATGTTCGTCGGTGTCGGTGCTTCACGGGTTCGTGACTTGTTTGAACAGGCCAAGAAAAACGCTCCGTGTATCATTTTCATCGATGAGATCGACGCGGTAGGGCGTCAGCGCGGTGCGGGTCTTGGCGGCGGCCACGACGAACGCGAGCAAACCTTGAACCAATTGTTGGTGGAGATGGACGGTTTTGATGTCAATGCAGGAATCATTATCATGGCTGCAACGAACCGTCCCGACATTTTGGATCCGGCGCTGCTTCGTCCTGGGCGCTTTGACAGACAAATCCTGGTTAATCGCCCCGACGTAAAAGGGCGCGAAGCCGTGTTGAAAGTACACGCGCGCAACAAGCCGATCGCTGACGATGTGAAGTTGAATGTGATCGCGCAACGCACCACCGGGTTCTCTGGCGCGGATTTGGAGAACCTGTTGAATGAAGCAGCATTGTTGGCGGCGCGTAGCAATAAGAAAAAGATCACCATGGAAGAAGTGGACGAAGCGATCGACCGAGTGATTGCGGGTCCGCAGAAGAAAAGCCGCGTCATCAGCGAAAAAGAGCGCAAGATCGTCGCTTATCACGAAGCAGGACACGTACTTTGCGGATATTATCTGGAAAATGCGGACATTGTCCATAAGGTGACGATTGTCCCCCGTGGGCAAGCAGGTGGGTATGCGATGATGTTGCCTAAGGAAGACCGTTATTTGGCAACCAAAGGCGAGCTGCTTGATCGGGTGACGGGTCTCCTAGGTGGGCGCGTGGCTGAGGAAATCATCTTTGGCGAAATCAGCACCGGTGCGAGTAATGACTTTGAAAAGGCGACAGCCATCGTGCGCGCTATGATCACCGAATACGGGATGAGCGACAAGCTGGCCACGATGACTTTTGGTCGTTCGCAAGGGCAAGTGTTCTTGGGCCGCGATTTGAGCCAAGAGCAAAACTACAGCGACAAAGTGGCATACGAAATCGACATCGAGATGCAAGAGATGGTGCGCAAATGTTACAACCGCGCCAAAAACCTGCTCATCGAACGCCGCGATCAATTGGAACTCATGGCGCAAACCCTGCTGGTGCGGGAAACGCTGGATGAAGAGCAGATCAAACAGCTGTTGGAGACCGGAAAGCTGGATGATGACAGCGATGTGAAAGTGAACATCCAGACCAAAGACGACCATGGGACGGATGAAAGCGGAAACGAAGAGAAGAATCAAGATGCGAACCTCGCTTCGGATAAGGACTTCTCTTCTGATAAATATGGAATCCGGCGCAATGTCGATTCCACGAGTGGTGAGGAAACCGCGTCTGACAAAGACGATAAAAAGCCACTCTAATCCTTTGCGAAAAAGAGGCGGGATGGCGCCTCTTTTTCTTATGGCCAAAAGCACAGGCAATCCCAAATCAACAAGTGAATGGGTGGGCATAATGCTAAATGAAAAACTTTTACTGCTAATGGATGTGGGCAACACCAATGTGGTGCTGGGCGTGTATCGGCAAGATGAACTGCTTCATCATTGGCGCTTACAAACGGATCGCAACGCCACCGAAGATGAGTTTGGCGTAATGTTGAAAAGCTTGTTGGATTATGTAGGCATCGATTTTGATATGATCGAAGGCGTAGTATTGTCATCGGTGGTTCCGCCGCTGACAGTGGTGCTGGAACGCATGACGGAAAAGTATCTAAAACAAAAACCGCTTGTTTTGGGGCCGGGAGTTAAAACCGGGCTGAACATCAAATACGATAATCCGCGCGAGGTGGGGGCAGATCGCATCGCTAATGCGGTGGCGGCGTTGGAGTTGTATGGCGCCCCGGCGATCATTGTCGATTTTGGCACGGCAACCACGTTTTGTTTTATTGATGAAGAAGGAAACTATATCGGCGGAGCGATTACACCAGGGGTCAACATCTCAGCGGAAGCGCTGTACCAACGCGCCGCGAAATTGACCCGGGTGGAAATCGTGAAGCCGGATTCCGTGGTGGGGCGTAATACGGTTCAAGCCGTTCAAGCGGGCATATATTATGGGTATGTGGGTGTCGTGGACGAGATTGTCACACGCATGAAACAGGTGTTGACCAAGCGCCCGCATGTAGTAGCCACGGGCGGCCTGGCCAAACTGATTTGCAACGACACCAAAACGATTGACGAAATCAACCCATTGTTGACGCTGGTAGGGTTGAAGCTGATTTGGGAAAGAAACCGAAAGCATGTTTGATTGTGGAATCACGTGGGCATCACCCTAAGTGGATTGGGCATGCGAGCCCATCTGGTACGGGTGGATGCCTCTTTTCAATCAGGCGGGCTTTCTAAGCATATGCGTTGGAACCGCGTGTGGATGTGGAGCAGAAAAACGAAAGCGCTTCATGATTTGCTTGATCAATTCATATATGGGAGTGACTGATGATGACAGATTATGCGATTCGTGCTATCTCGAAGGATGGGAAAGTGCGCGGCTTTGCCGCAATTACTACGAACTTGGTGCAGGAGTTGCAGAAGCGGCATGGCACCTATCCGGTGGTTAGTGCGGCGTTGGGAAGAACGGCAACCATGGGGGCGTTGATTGGGCTCACCTTGAAAGAGGAGCGCCACAAAGTGACCATTCAGGTGGCGGGAGACGGCCCGATTGGCCGAATCATAGTGGACGCCGATGGAGAAGGACATGTTCGCGGCTCGGTCGACAATCCTTTTGTGGAGCACAATGATGATTACAAGTTAAACGTGGGGGCGGCCGTAGGCCAGGGTAGCATTTATGTGACAAAAGATCTGGGCTTGAAAGAACCGTACCGCGGTGCGTCGCCGATCATCTCTGGCGAGCTGGCTGAAGATTTTACCTACTACTTTGCGGTTTCCGAACAGACTCCCTCTTCAGTGGGACTGGGAGTGCTGGTCAAAGGGGAGCAAATCCTCGTTGCCGGGGGATATATGATTCAAGTGATGCCGGGCGCCTCCGATGATGTGATCACCCGTTTGGAGACGGCTATTGATGAACTGAACAAACTGACCTCTATTTCTGAGTTGCTCTATCAAGGAGTCACCCCAGAAGAGTTGTTGGTGCGTTTGATGGGGGAAGGGACGGAGATCCTTCATAAGCAACCGGTTTCCTTCGCATGCCATTGTTCCCGCGAAAAAAGCCGAACCATGCTCAAGTCTCTGGGGATAGAAGAACTGAAAAGCCTCTTGGATGAATTGGGTCATGCGGAGGTCGTTTGCCATTTTTGTAATGAGAAGTATATGTTCAGCGGGGAAGAACTGGAACGTATAATAAAAGAAGAAGTGAATTGACAAATTATTTTATTGGGTGATATGATAGGTGTAACAATTCCTATCAGTTTAATCGGAATAGGAGGCTTGCCCTATGCGCGTAGCGAACAATGTGTTGGAATTGATCGGCCAGACCCCTTTGGTGAAATTGAATCGAATCGTTGGCAAGTCAGATGCCGATATATTTTTAAAGTTGGAGTTTTTTAACCCTGGTGGCAGTGTGAAAGACCGTATCGCCCTCAGCATGATCGAAGAGGCGGAAAAGCGTGGTGAGCTGAAACCGGGATCGACGATTGTGGAGCCGACCAGCGGGAACACTGGCATCGGTTTGGCCATGGTCGCTGCGGCAAAAGGATACCGCGCTATACTGGTCATGCCCGAAACAATGAGTTTGGAACGACGTAACCTGCTCAAAGCCTACGGTGCAGAATTGGTGCTGACCCCCGGACCGGAAGGGATGCGCGGCGCCATTAACAAGGCAGAAGCGATCAAAGCTGAACATCCGGATTACTTTATGCCGCAACAGTTCAGCAACCCAGACAATGTTAAAATCCACTTGGAAACAACGGCTTTGGAAATCGTTGAACAAACCGGTGGCGACATTGATGCTTTTGTGGCCGGCGTGGGCACGGGTGGTACCATCACGGGTGTGGGCCGCGTGTTGAAAGAGAAATTCCCGCACGTGCGCGTCATCGCGGTGGAGCCGACGACTTCTCCGGTGTTGTCCGGCGGGAGCCCTGGACTTCATAAAATTCAAGGCATTGGTGCCGGATTTATCCCAGACATCTTGGACACCAATGTGTATGATGAAGTGATTCAAATCGAAAATGAAGAAGCGTTTGAGTGGGCGCGGCGCCTGGCTCGTGAAGAAGGCCTCTTGGTTGGGATTTCCTCCGGCGCGGCGACGGCAGCAGCCATTAAAGTGGCTCGCCGCTTGGGACTCGGCAAAAAAGTTGTAGCCGTCGCTCCAAGTAACGGTGAAAGATATTTGACCACGCCTTTATTCCAATTTGATTGATGCAAAACAACTTTGGCTATCCTGTGAACATGGGATAGCCTTTTTGCATGCTCTTCTTGGCTCGTATGGCGTGCCCAGCTGGAATTTAAGATGAAGAATTGATCGGCATGTGTTAAAATAAGTTGATTAGAAGAGCTTAGAAGAGATGAGGGGAGAATAGCTAATGATTTTAATGATTGACAACTATGATTCCTTTACTTATAACCTCGTTCAGTATTTGGGTGAATTGGGGAAGGAGCTTGAAGTTGTCCGCAATGATGAAATAGATGTTGACGAGATAAAGAAGCGGAATCCGGAAGTGATTGTTTTGTCGCCCGGGCCAGGCCGCCCGGAAGATGCGGGGATTTGTCTAGAAGTTGTGCGGCGCTATGCCGGACAGATACCCATCTTGGGCGTTTGCCTTGGGCACCAGACGATCGCCCAGGCGTTTGGCGGGGATGTGATCCGTGCAAAGCGCCTCATGCATGGAAAAACATCGCCAATCAATCATGATGGACAGACGATTTTCACGGGGATGCCCACGCCTTTAACGGTGACGCGGTATCATTCTTTGTTGGTAGACCGGGAGACGTTGCCCGCTGAGCTAGTCATTAGTGCCGAAACCGACGAAGGGGAGATCATGGCTTTACGCCACCGTTCTCTGCCGATTGAAGGTGTGCAATTTCATCCTGAATCGATTTTGAGCGAGAATGGCAAGGCGCTGTTGGCCAATTTCATTCGTTTTTATGGAGAATGGGGTTCCCGATGACAGGGGGATTGACACGTGGCTTGGATGATGTTGGATGGACAGCCGACGGAAGAGGCCTCTGCGAAGCTGCCCATCATGGATCATGGTTTGTTATATGGCGTCGGGGCTTTTGAAACGATAAGAATATATCAAGGATTTCCTTTTCTCATAGATGATCATCTTGCGCGGTTGGAGCGAGGCTTGTCCCGGCAGCGCATCCGCTTTCCCTGGCAGCGAGAGGAATGGCTGGCGCAAATTGAGGAGTTGTTGCGGCTTTCAGGGTTGCAGGATGCTTCTTTGCGCATCATGGTGACGGGCGGTGAAGAGGGCTTGGGGCTAAGTGCGAGCGAGTATCATCAGCCCCACACCTTGATGTTTATTCGCCCGCTTCCCTTTGACGACGGGGAATGGTTTGCCAAAGGGAAGGAGTTGGAGGTGGTTTCCATTCCGCGGCAACCACCCGGCGGGGCAGCCGACATCAAGAGCAACAACTACCTTAACAGCGTGTTGGCGCGCCAACAAGTTCAGCGCTTTCCAGAAGTCGAAGGGTTGATGTTGACGCCGGACGGATTCTTAGCAGAAGGGATTGTGAGCAATCTTTTCTTTGTGCGTGACGGCCAATTGCACACGCCGTCATTGGATCTGGGTATTTTGGACGGGGTGACCCGCAAGTGGGTGATCGCGCTGGCGCAATCGATGGGAATCGAGGTGCAAGAAGGGAAGTATCCGCTCGCCGCGCTGGATGAAGCTGAAGAGATTTTTATCACCAACTCCATTCAGGAGCTGGTTCCCATTCGCATTTGGCGGGGGCGGCACCTCGAGGAACACCCCATTACCGATGCATTGTATGGGGCGCATCGCTCATGGACAACCTTATTAACCAGCGCTGGAGAGTTAAGCAGGAGGATGTAGCACGCATGAAATCACACAGTATACAAGCGGGTTCTTATTCGTTATCATATGGCAACCGAACACTGGTGATGGGGATTGTCAATGTCACCCCTGATTCTTTTTCCGACGGGGGCAAGTACACCTCCGCCCAGCTTGCGTTGGAACATGCCAAGCAATTGGTGGAAGACGGGGCCGACATCATTGATATCGGCGGGGAATCGACCCGTCCTGGGGCAGAGCCCGTTTCGCTTGAGGAGGAACTGGCTCGGGTAATTCCCGCAGTCAAGTTGTTGGCCAAGGAATTGGATTGCCCTATTTCGATTGACACCTATAAGGCGGAAGTGGCCAAGCAGGCGGTGTTGGCGGGCGCTCACATCATCAATGATATCTGGGGAGCGAAGCGAGACCCGCGGATGGCCGAAGTGGCGGCAGAGCTAGATGTGCCCATCATCTTGATGCACAATCGGGAAGAAGCCCGGTATGATTCCTTGATCGATGATGTTTGTGCCGACTTGCTCGCCTCGGTTGACTTGGTTAGGCAGGCGGGCGTGCGGGAAGAGAATATTATTTTGGACCCAGGCATCGGCTTTGCCAAAACGGTTGAAGACAACTTTGAAGTGATGCGCCATCTGGACCGGATTGTGGCGCTCGGTTATCCTGTATTGTTGGGAACCTCGCGCAAATCCTTCATCGGCAAGACGTTAGACTTGCCCCCGAATGAACGGGTAGAAGGGACGGCAGCCACTGTGGCCTACGGCATCACCAAAGGATGCCAACTCATGCGTGTGCATGATGTGAAGGAGATGGTCCGGGTCTCCCGCATGATGGATGCGTTGGTTTACGGTCGGACAGCGGAGGAGGAGAGATGATGGATAAAATCTTTCTCAACCGCATGTGTTTTTACGCTTATCATGGTGCCTATCCGGAGGAAAACCGGTTGGGGCAACATTTTTATGTGGACTTGGAAATGACATTGAATCTCCAACCCGCGGCCTTGGCCGATGATCTGTCTTTGACGGTCAATTATGGACAGGTGTATGAACTGATTGAGCAGGAGATGACCAAAACCAAAGTGAAGTTGTTGGAGACATTGGCGGAACGGATCGCGGGACGGATTCTCCGTGAGTATCCGGTTGCAGAAGTGCGGTTGCGCGTGACCAAACCCAATCCGCCGATTCCAGGCCATTATGAGTCGGTGGGCGTGGAGATTGTGCGCAAGCGATCATGAGCCGTAAGATGAGAGCTTATCTGGGGCTTGGCGGCAACATGGGCGACCGCTTATCTTTGTTGAGCCAAGCGGTTAAGCTTTTGGATTTGACCCAGGGCATCTCCGTCAACCGCATCTCCTCCATATATGAAACAGCTCCAGTGGGTCTGTTGGAGCAACCGCACTTCTACAATTTGGTGGTGGAGATTCAAACCACTCTGACTCCTGCTGAGCTGTTGCGGGTTGCATTGGCCATCGAGAAGAAATTACACCGCGTCCGCCACAAGCGATGGGGCCCGCGAACCATTGACATCGATCTTTTGTTGTACGATGATCGGATGATTCAGCGCGAGGAATTGGAAATCCCGCATCCACGAATGCATGAGCGCGCTTTTGTGTTGATACCGCTTATGGAGATTGCGGGGGATATTGCCATTCCGGGGACGGGTACCCGGTTGAGTCAATATATCGCCCAATTGCCCGCCGAACAAGAGATAACCAAGCTTGACGATGTGCTTTTACCGGTATTGGAAAGAAACGGAAGTTGATACTTTTGGTGTGGAACGGTAGGAATCCGCTAAGACATGCCAGAGGAAGCCCCGTTTCGTTGCATGAATAAAATGGGTGAGTGAAATGACTGGAAGGAGGGAAAACCATTGCTTAAAATTGGAGACATTGAAATGAAAAACCGGGTTGTGTTGGCGCCGATGGCTGGTGTGTGCAACCCTGCATTCCGATTGATCGCCAAGGAATTCGGCGTGGGTTTGGTCTGCGCAGAGATGGTCAGCGACAAAGCGATCCTGCATGGAAATAAACGTACGCAAGAGATGCTATATGTTGATGAACGGGAGAAGCCGCTCAGCTTGCAGATTTTCGGCGGCGACAAGGAAACGTTGGTGGAAGCGGCCAGAGTGGTGGACGAACAGACCAACGCCGACATTATCGACATCAATATGGGGTGTCCGGTGCCGAAAGTGGTGAAGTGTGATGCGGGTGCCCGCTGGCTGTTGGAGCCGAAGAAAATTGAAGAGATGGTTTCTGCCGTAGTCAAAGTGGTCAAAAAGCCGGTTACCGTGAAGATGCGGATCGGTTGGGATGAAGACCATATCTATGTGGAGGACAATGCTAAAGCTGTAGAAAGTGCGGGTGGGAAGGCCGTTGCCGTACACGGTCGCACGCGGCAACAGATGTACCGCGGCCATGCGAATTGGGAGTACATCCGCTTGGCTAAGCAAGCGGTATCCATCCCGGTCATCGGCAATGGAGACGTGTTCACCCCAGAAGATGCCAAGCGCATGCTGGAGACGACCGGTTGCGACGGGGTGATGATCGGGCGCGCTGCTTTGGGGAATCCATGGATGCTGTATCGCACCGTTCATTACCTGGAACATGGTGAGCTTTTGCCGGAACCGTCGCCTTCTGAGAAGATCCGTATCGCCCTGTTGCACATGGATCGCTTGATCAACCTGCGCGGCGAACGGATTGCGGTGCGTGAAATGCGCAAGCATGCTACATGGTATTTGAAAGGATTGCCTGGGGCGTCCAAGATCAAAGATGTGGTCACGCAACAAGAAACGCGTGAAGGGATGGCAGACGTGCTACTAACATTCGTCCGCGAATTGGAGCGGGAGCAAGCGGCCGAACAAGCCAATTTGCAACAGGAGACCGCATGACACCAGCGGATTGAGATTATTTTTACCTATGAATGAAGGAGTGCATTGGGATGACACATGAAGAGCACAGCGATCTGTTTCAGGTGCGCCGCGACAAATTGGAAACTTTGCGCGAACAAGGGATCGACCCGTTCGGAGCCAAATTCGAGCGGACGCATTACGCGGAAGCGCTGATGCAGGAATACAACGCCTTCTCCAAAGAAGAATTGGAAGCAAAACAAGCAGAAGCAGTGGTAGCTGGCCGTTTGATGAGTAAGCGCCAGCAAGGGAAAGCTACTTTCGCTCATTTGCAGGACATGACTGGACGCATCCAAGTTTATGTGCGCTTGGATCGTGTGGGTGAGCAGGCATTTGATATCTTCAATATGGCGGATATCGGCGACTTCATCGGCGTGAGCGGGGTGGTGTTCAAAACCAACCGGGGTGAGCTGAGCGTCAAAGCGAATGAAGTCACATTCTTGGGCAAATCGCTGCGCCCGTTGCCTGAAAAATACCATGGCTTGAAAGACGTGGAGTTGCGCTACCGCAAGCGCTACCTGGATTTGATCATGAATCCGGAAGTGAAGGACACATTCGTTATGCGCAGCAAAATCATTGCGGCCACCCGGCGGTATTTGGATGCGCAAGGATATTTGGAAGTGGAGACGCCGACGATGCATGCGATTGCGGGAGGGGCGGCAGCTCGGCCTTTCATCACGCATCACAATGCACTCGACATGACGTTGTACATGCGGATCGCACTGGAATTGCACTTGAAGCGCCTCTTGGTGGGGGGCATTGAGAAGGTATATGAAATTGGGCGTGTTTACCGAAACGAAGGGGTTTCCACTCGCCATAATCCGGAATTCACCATGTTGGAGCTGTATGAAGCGTATGGGGATTACCGTGACATCATGGATTTGACTGAGAACCTGATTGCCCATGTGGCAAAAGAAGTGCTGGGTACCACCCAGATTGAGTATCAGGGCCAACAAGTCGATTTGACGCCAGGCTGGGCGCGCAAATCAATGGTTGAGCTGGTGAAGGAGCACTGCGGTGTGGATTTCTCCCGTCAGATGACGACGGAGGAAGCGCATCAGCAGGCCAAAGAACATGGCGTAGAAGTGGCTCCGTCTATGACGTTTGGTCATATCCTGAATGAGTTCTTCGAACAAAAAGTGGAGCATTTGCTGATTCAACCCACTTTCGTGACAGGGCATCCGGTGGAAATCTCCCCACTCGCGAAGAAAAATCCGCAAGATCCGCGGTTCACGGATCGCTTTGAATTGTTTATCGTAGGGCGCGAGCACGCCAACGCCTTCTCTGAATTAAATGACCCGATCGATCAGCGGGAGCGCTTCGAAGCACAGTTGCGGGAGAAAGCGCAAGGAAACGATGAAGCGCATCCGATGGATGAAGACTTTATCGAAGCGCTGGAATATGGAATGCCGCCGACGGGTGGACTGGGTATTGGGATGGACCGCTTGGTTATGCTGTTAACTAACAGCCCATCCATTCGGGATGTGCTCTTGTTCCCGCACATGCGTCATCAGGACTGATGTAGCTCATAACCTTCTGAAGTTATCCACAGCTTGTGCACAAATTGTGTGTGAATTGTGTATAACTTGTGTACAAAAAAGGGCAGTTTCTTCAACACGAAGAAGCGGCCCTTTCTTTTTATAATAAATGGAAATAAAGGATGAAAAAGGAATAGAGCTCGATGGTAGCGAATTTATTATGGAAACGCAAAATGGGGAGGGATTGCGTGGAAGATAAGTGCACCTGCGCTACCTGTGGAGCCAAGTCCTTATATATCCAATTTTTTGAGATCGACGGGAAGTATTACTGCCGCATTTGTTATACAGAGAAGTTGATGGAAGAGGAGCGGAATCGGGAATAAAACACTTAACTTAATTGGGTGAGAGGAGCGGGGCCAAGAGTTGATGTGCCCCGTTTGTTTTGCTTTCATAAGCATGGAGAAGGGATCAGGGTGAATGTCGCCGAGTCTAGCCGTGTGCTGGCCTCGGCAATTTTTGTGGAGGTGGTGGCTTGATTGGGCATGAAATGGCTTGTTTTAATGAAATAAACCTAATATAATGACCGTAGATTCATCTGGAACACAATGGATAATCATAATTTTCTAACGCGGGGCGGCTCTTGTTTTTTTGTCCAGTCCAGCTGACGGCAAAGATTGTGATAGACGATAGGCCAAAGAAGTGTTAGCGTAGGAGTATAGGTGATGCGAACCTTTGTCCAAAATTGGACGCAATTTTTCGCAACAATTCATCTTATCTACGTACTTGCGACATGAATTGACTTACGAGTAAAATGGTATAAGCGGGAAGATGTAGAAACGTTCAGCTTTTTCTGTTTCGCTTTTCTATTCTCAGGTGGAATTTCCAAGATTGTCTATCCTTGAATATATATTTAAATCCATTTGACCGTTAGGGAGGTTACTGTATGGGCCCCAGGAAAGAGAACCAGAAGCCAATGGGAGAAAAACATCATTTGCCATTCCCAGAGGCTCGATTTGGTTTGCCTGCGAGAAGAGATAATGCTGTCAGAGAAGTGAGAGAGGCACGTGGCAATAGCGAGCGCCAGCAACAGCAAGTTCTTACCATGTTGAACAGCTTGCAACAAAACTTCACTTCATTGTTGCAGGTGGTAACCAATCGACTGAGCTACGATAAGACGAAAGAAGCCGCCTTCGACCGACTGTATAAAGAAATGGAAGATTTGAAGGTGGACCAGGAGTTAAACCAACTCCGCCCACTCTATATCGATTTAATCCTGCTCATCGACCGCATGAATACGATATACAATGATAAATTGGACACTGGCAATCGTAATCCGGAATTAGTGAATATATTACAAACGCTAAGTCATGAAGTGTTGGAAATTTTGTATCGCCGCGGAGTGGAGCTGATCGTGGCGCCATCGAATAAATTTGACCCGCGCATCCAGCAAGTCGTGGAAGTGATCCCGACCAAGCATCCCGCTGAAGATGGCACAGTTGTACATATGGTGCGTCATGGTTTCAAATATAAGGATGTCGTCCTGCGTCCGGAAGAAGTGGTCATCAAAAAATACCATGGCTAGCTGTTGGCTCATTCGCTTCGGCAACCAGCCTTCCTTGAAGTTAAAAGTCTTATATTGAAGATGGGATTCCCATCTTTTCCTTTTGATTTGCACAACAGTTTGCCTGTTTGTTGCGTCTAATATTATGACTATAGAAAAGTGTCTCTTTAAAATGCGTCATTATTGCCTTTTTGACCTTGATGGAAGTGATAGAGGGAGTGAAAAAAGATGGGAAGAGTTGTAGGGATCGACCTGGGAACGACTTACTCGGCGATCGCTATAGTGAACAAGTACGGAAAACCGGAAATGCTCGCTAACCGTGAAGGAGAACGCATTACCCCTTCAGTAGTGCTCTTTGATGGTGCCGATGTCGTGGTGGGAAGCATCGCGAAGCGTACTGCGGTGGCAAGCCCGTTCAATGTGGTCCAGTTTGTAAAACGGCAGATTGGGGACAAGACATGGAAGTTTCAGACTGACAACCATGATGACTTCACACCTGAGGAAATCTCTGCGATGATTTTGCGCCGCCTCAAGGAAGACGCCGAGACATTGTTGGATGAGAAGATCGAGGATGCAGTGATCACCGTGCCAGCGTATTTCGATGACGCTCAGCGCAAAGCGACCCAAGACGCGGGGCGGATTGCGGGACTCAATGTGTTGCGCATTATCAACGAACCAACCGCCGCCGCTTTGGCTTATGGGCTGGACAAAATGCATCAAACCCAAAACCTGCTCGTCTACGATTTGGGGGGCGGTACGTTTGATGTGACGATCATGAATCTGTCTCCGGACGGTTTGCGTGTGCTTTCCACGGGTGGAGCGAAGAACTTGGGCGGTTTTGATTGGGACAACACGGTGATGAACTACTTGAATGAAGAATTTAAAGCGCAAGGCGGCATTGACTTGTTAGAAGATCCCATGTTGGAGCAAGACCTGCGCGAAAAAGCGGAAATCGCCAAGAAAACCCTCTCTGTCCGGGACCGCACCAATGTGTTCTTGTCTGCAAATGGAGTCAACGTTTCCATTCCTCTGACCCGCACCAAATTCGATGAATTAACGGCTCCCCTCCTCAACCGCACCCAAAAGATTTTGGAGTTTGTATTAGAGGATGCCGGCCTTCAATGGAAGGATATTGACCGGGTGTTGCTTGTGGGCGGTTCGACACGCATGAAACAAGTGCCGGCTATGATCGAACGGGTGACGGGAATCAAACCGTCCCTCGACGTAAACCCGGATGAGGTGGTTGCGCAAGGAGCAGCCATTCAAGGTGCGATTCTGCAAATTAAGCAAGGCACGGCCGATATGCACCTCACCCAAGCCTTCCCTGTCGTCGAAGTGCAGGATGTGAACTCGCACAGCATGGGAGTAGTGGCGTTGGATGAAGCAGGTGAGGAATTCAACTCCATCGTACTCAAGAAGGACACCACCATTCCGAGCCGGGTAAGCGGTCATTACAAAACAACGGTTGACGGCCAATCCCAACTTTTCTTGCAAGTGACGGAAGGCGAGGACAGCGACCTCGATTATGTGAAAATCGTTGGGGAAGGGATGATCGACCTCCCAGCTTATCCGAAAGGCGCGCCGTTGGAAGTGATTTTCGAATACGACAGTGATGGGATCATCCATATTTCGGTCATTGATTCCACCGCGGGCACTTTGTTGGGCGAGCTAAACATTGAAAGAACTTCCAACCTGACTGAAGATGAAGTACGGGCGAAACAACGCCGCGTTGAGAAGATGGCAATCGGTTAATGTTAAATGATGGATTAGGCAAATGAAACAGAGTGAGTCAGTCCTTATCGTCTATTTTTCGAACAAATGGTGAAAGATAAGCGAAAAGCCGGGTAATCCCGGCTTTTTCATGTTGTCAAATGAAGTTGAACTATTGCCAATAATGTGGTAAATTGATAAAATTGAACCGATTGAGGGTATATATAAGTATATTATGCTAAACTTGGAGGAAGATTTCATTTAATCCCAATAAGATTATACATTTCCCATTATGTTTAATTAATACCTAGTTTTAAAATATTTAATAAATCTTAGAGGAAAGTATTGAACTTCATTTTTACTAAGATAAAATATAGTGATGCTATCATCAAATATCGTTGTTGAAAAAGCATGCTATTTAAGGAGGCTTTGCTTTTCTTATGTATCCAGATATCAAGTTGTTAATCATAACCGAAGAAGATTCGATTGCAACGGATTTGCGAGAAAGATTAAGCACTCAGTTTCCTCAGATCAGCCATGTTTACGCGTCGGAAGTGCGGCGTGAGATCGCCCGGATCCAGCCGGATGTCGTGTTGTTGCATGAAGGGGTCGGAAGCTTAGGGATGCAGCTGATCCCTTACATCTTGCGTGAAGTGACACAAGTCAAGATAGTTTTCCTCACTGAATCCAAAGATTCGATCCGCATTCGTGACGCCAGCCGCGCAGGAGCGTTTGACGTCCTCTTTTTCCCGGATGAGATTAACGCGCTAGGCGATGTGTTGTCACGCGCCGTTATCGCGTTGCAATCTGATAGCGACAAGAATGAGGCGGCTGCCAATTTTACCTGGGGGCGCGGGCAAGTAATCGGTTTTTACAGCGGCAAGGGCGGTTCCGGCAAAAGTTTGATTGCTTCCACGCTAGCTCAGACGCTTCAATTGGAATCCAACTCCAGTGTGCTGTTGGTGGATCTCAACTTCCAATTCGGCGGTGTGGAAACGTATCTCAATCTTGCAAGCGGCCGCAATCTATATGATTTGACGCCGGTTTTGCATGAGTTGAATGATAACCATATCCGTAGCGTGACCGTGATTGAACCTCACTCTGCCGTTGAAGTGTTGGCCAGTCCCGCCGATTTAGAAGTGGCCGAACAGATTACCGAAGAGCATATCGAACGTCTTCTCCGTGCTGCCCGCCTTTACTATGATTACATACTTGTCGACATGCCAGCGGAAATGACCAACTTAACGTATGCGGCATTGGAAGAGGCGGACAAGATTTTTTACGTGTTAAATCCCGACGCCTTATCCCTGCGCACGTTGAACCGGGTGTTGACCGCATTTAACATGATTGGTGTAGACCCAACAGATCGTTTGGAAATCCTCGTCAACCGGATAAACCGTGACTCCGAAATCGGAGCCAAAGAAATCCGCCAACGCTTCAGTTTCGATATCGCCGGCGAATTCCGAGATGATCTAAAACGCATCGACCAGGCGATCAATCGCGGCAAGCCATTGCGAACCGCCAAAAACGAACGCAACCTGTCACTCTTCGCCCGTGACATGCAGAAGTTTGCCAAACAACTGCTGTCTGAATCGAAGAACGGCAAATCCACTTCATAAGGCGGGAGAATCCCTTGATCGAGCATGGATTGTATCTCGTCTTGATAGGATTGTTGATCGCGGCAACGGTGACCGATCTCAAATACCGCTTAATCTACGACCGTTTCGTCGTGATCGGCATCGTGGCGGCCGTGCTCGCTCGCCTTTTTGAGCGACCGGAGCCATGGTGGAACTATGTGGTGACCGGTTTCGTCGTCTTTCTCATCCTTTATGTGATTGCCGTCGTAACCGATGAACGTTCTATCGGCGGAGGAGATGTGAAGCTGTTTGGCATGTTGGGGCTCGCCTTGGGCTTTCAGCCTTTTCTCCTGATCTTTTTCTCCTCCCACCTGTTGGCGGCCCTCTATCTGCTCATCGTCAAGCTAGTGCGTTGGAACCAAGTGGGTCGCAAAACCGAATTCCCATTTGCCCCATTCATTCTACTTGGCACGGTGTTTACGTATGTGCTAACCAAATTATAAAAATAAGCAGGTGTGATCTATGCAGGATGCAAAGAGAAGAGCCTTATTGTTTTTAGTTGTCGCGTTGTTACTTTCTGCGATAGCCGGGTATATGTTTTTACAGAAGTCGATGGCAGTTGATGCTGAATTAGGCGATTTTGTCCCAGTTTATGTAGCGAAGGAAAATATTGATTCACGCAAGCCATTAAGTTCAGAGATGTTTGAGCAAAAAGCAATGCCAAGACAGTATGTTGAGGGTTCGATTGTTACTGATTTGAATTCTATTTCTTTAGGGCAAGAGCAGATTGCTAGTATTGGCCAATTAGTTTCGGTAGTGCCTCTTGCAAAAGGCGAGATTCTTACTGCTAATGTACTGAAGCGTGAAACAGAGTTGAGATCAGGCAACCATAGAATGGTTATGCTCTTTAAATCAGACCGTGTAGGTTTTGACGATAACTTTAATCAGCGAGATTTGGTAGATATTATCGTCACTGATAAAAACATGAAGACGAGTATATATATGAAAAATGTAGAGGTTGTTGCTTTGGGCATTGACGCAAATAAAAATGTAACTGGGTTAGGGTTAGAGATGACGCTGGAAGAAGCAGCTAACTTTATCGGTATACAAAATACGGCAGCATCTATTAGAGTGTTGAAAGCCCCGAACACGGGTGATGGAAAAATTGGAGAAAAAGAAGGAGCCAAAAAGCAGATAAAACAATCTGATCAAAAGTCAACAACAAATACACAAGGGAATCCGATGGAAACGGATACCCCTCAACAATAACAGTAAGGATGGTTTTGAAGATGGCCATTTTCTCGCAAAACCAACGATTAACAAAGCATATTCGTCGAAGCGCCAGTGAGAGAGAAAGGCAGAAGCCTGCCGATGATAATCGGGTTAATGAACTGGCACAACACTTTAAAGCTCGGTTACTACGTGAAACGGACTTGGAAAAACTAACACAGATGCCCTCATCGGAATTACGTATCACGCTAGATCGCTTAGTTAGCAGATACTTAGCTGATGAGCAAGTCGTGTTGACCGGCCAAGAGCGGAACCGGGTCATCAATCGGATCATTAATGAGTCCGTGGGCTTCGGTCCATTGGAATCCTTGTTGGAAGATGAAGAGATTACCGAAATCATGGTGAACGGTCCTTATGAAGTTTTCTACGAGAAAAAGGGTAAATTGCATAAAACGGATATCCAATTTCGCGATGAAGAAGCGTTGCGCCATGTGATCGACCGAATTGTGGCGCCGATTGGCCGCCGGATTGACGTGAGTTCCCCCATGGTGGATGCGCGCCTGCCTGACGGGAGCCGTGTGAATGCGGTAATTCCCCCGATCAGCTTGAAAGGATCGTTGCTTTCTATTCGTAAGTTTCGCAAAGACCCGATTCGTTTGGAGGATTTGATTTCATTTAACAGCATGACTCCGGATATGGCCAAATTCCTCACGAGTATGGTGAAAGCGAAGTTGAACATTATCATCTCTGGGGGCACAGGTAGCGGGAAAACGACACTGCTGAATGCATTGGCGTGTTTCATTCCAGAAGATGAACGGATTATCACCATTGAGGATATGGCGGAGCTTCGCATTCCGCATACACATGTCGTCGGGATGGAAGCGCGCCCCGCCAACGTGGAAGGCAAAGGGGAAGTTTCGATTCGCCAGCTTGTGCGGAACGCTCTGCGGATGCGTCCTGACCGGATCATCGTAGGGGAGGTTCGTGGCGCGGAGGCGTTTGACATGCTACAAGCGATGAACACGGGTCATGAAGGTTCTATCACCACGGTACACGCCAATACCCCGCAAGACGCTATGAGTCGTCTGGAGGGGATGGTCATGATGTCAGGAATGGATCTGCCATCTGAAATCATTCGCCAGTATATTGTCAGTGCGGTTGATTACATTGTGCAAATCGGACGGTTGCCAGATGGGCAACGCAAGATGCTAGCCATTGCAGAGATGCAGCAACAGGAAGACGGTTCTGTCAAGATGATCGATATTTTCCGTTTTGTACAGACCAATGTAGATAAAGACGGGAAGGTGGAAGGATACTTCGCCCCAACTGGCTATTTACCTAGCTGCCTTGATCGTTTGCAAGCATATGGTGTTGGCGTCGCAAAAGAAATGTTCAACCCGAAAAAAGGAGGAGAGAAAGCGTGACCGAGGCGATAGTTGGGGCATTAGCAGTCTTGTGTTCAATGCTGGCTCTCTTCAACTGGGTAGAGATGCGCACTGCACAAAGGCAGACGAATGAAGTGCTGGAGAAGTATGTAGGAACAAAAACCGAGATCAGTTGGTCTGACCGCCTTGCGGACCGGCTTGATAATCAAGAGTGGGCTAAAAAGTTGGCTCCCCAATTGAAACGAGCGAGCATTAATCTGCGCCCTTCAGAGTATGGTGCTTTGTTGATAGCAGGGGAGCTGGGGTTGACTTTTCTGCTTTACCTAGGATTGGATGCCCCGTTTTTTATGAGTTTGTTAATCGCAGGTGTTCTGACACCACTTGGTTCCAGAATGCTGATCAATTCTCGCAAGTTTTTATATGTGCGAAAAATAGATGCCCAATTGTCCGAAGCCTGTCGTCTGTTAAGTAGTGCCGCCAGAGCGGGGTTGTCGATTCCCCAAGGCTTGGAATTGGTTGTCAAAGAAATGAGTGGACCGATCAAAGAAGAATTAAATACGGTCGTCAAAGAGTTGCAACTTGGAAAAAGCGTTGAAGTATCTTTAAGAGAATTGATCAATCGAGTGCCTTCTCGTGATTTGCAGGTGTTTGTAAATGCCTTAATCATCCAACGACGAGCGGGTGGTGACTTAGCTCGTGTTTTAAGCGAGATGGCAAGTACGATGGAAGAGCGCAAAATCATTCATAAGACCATTGATGCAACAGTGGCGCAAGCACGTTTTTCAGCATATATGCTACCCGTTGTTTCGATTCTCATCGTTTTTATGATGAGTCAAATGATCGAAAACTTCTTCGACTTCTTCACCAATATTTTTGGGATCATCGTATTAATCATTTTTATCATTATGCAAGTGATCGGCTTTATTCTAATTAAACGAATCGCCGACATTAAAGTGTAGAGGAATGGATAGGAGATGACATTTACACTTCTCATTCTCGTATTGGCTATATGGGCTTGCTTGTTTTTTGCTGCAATTTCTTATTACTCCTATAGCATGGAAAAAGAGAAGGTACGCATCAATCTGGACAATCACATTCCCCCTTGGAAGGTAATGAAGAAAAGAGTAAGCAGGGGAATGCTGATTCACCAGTGGTTGGATAAACTCGCTCCTACGGGAAAGAACATTCAAATCTTAAGTGAGGACACCGAGTTGGAGGATTCGTTGGTAAAAGCGGGATACCCTTTTCAGTTGACGGTTGCCCGCTTGCACGGAGCCAAAATTTTAGGGGCTATTCTGGGATTGTTCATTGGATTGCTGTACTATTCCGTTGGCTTTTTGCCGTTAGACTTTTTGATTACCGTTTTTGCACCGTTTGTAGGATATATGGCACCTATATATTGGGTGAGAATGAAGGCAAAACGCAGACAAGAGCAACTTCGCTTGGATCTGCCTGATTTTCTAGATATGATGAGTATCACCTTACAGGCGGGTATGTCGATGGATGACGCCTTTGCCTACTATGTAGAAACCACGCAAGGGCCATTAAGTGAAGAATTGGCCCGTTTGAATCAGGAAGTCAAGTTTGGTGTGCAACGTGAGGCAGCTTACAGATCGCTGATTAGCAGAACAGAATCGTCGGAATTGGAAGCATTGATCCAGTCTTTGATCCAAGCTCATAATCTGGGTACCCCAATTGCTCAAACATTTGCTCAACAAGCAGAAGAGATGAGACGGATGCGGGCAGAGCATGCAAAAGAAGCAGCTGGTAAGGCGGCGCCAAAGATTTCCTTAGTAAGTGGGTTGGTCATTGCTCCGTCAATTATGTTGCTCATGCTTAGTGCCATTATTTATAGCTATTTTATTGCAAGAGATATTTTTGGTGGCATTTAGCATTTAAGGAGGTGAGAACTGAAAAAAACGGGAATATAATGTAGGAAGTTGTCGTTGGTTGAACAGCACTCTTTTTACTATTATCTAGGAGGAATTCATCATGGAAAAAAAAGCTTTGTGGACTTATCGTTGGGAACGTGTAAAAGAATTTTTGCCTAGCTTTAAACCTCTCAGCAAGAAAGGTTCCCCGACACTTGAGTATGTTATCATTATTGCCGCTGGTGCAGCTTTTGCAGGTTTGTTGCTGTTTGCATTCAAGGGTGGAGAAGATAACGAGATTACCAAAACATTAAGAACAAAAGTTAATGATGTTGTGGACAAATCAGGTAATTTGGAAGAAGCTAAGTAAGATGCCAGTTGGAACAATAGAATATATGGTTTGCTTTAGTGCAAACCATATATTCTTATTTTAAGAGGTGAGTATATTGAATGCATTTTATGCTAAGGTGGTAAGTGGTCTCGTTGTTTTTTCCGTTGCCATTGCCGGCTGTTCCACACCTGTTTCCAAGACAGAAGAGGGAGTAGCGGAAGAACAAAGCAAAGAAATTAAAAAAGCGTATGCGACAGAAGTCGAAGAAATGTTAAAAGAAGGTCCCGGCAAATATGCGGGTAGTGCCTATCATAAAGAAAATGCCAACAAAGAGTTAGATACGTTACCTAAAAATCTCACAGGCGAACAAGCATACCAGAAGTTAGTCGAACTTTTTGCAGAGGACTATCAATCATACGTGAAAAAATTGGATGAGTTTGACACTACATATACCGTTAGTGGCGACCCAGGTGATTTAAAAACTCCTACAGGCAAGCTGTTGAATGTCATGATCCTTGTTGACTCCTCTGGAAGCATGGCTGGTAAGGTTGATGGCTTTTCCAAAATGACCCTTGCGAAAAAGGCGGTTTCCCGTTTTGCTTCTTCACTTTCTACACATGCAAATGTCTCTTTAAGGGTGTATGGCCATAAAGGTAGCAATGCTGATAAAGATAAAGACATCTCTTGTAAAAGCACCGAAGTCGTTTATCCTTTGGGTAAATACGATCAACAAAAGTTTAACAAGGCGTTGGACGCGTTTAAACCGACTGGATGGACACCGATTGCATTGGCAATGAAAGAAGCGGCAAATGATCTATCGAAAATAACTGGCCCCTCGGAAAATTTAGTTTATGTAGTAAGTGATGGCATAGAAACATGTGGCGGGAACCCGGTTCAAGTGGCACAAGAGTTGAGTAAATCCAATGTCAAAGCCGTGGTAAATATTATTGGATTCGATGTGGATAATGCAGGTCAAAAAGCATTACAGGAAGTCGCTAAGGCTGGCGGCGGCGAATATGCAACAGTCCGTAATGATGAGGGATTGCGAAGGTATTTTGATACCCAAAAAATGAAGATTTGGGATCAATGGTTAATGTGGAAAGTGAATAATGTTGGTGAAATCCTTAAACAGTTTACTGATAAAAAGCATTTATTACAAAATCTCACTTATACCGGACTTGGAATAGATGAAGTATCTAATACAGAATCACAACACATGAGAGATGCCTTGAATTATTTGGAGGATTCAGGAAAATTATCCAGCGAAGAAGCTGATAAAGCTGATGAATTGATCACTAATCGCGCGGATAAAATTGACGAATATAGAAAGAGTCGTTATGACTCTATTATAAAACTCTTGGAAGAAAACAAAGAGAAGATAAGAGAAATCGTAGAGAAAAAAGGTAAGGATAAGATGGATGAATATGATACCAACTAATAATGAAAGCAAATCAATATATTAGAGGTGGTTTGGACATGAAAAATTATGTAGATAGCTTATCTTTGTACAAAGATAAGCTATTATACATCCTTCTTTTTGGAGTTACCATTGCGTTTCCACTCTTTTTTATCAATCAATTTGTATCCACA
The DNA here is from genome assembly GCF_900182735.1 of Laceyella tengchongensis. Taxonomy (NCBI): domain Bacteria; kingdom Bacillati; phylum Bacillota; class Bacilli; order Caryophanales; family Thermoactinomycetaceae; genus Laceyella; species Laceyella tengchongensis. The sequence continues at coordinate 81,055 of NZ_FXTU01000007.1, read as the reverse complement.
TTCTACTATAATCTCTTTGCAACGGTAGGCGTTTCCGAATTAGGTAGTTACCCACAATTCATCTTTTCTACCATTACTATCTTTATCAGCCAAATTCCATTTATTTATTTGGTTAAAAGCAAGTTGATTGAAGAAGAAACGAGTATAAGTGAAGGATACAGAGTGTTCTTTGAACATATGCTTCCTGTGTATGTGGTAGGGGCGATTATTGCCATCCTTGTAACGCTTGGCACGGTGCTGTTTATTGTTCCAGGCTTGATCTTACTTATGCTGTTTATTCTCTATCCTTATGTTGTTGTGTTTGAAGGGGAAAGTTGGTTCAATGGGTTGAAAAGAGCATTTCAAGTAGGGAAGACAAGGTTATTTCAAGTAATGGGTGTTACGATGTTATTGAGCATATTAACCATGTTAATGAATTTTGTGACCCTGTTTTTGTCGCTTTATACTTTGGATAACCTGTTTCTCATAAATATCATTCAACTTGTTTTTAATATGTTTATTCTTCCTTACCTTACATTTGTGGTAGGTCATTATTACTATGATTGGGAAGTTTACTAAACATGATGCAGGAGAGGGATTATGCTGTTTAAACACATCAACAAGCATAAAAGATTGTTTGCCATCATTATGCTTGCTTTTATATTGTTTAACATCACTATTCCTTTCTCATATTCAGCTTATGCCGATTTACAAGTGAAAGAAGTGCAAAAGGCAGGCGATGTGGTAAAAGATAGTGATGTCGTTAAAAAGGCGGATGCCAAAAAAGAAGCTGTTCCAGAAGATAAAAGTGTGTTAGGGAAGTCATTTGAGTGGGTATCGGAGGGGCAAGCTTATAAGGCGATTAAGTGGACGATTAGCGAAATTTTCTTCGCAACACTTGTCGGTATCGAGACAGTCGGTAATGAATTAATTGATGGTAATATTAATGTTTCTGCTAGGAGTTCTATTAAGTGGACGAGCTTGCTCACACTCTCAGCGCTTGTTCGTAATGGTATTGGCATAAAGGTTCAAGACGGTTGGCAACAAGCGGTATTGGATAGTTGGGATGCGTTAGAAAAAGGAGTAACACTTAACCAATTCGTTGCATGGGGAAAAATCGTACCATTCGTAACTGAACGTGCCACTAACGCAATAAAAATAGGAACTATTGGTGAAGCAGCTGTTAGTTCAAGTTCCTTACTTAAAAGCACTTCTCCATTAACACCGGTTGGAAAAGTTGCGGGTTGGGCGGGAATTGCTTTTTCCACTGCTGAAATGGTGTCTGGATTTGGTTCTGCATTTTATAGCCAGGATGAGTCAAAAAGCCAGGCTGATGGTGTATTAAATGGTGTTGCTGGGTTCGGTAGCCTAGCGTTAGCGACGGGCTTGATGATGGGAGCTGCTTGTCCTCCATTGGCGGTTGGTCTTGCAGTGGGTGGAGCTCTTGTCTGGGGAGCAGCTACGGCTGGCAAGTATTTCACAGGAAAAAGCAAAACGTTTAGGAAAGGTGTCACGGCTCCTGTGAGATGGGTGAAAAGCTGGTTTGATTAATACGGTAATGGTGAAGGTGAATGGACTTGAAAGGGGGTAAGAATAATTGAATAAACAATCGATTCCTCCAAATATCAGAGATATTATTGAAGCACATAAAAAGCCACGTGAGCGTTATGATATTCTTTCGGTGCTGGTGAGGTATGAAGAGGAAGATTATTATTGCGTCGGTTACGATGAAGGGAAAGATGTAACAGGATATTTGTTTATCACGAGAGAGGGCAAAATTCCTGCACGAGAAGACATCCTCGAAGTGGCAAGGTTATCCATAGAACTTAATTTTATTAATTTTACTTATTACAATGTAGGTCGCCAGTTTAGTCGTCGAAATAGCAACAGTATAGTAAAGGTGCTAGATATAACAAATAAATGTCTAAAATTAGGCGAAGACTTGCCTTCAATTGATGCGTGTAAAGAGGCGTTTGAATCCATCTTAGCGATGCGATCTGAGTATGAAAAGATTGCCGAGTGCATGAATGCGACATTAAACAGAATTGGGAGAAGTGGAATCTTTTATCCACAAGAAGATTACTCTCAATTGAGTGATTGGCATGAGCGGATGGGTGAATTGTTGTTCAGAGATAATTATGTGCAAATGGAAACCTATGATGATAGAAGACAAGTTCTATCCTTTTTGTTGAAAAAAGGAAGGATCATTGATGCGTTTCGTTTCTGGTTAATTCATTTGCGCCTCCATCCTGGGCATGTAAATGCAAGGGATCTAGACACTTTTAACAAGGGGAAAAGGAAGTTTTTACAAAATAAGCCATTAGACGAAGAGAAAGCTTTCGAAAACAATATTTTACCTATTATTCGCAATCCAAAATAAAGAGTGGGTTACTTTACATGAACCTTGTGTAAGTGATTAATGGGAAAGCGGCTATGGTGGGGAAATGGGCTTGCTGGACTTATGATATGTTTATATTTCTAGCATTGCTTGTTATAGTGTGGAACAATTGCAACGCGTAAAAAGCTATAGATGTTAGGGATCTCGCGGTGACAGCTTTAAAAAAATTAGTTAGGAGGGAGATTATGTGGTTTAAATATATGGCCAAGCATAAAAGGTCATTAGCTATTATTATGCTTGCCTTCATTTTGTTTAACATCACCATCCCGTTCTCATATCCAGCCTATGCCGATTTACAAGTAAAAGAAGTGCAAAAGTCGGGCGATGTGCAAAAAGATGGTGATCTCGTCAAAAAGGCGGATACTAAAAAAGAAGCCAATCCAGAAAAAAGTGCTTGGGATAAATCTGTTGAATGGATAACGACTGATCAAGGTTACAAAGTCATTAAATGGACATTCAATGATTTCTTTATTGCAAAAATTGCAGGTGTTCATGAGGTTGCTACCTCAATGTCGGAACCAAACGGTCTTTCGAGTAGCGCAAAGATTACAGGTGCGTTAACTGTCTCCGCAATTGTTCGTGGTGGCATAAGTATATTTACACAGGATAGAACTTGGCAACAAGGCTTAATGGACTCATGGGATGCGATAGAAAAAGGTGTGACGCTTCATCAATTTGTTAACTGGTCAAATATCGCACCATATGTAGGCACTAAAATCCAAAACCTCAGAAACTTCGCTACACCGATTGGTGGTGCAGCTGCCGATTCAAGTACTTTGCTTAAAAGCGTCGCTCCATTGTCAAAAGTTGCAAAAGTTGCGGGCTGGGCAGGGATAGCGTTTTCCACCGTTGAGATGGTGTCTGGCTATACCTACGCATTTAACAGCCCAGATGGATCACAGCAACAGGCAGATGCTGTTTTAACAGGTACAGCGGGCCTAGGTAGTCTTGCATTGACGGCGGGCTTGATGATTGGAGCTGCATGTCCCCCATTGGCGGTTGGGCTTGCAGTAGGTGGAGCGCTTGTCTGGGGAGCAGCTACAGTCGGCAAGTATTTCACAGGAAACAAAACGGTAAGAAAAGTTGTCACGGCTCCTGTGAGATGGGTGAAAAGTTGGTTTGATTAATAAGGTGATGGTGTAAGGAAATTAACTTAAAGGTGGTAATCATGATTGGATAATCAATCTATTCCTCCAAAAATAAAGGACATCATTGAAGAATATAAAAAGCCCAGCGAGCGTTATGATATTCTTACTGTCTTGGTGAGATATGAAGGTGAAGATTATTATTGCGCCAGTTACTATGAGGGGAAAGAAGTAACAGGATATTTGTTCATTACAAGAGAAGGCAAAATCCCTGCACTGGAAAGCATCAGAGAAGTGGCGAGATTATCGATAACGCTTGGTCATATTAATACCACTTTTTATAAGGTGGGCCGCCAATATAGTCATCGTAACAGCAACAGTATAGAAAAGGCGTTGGATATCACAAAGAAATGCCTGGCACAGGGTGAAGAATCTCCTTCAATCCATGCATGTCAAAACGCATTTGCATCGATCTTAGAAATGCGATCAGAGTATGAGAAGATTGCCGAGCTTATGAATGCGACATTAACCAGAATTGGAAGAAACGGCGTCTTTTATCCGCAAGATTTCTCTTCATTAAATGATTGGCATGACCGGATGGGAGAATTGCTATTCCGGGATAACTATTTGCAGATGGAAACGTATGATGACAGAAAAAATATCATATCCCTTTTGTTTAAAAAAGGACAAATCGTTGACGCTATTCATTTCTGGCTGATCCATTTGCGCCTTCATAAGGCACATGTGCATCCAAGGGATCAGGAAACGTTTGACAGAGCAAAAAGGCAATTCTTGCATAACGAGGTATTGGATAATGAGGAAGAAGCATTAGACAAAAGTATGGCTATCACTCGTAATCCTAAATAATAGTTGGCTACTTCAGGAGGACCCCATGTTACGGTCATTGCGTAGGTTGAATCGAAAACGGGGAAACGTGACAATGATGTGGGTCGCTGGCTTGCCGATCTTTATGATATTCTTCATGTTTCTAGCCTCCCTAGTCATTGCATGGATGGATCATGCAACAGCGCAGAAAGCAGCGGATGCAGGGAGTTTGGCGGCGACAAAGAAAATGGATGAATATGTGAATAAAGAAGTGCAAGAGCGGATGCAAGCAGTGATTGGGACAGGAGTAATCGTTGATCCATATGAAGCAGTATTAGGAACCCCGGGTAAACGATATGGTGTGATCAAAAGCGTTAGAAGAAAGTATGAAAATGAAATCAAGCAATCTGTAAGCAAATATATCAAGCAAAATGGTGCGGAACCGAGCAAAATCATTTTCTTTGTGGATGGACGTGTTCGAGTTGAAGCCAAAGTCAAATTCCATTCACTCATTTTTGCAGAGCAATTCAGAGATGTCTATGTTAAGGGTGTTGGTTTTGGTCCGAAACGTGATTATGCAGACTGGACAGCAAAGATGAGAAAAATAGAAATTCCGTTTGAAAACTAAGTGTTTCGGAGGGTAGTCCATTGAATATGAGAGAGAACCAAGGGAGTAGGAAGAGAAAAGGGTCTGCTACATTGGAATTTATCACAATTATTCCCTTGGTTTTTTTCATGTGTTTGGTTGTATGGCAATTTTTCGTTGCCGGAATGGCGGTGATGGAAACACAATCCTTAGTCAAAGAAGGGGTTCGGCTAACTGCATCGTCGGGCAAACCTGAAAAAGAAGAAGCAAGGGGTAAAAAGGTGTTTCCAAACACAGAGGACTATCACTTGTCTTCTTATGAAGTGAAGATTAAAGATGGTCAAGTGATTGCTAAGGCAAAAACAGAGATTGACATTGTTTTTTTGCCTGGATCATCTTCTGTTTCATTTGAAACGAAAGCCAAATCTCCTGTCATAAATTAGCCAAGGGTAGAGGAAGAGTATATTCAATTGGAGGACGGAGATGAGAATATTTTCAAAGATGATCTATTCAGTTAGGCGTAAAAAAGGCGCTTCGACAACTGAATTTATCGTTATTATGCCGTTGTTTTTTCTATTGGCATTAGTTGTATGGCAGTTGGTAGTTGCTGGGTTAGCTGTGCTTGATGCTCAAGCAGCCATCCGCGATGCTGTGAAAGTGGCTTCAACTGAAGGAGATGAGGAGAAAGCAAAGGAACAGTTTGAAACGAGTTTTGGGTCTCATCAGAAAAAGGCCATTGAATCTTTTGAGCTAGAGATTGATGATCAGGAAGTGATTGCAAAAGCAAAGATAAAAATCCCGATCATTTTTGCTGAAGGCATGCCTGACATGACTTATAACACTTCCTCCAAAGCACCCGTTCTACAAAAATATGTTGGGGCATATAGTTTTGGTGGCGGTCCAGGAGGTAGTTTTATTACCACAGGAGGCATTTTAGGGCCGCCTACGAAAACTGCTGTGCTTACTTCCCGTTTTGGATATCGGTTTCATCCTATTAGACATATTAGAAAATTGCATGGAGGAATCGACTTAGCTGGCCCTGTCGGAACACCGATCTATGCAGCTGGAGACGGAGTAGTGGTAAGAGCTGGAAAATCAAACGGTTTTGGGAATCTGATTATTATTGATCATGGCAATGGATTGCAGACCTGGTATGGTCATATGTATCCGCAACATATTTATGTTCGTCCAGGTCAACAAGTGAAGCGGGGAGATCATATAGCTGGGATCGGAAGTGCTGGGTGGTCAACAGGTCCTCATTTGCACTTTGAAGTGCATGTTAACGGTCAGCCAGTAGACCCCTTGAGGTATATTTCTAAAGGTTAAGTCGCTCACCAAATGATGGAGCGACTTTTTTGTTTGTGTGGTTTAATAGTTGAATCGAAGAAGCGGAATGAAGAGCGCTCCGTTACGCGCGAAGTGAATGAGTAAACGGTTTGGAGTCTTGGCTCTATTACCAAACAGGCTCTTAATCGAATGGAAGTCCCATTTCATTTAAGAAAGCTTAGCTTATTGAAAAGAGGCAACCCAAATGCAAAACAAAACAGAAAAGTTGGTTCGGTTTTTAAAAGAAAACCGCCCGTCGGATTTAAATGCCGACGTGGTTTGGGAGTTTGTGGTTATGTTGGTTCAGGATGAAGGGTTAACGATCAGGGATCTCATTGTGGAGTATTATCTCTATACGTCCACCCGAGATTGTGGGTCTCAGGGCATCCGTATCAGGAGCAACTATGACGGGACCACATCGGCGGGTGTGGGAAGTCGTAAGTATACGTGTGATGAGGAGATTTTCGTGCAACATTGGAAAAAAACAATGGACGCGTATATCTCAATGTATCATTTAAATTAGAAGTGCGATCTACTAGGGCGTGTCTGATGAATAATTCAGTGGCTCCAAAACCATTTTCTCATTCGCTTCACTTGTGCATCGGTGCTCCTCGAGAAAAGGGTTTTCCGCCGCTTCTGCCCCACCAACTTGATTTGCCAGACACACCCGATGTGCTGTTTTGACCGGTGAGTAAATAGAAAGATGCTTGTTCGGTGGGCAGGTTCTAGGCAAGGTCTCTGTATCAGTTTGGTAACTAGGTACCTTTGTTCCGTTAAGGGCGTTTAAGTCTGCTTGCTCAACCAATAGACAAAAAAGATATTCCGCATGTTAAAGGAGATCTTTTATGTTGAAGTTTATCAAAATGGGAGATTATAGAATCAATGTAGAAGAGAACTTAGGGAGGATTTATGGTCTAAAGAAAATCAGAGAGGAGAAATCTCAACAAGGGATTAAAGTAACCTATGGCTTAATAGATGGTTATGCAATTTATCAATTTGCCTATGATGCTAATGAACAATTGGTCAATATCGAATATCTCGAAGATGAAGTAGCCAGAAGATCATTCAAACTCCGTGAGGAATACGTAGAAGAATTTGCTTATTTGGGAAGAGAGAAGCAAGAAGTGGAAAACAGTTTTGGTAAGTATGCCTATCGTTTGATTAAAGAAATCAAAAAAGATAATGGGGAAACGGTTGGGTTTTATGGCAATTTAAAAAGGCAATCAGTAGGGATTGTAGTCATTTACGACAAAAATAACAAAGTAAAAGAAGCGATGGCCATTCCGAGAGTCAACATAGATGAAATCGATGTCGATCGTTATTTATAAAAAATATCTTATCTGTTGTTACCATCGATTGGGTTATCCATCGAGTGATTGTAATGAACATGGACGACGATTGTTGGATAGGGTTATCAGTATTAATAGCCTTCTCCGGCACACTGGAGGAGGCTTTTTTCCTCTGCAAACATGGGCTGGCGATCTAAAATGAACATAACCAAGACCTAACACTTACGGTTTCCCCATGGAAACTATGTACCTTTACCGATACTTTGTTTCTTTAAGGTGCGTATTTTTCTGAATGTTTCATATAGATATAATGGAAGTGAAAGCTGTCGTTCTGTCATATCCTTTTGAAGGGGGCGTTGGGATGCAAGGGAAGTCTTCTGTTTCATTGGATCCGCGTGTGCAAGCTTTTTTGGATGGGAAGCCGAAGCCGCTGTTTATCGGAGGACGGTTTGTGGAATCGTTGTCAGGCAAGACGTTTGCCACGAGGAATCCGGCAACGGGAGAAGTGTTGGCGGAGGTGTATGAAGCGGACAGCGCCGATGTGGATGTAGCAGTGGAGGCGGCTGAACGGGCGTACGAGGGGCGTTGGTCGAAGCTGACTCCCAGTGAGCGGGGGAGGCTGATGTGGCGCTTGGCCGATTTGATTGAGGAGCATGCGGAAGCCTTGGCCCAATTGGAGACGCTTGACAATGGGAAACCGATCAGGGAGACGCGGGCGGCGGATATACCGCTGACGGTGGATCATTTCCGTTATTATGCGGGGTGGGCCAGCAAAATCCACGGTCAAGTGATTGATAACTCCGTTGGTGGCAATTTCTTTTCTTATACCCGGCACGAGCCGATCGGTATCGTGGGACAGATTATTCCTTGGAATTTCCCGTTGCTCATGGCGGCATGGAAGTTGGGGGCGGCATTGGCTGCCGGCAATGTGGTGGTCATGAAAACGGCAGAACAAACGCCGCTGTCGGCGCTTTACTTGGGCCAATTGATCCAAGAAGCCGGCTTCCCCGAGGGAGTTGTCAATATCCTGTCAGGATTTGGCCCGACGGCGGGTGGGGCGATTGTGGCGCATCCCAAAATTCGCAAGGTGGCTTTCACGGGATCGACGGAAGTGGGCAAACTGATCATGAGCCAGGCGGCTGATCGGGTGAAACGGGTTTCCTTGGAATTGGGTGGAAAATCGCCAAATATCATTTTCCCGGATGCAGACTTCTCAAAAGCGATTCCCGGGGCGCTCAGGGGAATCTTCTTTAACCAGGGACAGGTGTGTAGCGCGGGCTCCCGGCTGTTTTTGCACAAAAAGGTGTACGACAACTTTTTGGCCGATATGGCCGGATATGCGTCTAAGATCAAGCAGGGCCCCGGCTTGGATGAAACGACGGAGATGGGTCCGTTGGTGTCCGACGAACAATTTGCGCGAGTTTCCCAATACTTGGAGAAAGGGAAAGCGGAAGGCGCCAAGCCGTTGATCGGGGGGCAACCTCTGTCTTCAGAAGGGTATTTTGTGCAGCCGACCATTTTTACTGATGTGAAAGCCGATATGACCATTGCGAAAGAAGAGATTTTTGGGCCGGTTGTGGCGGCGATGCCGTTTGACGATGAAGATCAGATAGCGGATGTGATTCGCCGCGCAAATGATAGCGAGTACGGCTTGGCGGCCGGGGTGTGGACAAAGGATGTCAGCAAAGCGCATCGTGTGGCGCATGCGTTGGAGGCGGGAACGGTCTGGGTGAATTGTTATAATGTATTTGACGCGTCCGTTCCATTCGGGGGTTATAAACAATCTGGATTCGGGCGAGAGATGGGTAGTTATGCTTTGGATATGTATACGCAAGTGAAGTCGGTGTGGATTAATCTCAACTAAAGCTGGACGGATTGCCAAACTCCCTCAACGCGGTTGGGGGAGTGTTTATTGTTTTTGAAGTTTCATGCGCACACGGTGCCGTCTGCCCCAGCCATTTAATACATCCAGCACTTCTTTGATAGATTTCCCGTATTCCGTCAAGGAATATTCCACTTTGGGAGGAACCTGACAGTATACTTGGCGATGAACCAGGCCATCTTGCTCTAGCTCCCGCAGTTGTTGTGTCAACATCTTCTGTGTGATGTTGGGCATACTGCGTTTCAACTCACTGAAGCGCTTGACCCCGTCCAACAGATGGCACAAAATCACCAATTTCCACTTCCCACCGATGACTTTGAGCGTGGTTTCTACAGCATGCTTAAATTCAAGGTCTCCCACATTGTCACGCTCCCACTTATATAAATAATCTGTTTTCTAAAAATTGTATCATATCGTGAGGAGATTTGTTGACTCGCGCGATGCATAAAAAGCAGGCAACCACCTCGTTGCCTGTTTTCACATGGGCGATGGGGCTTATGCTGTTGGTTTGCTCATTAGACACGAAATCATGATAAACATGGGAAGAGGGGAAGAGAAAAGGAATAAACTTGTTTTTGGGGGTGTATGGTAAATCAAGTTGCTGATCAGCTGAAGCGGGTATCGGGGTTATTTGAGCATAAAAAGAAATATTTCTATTCGTTCGACATAAATCCCTTTAAAGATATATGAACTCGCCGCAATGCCTACTCTAGTGAGGGGGTTCATGTTAGAATAAACGGTAGTAGGTTCGGAACTTGAAAAAAGTGAAAATCAGATTTAAAGGGGAAGCGCTGTATGAAGCTGAAGGAACAAGGGGAGATGATTAACGGGACATACCGTGTACTCAAAACATTTCCATTTGTTATTGGCACCTTGTATTATACGGAAGCGCGTCAAGAATCGGGGATCGTTTGCAAGCGGTTTGTCCATGCCCTGGAGCTGGATGCGATGCCGCACCAAGTGGAACCGGAGGAGGTTTTGGCGCGCGACGAGTCCGTATTTTTTCCGGTGAAGGAAGTGTTTGTGGAAGACGGGGTCTTGTATCAAGTATTTCGACGTTTGGAAGGAAACCTCCTTGCTCATCATTTAATTCAGCATTCTCCTCTAAACTTGGAAGAAACAGTCTGGATCGCGCGGGGAATCGTTAATCACCTGTTGCGGTTGTATGGAGAGAAGCAACTGACGATCATCCATCCGCAAAATGTGTTGTTGACTCCCGGCAAGGCAATCCGCTTTTTGTACGGGGGAGCGTGGGGGACGCTACCTAAAGGACTGGCTCCCCAAGTGGATCAGAAGACCAATCAGTTAGTCGACTCCTATACGTTAGGAACATTGATTTATAGAATGTTGACGGGAAAAAATCCCATAGGCGTCGGTTTGACGATTCCACCGATTTCCACCTATTGTAAAGAGTGTCCGCCAGAATTGGATGAGTGGATCGAGCGAACCTGTTCATTTGATCTCCATAAACGACCGACAATCGCTGAAACAGCTGATTTCCTGGAATGGTTAGCAGAACGAAGGGTAAAAGTTGGAGGAGAGCGTGATGAGTGAGTTTAAACAGAAAGGCGATATCATTCAGGGTACATATGAGATCACTAGTGTGTTTCCCTTCGTGGAAGGGGTACTTTACTACACAACCGTGAAGAAGGAAGGTCCGGATTCTGGGCAAACTCGTTTTATCCATGCGGTCAATATGAAGAAAAAACCGGCTGATTATGAATTGGATGAGTTGATGTCGCGGAATCAGGAAATGTTTTTTCCGATTCAGGAAGTGTTTTTGGAAGACGGGAAGCTGTATCAGGTATTTAACAAGATGGAGGGCATCCTGTTTGGGGTCTATCTCATGCGTAGTGCTCCACTGACGATGGATGAAGTGGCGCGCATTTTGAAGACGGTCACCAACCATTTGATGCAATGTTATGATGAAGAGCAGTTTGCATTGATTGACCCGCAAAACATGATGATTACCTCCACTGGGGAAGTCCGGTTCTTGTTTGGCGGCCCTAAACGTCTGTTTGGATTGGCGCGCCGGGAAGCGGAAGACGTGAAGAAAGTGGCCCAAGTGCTGTACCAGATGTTGACGGGGAAGCGGGTTGATGACAAAGCCGATAAAGTGGAACCGGTGAAAGAGACGCGGAAAGACATGTCGTTGGAGTTAGAAAGCCTAATTCAGCGCGCGTTGTCAGCTGATCCACTAAAAAGGCCGCGAGTGCGCGATTTCTGGCGTTGGGCTGAGCAGTACGAAGAAAAAAAGCAAAAAAAATCCAAGTCGGCAGGCGAAGTTTTGCCAGCCAAAGTAGAAACCAAGAATTCAAAAGAAGAAACCCTTCCCAGACCGGTGAAAGGGAAGCAAGCGGAGAAACGGAAGCAGGTGGAACAACGTCCGCGGGCACGCCGTCCTATAGCCGCGTTGCTTGGTGTCGTTGCCGCTTTGGCGGTGGCTGTTGGGGGTTTCATGTGGTTGAGTGGTGATTCGGCGGAAGACGTGCTGGCCGCTGGCGGCATTCTTGATTCTTCCGTGGAGAAGGATGCTGAACAGGCGTTTGCCTATTATCAGCAATCCAACTTGGCATATGACCGCAAACAGTTGGAGCAAGCGATCGCACTGGGACGCAAGGCGTTGAGCGCCGATCTGGGGAAAAAAGAGTACTATATTAACTTGGCCAATATGTATGGTGTGGCCCAACAATATGAAAAGGGGAAAGTGGTGCTGGAAGCAGCTGTTGCCGAATTCCCTGATGAGCCAAGATTACTTGACGATTTGTCGGTTTTCTCTTATTACCTGAAGGACTACACTGGGGCGCTGGAAGCGGCGAACCGTGCCGTGAAGCTGAATCCAGGTGCCGGTTCATATTATTATCACCAAGGCAAGATTTATGGGGCTTTGAAACAATATGACAAAGCGATTCAATCCCTTCGCTACGCTACTATCGTCAGCAAGAAGACGCCTCGCTATTATCATGATTTAGCCGTTTATTTAAACATGAAGGGCCAGCTGGACGATGCGATCACGGAGGCCAAAAAGGCGGCAAAATATGCTGATCGGAAGCAGGAGGAGTACCATCTCACATTGGGCGTACTCTACCTGAAAAAATGGGAGCAAGTCTCCAAAAACACTTCGCTAACCCTTCAGAAAAGGGAAGAAGAGATGGCCGAATACAGCAAACGGGCTTATCGCGCGTTTAATGATGCGGTGGATAAGGAAAAGCGTTTCCCTAAGGGGCAATATTACAAAGCGTTGGCTCATTATTTGCACGGCAACTTTAAGTCTGCCAACCTGGCGGCATTGAAAGCGGCGGAGTTGGAGCCGAATAATGCCATCTATCAATATCAGCTTGGCTTGACGTACATTGCGTTGGGGGACAAGGAGAATGCCCTCAGCGTGTTGGAAAAGGCTTATCAGATAGACGCAAACAACTCGCTGATCCAAGACGCGATCAAAAAAGCCCAGCAGATTAAGCCACAAAAAGCAGACACCAAGAAGGAGGAAAAGACCGATGAGAAAAAACAATAACCGCCGGATGGGTTGGTTGGTTGCAATTGTTGGGATCGGTGCGTTTTTCTCTTTCGCCCCGTATAGTGAGGCGTTGCCCCCGGTGGTGGTGCAGGTCCCTTCATTGCAGATGGAGTTGGAAAAAGTAGATTTCCCACCGGTGCCAGCCAGCACAGAAGTCAAGGAGAAGGCAAAAGAAGAAGAATAGTCGGCAGTCGGCTCATTAGAGCCGGCTTTTTTAGGCTGTATGGCTTTCCTCAACCGCTTGACTTTCGCTTATGGGGATAGTAATATATCTCTTGTATTTAATTACATATGGGGCTATAGCTCAGCTGGGAGAGCACCTGCCTTGCAAGCAGGGGGTCAGCGGTTCGAATCCGCTTAGCTCCACCACTTCACAAATTGCACCTCTTAGCGGGGTGCAATTTTTTGTTTTTGGTGAGCAATGTTATCTGAAGTGGATGGTTGCCCTCTGTTTTTTTGCATAATTTTATGGAAAGAGGGAAAAAGGTAGTCATGATTGGTTTAAAGGAGGCAAGAGATTGTGGAAGGGGAGAAGAAGAAGGGCGGGCTCATATCATGGTTGGGCGGATTGGGGGTGCTGCTTCTCAGTTTAGGTGGAAAGTTGAAGGCCTTGTTGCCATTGTTGAAATTTGGCAAATTCGGCGGGACGTTGGTTTCGATGTTTGTGTCGATCGGCGGTTATGCCTTGATCTACCCCTTTGAGTTTGCTGTCGGGCTGGTCATGATGATATTCATTCATGAGATGGGGCATGTGTGGGCAGCACGGCTCAAAGGCCTTCCAGTTTCGGCGCCGTCGTTCATCCCGTTCTTAGGGGCGCTGATTACGATGAAGCGCCAGCCTTCAGACGCTGCGACGGAAGCATTTATCGCTTATGGCGGTCCTCTGATGGGAACGTTGGGGGCCCTCGCCTGCTATGGATTGGGGTTATGGCTGGATTCCCCCACTATGGTGGCGGTTGCCGTGGTGGGCTTCATGATCAATTTGTTTAACATGATTCCGGTACATCCCTTGGACGGCGGTCGCATCGTCACTGCTGTGACGCGCTGGCTGTGGGGACTAGGCTTGATCCTGGGCGCGGCGCTAATCATATGGACGAAAAGCATTCTCTTGATTATCATTTACATTATGTTTGTTATTGAATTATGGTCTACATATGGGCGCAAGAAGCGGAAAGCAAAACCGAGTTTGTTTCAAATCGAGGCCAAAATCGAAGAACAGAAGTTTTCCGAGGCAGGCGTATGGATTCCTGGGGAAGACCATCGTCGCCCATTGCCGTTTGTTCAGTATTGTGAATTGGAAGATCAAAGCCACCAGGTGGCAGTGGAATTTCCTGGCTTGGGCACCATCGCCACCTTCGAAATGCAAGGGGAATTGCATGAGTTGAACTTGGTTAAGACCACCACTGAGGGGCAAGGTGTGGTGCGAATGATATTGGAAGGGAGATACACACCCGAACGGATCGGAGCGATTAATCGAGATGAGAAGTATTACAGTGTTTCTCCCAAGACGCGATGGGCATTCGGCATTGCGTATATCGGATTGATCGCATTCCTGTGCTACATGGTGTATGTGACAGGCCAAGCGCCGTTGGAACAAATCCGGTAAGAAGATAGATGCGAAGGCAAATCAATCCCAAGAAACAAAAGAGGAGCCGCCTGTATTTGGGCGGTTCCTCTTTCGTAAGTGGAATTAGCTCATTTGTTGGGTGACGGGATATGATCCCGTTTGGCTTATTTTATCAAAAGTTTGCTGTTGTGGAAATGCTTGTGGCTTTCATTTTTATTGAATGGTGATCGTTCGTGTGGTATGGTCATGTTCGCTACCTTTTTCCACATGCAACTTGAGTTGGTATGTGCCAGGTTTGGCGAAGGTGAGCCGTGTTTCATAATTGCCTGCTTTGGTTTCGGCCGTGTCGGAAAACAAGTGCTTGTCATCCCCTTCTCGCCAATACTCAAATTGGACGTTTGCATCGGTAAAAGGCTTGTTTGCTTTGGAGACGTGTCCGGTGATGGCCACTTGTGTGCCAGCTTTGGCGTCAGTGGGCGCTTCGATGTGTAAGTGAAGGTTGCTCTTGTGATGGTCACTAGCGGTGCCGTGATGGGATGTGCTGGGATTGCCGACGACAAAGCTGGCGTTGATCATCTGGTGGGTTGCCGGTGTCGTCACATGCACAACCGCTACATGTTGTCCGTCTTCTTTAAAGGTGTGAGTAGCTTGGTAAACGCCGCCCTTCGTTTTTTGGGCTGCGATCATTTGGTGTTTGTCACCTTGTTTCCATACTTCAAACTCCACTTTGGCATCTTCGACAGGTTGTTTGTCGGCTGTGATATGAGAGATGAGTTTCACAGGCTTGTCCTTGTCGGGATGGGCTGGATCAGTTTGAAAAGTAATATTCAACTGCGTGGGTTGGGTGGTCTGTGTATGGTGCTGATGATGTTGGGTTTGCTTTGTGTTGGTTTGGCATGCGGTCAATACTCCAGACAAGGTCAGGAGTCCCACCAATAACATAGCCGTATGTCGTTTCATTCCTGCTTTCTCCCTTCTGAACCTTCCAAAAAAGCTCAACCTCTATTGTCAGCCTTTCCCTGCGGTTTGGCTATCCCTCTTTCGGGCTATTTTTCATCGCTGTCTCCCTGAAACCGTTGGGAAACCCATCCTTGTTCAACGGCGAAGCGGGCCAATTGCACCCGGTTGTGCAAATGCAATTTCTGCATGATGTTTTTTAAATGGTTCTTAACCGTATACTCTGAGATCGTGCAGGCGGACGCAATTTCACGGTTGCTCAATCCTTTGGCCACATGGGTGAGAATCTCTTGTTCACGGCTGGTTAAGTTTGTGGAAGCAGGTGTCTTGGTGGGAGAGGGGGTAAATTCGTGCAAAATCCGGCTGGCGATTTCTTTGGGCATCGGTGCCTCATCGGCCACGATGGATCGTAAATAGGTAAGCCAGATCGAAGGATTCAAGTTTTTCAATAGGTAACCTTGCGCCCCTTTTTTCAGCGCCTCAAACAGATCAGACGCATCATCAGAAACCGTGACCATCACGATTTTGATGGAGGGGTGTGCTTCCTTGATCATCCGCGTCGCTTCTAGACCGCTCAGTCCCGGCATGTTGATGTCCATCAACACCATATCGGGCATCAGCTCAGCTGCCAACCTCACCACTTCATAACCGTCTTGCGCTTCTCCCACCAATTCAAAAAAAGGGTCTTGCTCGATGATCATCCGCATGGCCTGACGGGCGTGTTTGTGGTCGTCTCCAATGAGAATCCGGCAAGGCTCAGCCACGCAAATCCCCTCCTGCTGATATGATTTGGAGTCTCGTTTTGCCATGTTCCCGTGTGAGGCTGAAATCAGCCTTCATGTTGTGGGCTCGTTCCTGCATGATCTTCAAACCGAAGCGGTCATGATGTTGAAAAGGGTCATCAGTAAAACCTTTGCCATCATCAACCACTGTTAACGCCCATCCAGACGGACGGGGTTCCAACCGCAAGGAGACGTGTTCGGCTGCCGCATGTTTACGGATGTTAGTCAGTGCTTCCTGAATACAGTGGAACAGCTCCACTTTTTCACGAGGGGTTAATTGCTCTTCCTTCAAGTCGATATGGGCTTCCAAGTGGATGGCCGTGTCGAGCCGATACTGATCGAGCCAGTGAACCAGCCGCTCATGCCACACATGGGATGCTTCACTGGAAGAGTGTTTGAGGTTGTAGATCGATTGGCGCACATCGTCGTGGATGAGACGCAAGTGCTTGTGCACCTGATTCAGTTCCCCATCGTCGTATTTCAGTTTGAGCTGATCCAATTGCACTGAGCATAAGAATAGGGTTTGCGCGATTCCGTCGTGCAATTCTCTGGCGATCCGTTCTCTTTCTTGTAACACGGCTTTTTCCGCCCGTTCTTTTTTCAGATCCTCTTGCATTTTTTCATACACCACAAACAGGTGCAACAACAACGTGATGGTGACCAAAAACACGATGACAGGCGTCAGTATGTTGCCCGCATCCATGGAGATGTACGGCAAGAGAAATTCGTGTCGCACGTATTCCCACACCCCAACCACGACGGTCGGGATGGTGAGAATCAACCATTTAATTTGTTTGTATCGCAACGTTACCACTCCGTTTTATAGCATGTTCATCTGTGGGAACAGGGTAGGGCGATGCTAGAGCGTGTCTGGAGAATCAAGTTGGTGGGGAAGAAGCGGCGGAAAAACCTTTTCTCGAGGAGCGCCGATGCACAAGTGAAGCGAAGGAGAAAATGGTTTTGGAGCCGCTGGCCTATTCATCAGATACGCCTACCGTTTTCCCAATCTGAAAAATAGCGTTCGGCATCATTTCTTAATCTATCATGACGTAGGCCTTGCAATCTGTAAACAAAAAGGGACGAAATGACCTGAAGGGTAAAGGTGGAGGAGTGAGGATAAGAAAATAAAAAACCATCGGCGGAAACTCGCCCATGGCATGTGGTTGTAATGGAGAAAACACACCTTTGTTCATGGAAGCCGCCCAGGGGGGAGTAGCCTGCAATGGGAACCGCATCGAAGCGTTCCCAAGCAAAGCTGTGCCAGTAAGCATGAGAAGAAGCTTATTTATGGAGGACGACTTCTTTCCCAAAGGGTGTTTCAGTATTTTAAATTTTATATTTTCGTCACAGTTTTGTCAATTGTATTTAGCGAAGGTGATAGGCTCGTAGCGGGCAGCTCAGTCGTTTTAAGGGATTCCTCCGTTGTGAAGCCGGTCTTTCATGTTTTAGTGGGAATTTGGCTATAAAATATAAACGTGCAGGGGTCATGCCTGAGTGGGCCTTTTTTATAGGGATGGTGTTTTGGTTGGCTTCCCATCACATTGGTCACAATTAATGCAAAAACGGAAAGAGGAGATAATATGAAAGCAATCATCTTTGACTTGGATGGTACCTTGTTCCAAACAGAAAAAGTGGGGGTGCCCGCCTTTCGGGAAACGTTTGTCCAGTTGCAGAAGCAAGGACTGTATGATGGGGAGATTCCCTCGGATGAGAAAATTCAATCGGTGTTTGGCATGACACATGAGGAGCTGTGGGAAACCTTGTTGCCTGAAGCGAGTAAAGAGGTTCGCCACACCGCTGATCAGTTGATGTTGGCCAAAGAGTTGGAGTTGTTTGATCAAGGAGTGGGCCAATGTTATCCAGGAGTGGAAGAAACGCTACCTCAGTTGATTGATCAAGGGTGGTCTTTATTCATCGCCAGCAACGGTGTGGGCCCATATGTGCGTGGCGCTTTAAGTTCTAAAGGATTAATTTCTTTATTTAAGGGAATTTATACAGCAGGAGACTATGAAACGGAAACCAAAGTGGACTTGGTTCGGATTTGTAAAGAAACTCATGGAATTACACAAGGGTACATGGTTGGGGACCGACAATCCGATGTGCGGGCAGGTTTGGAAAATGGCTTGGTTGTCATCGGTTGCCGATATACTGGCTTTCCGCAGTTCGGAGGGGAGGAAGAGTTGCAGGGGGCTGACATGATCCTGTCAACGTTTTCTGAACTTCCGTCGTTAGTCAACCGTTTATAAGATGCCTGGCTGGTTAATGACGTTGATTTACGTTTTCGTTATGAATTGAACAAGAACAGGCTAGGATAAACGGGGAAAGATGTTGCCAGCGGCCAAGTAGCCGTCTGGCGTCCGGCAGTTGAATCATCACAGCGAAGAGGAGAGAGGATGCCATGGGGCAATTGTGGGTGATTCCGTACTGGGACATCGCGTGGCGCCTGTTTATGGCTGGACTGTTGGGAGGGCTTGTCGGTTGGGAGCGGGAGCGGCACAATCATCCGGCGGGTTTTCGGACCCATATTTTGGTGAGTCTGGGGTCGGCGCTCATCATGTTGATTTCCATTTACGGGTTTACTGATTACATGGATGAAGAACAAGTGCGGTTTGACCCAGCGCGTTTAAGCGCGCAAGTGGTGAGTGGAATCGGGTTTTTGGGTGCAGGAACCATCTTGCGACATCGTGCCTCTGTTTCAGGGCTCACGACGGCGGCGTCTTTGTGGGTGGTCTCCGGCGTCGGCCTAGCGGTAGGGGCGGGATTTATGTTCGGGGCTGTGTTGACTACGGTTTTCGCCTTGGTCAGCTTGGAGTTATTGACTAGGATGGAAAAAATTTTGATCCGCAAACGTCATCTCTGTTTGCTTCATATCCATGTAAAGGATGAACAGGGGAAGTTGGGACAGCTCTTCACATTGATCTCCGAGAAGGGTGGGAGTGTACGCAAAGTGAATGTGGAAGAAGATGAGGAAATGCCGGGCATGCTGGAAATTGCTCTCACCGTCCGATTGCCCCAAAAGACAACTCTGACCGAGCTGATTGACGAGATCACCAATATTGAGGGAGTGAAGAGCGTGCGGGCAGACTGAGGGAGAGCGGTTAGTATGGGGAATCCGCTCCCCCGCCCACACAGTGCTGTAGAATTCCCCTCCTAAAAAGCGAAAAGGAGGTAATGAATATGATGTTTTTGGTCCAAAATAACCACAGAAGGGTATTGGCAATGTGGGCATTTTTATCTATAATTTAAGCATAAGGTCAAAGTTAGTCAAAGTCAGCAGGAGGTTGTCCGAATGAACAGTATTTCGGACATTATTGAACGGTATCTGAAGAAAATACTGAATGAGAGCGAGACAGGCGTCATCGAGGTAAAACGAAGCGAATTGGCTGATATTTTCCAATGCGTTCCGTCACAAATCAATTACGTCATCAGCACCCGCTTCACGGTGGAAAAAGGGTATATTGTGGAAAGTAAAAGGGGCGGAGGCGGTTATATACGCATTCAAAAGGTTCGTTTCCAAAATCGCCGTGAAGTGTTTGAAGAGATGCTCGATCAGATTGGTGAGGCCGTTCCGCAACTGACAGCGGAACACGTGATCATTCGGTTGGTTGAAGAGAAGTTAATGACTAAACGGGAAGCGGTGTTGATGCAACGCCTGATTTCCCGGGAAACGTTGCAATTGCCGATTCCGTTGCGCGACCAGATGCGGGCGCGGATGATGCGGATCCTTATCTCAACATTATTTACAAGCAAAGGAGAGTGACGGCCGATGCTCTGTCCCGAATGCGGAAAACGGCCGGCCACACTTCATTACACGAAGATAGTGAATGGGGAAAAAACGGAATTCCATCTGTGCGAAGTGTGTGCCCAAGAAAAAGGCGAAGTTATGCCTGGATTTGAACATGGATTTTCTTTCCATCAACTGTTGTCTGGGTTGCTCAATTTTAACTCCTCTCCTCAAGAAGCATATAAACCACAAACATTGCGATGCAATACCTGTGGGTTGACGTATAATCAGTTCAGCAAAATCGGCCGTTTCGGTTGTGGTGACTGTTACAAGACATTTCGAGAGCGGCTTGACCCCCTGTTGAGAAGGGTGCATGGGCATTCCACGCACCGTGGGAAAATCCCGGAGCGCGCGCAAGGGGAATTAAAGCTGAAAAAGGAATTGGAACAATTGAAAGCCGAGTTGGCGGCCAAGATTGAAACGGAAGAATTTGAAGAAGCCGCCCGCCTGCGCGACCAAATCCGTTCATTGCAAGAGCAATTGGAAAAATAGGGGTGATTCGCATGTCGCTTGAACATTTTATACAAAATGCGATCAGTGAATGGATGCGCGTCAAAGGACCGCAGTCGGATATTGTGTTCTCTAGCCGCGTGCGCATCGCCCGCAACTTGGACGGCTTGCCGTTTCCCCTGTTGAGCACCCAGTCGCAAGCCGAAGAAGTGGTGCGCAGAGTGGAAGAAGCCTGGAAGAATGATAAAGACCGGTTGGCAGTCCTCAAAGACGCGGAATTGATTCGCATGTCCGACCTCACTGATCTGGAAAAACGCGTGTTGGTCGAGAAGCATTTGATCAGCCCGATGCTGGCGGAGGAATCACGACACGGCGCGGTGTTGTTGAGCCAGGACGAGTCGGTGAGCATCATGATCAATGAAGAAGATCACATCCGGATTCAAGTGTTGTTCCCCGGCTTGCAGTTGGAGAAGGCTTGGGAACTGGCCAGCCAGATCGACAATTGGTTGGAGAAACACCTCACATACGCGTTTGAAGGTGGATACGGATATTTGACCAGCTGTCCGACCAATGTCGGCACGGGAATTCGGGCGTCAGTCATGGTTCATTTGCCGGCGTTGGCCATGACCCAACAGTTGAACCGGCTGATTCCAGCTATCACCCAGGTGGGTTTGGCCGTGCGGGGAATTTACGGCGAAGGCAGTGAAGCGTTGGGGCAGCTCTACCAAGTTTCCAACCAAGTCACCTTGGGACAATCGGAAGAAGAGATTTTGGATAACTTGCAAGGAGTTGTTCGACAGATGATCGAACATGAGCAAATAGCTAGACGGAGGCTTCAAGAGATGTCCCTGACCCAATTGGAAGACAGGGTGCACCGGTCTTACGGGATCTTGGCTCATGCGCGGATCATTGATTCCAATGAGGCGATGAAACGCCTGTCCGATGTGCGGTTGGGTGTGGACATGGGCTTGATCCTCGGTGTGTCGGCCAATGTGATGAATGAGTTGATGGTGATGACGCAGCCGGGATTCTTGCAAAGTTATGCAAACCAACGGCTCAATCCCGAGCAACGGGACATCCGGCGCGCACGGCTGATCCGGGAGCGGTTGGCCATGGAGCAAACGAAAGAGCAATAAAATGCACACATAGAAGAACGTTCGCTAAGAACGGGATAAGAAACTCCGCTCGGCGGAGTACAGTCGTACTAAGCTCACAAAAAACGTTCGCTAAGAACGACTAGTAAAGGTGAGGTGTTAACTATGATGTTTGGTCGATTTACGGAGCGTGCGCAGAAGGTGTTGGCGTTAGCGCAAGAAGAGGCAGTTCGTCTCGGTCACAATAACATTGGCACCGAACATATCCTGTTGGGCCTGGTGCGAGAGGGTGAAGGCATCGCCGCCAAAGCGTTGGTTGCTCTTGGATTGGGCTTGGAGAAAATATCCAAAGAGGTTGAGAACCTGATCGGCCGCGGCCAAAATCAACCAAGCAACATCGCTTACACTCCTCGCGCTAAGAAAGTAATTGAACTCTCGATGGATGAAGCGCGCAAGTTGGGTCACACCTACGTGGGGACGGAGCACATTCTCCTCGGCTTGATCCGCGAAGGGGAAGGGGTGGCGGCCCGGGTGTTGAACAACTTGGGAGTGAGCTTGAACAAAGCACGTCAACAAGTGTTGCAATTGCTTGGTTCAAGCGAGGCGTTGTCCAATCATCCTGGTGCCAACAATCATGTGAACACCCCGACGCTGGACGGTTTGGCTCGCGATTTGACTGCGGCGGCCCGTGATGGCAATCTCGATCCCGTAATTGGCCGTAGCAAAGAAATCGAGCGGGTGATTCAAGTCTTGTCCCGCCGAACCAAAAACAACCCAGTGCTGATCGGGGAACCGGGCGTTGGTAAGACGGCGGTGGCCGAAGGGCTGGCGCAACGCATCGTCGATGGGGAAATTCCGGAGACCTTGCGCGGCAAACGCGTGATGACGCTGGATATGGGTACGGTGGTTGCCGGAACCAAATACCGCGGCGAATTTGAGGATCGGCTGAAAAAGATCATGGATGAGATTCGTCAAGCGGGAAATATCATTCTCTTTATCGATGAGCTTCACACCTTGATTGGTGCAGGTGGGGCAGAAGGCGCCATTGACGCGTCCAACATCCTGAAGCCAGCACTGGCTCGTGGGGAATTGCAATGCATCGGGGCGACCACCTTGGATGAGTATCGCAAATACATTGAAAAAGATGCGGCTTTGGAGCGCCGTTTCCAACCGATCTTGGTGGATGAGCCGAGCATTGAAGAGGCCTTCTTGATTTTGCAGGGACTACGTGACCGCTATGAAGCGCACCATCGTGTGAAAATCACGGATGAAGCGATTGAACAAGCGGTGAAGTTGTCGGACCGTTACATTACGGATCGGTATCTGCCCGATAAAGCGATTGACTTGATCGACGAAGCAGCGTCCAAAGTGCGCCTCAAATCATATATGGTTCCGCCTGAATTGAAAAAGCTAGAGCAGAGCTTAGAAGAAATTAAGAAAGAAAAAGACGCGGCTGTGCAAAGCCAGGAGTTTGAAAAGGCGGCTTCACTAAGAGACACCGAACAAAAACTGCGGGAAGAAATTGAAGTGACCCGCAATAATTGGAAGCAAGACCAAGGGAAGACGGATTCCGAAGTCACCGCCGAAGATATCGCCGATGTGGTGTCCAACTGGACGGGGATTCCGGTCAAAAAGCTGGCACAGGAAGAGTCAGAACGCTTATTGAACATGGAGGAGATTCTGCATAACCGCGTCATCGGGCAAGAAGAAGCGGTGAAATCAGTCGCACGTGCTATCCGCCGCGCTCGGGCGGGGTTGAAGGATCCCAAGCGCCCGATCGGTTCATTCATTTTCCTCGGCCCGACGGGCGTAGGGAAAACCGAGCTGGCTCGCGCACTGGCGGAAGCGATGTTCGGTGATGAAGATGCGATGATCCGAATTGACATGTCCGAGTACATGGAGAAACACTCCACTAGCCGCTTGGTCGGTTCCCCGCCAGGATACGTGGGATATGAAGAAGGCGGGCAGCTGACGGAGAAAGTACGCCGCAAGCCTTACTCTGTTGTTCTCTTCGATGAGGTGGAGAAAGCGCACCCTGAGGTGTTTAACATTCTATTGCAAGTGTTGGAAGATGGACGGCTGACCGATGGCAAAGGGCGGACGGTCGACTTCCGCAACACCATCATCATTATGACCTCTAACGCAGGTGCTTCCACGATCAAGAAGAGCGGACGCTTGGGCTTCACCGTTGGCGATACAGCTAAAGATGACTATGAGCAAATGAAGCAAAACGTGATGGAAGAGCTGAAAAAATCATTCCGTCCGGAATTCCTAAACCGCATTGACGATCTGATCGTCTTCCATTCGCTACGGGAAGAGCATTTGGAGGAAATCGTGTCGTTAATGGCTGAAGAGCTCAGAAGAAGACTGAGAGAGCAAGAGATTGATTTCCGACTCACAGACAGCGCGAAAAAACATTTGGCCAAAGAAGGGTTTGACCCAACTTACGGTGCTCGGCCGCTCCGTCGAGCCATCCAGAAGCATATCGAAGACCGCCTCTCTGAAGAATTGTTGCGCGGCAACATTTCTCGGGGCGAGTCGGTGCTGATCGACTACAGAGATGGACAATTGGTGGTTGAAAAGGAAGAGACCACGAAAGGCGCGGCACAATAAGCAGACGACCACTCACTGCCTACGGGACGGTGAGTGGTTTTTCCGTTGGACTTGTCATCAAAAGAATATAAAAACATCATAAAAAATACAAATGACCTGGTTGATGCCGTGGGAAAACAAAGCCTATTTTAAAGTGAGGAAGGTTAAAAAACGGATTTGTAACATGATGTTTTTGTCAAGATATTTGTTATAATGAGGAGTAAATATAATAGAAGTGAGTAGGGGACGAGCTGTGGCGAAAAAAAAGACCAAGTTTGTGTGCCAGGAATGCGGATATGAATCGGCCAAATGGATGGGGCGTTGCCCAGGATGCGGAACCTGGAATGCTATGGTGGAAGAGATGGATAGCAAAGCGGCCATCATTCCGGGCACGGGGTTAAAAATCCGTGACAAACATGAAAAAGCGACGCCGATTACGCAAGTGGAGAAGCTGGATCAGCCGCGTTCCGACACGGGCATCAACGAATTGAACCGCGTTTTGGGCGGAGGCTTGGTGCCGGGTTCTTTTATTTTGGTCGGAGGTGACCCGGGAATCGGGAAATCGACGTTGCTTCTGCAAGCGTCACATGAATTAGCCAAGCGCGGGTTGCCCATCTTATATGTATCGGGGGAAGAATCGACGGAGCAGATCCGCATTCGCGCTGATCGGCTTGGAGCGTTGAGCGAGAACTTATTGGTTGCTTCCGAAACCAATTTGACTGCCATCGAAAGCCTCATGGATGAAAACAAGCCGAAATTGATGGTGGTTGACTCCATTCAAACGGTGTTTCATCCAGAAGTGATGTCTGCACCAGGCAGCGTTGCACAAGTGCGGGAATGCACCGGCACGCTGATGCGTTGGGCCAAGGACAGAGGCATGGCGATCATCATCGTGGGTCATGTGACCAAAGCGGGGGCGATCGCTGGGCCGAGGATGTTGGAGCACATGGTGGATTGCGTTTTGTATTTTGAAGGGGAGCGCCACCATACGTATCGGGTGCTCAGGGCAGTCAAAAACCGGTTTGGATCGACCAATGAAATCGGCGTGTTTGAAATGAAGGAAAGTGGATTGGCAGAAGTGGATAACCCCTCGGAGATGTTTTTGTCGGGAAGGCCCGTGGGCGCTCCTGGTACTGCTGTGGCCGCAAGTATCGAGGGAACCCGGCCAGTTTTGATTGAGTTACAGGCCCTGGTCGCGCCTACAAGTTTTGCCACGCCCAAACGAATGGCAACCGGGGTTGATCACAACCGCGTCACCATGATTATGGCGGTGTTGGAGAAACGTCTCGGCTTTTTCCTGCAAAATCAGGATGCCTATATCAATGTGGTTGGCGGAGTACGGTTGGACGAACCAGCCGTCGATTTGGCCATGGCCATCAGCTTGGCCTCAAGTTTTCGCGATGTTTCTACATCCGCGCACGATTTGTTCATCGGCGAGGTAGGACTGACGGGGGAAGTGCGTGGCGTTTCGCGCATTGAACAGCGAGTGGCGGAAGCGGCAAATATGGGATTTCGACGTGTCGTCATTCCGGAGAAGAACCGGCGGGGCTGGACGCCGCCGGAAGGGGTGGAACTGATAGGGGTGCATACATTAGAAGAAGCATTGCGTGTGGCGTTGGGGGGGTAATGAGTGAAAGACGAGCAAAAAGAAACAAGTTCCAGTGAGATGTTGCGCTTAATCGCTCCGGGCACCACATTGCGCGAAGGGTTGGACAATGTGCTGGGCGCCAAAACAGGTGCATTGATCGTTATCGGCTATGACGATAGCGTCCGGGAAATCGTGGACGGAGGATTTCACATTGATTGCCCGTTTACGCCGGCTTTTCTGTACGAACTCGCCAAAATGGACGGCGCCATCATCTTAAGCAATGACGGGAAACGGATATTGTACGCCAATGCCCAATTGGTACCCAGCTCGGACATTCCTTCAACCGAGACGGGAATCCGTCACCGGACGGCTCAAAGAACGGCAAAGCAAACCGGTAAGTTGGTTGTGTCCATTTCTCAGCGCAGGAATATCATTACATTGTACAAAGGGCATTTTCGGTACGCATTGAAAGATATTGGTGTGATCCTCACCAAGGCGAATCAAGCGGTGCAGACACTGGAGAAATATAAATCTGTCTTGGATCAAACAACAACCAATTTGACTGCGTTGGAATTCGAGGAATTGGTTACCCTAAGTGAAGTGGCACTCGTGTTACAACGGGTGGAGATGGTCTTACGCATCAAGCGAGAGATTGAAACGTACATTCATGAGTTGGGGACGGAAGGGCGACTCATCAGCATGCAACTGGAAGAACTCGTGGCTGATGTGGAGGAGGAGGCGGAGTTGTTGATCAGGGATTACTGTCTGAATCCCGAGATTGAACCGCAAACGGTCTTCTGCGAACTGCAAAAGCTGTCCGCCGATGAGTTGTTAGAGCACTCCCTTCTGGTACGGATGTTGGGGTATGTGGGCAATGTGAACATCCAGGAAGAATCGGTTTCGCCAAAAGGATACCGCATTCTCAACAAAATTCCGCGCTTGCCATCCAACATCATTTTCAAGCTGGTTTCGCGCTTTGAAAACCTGTCGCGGATTATGATGGCGACCATAGAGGAATTGGATGATGTGGAAGGTATTGGGCATGTGCGGGCACGCACGATTAAAGAAGGATTGAAGCGGATTCAGGAACAGGTGTTTATTGACAGACATATCTAAATAACCTAGAATGTAACCACTAAAGCAAATTGAACGAAAACAGGGAAGTGGGATGGGCTCATAACCACCCGTTGACACTTGTTAGGAGGTTCCCTTATGTTTGCGAAGGCGTTGCCCAGTTGTTTTACGGTTGGCAACTTGTTTCTCGGTGTCATCTCGATTATTTTAGCCATTCAGCATTCCTGGCAATATGCGGCCATCATGGTGATTGTCGGCATGCTGTTGGATGGATTGGACGGACGGGTCGCCCGCATGCTTAATACGCAGAGCGAATTTGGAAAAGAGCTGGACTCATTATCGGATGTTATTTCTTTTGGTGTTGCGCCTGCGATCATCATGTTCGGGACGACGTTGAGCGAAATGGGCCCTTTGGGTTGGTTGGTTACGGCCATCTTCCCGATCTGTGGCGCACTGCGGTTGGCGCGCTTCAATGTTCATCCGGGTGAGCCGGGGTATTTCATCGGATTGCCTATTACGGCCGCCGGAGGAATACTGGCAACGATGGCCTTGTACAGTGACATGTTGCCCAACAAAGTGGCGCTTATGATTGCAATGCTGTTTTTGTCGTATTTGATGATCAGTCAAGTGAAATATCCGACGTTTAAAAAAGTCGGGTTGCCGAAGTCGGCGATTTGGTTGGCACCACTGTTTTTGATCATGATCGCGGTTGCCGCTTTCCGGTTCCCGTATGAACTGCCGAAAGTGATGTTTGTGCCGTTGGCGTTGTATGCCGTATACGGCGTGAAAAAGTCGTTGGAACTGAAGCGGAAAGACAACGAAGATCCCGTCGAAGAGCTCAAATAGACAACAAACAACCCTGTTGCGATGCAGGGTTGTTTTTTATGCCGCCGATTTGGCGGTCGGACATTGCAAGGGTATGCGAAACCCGTTTGTCTTTTGGGCGAAGATCGACTAACGAAGATGAAAAACCCCGAGTGTAGACAGATGATCCGATTCTTGCTTCAGCACTTCGGGAATGGAGATGTGCAGGAGGTTGCACAGCGCGGCCACATAAAAGAGATGTTTACCCATTTCGTGTTTGACGACATCCAAGCAATGATCACACAGCTTGCCGGAAAGATGAGTTTGGAAGTGTCTTTTCCAGTCGGATGTGGTCAAGTCTTCAGGAAAAGCCTGCCGGCAAGCGTTGACTTCGATACAACCGCATTCGGTCACGGCTTTCATCAAAGCGCGAACCACGCGCGCATTCGCTTCCTGCAATTTGGATGTCACATCCAAAAAGCTACGGTGCCGAAGCAAAAGGTCAGCCACCTGCTCTTGAAAAGAATGAAGGTTGTCTTCACTCATCGCCTTCACCTCGCATGGGGAATGGTGAAACTAAAATCCGGGTTCACTAATTTTATTATATAGACGATTCTACAATCGTGTCAATTTTCCATCTAAACAGACAATAACTTTTCCGGGGCTCACATATTGACGAAGCGTGGATTTATGTGCTAATATAAACTTTTTTATTTTATTGACGGGAGTGTAATTTTGTGATATCTTGGAAATAGATATTGCCCTCTCGGAGGTGGGTGTTTTGTTCAATATTGGCGATAAAGTGGTTTATCCCATGCATGGTGCGGGTATCATCGAGTCGATCGAGGAAAAGGAAATTTTGGGTGAGCGGCAGAAGTACTATGTGATGAGGATGCCTATTGGGGATATGAAAGTGATGGTTCCCATGCGCAATGTCGAAAGCATCGGACTCAGAGAAGTTGTCGACGAAGACACAGTAAGCGAAGTGCTTGATCGCATGAGAAATCAGGAGATCACGGACACATCCAATTGGAACCGTCGCTATCGAGCCAATTTGGACAAAATGAAAAGCGGTGATATTCATGAAGTGGCCGACGTGGTGCACTCATTGATGTTGAGGGATGCAGAAAAAGGGTTGTCCACGGGCGAACGCAAAATGCTGGATAATGCCAAGCAGATTCTGATCAGTGAATTGGCGTTGGCGCGCGATCTGGACGAAGAACAAGCTTTTGAACTAATTGATGGAATTTTAGCGAAGAAGAACTAATTTTTCTTTTTATTGTCGAGTTTACAAAACGGTCATAAGAAATTGCGTTTGTCTGGGTTTTCATTTTCGCAGAATGTCTATAATGGTAGTAGGGGACTTTGGTTTTGGGAGGAGGTGAAGCCCCGTGCTAAAACGTTTTGTGCAATTGGCTTTGACCTTGATCGGTGCATCTGTAGGGTATTATTATGGGGAAAGGTTTTTCGGGTTGCTTCAAAAATCTCCTCTGAATTTCGGTGAAGTTCCGGCCCCACATTACATTGGCGCCGCCTTGGGCGCAGCGGCATTGTTCATCTCTACGTATTGGATTTCAGACAATGTGGTGAAGTGGATTCGCTGGAGCGAAGAGAGATTGATCAAGATTCCGGCAATCGATGGGATCTTTGGAGCGCTGGGTCTGGTTTCCGGCTTGATCGTGGCCGTGTTGATCCAAATGCCGCTGACCCAATTGCCAATTCCGGTCATCAATCGTATATTGCCGTTTATCATCTCTGGGTTGTTCGGCTATCTCGGATTCAGAGTGGGATATAAAAAGCGTGACGAACTTATCTCTATCTTTACAGCTGGGCGTCAAAATAGGGAAGGGCGCAATAAAAAGGATGAAAAGCACTTTTCTGAACACAAAATCTTGGATACCAGTGTGATCATTGATGGGCGCATCGCTGACATCTGCCGCACGGGCTTTTTGGAAGGTACGTTGGTCATTCCAAGCTTTGTCCTAGAAGAATTGCAACACATCGCGGATTCCTCCGATGTGCTGAAAAGGAATCGTGGACGGCGCGGATTGGATATTCTCAACAAAATCCAAAAAGAGCTTGATGTGAAAGTCCTGATCTATGAAGGTGACTTCGAGGAAGTGCAAGAAGTGGACAGCAAGCTGGTGAAGTTGGCCAAAGTCTTGTCTGGGAAAGTCGTTACCAATGACTTCAACTTGAACAAAGTGTGTGAATTGCAAGGAGTGAGTGTGCTCAACATCAACGACTTGGCCAATGCTGTCAAACCAGTTGTGTTGCCGGGTGAGGAGATCAACGTTCAAGTGATCAAGGATGGCAAAGAGCATGGACAGGGTGTCGCTTATCTCGATGATGGCACCATGATCGTCATCGAAGGCGGTCGCGACTACATCGGAGACCGCATTGATGTGCTGGTTACCAGTGTGTTGCAAACTTCGGCCGGCCGCATGATCTTCGCCAAACCAAAGCTGTTGGAGCGTGCACTGTAAGGTTTGGGGATGGGTTGGCTATCGAGGGTTATCCAATGAATTGGGAGAAGGGGGCCACTCCGCGCCGATGTGGTGGATTGCCCCCTTTTCTTGATGAAAACGGATTGCGAGTGGCCCGTGATTGGTTTATCCTAAACCGAAGACGGGCATTTGTGTGTTTGAAAGGAGATAGTTCTCTTGAGTGTTGGTGTGGTGATTCCCGCAGCCGGCCTGGGCAAGCGGATGGGCTCCAAGGAAAGCAAACAATTTCTGTCTTTTCAAGGAAAGCCTGTCTTGATTCATACGTTACATATATTTGAGACCCACCCGGAGGTGGACGAAATTGTCCTTGCGGTCCGGGAAGAAGAAGTGGCGCGTGTGCGTCAACTGGTTGCGGATGCGGGATTGCGGAAAGTGACGCATGTCGTCGTGGGGGGGCGCGAGCGTCAAGACAGCGTGTACAACGGCTTGCGGGTGCTCTCCACTGAATGGGTGTTGGTTCATGATGCTGTGCGGCCGTTTGTCAGCAGGGAGGCAATTTCTCGTCTGTTGGAGGCGGTCAAAATGCATGGCGCGGCTATATTGGCTGTTCCGGTGAAAGAGACGGTCAAAATGGTGGATGCCGCGGGAGTGGTGGAGGAAACGCCAGAACGCAAGCGATTGTGGGCTGTGCAAACACCTCAAGCGTTTCGAACCGACATGCTGATGGAAGCGCATGAGCAAGGCCGGAAGACCGGCGCCTCGGTGACGGATGACGCTATGTTGGTGGAAGAGCTAGGGATAGATGTACGAGTGGTTGAAGGCGAGTATACCAATATCAAGTTGACGACGCCCGATGATTTGGCGGTGGCAGAAGCGATATATCAAATGAGGGGAAAGAGCATATGATCCGAATCGGACAAGGGTTTGATGTGCATCAGTTGGGACCGAATGTGCCCTTGATCATTGGAGGGGTTCAGATTCCTTATGAGAAAGGTTTGATCGGGCATTCCGATGCGGATGTGTTGTTGCATGCGATCACGGATGCCGTGTTGGGCGCATTGGCTTTGGGGGACATTGGCAAACATTTTCCAGATACCGATCCCGCATACAAAGGGGCAGACAGCGCCAAGTTGTTGGAAACGGTATGGTCCTTGGTGAAAGAAAAGGGTTATTGCCTGGGAAATGTTGATTGCACCATCATCGCCCAGCAACCGAAAATGGCTCCCCACATTCCAGCGATGCAAAAACGGATCGCTGCTTTGTTGGAGGGGAACCCAGAACAAGTGAATGTGAAAGCGACGACGACGGAAAAGCTCGGTTTCACCGGAAGAGGCGAGGGCATCGCAGCCATGGCCGTCGTTTGTCTGGTCAACAAAGCATAAAACCGCATATATTGTTATAGCAAAGGAGTCATGGATGAGATGAAGATTCGAACACGATATGCTCCAAGCCCGACGGGGCATTTGCACATTGGTGGCGCGCGGACGGCTTTGTTCAGCTATCTGTTGGCTAAACAGCAGGGCGGCGACTTTATCGTGCGCATCGAGGATACCGACACAGAACGGAATGTGCCGGGTGCTGACAAGAAGCAAATGGATATGCTGAAATGGCTTGGGATCGATTGGGACGAATCGGTCGATGTGGGCGGCCCGTATGCGCCTTACCGTTGTATGGAACGGATGGACATCTACAATCGGTACATCGATCAATTGTTAGCCGAGGGAAAAGCGTATTTGAGCTATGCAACCCAGGAAGAGATCGACAAGGAACGGGAAGAGCAATTGGCGCGGGGAGAAGCGCCGAAGTACAGTGGTTGGGATCGCGATCTGACACCAGAACAACGAGCGAAGTATGAGGCCGAAGGTCGTGTGCCGAGCGTACGCTTCCGTGTGCCAGAAGGGCAAGTGATCGAGATCGACGATGCGATCCGTGGCAAAGTGAAGTTTGAAACAGACGGTATTGGCGATTTTGTGATTCGTCGTCCGGATGGCCGGCCGATTTACAATTTCGCTGTTGTGGTGGATGATGCTCTGATGAAAATCACCCATGTCATCCGCGGGGAAGAGCATTTGTCCAACACGCCGAAACAAGTTTTGATCTATCAGGCGTTGGGTTTTGAAACGCCTCAATTCGCCCACATCCCGCTCATTCTGAATGCAGAAGGCAAGAAAATGAGCAAACGGGATGAAAGCATCATTCAATTCATTGATCAGTACAAGGATTTGGGCTATTTGCCGGAAGCCATTCTCAACTTCCTCTCCCTCTTGGGTTGGTCTCCTGAAGGGGAAGAAGAGATCTTCAGCAAAGAGGAATTGGTGGAACGCTTTTCGTTGGAACGCGTTTCCAAAGCGCCAGCTATCTTTGACACGGGCAAGTTGAAATGGATGAATGGGCAATATATTAAAAAGGCGCCGTTGGAACGAATTGTCGACTTGGCGTTGCCATACTTGGAAAAGGCGGGCCGTATCACGTTGCCTCTGTCCGATGAACAGCGGGCGTGGGTGACTCGGGTGATCGCTCTGTATCAAGAGCAATTGGAATACGTGGCCCAAATTGTGGAATTGACTGACCTTTTCTTCCAAGAAGAGTACAAAGTGACCGAGGAAGCCAAAGAAGTGCTGTCGGCGCCGCATGTACCAGAGGTGCTGTCTTCCTTCCTAAATAAGTTGGATGCCTTGGAGACATTGGAAACCGACGCGCTCAAAGACATTTTCAAGCAGGTGCAAAAAGAGACGGGGCATAAAGGAAAACAGCTGTTTATGCCCGTGCGCGCCGCTGTCACGGGTGTCGTGCACGGTCCAGACTTGCGGGAGTCGCTCGCGCTCATCGGCCTTGAGACGGTGAGAAGCCGTTTGCAACAACAGATTGACAAGGCCTAAGCTCGTCGGACAAAATAATGTTAACGCCAAAAGCGATGAATGGGAAAAGTAGGAAGCGTGACTGGATGCCAGAGAGGGGTTGGTTGGTGCGAAACCCTATCCGGAACGGTTCTGAAATGCGCCCATGAGCTGACCTCTGAAACGGGCGATTGCGCCCATGTAGGAGCGTTCCGGTACCCGCCGTTATAGGGTGAAGGGGAATTCTGCGTTTGCGGAATTCAAGCAGAGTGGAACCGCGGGCATAACCGTCTCTGCAGCATTGTTGCTGCGGAGGCGTTTTTTATTTACACACACTTGGGAGGGGAACAGGTGATGTCGTTATTTAGCCGTATTGCGGAGACGCGGAGAGTATTGCAAGCGGACGTCCAAGCGGTGTTTGATCGGGATCCGGCAGCGAGAAGCACATGGGAAGTGGTGATCACCTATTCAGGTCTTCATGCCATTTGGGCGCATCGATTGGCACATTGGTTTTTCAAACGGCGGCTCTTTTTTATCGCCCGTGCCATTTCGCAAATCAGCCGCTTTTTTACAGGGATTGAAATCCATCCGGGCGCCAAGATTGGACGGGGCGTCTTCATCGACCATGGGATGGGGGTTGTTATTGGGGAAACATGCGAAATCGGCGATTATGTGACCATCTATCAAGGGGTAACATTGGGAGGAACCGGTAAAGAAAAAGGCAAGCGGCATCCAACCATTGAAGATCATGTGATGATCGCTTCAGGAGCGAAGGTGTTGGGTTCGATCCGCATTGGCCGTTTCGCCAAGATTGGCGCCGGTTCGGTGGTATTGCGCGATGTCCCGCCTAATTCGACCGTCGTCGGAGTGCCGGGACGGGTTGTGATACAAGATGGGATTCGGGTGCAAAATGATCTTGACCAGGTCAATTTGCCTGACCCGATTGCCGAACTTTGTCGTTCCATGCAGGCTGAGATCCAAGCTTTGAAAGAAGAAGTAGAGAAATTGAAGCAAGGGCAAC
Organism: Laceyella tengchongensis; assembly: GCF_900182735.1. Classification (NCBI taxonomy): domain Bacteria; kingdom Bacillati; phylum Bacillota; class Bacilli; order Caryophanales; family Thermoactinomycetaceae; genus Laceyella; species Laceyella tengchongensis. The sequence goes on along the minus strand of NZ_FXTU01000007.1, from coordinate 47,168 downwards.
AAGATGAATCATCTGCTCGTAACGAGCAAGGAGGAAATAAAGATAATGACCATCCGGCTTTACAACACACTGACCAAGAGTAAAGAAGAATTCAAACCGGTTCACGAGGGCGAAGTGCGGATGTATGTCTGCGGCCCGACGGTATACAACTACATTCATATTGGCAATGCGCGCGTGTTTGTGTTCTTTGATGTGGTACGCCGTTATTTGCGCCAGGCGGGCTATCGGGTTACTTACGTGCAAAACTTCACAGATGTGGATGATCGCCTGATCAATGCTTCCAAAGAGACGGGCCTGTCTGTCCCTGAAATTGCTGAGCGCTATATCAAGGCTTACTTTGAGGACATGGATGCTTTGGGTGTGGAAAGGGCGGATGTCCACCCGCGGGCAACTGAGCACATCCCGGAGATGATCGAAGCCATCCAGGCGCTGATCGATCGAGGTTATGCGTATGTCAAAGACGGGGATGTCTACTTCCGCTCGCTCAAGAAAGAAAACTATGGGAAACTGTCTCATCAATCTTTGGATGAACTGAAGGCGGGAGCCCGCATTGATGTGAATGAGCAAAAAGAGCATCCGATGGATTTTGCGCTGTGGAAAGCAGCCAAGGAACCAGGCGAAATCAGATGGCAAACGCCTTGGGGAGAAGGGCGCCCCGGTTGGCACATCGAGTGCTCGGCCATGGCCCGAAAATACTTAGGGGACACCTTGGATATCCATGCTGGCGGAGCGGATTTGTGCTTTCCGCACCATGAAAACGAGATTGCCCAGAGTGAGGCGTGGACGGGAAAAACGTTTGTCAACTATTGGTTGCATAACGGTTACATGAAAATGGGAAATGAAAAAATGTCGAAGTCACTTGGAAATGTTCGTCAGGTGGTTGAATTACGCCGCGAATATGATCCCAAGACGTTGCGGTATTTCCTGTTGTCTACGCATTATCGGAATCCAATTGTGTTCAGCGACGAGGTGATGCAACAAGCCCAAGGCAGTGTGGAACGGATGCAAACGGCGGTAGACAATCTGAAGCACCGCGCGACCGTAGCGATGGACGGAGAGGCCTCTAAAGAGCTGTTGAATCGCTTGGAGCAGATGACAGAGGCGTTCCGTGAAGCCATGAATGACGACTTCAACACGGCTAATGCGATCAGCGTCATATTTGAGGCCGTCAAACTAGCCAACGAAACAGTAGCGGAAGCCGTGGTTTCCAAAGGCTCCATTATGGCGTTGCTTGAATGGTTCCGCATCCATGGCCAACAGGTGTTAGGCTTAGTTCAATTGGATGAGGAAGAAAGCCTGGACGCGGAGATCGAAGCGTTGATCGCCGAACGCCAGCAGGCTAGAAAAGAGCGCAATTTCCAGCGTGCGGATGAGATTCGCGACCAATTGCTTGCGCGTGGGATTGTGCTAGAGGACACACCGCAAGGGGTAAGGTGGAAACGGAAATGAACGAATTGCTACTGGGCATGACCTCTTCCCTTGCTAAATCGCCGCGGGAGATCAATCCGCTGTTGCTGGCATACATGGGGGATGCGATATACGAAGTTTATGTACGGCATCATTTGCTGGCCAAAGGCATTGTGCGTCCGCGCGAATTGCAGAAAGAAGCGACGCGGTTTGTTTCAGCGGTCGCCCAAGCGAAAGTGTATCGGGCGATTGAAGCTCGACTGACCGATGAGGAAATGGAAGTTCTCCGACGAGGCCGCAACGCCAAGTCGGGGAGCGTTCCCAAACATGCGAGCGTGACAGACTACCGCCACAGCACGGGCTTGGAAGCGTTGGTGGGCTATCTGTATTGTTCAAAGCAAGAGACGCGCCTTCAAACTTTGATGAGTCAAATATTAGACATTGTTGAAAAGGAGCACACCGAAGATGAGTGATTGGATTTTGGGTAGGCACGCTGTTCTGGAAGCACTTCGTTCCGGACGGGAAGTGGAAAAAATCTTGCTGGCGGATGGCATTCAAAAAGGAAACATCCAAGAAATCTTGAAGAAAAGCAAAAACGAGGGAATTCCCACACAATTTGTCCCCCGCGCCCGCTTGGATCAGCTTGCGGAAGGGGGTAACCACCAGGGGGTTATGGCGCAAGTGGCAGCTTATCGCTACGCCAGCTTGGAGGATCTGTTCCGCCGGGCAGAGGAAAGAAAGGAAATGCCTTTCTTCATCTTGTTGGATGGTTTGGAGGATCCGCACAATCTGGGTTCAGTTTTGCGGACGGCTGATGCTGTTGGAGCGCATGGGGTCATTATTCCAAAACGCCGCGCGGTGGGTCTCACTTCTGTAGTTGCCAAAACTTCCGCAGGCGCGATCGAGTATGTGCCGGTAGCAAAAGTGACTAACCTCAACCGAGTAGCGGACGAGCTTAAAGATCGGGGATTGTGGCTGGTTGGTAGTGATGGGTCGGCCAAAGCTGAGTATACCCAAATTGATTATCAGATGCCCCTAGCGCTGATCATTGGTAGCGAAGGACAGGGGATGAGCTCTCTCCTCAAGAAGAAGTGCGATTTTCTGGTCAAGTTGCCCATGCTTGGCAAAGTGACTTCCCTCAACGCCTCCGTGGCCGCTGGTGTGCTCATGTATGAGGTGTTGCGCGGGCGAAGCACCCATGGTTAAGCGCGAAGAATGGTTGGTTGTGGACGGATACAATGTCATAGGGGCGGATCCTGAAGTGAAGTGGCATCCCGCGTCGCTTGAAGAGGAGAGAGTCAAGTTGATTCGGGATCTGTCCGAGTATCAGGCGATGACGGGCCGGCAGGTGCATTTGGTGTTTGATGCGCACCAGAAACCGGGGGCGGGAGTGAAAACCAACCAGGAAAAAGTGTTCGTCTATTATACCCGTCGCGATGAGACAGCAGACGAATTCATCGAAAGCTTTGTCAAAAAAAATAAAAGCCCCCATCGAGCCATCTACGTGGCCACATCCGACTATTTGGAACAGCGGATGGTGTTTGGGCAGGGGGCATACCGCATTTCGTCACGCGAATTGTTGGAAGAAATTCGCGTGGCCAAAAAGAATTTAAGCGAAAAATTGAGAAAAGAGGAGGAAAACCAAGTCAGAAACACATTGGAAGACAGATTGAGCCGGGAGTTGCGGCAGATGCTTGATAAATGGAGAAGGAAAAAATAGGTGAAAATTTGACGTTTTTGTTTCTATTCGGCTATAATAACGTTACTATGGGTTTATAGGCTACTTGGTCGGGAGGGAAAGTGGTGAGCGTAGAACTTCAATCCAGTAATTCTGTCGTTTACGACAACGAGGTTGACTACAAGACAATGGCCGACGAAGAGCTGGTTTATGGCGTACGTGTAGGTGATCATCAAGCGCTTGAATATTTGATTAATAAGTACAAAAATTTTGTCAGGGCGAAAGCGAGATCCTACTTCTTGATCGGGGCCGATCATGAAGACATTGTTCAGGAAGGGATGATTGGCTTATTCAAAGCGATTCGGGATTTTAAAGGTGACAAGCTGGCATCCTTCAAAGCATTTGCCGAATTGTGCATAACGCGCCAAATAATCACAGCAATCAAAACAGCCACTCGTCAGAAGCACATTCCACTCAACTCATATGTATCTTTGGACAAGCCCGCATACGATGATGACACAGATCGGACATTGTTAGACAAGATTCCAGGCAGTCTATCAAACCCAGAAGAAATCTACATTAGCCAGGAAGAGTATAACGATATTGAAGATAAAATATCGAAAATTCTAAGTGATTTGGAACGCAAAGTTTTGATGCTGTACCTCGATGGACGATCTTATCAGGAGATCGCCGTCGACTTAAATCGACACGTTAAGTCAATCGACAACGCGTTGCAACGAGTAAAGCGCAAACTCGAGAGATATCTGGAAGTACGGGAAATCTCTCTATAAAACAAAAAAGGAATCAATGGGTTGCAGGCCCTTTAAAAACAGGTGATCACACCTGTTTTTTGTTTAATTCGACAAAAATCATCATTCTCCTTTTTTAAGGATATAAAAAGTTGTGGTATGAATGATGAATGTTGTTTGTCGACAAATAAACCTTCGTTTACCAAATGGAGGAAAGGGTTGGTTATGAAACGGGGTAGAACTTGTCAATAATGAATTGGCAGAGGGTTTCACATTGACAGGAAGTCAGGGGTATGTTAATGTAATTTGGGTATTTTCTATAATAAAATCCACTCGAACGGTGATTAACAAATAGAGGAGGTGTCGGCATGCGGGTGAATATCACATTGGCTTGCACGGTATGTCGTGAACGCAACTACGCGCTGACCAAAAACAAACGGAAGCATCCAGATCGCATGGAGCTGAAGAAGTTTTGTCCGCGTTGCAATGCGCATACAGCACATCGCGAAACGAAATAAGCGGCTGGGTTTGAACGCTTGATATCAAGATGGGGGTGACAGCCATGGCAGCTTTTCTCGCAAACATCGGACGCGGAATCAAGAAAAGTGTTTCAGGCACGTCTGGCTTCTTCCGTGGTAGCGTCCAAGAGTTGAAAAAAGTGCGCTGGCCAAACCGGCAAGAGATGGTGAACTACACAATGGTTGTCGTCTTGACAGTGCTGGTTTTGGCGCTCTTTTTCTTCATTGTCGATCAAGGGATCTTGCAATTGGTTCGCATGATCACGAAATAGGTGGAATGAATCATAAGGGGGGTACAGGGCTTTAGGCCCTGGTGAGCATGGAAAAGAATTGGTATGTGGTTCACACGTATTCTGGCTACGAGAACAAGGTGAAAACCAACCTGGAAAAGCGGGTTCACTCGATGGATATGCAGGACAAAATTTTTCGTGTCCTCGTTCCGATGGAAGAGGAGATCGAGCATAAGGACGGCAAGAAAAAATCCGTCATGCGTAAGGTCTTTCCGGGTTATGTGCTGGTAGAGATGATCATGACCGATGACTCGTGGTATGTCGTGCGGAACACGCCTGGGGTAACCGGTTTCGTCGGTTCATCAGGGGCGGGTTCAAAACCAACCCCCCTTTTGCCGGATGAGGTTGTCGCGATTCTGCGCCAAATGGGTATGGATGAGTCCAAAGCTACCGTCGACTTTGAAGTTGCTGAGACAGTAAAGGTGAAAGAAGGGCCTTTCGCCAATTTTGTCGGCCGGATCGAAGAGATCGACATGAACCGTTCGAAACTCAAAGTCATGGTCAATATGTTTGGCCGTGAAACGCCTATAGAATTGGACTTCTTCCAAGTGGAAAAAATTTAATCTGGCAAAGAACTTTTGTTTTGTGCCATGTTGTGATAAAGTATTTTTGTTTGTTACCCCCATCTTTGGGGCGAGCGCAAGCCCGTTAGAAGAAGAGGGAGCTTGCCTTTCCGTGGGAGGGTAATACCCGAGAAAACCACATGTTTGAAGGAGGTTGGTTAGCGTGGCCAAAAAAGTGATTAAAGTGGTCAAGCTGCAAATTCCCGCTGGTAAAGCTAATCCAGCACCGCCAGTAGGTCCGGCGCTCGGTCAAGCTGGTGTGAACATCATGGGATTCTGTAAAGAGTTCAATGCCCGCACTGCTGATCAAGCCGGTTTGATTATTCCGGTAGAAATCACGGTTTTTGAAGACCGTTCTTTTACCTTCATCACTAAAACCCCGCCAGCTGCTGTACTTCTGAAAAAAGCAGCCGGGATTGAGTCCGGTTCCGGTGAACCGAACAAAAAGAAAGTGGCGACCGTGAAACGCGACAAAGTGCGTGAGATCGCCGAGTTGAAAATGCCCGACTTAAACGCTGCAAGCGTGGAAGCGGCTATGCGCATGATCGAAGGAACCGCGCGTAGCATGGGCATCGTAATCGAAGACTAATAGAAAGCCTGCCTACTCTGCCACGAGTAGAGTGAGGCTTGTGGGAGGATCTTCCGCTACGACCACGAAAGGAGGAACTGTCGGTGGCAAAACATGGTAAAAAGTACATGGAAGCGATCAAAAAAGTTGATCGTGACAAAGTTTATGAGCCCAAAGAAGCATTGGCGCTCGTGAAAGAAATTTCTGTCGCTAAATTTGATGAAACCGTGGAAGCTGCTTTCCGCTTGGGTATTGACACCAAGAAGGCAGATCAACAAGTGAGAGGTGCTGTTGTGCTTCCTCACGGCACGGGGAAAACCAAACGCGTTCTCGTATTCGCGAAAGGTGAAAAGGCAAAAGAGGCGGAAGCCGCTGGTGCGGATTTCGTAGGAGATGAGGACCTCATCAACAAAGTGGCCCAAGGTTGGTTCGAATTTGACGTTGTTGTGGCCACTCCTGACATGATGGGTCAAGTGGGCCGTCTGGGACGGACTCTCGGTCCGAAAGGCCTCATGCCAAACCCGAAAACGGGTACGGTTACTTTTGAAGTAGCCAAAGCCGTAAACGAGATCAAAGCGGGTAAAATTGAGTACCGTGCTGATAAGGCCGGCAACGTGCATGCCGCAATTGGTAAAGTTTCCTTCCCGGTTGAGAAACTGGAAGAAAACTTACTTGCACTTGCTGAAGCGTTGGTGAAAGCAAAACCGGCTGCTGCAAAAGGCACCTACATGAAGAGCGTTACCGTTTCTTCCACCATGGGTCCTGGTGTAGCCGTAAACGCGCAACGTTTGTCCGGTCGCTAATAACGCTTGACTTTTGCAGCGAGGTTGGGTAACATGTAATCGCTGTTTAAAATCGAATAAGAAGCTACCGTAGACAGTAGGTGCGGATTGATCCGCTTAATATCCTGCCGAGGAGCTTGCGCTGTTGTCTTTGACAAAGCCTAGCCTTCGACTGCCTGCGGAGGCTTTTTCTTATTTCTTCAAAAACTCCTGATGAGGAGGTGTACCGCATGTCCAAAGCAATCGAGCAGAAAAAAGTAATTGTTAAAGAAATCGCGGATAAACTGACCCGCAGTAAAACAACCATCGTAGCTGACTATCGCGGTTTGAACGTTAAACAAATGAACGAGCTGCGTAAAGAGTTGCGTGAAGCTGGCGTAGAGATGCAGGTTTTGAAAAACACCTTGACCCGCCGTGCTGCTGAGCAAGTGGGAATGGAAGATTTGAACCAGCACCTGACCGGCCCATCCGCAGTTGCTTTCAGCTATGAGGATGTCGTTGCTCCAGCTAAAGTGCTTCACAAGTTTGCGAAGAACAACAAAGAGCTGGAAATCAAGGGCGGTATCGTAGAAGGCAGAGCAGTAAGCCTTGATGAGATTAAGGCGCTGGCTGAGCTGCCAAACCGCGAAGGCCTCTTGTCCATGCTTCTCAGCGTGCTGCAAGCGCCGATGCGCAACTTCGCGCTTGCTGTTAAAGCAGTTGCTGACAAAGACGGAGAAGCTGGCGAAGCACAAGAAGCGTAATGCGGCTTGAGTAAGCCGAACGGCATTTGAAAAATAACTAGATCTGTATATAGGGAGGTTTCCTTTCATGACGAAAGAACAAATCATTGAAGCGATTAAAGGTATGAGCGTTCTCGAACTGAACGACTTGGTAAAAGCAATTGAAGAAGAATTCGGCGTAACTGCTGCGGCTCCGGTTGTAATGGGTAACGCAGTAGGTGGCGGAGAAGCTGCTGAAGAGAAAACCGAATTCGATGTAATCCTGGCAAGCGCTGGTAGCTCCAAAATCAACGTTATCAAAGTGGTTCGTGGCATCACTGGCCTGGGCCTGAAAGAAGCAAAAGCGCTGGTTGACGGAACTCCTGCTCCAATCAAAGAAGGCGTATCCAAAGAAGAAGCAGAAAAAATCAAAGCAGAACTCGAAGAAGCCGGTGCATCTGTGGAAATCAAGTAATAAGCTTGACTCCGGCCGGACCCGCCGTCGTCGGTCGGCGGGTCTCTTTTATTGTAAGGGTGGTTTTGTGCAGGCTAGGGAGGCAATGCTCCTTTGGCTCTGCGTAGCTCTCCCTTGCAGTGACAGACAGATGAGTTGGATTTTGCCTTGCATTAACATAAACGCATGACCGGGTAATGCTGTGGAAGGAGTTATGTACCGTGAGTGAACACTACTTTTCAGCGAATCCGCTGGCCAAAAGCGAAGAGCGGGAAGTGATGGCCGAACTGCGCGGACATTCTTTGCGTTTTCATACAGACGCCGGCGTTTTTTCCAAAAAAGGGGTTGACTATGGTAGTCGACTTCTGGTGGAGACAGCGCAGATTGAACCGGGTTCCCGTGTGCTAGATCTTGGTTGCGGTTATGGAGCGATAGGGATTGCTATCGCCAAAGCGGTACCCCAGACCACAGTGGTCATGGTTGATGTGAATGAACGGGCGGTCAAGCTCGCTGAACAAAACACGCGGAGAAATCGCGTAGATGGCATGGTGCAAGTCTTGAAAAGCGATGGCTTTTCAGCGATTCACGGCCAACAGTTCGACTGCATTTTGTTCAATCCGCCGATCCGCACTGGAAAAGAGACGATTTATCGTTTGTTTCGCGAAGCGGCTGACGCGTTGGTTCCTGATGGATCACTATGGATTGTGATTCGCAAACAACAAGGTGCTGCTTCTGCAAAAAAAGAGTTGGCATCATATTTTCAAGATGTGGAAGTGGTTGAGCAAAAGAAAGGGTATTGGATTATTTGCGCACAAGGGCATTGACTTCGGTATCCGCTTGTGATAGTGTTTTAAATTGCAGAAAGTCTCAACATTTGAGGCTGGTTTTTTTTGGTATGTGTGGCCAACCAGCCTGTTTAATCACATATTGGGCTGGATAAAATAGGTAAATAGACTGCTTCTAGGTAAAATGAGGTTGCGTATTCACTCATTTTCTTTTTTTACCGTGATTAGTCGCTTAATATTGAGCGGCTTTCGACTGGATGCGAGGGGGGAGTTTGTTTGGCTGGTAAAATGATCCCATGTGGTCGTCGGCAACGTCGTAGCTATGCTCGCATTAATGAGGTTCTCGAGCTGCCGAATCTGATTGAGATTCAGCAAAAGTCTTATGACTGGTTCCTTGATGTTGGTTTGCGTGAAATGTTCCGCGATATTTCGCCAATCGAGGATTTTACCGGTAACCTTGTACTTGAGTTTATCGACTATAGCCTGGGTGAACCAAAATACACCGTTGAAGAGGCGAAAGATCATCAGGTGACCTATGCCGCACCGCTTCGTGTCAAAGTGCGCCTCATCAACAAAGAGACGGGCGAAGTAAAAGAGCAAGAAGTCTTTATGGGCGACTTCCCGCTCATGACCGAAACGGGTACCTTTATCATCAATGGCGCAGAACGCGTAATCGTCAGCCAGTTGGTGCGTTCACCTAGTGTGTATTATAACACGAAAGCGGACAAGAACGGGAAAACAACTTACACGGCGACGGTGATCCCAAACCGCGGTGCGTGGCTGGAGTTTGAAACCGACGCCAAAGATATTATATATGTTCGCATCGACCGCACGCGCAAGATTCCTGTGACGGTTCTGTTACGCGCGCTCGGCTTTAGTAGCGATGCGGAAATCATTGACTTGCTAGGGGATGACGAATACATTCGTAACACCCTAGACAAAGACAACACAGGAAACACTGAAAAAGCACTGATTGAAATCTACGAACGTTTGCGTCCAGGCGAACCGCCAACAGCGGAAAACGCTCGCAGCCTCTTATACGCCCGGTTCTTTGATCCGAAGCGTTATGATTTGGCCGCTGTGGGACGTTATAAAATCAATAAAAAACTGCACATCAAAAATCGTTTGCTCAATCAGAAGCTGGCTGAGCCTGTCGTGAATCCGGAAACAGGTGAGATCTTGGCGGAAACAGGGACGGTGCTGGAACGCCGCGTCCTAGACAAACTCCTTCCGTATCTGACAGGCGAGAAGGCATTTGGCCGCAAGGAGCACAAAGTGCGTGGAGGCGTTCCCGATGATGGGCCGATCTCGTTGCAAGCTGTGCACATCTTTGCGCCCAATGACGAGAGCAAAGTGACCAAAGTGATCTCCAATGCAGAAGTATCTGATGAGATCAAACATATTACCCCGTCTGACATCATCGCTTCGATCAGCTATTTCGTCAATTTGCTGTACGGAGTGGGAAGCACGGATGATATCGACCATTTGGGCAATCGGCGCCTGCGTTCTGTAGGGGAGCTGTTGCAAAACCAGTTCCGCATCGGTTTGTCGCGGATGGAGCGGGTAGTGCGCGAACGGATGTCGATTCAAGACGCCAACGCGATCACACCGCAAGCGTTGATCAATATTCGTCCGGTCATCGCGGCAATTAAAGAGTTTTTCGGTAGTAGCCAGTTGTCTCAGTTCATGGACCAAACCAACCCGTTGGCTGAGCTAACTCACAAACGCCGTCTGTCGGCGCTTGGTCCTGGTGGTTTGACCCGGGAGCGCGCAGGGTTTGAAGTGCGTGACGTTCACCACTCACACTATGGTCGGATGTGTCCGATCGAAACTCCTGAGGGTCCGAACATCGGTTTGATCAACTCCTTGTCGACATTTGCGCGTGTCAATGAGTATGGCTTTATCGAAACCCCCTATCGTCACGTCGATCCCGACACGGGTCAGGTGACGGATCGGATTGATTTCCTCACGGCGGATGAAGAGGACAACTACTATGTGGCGCAGGCTAACGCACCACTAAATGAAGACAACACCTTCGCCGATGATATGGTGACGGTCCGCCATCGTTCGGAGATTATCAACGTCCCCCGCGACCGGGTGGATTATATGGACGTTTCGCCTAAACAGGTTGTGTCCGTGGCTACGGCATGCATCCCCTTCTTGGAAAACGACGACTCCAACCGCGCGCTGATGGGTTCGAACATGCAGCGGCAAGCGGTGCCGTTGTTAAGACCAGAGGCGCCGTTCATCGGAACGGGTATGGAACACGTGGCTGCCCGTGACTCTGGCGTGATGGTTCGTGCGAAACGGCCGGGTACGGTTGTCCGTGTGTCCGCAGACGAAATTTGGGTACGGCAAGAGCAAGAAATTGACGGTCGCCTGATTGAAGGAGACATTGACAAATACAAGCTCACCAAGTTCTCTCGTTCCAACCAAGGCACTTGCATCAACCAACGGCCAGTTGTCCGCACGGGGGAAAAAGTAAAAGTGGGCGACGTCCTAGCGGATGGCCCATCCACCGAGCAAGGGGAAATGGCATTGGGACGCAACGTTGTGGTGGCCTTCATGACTTGGGAAGGTTACAACTACGAGGATGCCATTTTGCTGAGCGAGAAATTGGTGAAGGAAGATGTCTATACCTCGATTCACATTGAGAAGTTGGAAAGTGAAGCGAGAGACACCAAGCTGGGACCGGAAGAAATTACCCGCGACATTCCAAATGTGGGTGAAGATGCCCTCAAAAACCTCGATGAGCGCGGAATTATTCGTGTCGGTGCAGAGATCAAGCCGGGAGACATCCTGGTCGGGAAGGTGACGCCAAAAGGGGTGACCGAACTGACCGCGGAAGAACGGCTGTTGCACGCGATCTTCGGTGAGAAAGCACGGGAAGTTCGCGACACGTCACTCCGCGTGCCACACGGTCAAGACGGAATCGTCGTAGACGTGAAAGTCTTCACCCGTGAAAACGGCGATGAGTTGCCGCCAGGTGTGAATCAATTGGTGCGCGTCTACATCGCGCAGAAACGGAAAATCTCCGAAGGGGACAAAATGGCTGGACGCCACGGTAACAAAGGGGTTATCGCCCGGATCATGCCTGAAGAGGACATGCCGTTTTTGCCAGATGGTACGCCAGTTCAAGTTGTCTTGAACCCGCTGGGCGTTCCGTCGCGGATGAATATCGGTCAGGTGCTTGAGGTTCACTTGGGCATGGCGGCCAAAGCACTAAACCTGCATATGGCTACGCCTGTCTTTGACGGGGCAACTGAAAACGATGTGTTTGAAACGTTGAAGGAAGCGGGCTTGGATGAAGACGGCAAAACGATTCTTTATGATGGACGCACGGGAGAGCCGTTCGAAAATCGCGTCACCGTTGGGGTCATGTACATGATCAAGTTGGCGCACATGGTTGATGACAAAATTCACGCGCGTTCCACAGGTCCTTACTCCTTGGTTACCCAGCAACCGCTCGGTGGTAAAGCGCAATTTGGTGGACAACGATTTGGTGAGATGGAGGTGTGGGCGCTGGAAGCATATGGTGCCGCGCACACACTGCAAGAGATTCTCACGGTCAAATCAGACGACGTTGTCGGCCGCGTAAAAACCTACGAGTCCATTGTCAAAGGTGAAAACGTGCCGGAGCCGGGAGTGCCTGAATCATTCAAGGTATTGATCAAAGAGTTGCAAAGCTTGGGTATGGATGTGAAAATCCTTTCCGAAGACGAGCAAGAAATTGAGATGCGTGAATTGGATGAGGATGAGGAATCGGCAAGTGATAAGCTCGGTTTTGATCTGCTTGAGGAGGATACTGCTCACTCAAACTCTTGATCGTCGCATGCAGGGGGCGTGATGCGCGCCCCTGCGCATGCAACGGGATGAATCCTGAGGGAGGAATCGCCCAATGTTGGATGTAAACAACTTTGAGTATATGAAAATCGGCCTCGCCTCTCCTGAAAAAATCCGCTCTTGGTCTCGCGGTGAGGTTAAAAAGCCGGAAACAATCAATTATCGCACGCTCAAACCGGAAAAAGAAGGTTTGTTCTGTGAGAAGATCTTTGGTCCAACCAAAGATTGGGAGTGTCACTGCGGTAAATACAAACGCGTTCGTTACAAAGGGGTAGTCTGTGACCGATGCGGCGTGGAAGTGACCCGCGCTAAAGTGCGTCGTGAACGGATGGGCCACATTGAGTTGGCTGCACCGGTATCCCATATCTGGTATTTCAAAGGGATTCCGAGCCGGATGGGTCTAGTGTTGGACATGTCTCCCCGCTCATTGGAGGAAGTCATTTATTTCGCCTCCTATGTGGTTGTGGACCCGGGTCCGACCCCGTTGGAGAAGAAACAGCTTCTGTCTGAAAAAGAATTTCGCGCTTATCGCGAAAAATACGGCACCGCCTTTACGGCGATGATGGGCGCGGAAGCGATTAAGCGTCTGTTGCAAGAGATCGACCTCGATAAAGAGGTGGAAAGCCTGAAAGAAGAGTTGCAGACGGCGCAAGGGCAACGGCGCAACCGCGCGATCAAGCGCTTGGAAGTGTTGGAAGCCTTCCGTGCTTCCGGCAATTCTCCGGATTGGATGATCCTTGACGTGTTGCCGGTCATCCCGCCGGAGTTGCGGCCGATGGTGCAATTGGATGGTGGCCGTTTTGCCACATCCGACTTGAACGATCTCTACCGCCGTGTAATCAACCGTAACAACCGGTTGAAACGCCTGCTCGACTTGGGTGCACCTGATATCATCGTGCAAAACGAAAAACGGATGTTGCAGGAAGCGGTTGACGCGCTGATCGATAACGGTCGTCGCGGTCGTCCGGTTACCGGACCGGGGAATCGCCCACTCAAGTCTCTCTCCCACATGCTGAAAGGGAAGCAGGGTCGTTTCCGGCAAAACCTACTTGGGAAGCGTGTCGACTACTCTGGCCGTTCCGTTATCGTTGTCGGCCCGTACCTGAAAATGTACCAATGCGGTTTGCCAAAAGAAATGGCGCTGGAACTGTTTAAACCGTTTGTGATGAAAGAGTTGGTTGCTAAGGGGCTCGCGCACAACATTAAGAGCGCCAAGCGTAAAGTGGAGCGCGTTCACCCCGAAGTGTGGGATGTGTTGGAAGAAGTGATCAAGGAGCATCCCGTGCTCCTCAACCGGGCGCCCACGCTTCACCGATTGGGAATTCAAGCGTTTGAGCCGATTCTCGTAGAAGGGCGCGCCATCCGTCTTCATCCGCTCGTATGTACGGCGTATAACGCTGACTTCGACGGAGACCAAATGGCTGTGCACGTTCCGCTATCTGCGGAGGCGCAAGCGGAAGCTCGCCTGTTGATGCTGGCGGCACAAAACATCTTGAACCCGAAAGACGGCAAGCCGGTTGTAACCCCGTCTCAGGACATGGTATTGGGTTGCTATTACCTGACCATTGAAAAGGAAGGCGAAAAAGGGGAAGGCTCGATCTTTTATTCGATTTCCGAAGCCATCAACGCTTACCAGCATGGCTACGTCAGCCTGCATTCCCGCATTGCCATTCCAGCGCGCAATGTGAAGAAAACCTCCTTCACTGAAGCGCAGAAAAATAGCTTGTTGGTGACGACTCCGGGTAAGCTGATCTTCAACGAGATCTTCCCTGAAGAGTTCCCATACATCTGCGAACCGGGCAAAAAGAACTTTGCAAGCACTCCGGATAAATACTTCATCTTTGATAAAGGCGTGAATGTCCGCGAATTTATCAGTAAGATGGATGATCCGGGCGCCCTGACCAAAAAGGATCTGGGTGCGCTGATCGCAGAGTGCTTCCGCCGTTTCGGTACGACCACTACGTCGGAAATCCTCGACCGGGTTAAAGAGCTTGGCTATAAGTTCTCCACCAAAGCGGGGATCACGATGTCCGTCTCTGACGTAAATGTGCCAGAGGAAAAGAAAGCGATCTTGGCGCAAGCGGAAGAGGATGTCGCCAAAGTGATGAAGCAATACCGCCGTGGTTTGATTACCGAAGACGAGCGGTACGAGCGCGTCATCTCCATCTGGAGCCGCTCGAAGGATCAGATCACGAAAGTGCTCATGGAAAACATGGGTAAATACAACCCGATTTACATGATGGCGCATTCTGGTGCGCGGGGTAACGTGTCCCAGATCACCCAGTTGGCAGGGATGCGGGGTCTGATGGCCAACCCATCCGGACGGATCATCGAGCAACCGATCCGTACCAACTTCCGTGAAGGCTTGACTGTATTGGAGTACTTCATCTCCACCCACGGTGCGCGAAAAGGCTTGGCGGATACCGCGCTTAGAACGGCTGACTCGGGTTACTTGACCCGCCGTCTGGTAGACGTGGCGCAAGATGTTATCGTGCGTGAAGAAGATTGCGGCACCGACCGGGGGATGACCGTAAGTGCGATCGCCGATGGAAACGAAGTTATCGAAAACTTATATGATCGTCTTGTAGGACGGTTTGCTTTCCAAACGGTTCGCCATCCGGAAACAGGCGAGATTATCGTCGGGATCAATGAGATGATCGACGAAGAGATCGCCAACAAAATCGTCGATGCAGGTCTGAAAGAAGTTACGATTCGCTCGGTTCTTACCTGTCGCACCAAACACGGCGTTTGCAAAAAGTGCTACGGCCGCAACTTGGCCTTGGGCACACCGGTGGAAATCGGCGAAGCTGTCGGCATTATCGCCGCACAGTCGATTGGTGAGCCGGGTACCCAGCTGACGATGCGTACCTTCCACACCGGTGGGGTTGCGGGTGACGACATCACCCAAGGTTTGCCGCGGATTCAGGAGCTGTTTGAAGCGCGCAATCCGAAGGGGCAAGCGGTGATCAGCGAGATTGCCGGGGAAGTAGTCGACATTCGTGAAACCAAAGACCGTCGCGAAATCGAGATCAAAGGAGACGTGGAGTCCAAAATTCATCCCGTCCCATATGGTTCCCGCCTGCGTGTTTCAGTCGGGGATTATGTCAACGCCGGTGACGAGTTGACTGAGGGTTCTGTTGACCCGAAAGAGCTTCTGCGCATCAAAGGGGTGGCTGGCGTGCAACGCTACATCCTCCAAGAAGTGCAGAAAGTCTACCGCCTGCAAGGGGTGGAAATTAACGACAAGCACGTAGAAGTGATGATTCGGCAGATGATGCGCAAGGTACGGATTACCGATGCGGGTACGACCGATTTGTTGCCGGGTGCAGTGGTCGACATTCACGAATATGAGGCGGCTAACCGCAAAGTGTTGTTGAACGGCGGAGATGCGGCTGTTGCCCGTCCTGTCCTGTTGGGGATTACCAAGGCTTCGTTGGAAACAGAGTCTTACCTGTCAGCGGCATCGTTCCAAGAAACTACACGGGTCTTGACCGATGCGGCGATCAAAGGCAAATTGGATGGACTCTTGGGTCTGAAGGAGAACGTCATCATCGGGAAGCTGATTCCCGCTGGAACCGGTATCTCCCGCTATCGCAACCAAACGTATGAGATTGTTGGCGACACAACTGAATCGGACCAAGCCGGCAAAGAGACGATGCTTGTTAAGTAGAGTTAATTGTTGACTTTGCCTAGGCGAGATGTTAATATATCTTCGTGTGCTTGGGAATTATTCACTTTGGAGGGCGATTCAATGTCTTATGAAAAAGTGATACAAGCAGAATCGTTAACGATCGGCACCAAGCAAACGAAGAAGGCCATTGAGCAAGGCCGAGCGCTCGAAGTACTTGTTGCAGATGATGCGGATCCGCAAATCATTTACCCGATCCTGAAGCTTTGCAAGGATCGTGGCATTCATGTCATCCACGTTGAATCAATGAAGCAACTTGGCAAAGCTTGCGGCATTGAAGTGGGCGCTGCGACGGCAGCGGTTTTGAAATGATTGTGAGCGACAGAAAATTATCGTTGATCGCGTCCCACGGCAGTGGGCGTGATCAACTTTCATAAAAAAGTCTCGTCGTTCCGATTTTTTTCGGCCACAGATGAAACACCTGGTTCTGTGGTCTTGAAGAGATACAACCAAACTCAGAAGGGGGTGCCAGTCATGCCAACAATGAACCAGCTCGTGCGCAAAGGTCGCAAAGCTAAAATCAAGAAGTCCAAATCTCCGGCGTTGCAGTACACCTACAACACCATGAAGAAAGAGGTTGTGCCACAAAGCGCTCCGCAAAAACGCGGTGTTTGCACTCGTGTGGGCACCATGACTCCTAAAAAGCCTAACTCCGCTTTGCGTAAATATGCGCGTGTTCGTTTGACCAACGGCACGGAGGTTACCGCATACATCCCGGGTATCGGCCACAACCTGCAAGAGCACAGTGTTGTGTTGATCCGTGGTGGTCGTGTAAAAGACTTGCCAGGGGTTCGTTACCACATCGTTCGTGGTGCGCTTGACACCGCAGGGGTAGCTAACCGTAACCAAGCACGTTCCAAATACGGAGCGAAACGTCCTAAGAAATAATGCAATTGATTCAGCATAGAACAACGAGGAAAAGGAGGGAGAAGCATGCCACGTAAAGGCCCAGTAGCTCGTCGGGATGCGCTGCCAGATCCGATTTACAACAGCAAGCTGGTGACCCGTCTCATCAACCGCCTGATGTATGACGGTAAGAAAGGCACTGCACAACGCATTTTGTACAATGCATTCGATCTCATTCGCGAACGTTCCGGTAACGATCCGATGGAAGTGTTTGAACAAGCACTGAAAAACGTAATGCCTGTACTGGAGGTTAAAGCTCGCCGTGTGGGTGGTGCCAACTACCAAGTACCAGTAGAGGTGAAACCAGAACGCCGCACCAGCCTTGGTCTCCGTTGGTTGGTAAGCTACGCTCGTCTGCGCGGTGAAAAAACCATGGAAGAGCGTTTGGCTAACGAGATCATGGATGCTGCGAACAATACCGGTGCAGCCGTGAAGAAGAAAGAAGATACGCACCGTATGGCGGAAGCCAACCGTGCATTTGCTCACTATCGCTGGTAAACAACATTCTTTCCAATATGAAGGGAGAAATTTCCGATGGCACGCGAATTCTCCTTGCAAAATACACGTAACATTGGGATCATGGCTCACATCGACGCTGGTAAAACGACCACCACTGAGCGTATCCTGTTCTACACCGGTCGCGTACACAAAATTGGTGAGACGCATGAAGGTGCGGCCACCATGGACTGGATGGAGCAAGAGCAAGAGCGCGGAATCACCATTACATCCGCAGCGACGACCGCTCAGTGGAAAGGTCATCGTGTCAACATCATCGACACTCCAGGCCACGTTGATTTTACCGTTGAGGTAGAGCGTTCCCTCCGTGTATTAGACGGGGCAGTAGGTGTTTTTTGTGCAAAAGGTGGCGTAGAGCCACAATCTGAAACGGTATGGCGTCAAGCTGACCGTTATGGCGTACCGCGTATTGCGTATGTCAACAAAATGGACATTCTCGGTGCCGATTTCTACGGTGCGGTAGAGCAAATGCGTGAGCGTCTTGGCGCAAATGCTGTGCCGATCCAAATTCCAATCGGCTCTGAAGAAACATTCGAAGGTGTGATCGACCTCATCACCATGAAGGCGATCATTTACACCGACGATTTGGGTACCACTTCTGAAGCTCGTGAGATTCCAGCAGAATACGCGGACAAAGCGGAAGAATACCGCAACAATCTGGTAGAAGCCGTAGCCGAATTGGATGAAGAGCTGATGATGAAATACCTCGAAGGTGAAGAACTCACCCAAGAGGAAATCGTTTCTGCTCTCCGCAAAGGTACCTGTGAAGTGAAAATCACTCCGGTTCTCTGCGGTTCTTCTTACAAGAACAAAGGGGTGCAACCACTCCTCGACGCAGTTGTCGCGTACCTGCCTTCTCCGCTGGACGTGCCAGCGATCCAAGGCACTTTGCCAGACGGTACGGAAATTGCGCGTCAATCGAGCGACGAAGAGCCGTTTGCCGCTCTGGCGTTCAAAGTGATGACCGACCCGTACGTAGGGAAGTTGACCTTCTTCCGCGTTTACTCGGGTACGCTTGAATCCGGCTCCTATGTGATGAACACCACCAAAGGGAAGCGTGAGCGGATCGGACGGATCTTGCAAATGCACGCGAACCACCGTGAAGAGATCTCCAAAGTTTACGCCGGTGACATCGCCGCAGCAGTAGGCTTGAAAGATACCACCACGGGTGAAACCCTTAGTGACGAAAAGAATCCGATCATTCTTGAGTCCATGGAGTTCCCAGAGCCGGTAATCAAGATCGCTATTGAGCCGAAATCGAAAGCGGACCAAGACAAAATGGGTCTGGCCCTCACCAAATTGGCTGAAGAGGACCCGACTTTCAAAACTTGGACCGATGAAGAGACAGGCCAAACGATCATCGCTGGTATGGGTGAGTTGCACCTGGAGATCATTGTTGACCGCTTGAAACGCGAGTTCAAAGTGGAAGCCAACGTTGGTGCACCACAGGTTGCTTACAAAGAAACCTTCCGCTCCTCTGCGAAGGTGGAAGGGAAATTTGTTCGTCAGTCTGGTGGTCGTGGTCAATACGGTCACGTATGGATCGAGTTCGAACCATTGGAGGAAGGCGCTGGCTTCGAATTCGTCAACAAAATCGTCGGTGGTGTGGTTCCGAAAGAATACATCCCAGCGGTTCAAGCAGGTATCGAAGAAGCCATGCAAAACGGTGTCTTGGCTGGATTCCCGTTGGTTGACGTTCGCGCGACCATTGTGGATGGTTCTTACCACGATGTGGACTCCTCCGAGATGGCGTTCAAAATTGCTGGTTCAATGGCCCTCAAAGCTGCCAAATCTAAGTGTAACCCAGTCCTCCTGGAGCCGATGATGAAAGTAGAAGTCACGGTGCCGGAAGACTACATGGGTGACGTGATGGGTGACATCAACTCCCGTCGCGGTCGTGTAGAGGGTATGGAAGCACGCGGTGGCGCTCAAGTGATCCGTGCGATGGTGCCTTTGGCGGAAATGTTTGGTTATGTAAGTAACTTGCGTTCCCGCACCCAAGGCCGTGGTGTGTTCTCCATGGTGTTTGACCACTATGAAGAAGTACCGCGCAACATCGCTGACGAGATCGTGAAGAAGCGTTCCGGTGAGTAATTCCATTTGTTCCAAGCGTTGAGAAACTGGTGAAGCGGGAACTTTCCGCTTCCCGGATTTTCAAATATCTATTACAATAATACTTAGTTTCATGAGTAAAGGGAGGATACCTAGTCATGGCAAAAGCCAAGTTTGAGCGTACAAAACCTCACGTAAACATTGGTACCATCGGTCACGTTGACCATGGTAAAACCACTCTGACCGCTGCTATTACCACGGTATTGGCACAAAAAGGTGGCGCAGAAGCGACCGCTTATGACCAAATCGACAAAGCTCCAGAAGAAAGAGAGCGCGGTATCACCATCTCCACCGCACACGTGGAGTATGAAACCGACAAGCGTCACTATGCTCACGTTGACTGCCCAGGTCACGCTGACTATGTGAAAAACATGATCACCGGTGCTGCGCAAATGGACGGAGCGATCCTGGTAGTATCCGCAGCTGACGGCCCAATGCCGCAAACTCGTGAACACATCCTGCTCTCCCGTCAGGTAGGCGTTCCATACATCGTTGTGTTCTTGAACAAATGCGACATGGTTGACGACGAAGAGTTGCTGGAACTGGTAGAAATGGAAGTACGCGAACTTCTGTCCGAGTACGAATTCCCAGGCGACGACATCCCTGTAGTTGCTGGTTCCGCACTGAAAGCTTTGGAAGATCCAACTGGTGAATGGGCTCAAAAAATTCTCGACCTGATGAACGCTGTAGACGAGTACATCCCAGAGCCAGAGCGCGACACCGACAAAAGCTTCCTGATGCCAGTAGAGGACGTATTCACCATTACTGGTCGTGGTACGGTTGCTACCGGTCGTGTAGAGCGCGGTGTAGTTAAAGTGGGTGACGAAGTTGAGATCGTAGGTCTTGGCGAAACCCGCAAAACCGTATGTACTGGTGTTGAGATGTTCCGCAAACTGCTCGAATCCGCTCAAGCTGGTGACAACATCGGTGCCCTGCTGCGTGGTATTGAGCGTAAAGACATCCAACGTGGTCAAGTACTGTCCAAACCGGGCAGCGTAAAACCACACACCAAATTTAAAGCTCAAGTTTACGTATTGTCCAAAGAAGAGGGCGGACGTCACACCCCATTCTTCTCCAACTACCGTCCGCAATTCTACTTCCGTACGACTGACGTTACCGGCATCATCAAACTGCCAGAAGGCGTTGAAATGTGCATGCCTGGCGACAACATCGAAATGGAAGTAGAACTGATCGCTCCGATCGCGATCGAAGACGGTACCCGCTTCGCTATCCGTGAAGGTGGACGTACCGTAGGTGCTGGCGCAGTTACCGCTATCATCGAGTAATTTCGCCTAAACCTCAAAAAAAAGCTGTTAACCCGATGGGTTAGCAGCTTTTTCATTTGTATTTCTCATTGAGTGTAGGATGGGGAGGAACAGGGCTGTTGCTCTCTGTTGTCATAAATGACTTTTACGTTTTTTTCAAGCTGTCATGGGTTATGGAGGTCTATGCAATGGAAGCGTTGAGGTATGACTTGCAAGCAGGGCGTCAATCTAGTAAAATATTGTAAGTTCGTCGTGTTCATGAGAGGAATTCAAGTGGTAGCAAGCACTCCCTTATTTGTCGTTTCGGCAAAATCAAAGAAAAAGCTTGCATAAGCCTCTGTTTTTCATTATAATCTTGAATGTTGTCATGAACGCGATGATGCGAAAGGTTGCCGACACACCCGGCCCCTTTGCCATGGCTGGGCGGGAAATTTTCGCGGAGAAGTTCATTTAATAAAATGGGCGAGAAGGAGGGTTACCAATGGCAAAACAAAAGATTCGCATTCGTTTAAAGGCTTACGATCACCGTGTGCTGGATCAATCCGCGGTGAAAATCGTTGATACCGCCAAGCGCACCGGAGCCAGCGTATCTGGTCCGATTCCGTTGCCAACCGAAAAAACGGTTTACACGATTTTGCGTGCGGTTCACAAATATAAAGACTCTCGTGAGCAATTCGAAATGCGCACTCATAAACGCCTCATCGACATCGTGAATCCAACGCAACAAACCGTTGACGCGCTGATGCGCCTGGATTTGCCGTCCGGTGTTGATATTGAAATCAAATTGTAATCCTGACTTTAGAGTGGTAGGAGGTGTACAAAGTGAAAGGGATTCTCGGTAAAAAGATCGGGATGACGCAAATCTTCAACGAAGATGGCGTGGTTGTTCCCGTTACCGTTGTTGAAGCGGGTCCATGCGTAGTGTTGCAAAAGAAAGATATTGCCAATGATGGTTACGAAGCAATTCAGCTCGGCTTCGAAGAGAAGAAAGAGCATCGTGCGAACAAACCAGAATTGGGCCATGCCAAAAAAGCAAACGCGGCGGCACAAAAATTCATCAAAGAATTCCGCGGCGTAAACTTGGCTGACTATGAATTGGGCGCGGTAGTAAAAGCCGACATCTTCTCTGAGGGAGAGCTGGTGGATGTAACCGGTACTTCCAAAGGGAAAGGCTTTGCTGGTGCGATCAAACGCCACAACCAATCCCGCGGGCCGATGAGCCACGGTTCCCGTTATCATCGTGGTCCAGGTTCCTTGGGTGCGATTGCCCCGGCACGCGTATTCAAAGGCCAAACCCTGCCAGGACGCATGGGCGGAGAGCGTGTAACGACGCAAAACCTGCAAATCGTGCGTGTTGATGCAGAGAAAAACTTGCTCCTGATCAAAGGTGCAGTACCAGGGCCTAAAAATAGCTATCTTGTAATCAAATCTGCTGTCAAAGGCAGCTAATTGATCGATCAAAGAAAGGAGGAGCATCCATGCCAAAGGTAACAGTCTTAGACATGAGCGGTAAACAAGTGGGAGAGATCGAATTGGCAGATGCCATTTTCGGCATTACCCCAAATGAAGCCGTATTGCATGATGCCGTTGTGATGCAACAAGCATCGCTTCGTCGTGGCACCCATGCTGTGAAAAACCGTGCAGCTGTTCGCGGCGGTGGTAGAAAACCATGGAGACAAAAAGGCACCGGACGCGCGCGTCAAGGTAGCATCCGTTCTCCGCAATGGGTAGGCGGTGGTGTGGTATTCGGTCCAACTCCACGCACCTATGCTTACAAATTACCTAAAAAGGTTCGTCGCTTGGCGATCAAATCGGCTCTCGCTTCCAAAGTGATTGACAGCCAATTGGTTGTACTGGATGAACTGAAACTGGAGCAACCAAAAACCCGTGACATGGTTCAAGTGCTCAAAAACCTGGGAGTAGAAAGAAAAGCGTTGGTTGTTGCTGACAACCTGGAAGACAACGCAGTGCTCGCTGCACGCAACATCCCAGGAGTGAAACTTATCACTGCTGATGGCGTCAACGTACTGGACGTCCTCTATCACGACAAATTGATTCTCACTCGTGGAGCTGTGAATCGCGTTGAGGAGGTGCTTGGCCAGTGAAAGACCCACGCGATATTATCCGTCGCCCGGTCATCACCGAAGCTTCCACCGGCATGATGGAGCAAGGGAAATACGTTTTTGAAGTAGATCCCCGTTCCAACAAAGTGGAAGTGAAAAAAGCGATTGAGCAAATCTTCGGTGTGAAAGTTGACCAAGTGAACACCATGCGTGTTCCAGGCAAAATGAAACGTTACGGCCGTTACACCGGACGTACTGCCGAAAGAAAGAAAGCGATCGTGAAGTTGGCTGCCGACAGCAAACCGATCGAAATCTTTGAAGTGTAATTATCCTAAACAAAAAGGAGGGAAAAAGGCATGGCTGTAAAACATTTTAGACCAACGACTCCATCTCGTCGTCATATGACCGTTTCTTCTTTTGAAGAAATCACCACCGACAAACCGGAGAAATCCTTGCTTGTTACGCTGGTGCGCAAAGCGGGCCGCAACAACCAAGGTCGGTTGACTGTTCGCCATCAAGGCGGTGGTCATAAACGCAAATACCGTATTATTGACTTCAAGCGCAACAAAGATGGCATCCCAGGTAAGGTCGCTACAATCGAGTACGATCCAAACCGTTCCGCCAACATCGCGCTGATTCATTATGCGGATGGTGAAAAACGCTACATTCTCGCTCCGCATGGCTTGAAAGTCGGCACCACCATCATGTCCGGTCCGGAAGCAGACATCCGTGTGGGTAACGCACTGCCACTGAAAAACATTCCTGTAGGTACCGTCATCCACAACATTGAGATGAAACCAGGCCGCGGTGGACAATTGGTGCGTGCAGCAGGTGCTTCTGCACAACTTCTGGGTAAAGAGGGCAAATACGCGATCATCCGCCTGACCTCTGGTGAAACCCGCATGATCAACCTGGAGTGCCGCGCGACCATCGGTCAAGTGGGTAACCTGGATCATGAGCTTATCACCATTGGTAAAGCTGGACGTGCTCGTTGGTTAGGCAAGCGCCCGACCGTTCGCGGTTCCGTTATGAACCCGGTAGACCATCCGCACGGTGGTGGTGAAGGTCGCGCGCCAATCGGACGCAAGTCTCCGATGACCCCATGGGGCAAACCGACGCTTGGTTATAAAACCCGTAAGAAAAACAAAGCATCTGACAAATATATTATCCGTCGTCGCAAGAAGTAATCTAGGCTGGGAGAAAGCCTCACTCGAAGGGAGGTTAATTACATGGGCCGCAGCTTGAAAAAAGGACCATTTGTAGATGCGCACCTGATTAAAAAGGTTGAAGAACTGAATGAAAAAGGTGAAAAGCGAGTGATCAAAACCTGGTCTCGCCGTTCCACCATTTTCCCTGACTTCATCGGTCACACTTTCGCAGTGCATGATGGTCGCAAACATGTTCCTGTATTCGTGACTGAAGACATGGTAGGTCACAAGTTGGGTGAGTTCGTTCCAACCCGCACCTACAAAGGTCACGCCGCTGATGACAAGAAAACGAAAAGACGGTAGAGGTCTTGTTGAAGAGAGGGGGGTTACAACATGGAAGCTAAAGCTGTTGCACGTTATGTGCGCATCGCTCCACGCAAAGCGCGCCTGGTAATGGATTTGATCCGCGGTAAGTCCGTGGAAGAAGCCATCGCGATTTTAAAATTCACTCCTCGCGCAGCATCTCCGATTATCGAGAAAGTACTCGCTTCTGCTGTGGCAAATGCTGAGCACAACTTTAACATGGACACCAGCCGTCTGGTTGTAGCGAAAGCGTTTGTTGACGAAGGTCCAACACTGAAGCGTTACATGCCTCGTGCTATGGGACGTGCGAGCCGCATTAACAAACGCACCAGCCACATCACCGTGGTTGTGAGCGAAAAGTAATCAACTATTGAACAAGGAGGGATGAAGCTGTGGGTCAAAAGGTAAATCCAGTTGGTCTGCGTGTCGGGGTGATTCGCGACTGGGAATCCAAATGGTACGCTGACAAAGACTATGCTGATTTATTACACGAAGACATTAAGATCCGTGAATTCGTGAAAAACAAGCTGAAAGACGCAGCGGTTTCCACTGTAGAGATTGAACGCGCAGCCAACCGCGTAAACATCAGCATCCATACCGCGAAGCCGGGGATGGTTATCGGTAAAGGTGGTTCGGAAGTTGAAGCATTGCGCCAACAGCTTGCGAAACTGACCAACAAGAAAGTTCACATCAACATTAACGAAATTAAAAATCCAGAGCTTGATGCATATTTGGTTGCAGAAAGCATCGCGCAACAATTGGAGCGTCGCGTTTCTTTCCGCCGTGCGATGAAACAAGCGATTCAACGTTCCTTGCGTGCTGGAGCAAAAGGGATCCGCACGATGGTGAGCGGACGTTTGGGTGGAGCGGACATCGCCCGTAGCGAAGGTTATAGCGAAGGAACGGTACCTCTTCACACCCTGCGCGCTGACATCGACTATGGGTTTGCGGAAGCGCACACCACTTATGGTCGGATTGGTGTGAAAGTGTGGGTATACCGTGGCGAGGTATTGCCAACCAAAAATAAAGGAGCAGCGGAAGGAGGCGAGTAATCTATGTTGATGCCTAAACGTGTGAAATACCGCCGTCCGCATCGTCCGAGCCTGAAAGGGAAGGCGAAAGGCGGTACGGAAGTCGCATTCGGCGAGTACGGATTGCAAGCACTTGAGCCAGCTTGGATTACGAACCGTCAAATCGAAGCTGCCCGTATCGCCATGACCCGTTACATCAAACGGGGTGGTAAAGTATGGATCAAGATCTTCCCAGATCAACCAATCACCCAAAAGCCGCTTGAGGTTCGGATGGGTAGCGGTAAAGGTTCTCCTGAAAAATGGGTAGCGGTCGTAAAACCAGGTCGCATCATGTTTGAGTTGGCCGGAGTACCGGAAGAAACAGCTCGCGAAGCAATGCGTCTGGCGGCAATGAAATTGCCGGTGAAAACGAAGTTCGTAAAACGTGAAGAAGCGGGTGGTAACGAATGAAAGCAAAAGAATTAGTAGAGTTGACCACCGCCGAGATTGAGCAAAAGCTCGCACAGTACAAGGAAGAACTGTTTAACCTCCGCTTCCAGTCGGCCACTGGGCAATTGGAAAACCCTGCTCGGATTGGCCAAGTTCGCAAGGCGATTGCCCGTGCTAAAACCGTTCTGCGGGAGCGCGAACTGGGAATCGAAAGGAGGAAACAGGGATGAACGAGCGTACAACTCGCCGTAAAGTACGTGTCGGCAAAGTGGTCAGCGATAAAATGGATAAAACGATTGTTGTCGCTGTTGAGACCTATAAGAAACATCCACTGTACGGTAAGCGTGTGAAATACACGAAAAAATTCAAAGCTCATGACGAACACAACCAAGCGAAAATCGGCGATGTAGTAAAAATCATGGAAACTCGTCCGCTTTCTAAAGACAAACGTTTTCGTTTGGTAGAAGTCGTTGAAGAAGCTGTGATCATCTAACTTGAGACACGCGTGAATGACGCGGGAAGGAGGGAAAACCATGATCCAACCTCAAACACGTCTTCGTGTCGCTGACAACTCTGGTGCGAAAGAAGTTATGTGCATCCGTGTATTGGGTGGCTCCAAAAAGTCCACTGCTAGTATCGGTGACATCATCGTGGCTTCCGTAAAACAAGCTACACCCGGTGGCGTTGTCAAGAAGGGTGATGTAGTGAAGTGCGTGGTGGTACGTACGGTTCGTCCGTCTCGCCGTCCAGATGGTTCCTACATCCGTTTTGATGAAAACGCGGCGGTTGTTATCAAAGAAGATAAAAGCCCACGTGGAACTCGTATCTTCGGACCTGTTGCCCGTGAGCTGCGTGATCGCGATTTCATGAAAATCGTATCTTTGGCACCGGAAGTACTGTAATATAAAGTTCTTTATGGCTGGTACCACGTCAGTATGCAAGGAGGTGCTTAAGACATGCACATCAAAAAAGGCGATATGGTTATCGTTATGCGCGGCAAAGAAGCGCCGTACTTTGAAAACGGCAAAAAGGTTTACACCCGCGGTCGCGTGATCAAAGTTCTCCCAAAAGAGAACCGCGTGGTAGTCGAAGGTGTGAACATGGTGAAGAAGCATTCCCGCCCGACTCAAGCCAATCCTCAAGGTGGCATCATCGAAAAGGAAGCGCCAATCCATGTTTCCAACTTGATGATCGAGGATCCAAAAACGAAAGAACCAACTCGTGTTGGTTACAAATTCGTTGAAGGCAAGAACGGTGAGAAGAAAAAAGTTCGCGTAGCCAAAAAGTCTGGCGAAATTCTTGACAAGTAACGTTTAAGGAAGGGAGGTACACAAAGTGGCAGCACGTCTGAAAGAGATGTACCTGAACGAGGTTGCTCCCAACCTCATGAAAAAATTCAACTACAAATCTACTATGCAAGTGCCAAAAGTTGAGAAAGTGGTCATCAACATGGGTGTGGGTGAAGCTGTAGCCAACGCGAAAGTGTTGGATGGAGCGGTAGAAGACTTGACGTTGATCGCTGGTCAAAAGCCAATCATCACCCGTGCAAAAAAATCGATCGCTGGCTTCAAGCTTCGTGAAGGCATGCCGATCGGTGTGAAAGTAACTCTTCGTGGTGAGCGGATGTATCACTTCTTGGACAAACTGATGAACATCGCTCTGCCACGCGTACGCGACTTCCGTGGGGTTTCCCCAAAAGCGTTTGACGGCCGTGGGAACTACACCCTGGGTCTGAAAGAACAGCTGATCTTCCCGGAAATCGCATACGATAAAGTGGATAAAGTTCGCGGTATGGACGTTGTGATCGTGACAACGGCCAACACCGATGAAGAAGCTCGTGAGCTGCTTACCCAAATGGGTATGCCATTCCGCAAGTAGTCCCGAACGGGATTAAAAATACGATTAAAGGAGGGAATCACTTGGCCAAGAAGTCGATGATCGTAAAGGCTAAGCGTGAGCCGAAATTTGCAGTGCGCGCTTACACCCGTTGCGAACGTTGTGGTCGTCCACATTCCGTATTGCGCAAGTTTAAGCTGTGTCGTATCTGCTTCCGTGAGTTGGCCTACAAAGGGCAGATTCCCGGCGTTAAAAAAGCAAGCTGGTAATGATGATAGGAAGGAGGGTTTCGCATGGTGATGACTGACCCGATTGCAGATATGCTGACTAGAATTCGTAACGCCAACATGGTTCGCCATGAGAGCGTTGAGTTCCCTGCGTCTCGTATGAAACGGGAGATTGCTGAAATCCTGAAACGTGAAGGATTTATTCGCGATGCTGAATATATCGAAGATAACAAGCAAGGTATTATCCGCATCTTCCTGAAGTACGGTCAGAACAACGAAAAAGTAATTACCGGGCTGAAACGGATCAGCAAACCCGGTTTGCGTGTTTATGTAAAATCTAATGAAATTCCACGTGTATTGCGTGGTCTGGGTATTGCCATTTTGTCTACGAACAAAGGCATCTTGACTGACAAAGAAGCTCGCCAAAACAAAGTGGGCGGAGAAGTACTCGCTTATATCTGGTAATTTGGCTAACGGATGGAGGTGAACGGAATGTCCCGTATCGGAAAAAAAACAGTTGTTATTCCAGCTGGCGTTGAAGTGAAAGTCGAGGGCGGCAAGGTAACGGTGAAAGGTCCGAAAGGCACACTGACCCGCGACTTCCATTCCGATATCGCCATCAAGTTGGAGAACAACGAATTGATCGTGGAACGTCCAAGCGATCATCGCACACACCGTGCACTCCATGGTACCACCCGCAGCTTGATTGCAAACATGGTTGAAGGTGTATCCAATGGATTCTCCAAAACACTTGAGTTGGTAGGTGTCGGATACCGGGCTTCCAAGAAAGGAAGCAATCTGGTGTTGAACGTAGGTTACTCCCACCCAGTGGAAGTGACACCGCTCGAAGGGATTGAGTTGGATGTACCATCTCAAACCCAGATCGTTGTTAAAGGAATTGACAAGCAAAAAGTCGGCGAAATGGCCGCTAACATCCGCAAGATTCGTGAGCCTGAGCCATACAAAGGCAAAGGGATTAAATACAGCGATGAAGTTATTCGCCGTAAAGAAGGTAAAACTGGTAAGTAATCGAATCGCCTAACTAGAAGGGAGTGAGCTAGACCGTGATTCGCAAGGAAGATCGCAATAAGAAACGGAAAAAACGCCATCTGCGTGTACGCAAACGGTTGTTTGGTACGGCTGAGCGCCCACGTTTGAACGTGTTCCGCTCTTCCAACAACATTTATGCACAATTGATCGATGACACCGTGGGTCACACGATCGCTTCTGCGTCCACCCTGGATAAGGAGTTCCAAGCTAAAGGTGTGAATGGTGGAACGGTTGAAGCGGCACGTATTGTTGGTGAGATGATTGCAAAACGCGCGATTGATAAAGGACACAAAGTAGTTGTGTTCGATCGTGGCGGATATCTCTATCATGGTCGGGTTAAAGCTTTAGCTGAAGGAGCACGGGAAGGGGGTCTAGACTTTTGAGCAAGCAAGAGAAACCACGCAAAAGAGATGCTGCGCAATCCGAGTATATCGAAAAGCTGGTTAACATTAACCGCGTAGCGAAGGTCGTTAAAGGTGGTCGTCGTTTCAGCTTCAGCGCGCTGGTTGTTGTCGGCGACGGCAAAGGCAAAGTCGGTGCGGGCATCGGTAAAGCGGCTGAGGTACCGGAAGCGATTCGCAAAGGTATCGAAGATGCCAAAAAGAACATGATTACTGTTCCTTTGAAAGGCAACACCATCCCGCATGATGTGGTTGGCCGTTTCGGCGCTGGCCAAGTCATCATGAAACCGGCTTCCAAAGGTACCGGGGTAATTGCGGGCGGACCTGTACGTGACGTGTTGAACGCGGCTGGTGTGGGCGACATCCTCACCAAATCGACCGGTTCCAACAACCCGATCAACATGGTTCGCGCAACTTTGGCGGGATTGGAAAGCTTGAAGCGTCCTGAGGACGTTGCAAAACTGCGCGGCAAAAGCGTAGAGGAATTGTTGGGTTAAGGAGGGATGACCGTGGCTAAGAAGCTGGCAGTTACGCTGAAGCGTAGTATGATTGGCCGTCCGGAAGTGCAACGCGTCACCCTGCGCACACTCGGTCTGACGAAACGTGAGCAAACCGTTGTCCATGCAGACAATCCGGCGATTCGTGGCATGATCAAAAAAGTGAACCATCTGGTGGAAGTGAAAGAAATCGCTGAATAAGCGATATGATCTGTTGAAGAGGAGGTGCGAAGGATGAAACTGCACGAGCTGAAACCTGCCCAAGGCTCTCGTCACAAGAAAAAACGACTTGGTCGCGGCATTTCTGCTGGCCAAGGTAAGACGGCTGGTAAAGGTCATAAAGGTCAAAATGCCCGCTCTGGTGGTGGTGTGCGTCCTGGCTTTGAAGGTGGTCAAAACCCGATTTACCGCCGTTTGCCAAAACGCGGCTTTACCAACCCAAATCGTGTGGAGTATGCGATTGTCAACCTCGACACCTTGAACCGTTTTGAAGAGGGAACAGTTGTTACTCCGGAACTCTTGGTTCAAGAAGGCGTTGTGAAAAACTTGAAAGATGGTTTGAAAATCCTGGGCAATGGCGAATTGAGCAAGAAACTTACCGTGAAAGCTCATAAATTCTCTGCCTCTGCGATTGAAAAAATCAACGCCGTTGGTGGAGCGACGGAGGTAATCTAATGATTCGGAACCTGGGAAACATCTTTAAGGTGGAAGATCTTCGTCGTCGTATCTTTTTTACCCTGATGATGTTAGTGGTTTTTCGGATCGGAAGCTTCATTCCGGTTCCGAACACTAACGCCAATATCCTTCAGCAAATGATGAATGAGACCCAAGGGGTTTTCAATCTCATCAATGCTTTTTCAGGGAATGCCTTACAAAACTTCTCCATCTTTGCGATGGGCATTATGCCTTACATCACCGCATCGATCGTTGTGCAATTGCTCTCGATGGATGTGATTCCGGCGTTTTCGCGCTGGGCGAAAGAAGGGGAAGTGGGGCGCCGCAAGCTTGCCCAGTTTACCCGTTATTTTACGGTGGTGCTGGCCCTCATCCAGTCGATCGGTGTATCGATCGGGTTTAACAGAGCCGCTGCCGGGTTCATTGTGGATGAAAGCGTGTGGTCGTATTCCTTAATCGCCTTGTCCTTGACAGCGGGTACCTGTTTCTTGATGTGGATGGGTGAGCAAATCACCGACAAAGGGATTGGAAATGGCATTTCCATTTTGATCTTTGCGGGGATCGTCGCTGGTCTGCCGGGTCAAGTGGGCTATTTGGCCGAAGATTTCTTTAAGGACAAAGACCAATTGTTCCTGGGCATTCTGAAGATGGTTGGCGTTTTGCTTGTTGCAATCATCCTGATTGTGGCGGTTATCTACATTCAGCAAGGCGTAAGAAAGATCCCGGTACAATACACGAAGCGTGTGGTTGGACGTAAAATGTATGGTGGTCAATCGACCCACATTCCGATGAAAACCAATGCTGCTGGTGTAATTCCTGTGATCTTCGCCCTTTCGCTCTTGATGTTTCCGCAGACGATCGCACAGTTCTGGCAAGGCAATCCTGTTGCTGATTGGATTATTGTCAACTTTGACTACACCAAGTTTAGCCTCGGGATGGCACTGTACGTGATCCTGATCATCGGATTTACTTACTTCTATACGTTTGTGCAGCTCAACCCAATTCAATTGTCTGATCAGATGAAGAAAAATGGTGGATTTATTCCAGGTGTCCGCCCTGGCAAAGCCACAACCGCCTACCTGACCAAGGTGATGAACCGTTTGACCTTGACGGGTGCCCTGTTTTTGGCGGCCGTGTCCATTTTGCCGATCATCCTGATCATCTTGGCGGGCTTGCCGCAGCAAGTTCAGATAGGTGGAACATCCCTTCTGATCGTTGTCGGCGTCGCTCTTGAGACGTTGAAAACAATTGAAAGCCAATTGATCAAACGCCATTATAAAGGCTTTATGCATAAATAAGATGATCGAACACCCCCGGAGCCTTCTTCCGGGGACTATGCATGAGCAGGCCATTGTTGGCATCATCTGCACATGCGGACCGCCCGTAGGCAACCCAACCGGAGGGATGAGGCTTGAATATCGTACTGATGGGTTTGCCCGGAGCAGGAAAAGGCACGCAAGCGAGCCGAATACTTGAGGAGTTGGACATTCCTCACATCTCCACGGGAGATATGTTTCGGGCAGCCGTAAAAGAAGAAACGCCATTGGGCTTGGAAGCAAAGTCCTATATGGAGCAAGGTCAACTGGTTCCCGACCGTGTGACGATTGGTATCGTTCGTGAGCGGTTGGGCAAAGATGATTGTGCGAACGGTTTTTTGTTGGATGGTTTTCCCAGAACGGTTCCACAGGCTGAAGCACTTGATGAATTGACAAAAGAGCTTCATCGCGCTATCGATTTCGTATTATATATTGAAGTAAGCGAAGAAGAACTGCTGAAACGGCTCACAGGGAGACGCATCTGTCGCGATTGTGGTGCTTCGTACCATGTGGTGTTCGCACCACCAAAAGTAGAAGGCGTCTGCGACCGCTGTGGCGGCGAGCTGTACCAGCGCGCTGACGACAGTGCAGAGACCGTTCAAGAACGGCTTAAGGTGAATCTTGAGCAAACACGTCACTTACTTCATTACTACGAATCGACTGGCAAACTTCATCGCGTGAATGGGGAGCAGCCGATCGAAAACGTGACCGAACAAATCTTGTCACTGATTCGAGGTTCCGTGAAATGATTATTTTAAAATCGGCAAAAGAGTTAGACCGCATGAGAGAAGCGGGCAAGATCGTTTATTTGACTCATCAGGAGTTGAAGAAGGCGATCCAACCGGGTGTGACAACGAAAGAGTTGGACCGGATCGCGGAGAAAGTGATTACCCGTTTTGGTGCCATTCCTTCTTTTAAAGGGTATAATGGGTTTCCCGGAAGCATTTGCACTTCGGTCAACGAAGAACTGGTTCACGGGATTCCAAGTGACCGCACGTTGAAAGAGGGGGATATCATCTCCATCGACATCGGCGCGTGTTATGAAGGGTACCATGGGGACTCGGCTTGGACTTACGCCGTAGGGAAAATTTCTCCAGATGCGGAAAAATTGCTTTCAGTTACCGAAGCGAGTCTGTACAAAGGCTTGGAACAAGCAAAGCCTGGTGCGCGCATTGGTGATATCTCTCATGCCGTACAACGAGTCGCTGAAGAAGCGGGCTTTTCGATTGTGCGTGAGTATGTGGGTCATGGCATTGGCCAAAACCTGCATGAGGCGCCGAGCGTTCCTAATTATGGATTAGCTGGGAAAGGGCCTCGGTTGAAGCCGGGGATGACCTTGGCAGTGGAGCCGATGGTTAACTTCGGTAAACGCTTTGTGCGGACACTTGCGGACAATTGGACGGTTGTGACGACTGACGGTTCAATCTGCGCCCATTTTGAGCACACGATTGCGATCACGGATGAAGGCCATGAGATTTTGACGAAAGCGTAACAGGTGAAGGGTGATGAATGTGGCTGCTGTTGACTGCAGACCCCGCCAAGGACAGATCGTGCGTGTGTTGCGCGGGAGAGATGCAGGTCAATTCGCTGTAGTAATCAGTTTTGAGGAACCACATTTCGTTTTTCTGGCTGATGGGGATCAGCGTAAATTTGACCATCCCAAAAAGAAAAACGTAAAACACATCCAGCTTATCAACTATGTAAGCGAGGATGTGGCTGAAGCATTGAGACAACATGGTCGTGTAACCAATGCCAAGTTGCGATACGCCCTGAACCAATACCTGCTCCTGAGCGAGCAAAAAGGAGAGTGAATCGATGGCCAAGGAAGATGTGATCGAGGTTGAAGGGATCGTCCAAGAGCCCCTGCCAAACGCAATGTTCCGTGTGAAGTTGGAGAATGGTCATGAAGTGTTGGCGCATGTTTCTGGCAAAATCCGCATGCATTTTATTCGCATTTTGCCAGGAGACAAAGTGACCGTGCAACTTTCCCCTTATGACTTAACCCGTGGGCGGATCACTTACCGCTATAAGTAATTTCGCGTAGTGACTCGATAACCTTGGGGTGCCGAACCTAAAGTGGGACACAGACAGGAGGTTAACAAGATGAAAGTAAGACCATCTGTGAAGCCCATTTGCGAAAAGTGCAAAGTGATTCGTCGCAAAGGGGCTGTAATGGTAATCTGTGAAAATCCAAAACACAAGCAAAAACAAGGATAATAGACGGGAGGTGTAGCGTATGGCACGTATCGCAGGTATTGACTTGCCACGTGAGAAACGTGTAGAGATCGCCCTGACTTACATTTACGGTATTGGTCGTTCTCAAGCACAAAAAATCTTGGAAGCAACTGGGATCAGCGCAGATACCCGTGTTCGCGACTTGACGGAAGAAGAAGTGACCAAGCTGCGCAGTTTTATTGATAAAAACTTGGTGGTAGAAGGTGACCTTCGTCGTGAAGTGGCACTGAACATCAAGCGTCTGATCGAGATCGGCGCATATCGCGGCATCCGTCATCGTCGTGGTTTGCCGGTTCGTGGTCAACGTACCAAAACCAATGCTCGTACCCGTAAAGGTCCACGCCGTACGGTTGCGAACAAGAAAAAATAATTGCAGTAAGGAGGGAAAACAGTGGCTAAACGTAAAACGACTACTCAGCGCGTAAAACGTCGTGTGAGAAAGAACATTGAGACGGGCGTAGCTCATATCCGCTCCACTTTCAACAATACGATCATCACAATCACAGACCCACGCGGTAACACCGTCGCTTGGGCAAGCTCCGGCACCATGGGATTCAAAGGTTCCCGCAAGAGCACTCCGTTTGCGGCGCAAATGGCAGCAGAAGCTGCAGCCAAAGTCGCAATGGAAAACGGGATGAAGTCTGTTGATGTACTGGTTAAAGGCCCCGGCTCCGGTCGTGAAGCGGCGATCCGCTCTCTGCAAGCAGCAGGCCTTGAAGTCAGCTTGATCAAAGACGTAACACCGATCCCTCACAACGGTTGCCGTCCGCCAAAACGTCGTCGTGTTTAATCTTACTTCTTTAAGCTGATCCGTGGTTTATTTTTGTAAATTATCGTGTATACTGGTTAGGACTGGATTTCCTTGTCTTTCCTATATACACCACACATTTCAGCTGCTAGGGAGATAACGCCCAGAACGCGACGTTCTGAAGGAGGGTTTGTGAGCCGTATGATTGAAATTGAAAAGCCGAAGATCGAAGCTGTTGAAATCAGTGATGATCATCGTTACGGAAAATTTGTGGTAGAACCCTTGGAACGCGGATACGGCACTACCCTGGGCAATTCTCTGCGCCGTGTCCTGCTCTCCTCTTTGCCAGGAGCGGCCGTTACAACCATCCAGATTGATGGGGTATTGCATGAGTTCTCCACGATTCCTGGAGTTGTAGAAGATACCACGGAGATCATTCTCAACATTAAACAACTTGCTCTCAAAATTCATTCGGATGAAGAGAAAATCCTGGAGATCGATCTCGAAGGCCCGGGAGAAGTCAAAGCGGGGGATATTCGCGCGGATAGTGATGTAGAGGTGTTGAATCCTGATTTGCACATCGCTACATTGGCTGAAGACGCCCACCTGCGCATTCGGATGACCGCGAATCGTGGCCGCGGATATGTATCTGCTGATAAGAATAAACGTGAAGATCTGCCGATCGGTGTGATTCCGATTGACTCGATCTACACGCCTATTGAACGGGTTAACTATCAAGTGACCAATACGCGTGTTGGACAAGTTACCAACTACGACAAATTGATCTTGGAAGTTTGGGCGAATGGTAGCTTGAAACCGGATGAAGCGGTGAGCCTTGGCGCTAAGATCTTAAATGAGCACTTGATGTTATTCGTGGGTCTGACTGAACAGGCAAAAGATGCTGAAATCATGGTAGAAAAAGAAGAAGACAAAAAAGAGAAGGTCATGGAGATGACCATCGAGGAACTCGACCTCTCCGTGCGTTCTTACAATTGTCTCAAACGTGCCGGCATCAACACCGTTCAAGAGCTCACGCAAAAATCAGAAGAAGATATGATGAAAGTTCGCAACTTGGGACGCAAATCTCTGGAAGAAGTTCAAGAGAAGTTGCAAGAGCTCGGGTTGTCACTTCGCAAAGACGACTAACAACTGGTAGGGGGAGGGAAAGAAGATGGCATATTCCAAACTCGGCAGAAACACAGGAGCCCGTAAAGCGTTGCTCCGTGATTTGGTAACGGATCTGATTATCAACGAACGCATTGAAACCACCGAATCCAAAGCGAAAGAAGTGCGCTCCATCGTGGAGAAAATGATCACCCTCGGTAAACGCGGAGATCTGCACGCACGTCGCCA
Source organism: Laceyella tengchongensis (assembly GCF_900182735.1). NCBI lineage: Bacteria > Bacillati > Bacillota > Bacilli > Caryophanales > Thermoactinomycetaceae > Laceyella > Laceyella tengchongensis. Next base: position 10,971 of record NZ_FXTU01000007.1, on the reverse strand, counting down.
AGCGGCAGCGTTTGTTCGCACGACTCGCTCCAACACCGTAAAAGATGGGGAAGAAGTGACCCATAACAAAAACGTCGATGCAGTGAAAAAGCTGTTTGACGAAATCGCACCACGCTATAAAGAGCGCAACGGCGGCTACACCCGCATCCTGAAGCTCGGACCTCGCCGTGGTGACGGTGCACCAATGGTTTTCATCGAATTGGTGAAGTAAGCCATGCGTTGATAGTTTGAATTAGAAAGGGTGAGGGCAGGATCCGGCCGGTCCTGACGTTTACCCTTTTTTCTTTTAAGGAGCTAACATGGAACCGATCTTGCACGTTTCCAATCTCCGGTATCACTATCAGCCTGATGCATTATCCAAGGAAAGATGGGCACTGAAAGATATCCAGCTCACCGTCGGGGCGGGTGAGTATGTTAGTATTATTGGCCCCAATGGTTCAGGAAAATCAACATTGGCACGCATAATCGCTGGGCTGTATCTCCCTACTGAAGGAGATGTGCACGTTTGTGGACGAGCGACATCAAATGAACATGTGTTGTGGCAAATTCGACGTCGGGTTGGAATGGTATTTCAAAATCCAGATAATCAAATTGTCGCGCCTACTGTTCAGGATGATGTCGCTTTTGGTTTAGAGAATATGGGGTTGCCGCGCGATGAGATGAAAGCAAGGGTGGCGCAGGCGTTGCAATGGGTAGGTCTGGCTGGGATGGAAGATCGGGAGCCACACCATCTCTCAGGTGGGCAGAAGCAACGTTTGGCCATTGCAGGGGTGGTGGCGATGCAACCGGATATCATCCTGTTTGATGAGGCGACGTCGATGCTGGACCCGCAAGGAAGAGCGGAAGTGTGCCAACTGATCAAGTCAATCCATGAACGGGGGACGACGGTGATCCACATCACCCATTCGGCGCAAGAAGCATTCATGGCTGAGCGGTTGATCGTAATGGCCGAAGGACAAATCAAGTTGGACACCCCTGTCGCTGAACTATATCCACAAGCGATGAAGTTGAAAGAGTGGGATCTGGATGTTCCACTTGAAGTGGAATTGCATCATCGCCTGGTGAAAGCGGGCTGGCCGGTACGTGCTTCCATCACCAGTAAAGAGGATCTGGTGAGCGAACTATGGAGATTGTTATCGAAGACTTGAACGTCATATACCATCCTGGAACCCCGTTTGCTAAACAAGCGTTGACGGATATCAATTTGCGTGTCGCAAGCGGTTCATTTGTCGCGTTGCTCGGGGCGACGGGTTCGGGCAAATCAACGTTGATCCAGACGGTGGCCGGCTTGATTAAGCCGACGTCGGGGCAATTAAGGATTGGAAATCAAGTGGTGACGCCTAAGAGCAAACAGCTGTCGGAACTCAGGCGGTTGGTTGGGGTCGCTTTTCAATATCCTGAACACCAATTGTTTGAAGAAACCGTGGCGAAAGACATCGCTTTTGGCCCGCGTCAGCAAGGACTGACAGAAGAACAGGTCGCCGAGAGGGTGGAGGAAGCCATGCGTTGGGTGGGTTTGCCTCCTTCATTGAAGGATCGTTCCCCATTGGCTCTGAGCGGTGGGCAGATGCGGCGAGTGGCTATTGCCGGTATTCTGGCTATGCGACCGCAGGTGCTCATCCTTGATGAGCCGACAGCTGGCCTTGACCCCCGCGGTCAACGGGAGATGCTGGACATGGTGGGGCGTTTACACCGTGAACAGGGGTTGACCGTATTACTGGTCACCCATCAGATGGAAGAGGCGGCCCGATACGCGGAGCAGCTGGTGATCTTGTCAGAAGGGCGGATTGCGCTTACGGGCTCCCCGAGAGAAGTGTTTGGGAATGAGCAGGCACTGTGTCGGCTTAAGCTGGATGTGCCAGAGATCACCAAGTTGATCATGGCGTTGAACCGCAACCTCGATCCTCCCCTTCCACTGACATTGTTCTCTGTTGAAGAGTTGGAGCGTGAGCTGGAGTCTCGCTGGAAGCGGGGGGATGACAGGTGACACCGGTCGTAATTGGACAATATGTCCCGGTCGATTCGTTCTTGCATCGATTGGATCCTAGAGGCAAGCTGGTATTTGTGTTTGCCTTCATGTTCCTCGTTTTATTTGTGGACAGGTGGCCTTCGTACCTGTTGCTCACCCTGTTTGTCTTGCTTGCCGTCAAAGGGGCGCGCATTCCGCTTGCACTTTTTTTGCGAGCAGTCAAGCCGATATTATTTTTGATCATCCTGACTTCGCTACTGCACTTGTTCACGACAAAAGGCGGTGGGGTCTTGCTTCAGACGCCGTTGTTTTCGGTGCATGAGGCAGGGGTGGAGCAAGCGGTGCTCATGTCGTTGCGCTTATTTGTCTTGATGGCTACAGCGACCTTGCTCACTTGCACCACTTCCCCGATGGAGATCACCAATGCAATTGAACAACTATTGCGGCCGCTGACGAAGGTGCGCGTTCCCGTGCATGAGTTGGCGATGATGATGTCCATTGCGCTTCGCTTCATTCCTACCTTATGGGGGGAAACGCAAAAAATCAAAAAGGCGCAAATGGCGCGCGGGGTTGATTTTGAGGCTGGTTCATTGTTCAGACGGATCATGAATCATATTCCCATCTTGATCCCGCTCTTGATCTCGTCTTTCCGGCGCGCCGAAGATTTGGCCATGGCGATGGAAGCCCGTGGCTACCGCGGAGGCGAAGGGCGAACCCGTTGGCGGGAGTTGACGTTCGCTCGACGGGATTTGTGGTTGATTCCGACGGCGGCGACGCTGTGGTTGGCGTTGTGGTACTTGGAGAAGTAGGGGGCCGAAATAAGAAGATGAAAAAGATCAAACTGCACATTTCCTATGACGGCACTGACTTTTCCGGGTTTCAGCGCCAACCGGGGCAACGCACGATCCAAGCGGAGCTGGAAAACGCGTTGACCGCCTTGATGCGGGAAAAGATAGAGATTCACGGCTCGGGAAGGACAGATGCGGGTGTTCATGCCCAAGGGCAGATTTGCCACTTTGTGACATCCAGTCCGATTCCCGCCGAAAAGATCGCGTATATCTTGCGCAACATGTTGCCGCGGGATATTGTCGCGGTGTCGAGCGAAGAAGTTCCGTCCGACTTTCACGCGCGCAAGAGCGCCCACTGGAAGACGTATCGCTATCAGATAGATACGCGGTGTGCCCCGGATGTGTTTTCTCGCCGTTATCGCACTCATCTTCCTTATGCAGTTGATTTTCAGGCGATGCGGGAAGCCGCTGGTTACTTGGTGGGCACTCATGATTTCACATCGCTGTGCTCGGCCAAAACGCAGGTGGAAGACCGGGTGCGCACGATCTATCGGTGCGAGGTTATCGAAGAAGAGCATGGGTATGCGATCGAAGTGACAGGTAGCGGTTTTTTGTACAATATGGTGCGGATATTGGCAGGCACATTGGTCGAGGTGGGGAGAAAGCATATCGACCCCAAAGCAATCTCGGTGATCTTGGCCGCCCGCGACCGCACGAAGGCTGGCCCCACTTTCCCGCCCGAGGGGCTCGTGCTGATGGAAGTGGGCTACACCCCATGGAACAATATGTAAACATGGCATTTGCCCTTGCGATTTCTTGACATTTTCCCGCTTTTAAGGTAAGATTACGCTTGGTATTTTCCACTCCATGCCCCGGTGGAGTTGTTCGGCGCAAATCTTGTCAGTGCTACAAAAAATGCTTCTAATTGCTTCTAAATGCTTCTAAATCTGTTAAAAGTAAACGGTCAATCCGTTGCGATAGAGGAGGGAATACGATGCGTACCACATTTATGGCTAAGCCAAATCAAGTGGAACGGAAATGGTATGTGGTAGATGCTGCGGGCAAAACCTTGGGTCGTCTCGCAACTGAAGTAGCTACCTTGCTTCGCGGAAAGCATAAACCTGAATTTACTCCCCATGTGGACACTGGCGATTTTGTGATCGTGATTAACGCAGATCAAGTTGAATTGACCGGTAAAAAATGGGCTCAAAAAACTTACTATCGTCACTCTGGTCATCCAGGTGGTCTGAAAGCCACTGTAGCCAGTGACATGCGCGCCAAACATCCGGAGCGCCTGATCGAATTTGCAGTGAAAGGCATGCTGCCAAAAGGCTCTTTGGGTCGTCAGCAATTCAAAAAACTAAAAGTATACGCTGGTTCCGAACATCCTCATCAGGCTCAACAGCCGGTTGAGTGGGAACTGCGCGGTTAATAAAAGGAGGTAACCGATTTGGCACAAGTTCAATTCTATGGAACCGGTCGCCGTAAGGAATCGGTCGCTCGTGTTCGCCTCGTTGCTGGGGATGGCCGCGTTGTGATCAATGGTCGTAACATTGATGACTATTTTGGTCTGGAAACCTTAAAAGCGATCGTACGTCAACCATTAGTACTGACCAACACCACGGATCGTTATGATGTATTGGTGAACGTATCCGGTGGTGGATTCACAGGACAAGCGGGCGCAATCCGCCACGGTATCGCGCGTGCGCTTCTGAAAGTGGATCCAGAACTTCGTCCATCCTTGAAAAAAGCCGGCTTCTTGACCCGTGACCCACGGATGAAAGAACGGAAAAAATACGGTCTCAAAGCTGCTCGTCGCGCGCCTCAGTTCTCCAAGCGCTAATCGGGCATCCGCTTTTTACACAAACCCCTGGACAACAATCCAGGGGTTTTTTCTATCCTTCTTTCGTCAACAATAAATGAGATGGTTGCAAAAGAAGGAGCGATTTGGCTTGGTGGGGGAAATCATACATATTGATAGTTTACGGATTAAAAAAGAAGCGGCTTTGCGCCAAGACGCATTAGATGCGTTCCCGTGGGACGAAATGGAGCGGGTGAAGGCCAATCTGATCAAACCGATGGTCAAATATTGGCCGTCCTCGAGAAAATGGCTTCTGCTCGAATTGTGTTACCGTCTGGCCTATGAAGCGTTTGTTTGTGGCATGAAAGAAGCCAAGTGGAGAAGACGGTCACCACGAACGTTTAAAGAGGCGCTGGATGTGTTTGCGCCGCGCCATCAAGCCCATTGCCAACAGCTGATGGAACAGCTGACCAAAGAGTTTCATGTATTCGAGTGGTTGGATGAATGGAGCGCGGAATCCGTGTTCATGCTGTTGGCGGAGCTGTCCAAAAATTGGTTTATGAAAGGGTATGCACAAAAGCGTTGACAATCATATCAATCGGTCTCGTCCCATACATTAGCTAGTAGGCGACGTGAAGTGAAGTGAGGCGAGACGCATGAAAATGGCAATGGATTGGTGGAAGAACCACCAGAAAAAAGGTTGGATGATGCTGCTCTGCGCGGCGGTGCTTGTCAGTGCCATCGGCATGTTTTCGGTTATGAAGGTAGGCTCAGTTAGCACCATGGCTATGCCCCTGAGTGGCAAGGTGATCATGATTGACGCAGGCCACGGGGGAGCCGATGGAGGGGCCAGCGGAAACGGATTGGTAGAGAAACATATCACTTTAAATATTGCTTTATATTTGCGGGATTACCTGAATGAAGCGGGAGCATATGTGCTGATGACGCGCGAAGCCGACCAAGACTTAGCCGAACCAGAAACGAAGTCGCTCAGTCGGCGAAAAGTGGAGGATTTGTTAAAGCGTATCCACTTGTTGAAGGAGAAGCGGGCTGATGCGCTTGTGAGCATCCATCTCAACGCCATGCCATCTCCCAAGTGGTCAGGCGCCCAAACTTTTTACAATCCGATTCGCGAAGAGAACAAGCGGTTGGCCACGCTGATTCAAGCGGAATTGATCAAACAATTGGGGAATACCAACCGCCTGGCCAAACAGAAAAGCGATGTCTACATCCTCAAAGAGGCACATGTCCCCACCGCACTAGTTGAAGTTGGTTTTTTGACCCATCCAGGCGAGGCCAAACTACTCGCTGATGAGAATTACCAGAAGAAATTGGCTGCCGCCATTTATTTGGGCTTATTGCAGTATTACACCGGCAAGGAGACACCTCCGTTACCCGATCGCTAATGTGCTATAATGGAAAAGAAATCGCTTTCGATCGAGGTGTCTTGTGACATGATAACAAGAGAACAAGTATTGGACGCTTTAAAAGAAGTAAAAGATCCGGAGATAAATAGAAGCTTGGTTGAGCTGAACATGGTTCGCAATATTGAAATCAAGGGGACGCGCGTGGCACTGGATTTGATTTTAACAATTCAGGGTTGCCCCCTTAAATTTAAGATTCAGGAGGACGTGGAAACGGCGCTGAAGGCCTTGGGAGCCACAGAAGTGGATGTGCGCATTGGTGCGATGACCGATGAAGAGAGAAGAGCGCTGTCAGAATCATTGCGCCGACCCAGTGGTCCCACCGCGGCGGGCGCAAACACCGAACCGCCCCTGTTGTCCAAAGCTTCGAAAACGAAATTCATCGCTGTTGCCAGTGGCAAAGGCGGTGTTGGCAAGTCGACAGTGACGGTGAATTTGGCTGTCGCTTTGGCGAGGGAAGGCAAGAAAGTAGGAATCATCGATGCAGACATCTATGGCTTTAGTGTGCCGGACATGATGGGGATTGAACAACGCCCCGTGGTGATCGACCAAACCATTTTGCCTGTGGAACGGTTTGGGGTGAAAGTGATGTCGATGGGATTCTTTGTGGAAGACAATGCTCCTGTCGTGTGGCGTGGCCCCATGTTGGGTAAGATGTTGCGCAATTTCTTTAGTGAAGTCCATTGGGGAGAATTAGATTATTTGCTACTGGATTTGCCTCCTGGAACAGGTGATGTCGCCTTGGATGTTCATCAATTGATACCACAAAGCAAGGAAATCTTGGTGACCACCCCGCATGCGACGGCAGCGTTTGTGGCCGCCCGGGCCGGTGCGATGGCCCTTCATGCCACCAAACACGAGCTGTTGGGGGTTGTGGAAAACATGGCGTGGTATCAGAACAAATACGGAGAGCGCGAGTATGTATTTGGCCGTGGCGGGGGAGAGAAACTGGCCAAAGAATTGAACATTGAGCTACTGGCGCAGATTCCATTGGGTGCCCCTGACAACGACGATGTGGATGATCCGAATTTCGCTCCTTCAGTATACGATGCCAACCATTTTATCGGTAAGATCTACACCACATTGGCGCGCAAAGTGATCGAAAAAGCGCCTGTGCATAGCGAATCCTAAAAAAAGGCTACCGGGCTTATGCCTGGTAGCCTTTTGCTTATCATCCTCCGCCTTCTCCGCCACCGTCTCCGCCACCATCTCCCCCGCTGGCTTCTCCACTGCCTTGGCCTTGTTTTTCGCCCTCTTTTTGCTTCAATGCTTCTTGCACTTTTTTGGCCAACTTTTCTTGAATGCTTGGCACGGATACAAGCTCCTCCATGAGCTTTTGCACTTCTTGGCGGGCTTGCTGGCTTTTGAGCAACTGAATCAGGTGTTGGGAAAACTGCGGGTCTTTTAAGAGATCGAGCATCATCTTTTGGTACTCAGGATCTTTCATCATTGTTTTGAGCAAGGTTTTCTGTTGCTCTTCAGTCGCTTTATATAAGTTGGTAGCTACTGTTTCTTTTTGCAGGATTTTTTCCCACTCTTTTTTGGTCTGCTGATCTGTAAACGACTTGGACAAAATCGTTTCCAATTCTTTAGAATCGATAGTGACTTTTTGTTTGAACGATGGATCGGTCATGACATCTTCCAGCATCTTTTTTCCTTCAGAGGTGTGCAATACGTCCAGTGTGATCTCTTTAATCTTTTGGTAATCAGGCTCTTGCGGTTGGGGTTGGCTGTTATTGCATGAAATGAGGAAAAGACCGGCGATAATTGGGATTATCCATTTTAAGCGCTGCATAAGCGTGTCCTGCCTCCGTTTCCAAGGGAACTACTTTTAATATGGAATGGGTGGATGGGTTTTATGCAGAGAAAGAAAGGCGTCCACTTTCGCAGGTAAAATGATTTTGATACAATCGAGAAGAGGAAATGGAACAGGAGAGACGGCCATGACACTAAAAAAACTGTTTTATTGGTTCTGGTCCACACTCGCGCTTGGCGGCGTGACGGCGTTGGTCCTTGCTTTTGTCCTGGAGATATTGGTGGGGCAGAAGATGTTTGGCGACATCACACAACAATTGCTGTTGAGTTTGACCCTGGCGGCGGTTGCTGAGTTGGGGTTCTTTGCATACCTGGTTTTCAATTTCTTGGCCAAGGGGCTAATTCGCAATAAACTGGGTTATGATGTGACCATGTTGGTTCTCACAGTGATTATTTTGGGTAATCTGGTATATCTGAATGCGGTCAAATTCAGTGGGGAAAGCTTTTGGTTGCACTTATTGATTCCATTCATCATTCTACTGACGGCCTTGATCGTAGCGAAGCTGAAAGAGAAATCGACCAATGTGTCGGCCTATATTCCGACTCTTTTCTTTATGGTCGCGGCTACTATTCTTGAGGCGATTCCATCGATTAATTCCAAAGCGGGCGAAATCCCGTTATTGATCATTTTTCACAGTGTGGTGGTGTTGCTGGTTTGCAACGCATGGCAAATCCTGCAATTGCACCGTTGGATCAAACCGCCGGCGAAAATCAGCCAAACCAAATAAGCAAAACACGACAAACCAGTTCCCTCGATTGGCGGGAAACTGGTTTGTCGCCATCATGCGATGGAAATCTTATCAATCAACGGCTTTCATTTTTACTTCGGAACCGGCGATCAGCTCGGAGACAGTGACAAATTCATATCCTTGTTTGCGCAAGGAGTCGATGATGACAGGCAGGGCTTCGTGGGTTTGCCGGCAAGAATCGCTGGCGTGCATGAGAATGATGTCGCCCGGATGGACGCGCTTGAGAACGCGGTTGATGATTTTGTCTTTTCCTGGGTTCATCCAGTCGAGTGAATCAGTGTCCCATTGGATGGACTTATATCCCATTTGATCGGCGATGCGTAACACCCGTTTGTCGAAATCTCCATTTGGATAGCGGATTAGCTTCGGCTTTTTCCCCGTAACTTCGGTCAAGATTCGGTCCGCTTTGCTAATTTGCGTGCGAATTTGCTCTTCGTTGTACTGGCTATAATTATCATGGCGATGGCCATGGCTCCCTATCTCAAAACCCATGTCCACAATGCGTTTGACCAAATCAGGATGGCTCTCAGCCCAAGGAGATGACAGGAAGAATGTTGCCTTTTTCAATCCTTTTTGCTCCAACACATCCAAGATCGGACCAGTGCGTTCTTCCCCCCAACTGATGTCGAACGTGAGGGCCACTTGTTTTTTATCCGTCTCTACACTGTAGATGGCACTTGGCCCAGGGTCAATAGGGAAGAACACTTGCATATTCTTATTTTCAGCGTAGAAAATGCCCATAGCGAAAAACAAAGCTAAAATGATGAAAAACGTACTTTTCAATCGTTTTGCAGATAAAACCAAGAACATATTCATCTATGACCCTCCTACTGGCAACCTCTTATTATCAATCTATGCCGATGGACGAGGGTTATGATTGAATCCTCTTAAAGCAAAAGGAGTGAAAGATATGCGGATGTGGTTGGCGGCAATCAGGGAAGAAAGCAGGTATCTCGGCATTGCGGCGGTGGTATTCATCACCAGCACTATAGCCGGGTTTGCCAATGGAGATGCCATTCTTGAAAGCATGAAGCAGATGGGGATCATGGATCAATTGGAGCAAGTGATGGGATCAATCAGCAAAGAGCCTACGTTTGCCAATGCCTTCAGCATCATTTTTCTTAATAACCTGCTCGCTTCGCTAAAAATGATTGCGTTTGGGCTTTTGCTGGGGATTATTCCGTTTATGGCCATGTTGACGAATGGGATGGTTCTCGGTGTAGTATTAGATGCGGCGGCCAAGTCCAGTGGGCAGCATCCCTTGGCCATCTTTGTCGGGAAAGTCCTACCGCATGGCGTGCTTGAATTACCCGCTATCATTTTGGCGGCAGCGATCGGCATCCGGTTGGGTATGGCAGGCTGGCGCCGTTTTCTAGCGATGCTGGTACCCGGGCGGCGTGAAGTTTCTATTCAAGAGTGGAAAGGCATCCGGGCTAGATTGCCCCGATTGATTTTGATCATCGCCCTGCTGTTGGCGGTGGCTGCTGTGGTTGAATCGAGTCTCATTGTGTCAGGCATGCAATAAAAGGAGGTACGACAATGAACATTAAAATTGAGTGGCAAGGCAACATGCATTTTAAAACGGAGACACCCTCGGGCCATGCAATTTCCTTGGATGCCTCGCAAGAAGTGGGCGGAGAGAACCTTGGCCCACGGCCGACCGAGGTGCTTCTGTCCGCAGTGGGAACGTGTTCTGGAATTGATATTGTGGATATTTTGCGCAAAATGCGCTTACATGTGGAGTCTTTCGCGATGGAAGTGAATGGAGAGCGGGCAGAAGAGCATCCGCGCCGCTTTACGCACGTTCACATGCATTATCGTCTGACGGGAGATCTGCCGGAAGACAAAGTGCGCCGCGCGGTGAAGCTATCTGTGGAGAAGTATTGCTCCGTATCCAATTCCCTTAACGCGAAAGTGACTGCTAGTTTTGAGATTAATGGCCAACGGTTCGAAATAAATGAAATGTAAACGGGGTAAGAGCGGTTCCGGATGAATGGAATCGCTCTTTTTTGGATAATAAGTGTTGACATGATATAATGCCTGTGATAATATCTTATTTGTCGCAGCGAACGAGCGGTGCGAAATGAAACAACGTGTTCCTTGAAAACTAAAGAGTGACAACGTGACCTGTCAATTCGATGAAACACTTAACACTTTAGTGTTTAGTGTTTCACAACTCCGCGAGCTTTGCTCGGCGGAGTATCAACTTCGAGCATAGACTCAAACCTCAGTTTCACACTTCGGTGTGAAACCTTTAACGGAGAGTTTGATCCTGGCTCAGGATGAACGCTGGCGGCATGCCTAATACATGCAAGTCGTGCGGGGGTCTTCGGACCCTAGCGGCGAACGGGTGAGTAACACGTGGGCAACCTGCCCGTAAGACTGGGATAACTCCGGGAAACCGGTGCTAATACCAGATAATCTC
>NZ_FXTU01000006.1:0-204862 GCF_900182735.1 Laceyella tengchongensis | reverse complement strand
TAAACATAGAAAAAACTCCTTATAGATTGTTTTTTATTGATTCGACAAAAAAGGCTGCTGACCCTGCCTTTCAAGGCAGTTTGTCAGCAGCCTCAGCCTGGCTATGCCAGGCTTTTTTATTGTATATATGGATAAAGCTTATTAATTGTATCATTTGAAACTGAACCTGTACCTCCTAAAATATAAAAATTATTAATATCTAGACTGTACTTTTCAAAGTAACGCAGTGTTTCAATAGGAGTGGAAGTTGGAGTTGCTAGAAGTAGAGGTCCCTTAGATAAGGCTGAAAGAACCCCGCCAGTCAATGCATCAGGAAAATCCATTCCGTTTGCCACTGTAATTGTATTTGGGATTATATTAAATGCATTGGCTGCATTTTCAGCAACTTCAAACCTATTTGATCCACTAATTCTAGATACAGTACCATATGTTTTCAATTGATTCTCGACAGTTGAACTTACAGAACCACCAGATATAACAAAATGATTAATTTGCGGATTATTGGCTAAAAATGTTTTTACTTCTGCTGACAAATTACTAGAATTAGTAGTAAGTAGTGGTATTTGTAATTGACCAGCAATTGATGCAACAGACAAAGCGTCAGGAAAACTTTCACCTGAAGCAATAAAAGCAGTATCAGTATCTTGTGTTATAATTTTTTTAGCAATATTAGTTGCTACCTCATATCTATTGGTTCCAGTTATTCTCTCAATAGAAGTTACTCCTAAAGCTCTTAACTCATCCTCAGTTGAAACTGGTACAGAACCTTCCCCCCCCCAAGATTATAGCTTTGTTTGATTTAAGTCTTTCAATTTCAGTCTTCACTTCACTAGGAATACCATTTGTAGCTGAAGTAAGTAAAATGGGAGCTTTTTCTTTAGCAGCTATAGTCACTCCTGATAATGCGTCAGCAAATGCACTATCATTACTTAAAATTATTGTCTTATCTACTTCTTCTAAACCTCTAAATTCATCAATTTCCTTACTTATATTTGCAGACACAGCATAACGATTAGTACCATCTAACCTTTTATATCCTGGCGCTATAACTTGATGTGATTCAAACACCATATTACCGTTAGAGTTTACTGCTTTAAAATTGATTGTACTTAAACCATACTTTAGATTAACTGTTTTTGTAAAATTCCCTGCTAAACTATAGTTAACCTTATTGACAGAGACACTTGCTTGGGTTCCGTTTGTACTACCTGTTAAATTTATAGTTGAAGTACCCTTACTTAATCTTACTAAGCTACCTGTTGGGTTTGTTACATTTAATGTAGGTAATGAATTATCTGGAGTTCCTAAAAATTGGATACCACTTAATTTAAAACTATATTTACCTGTGTTAGTGTCATCTGAGTTAACCTTGAACAAATATGTACCTGCAGGTAAAATGTGTTGACAGTAAAACACCAGTAATTGTAATAGGCATAATAGATAATAACAATAATTTCTTAGTGTTTTTCTTCAACCAATTTACCTCCTAAAATACTATTTTTTAAAACTCTTATTATAAAATATCATAAAAGATGTTTATTTACCATTACTTTTTTGAAAATAGAGGGGAACTTTATAAAGTATATACCCTATAGAAAAGAGGTGACCCTGCAATTGGTTACCCCTTTTCTTCTAATGAAATCAACTTAGTAAATAGTAAAGCATCACTCAGTATATCCCATCAGTTTCTTCAATCGTTGCATACGTAGTGTCTCTCTGCGTTTGTTCCCACCGCACGCTTGACATCGAACCCCTCTCCTGAAATCAGGCAAGCGAATATAAGAGACTCTTCCACAAGAGCATTGGTACTTAAACGGCTTGAGCATTCCCTCATACTGGCTTATGAGTTTGCAGCCTTCCTTATTCAATTCCAGCTCTACTTGTTCTTGTGTCAATCTTGAATCTTCGATCCAGCACTGTTTGCACCTTTTTCCTGAATCAAACTGATTCCATGATGTTGACCACGCATGACCTCTAGGACAAATCACAGGCACTTTGGTTTGGTTGTTAATGTAGTGGTCAGTTTGAATCGTATAGCCTTCCGCTTCCAGTGCCGTTTTGAACTTCACAAACATTTCCGCGCGATGTTCTTCGCGGGGTTTGTTTTTGCGAGTTGGCTTTTTGGTTTTAGCGGCTTTTTGTATGCCCATTTCATAGCACTGCCGACATCTTTTACCCTGTCGGATGTTGTCCCAAGTGGCTCGCCACTCATGCCCGTGGGGGCATTGCATCTCCAACTTCGTGCGATTGTTGACATACTCCGGCGATTTTACAATATATCCTTCTTGCGCCAATAGCGATTTGATCTCGTCTAACTTCCGTTCACGAAACGCCTGATCATATTTCCCTGTTTTCTTTGGCATGTTGTTTCTCCCCTCGTGCTGTCTTTAAAATACAGGATTTCAGGGGCCTAGTACAGCTTTGCTTCTTGGTATCGTTTGTGAACTACCTATCCTTCATTCGTTTCTACTGGATCGCCAATAATTGTATTGACATCGACCATGTCGCGAATGTTTTCCATAGCGGTTTTCATTAAGTTTTGAATTGGATGCTCAGACATTTAGCGTACTCTTCCTTTCCGCATATGAACTAGTAATCTTTTAATGGCAATGATAGCATGCCCGATCCTAAAACGGATTATGCCATTGACATGCGTATCCCACACCTTCGCATGGAATTCGGGGTCGACTGTGATCTGCGGCTGATGCCGACACTTGACCCTTGAACAGAACCACCCGATGAGGGTCGATTTGATGGCCCACGCCATCCCGGTCAAAATGCCTGCTTCTGCCGCATCCCCCGTACCGATACGCGACTTCCAAACCAGTTTTTCGCAGGTAATTTTGGTCAAAAACCAACGAAGAATTTGGTGAAAACCTGATACATTTCGCACCATCTCTTTGTACGCGCTGTTTAATCTCTTCAAAAGGCGTTTGTTTACCTTCACTTCCGAATTTTGTTGCTCCGCACTCCCATTTCCGATCATCTTGTCCATGCTGGATCGGGTATTTACTTTTACCCCTTGATCCAAGCCTTTCCACTGTATTTGCGGAATGGCAATGCGATACCGAATCAAGCCCCGCCATGCGGTAAGGATGATTTCGCCCCGATCATTTCCTTGTTCGCGTTTATACACCAATTCAACACGGAGTGCGGTAAACCAGATGATGACCAATAATGCAATCAACAAGCCCAAAACAAGCAGCCCAAGAAACAACAACCCCACCACCTGCCATTATTCGGTATTTTTTGCAGGAAAGTGGGGATGTATACACTGCATCGCGCAATTTCCACGGACCCGGCCGCGAAATCCAGATCAAGCGGAACCCGGAAAACGCGGATAACCGCTGATTTCCACATCATTGGAATATTGCCGAATGATTTCTAAGATCTCATCCGCTTCATCGGCTTGAATGATTTTTTGGATGTTTTCTTCCCGTGACAACAAGTTAGACAACTCTGCCAATGCTTTTAAATGGGAATGATTATCGACTGCAGCCAATACGATGATCAAATGCACCTCTTTGCCCCTGTCAAAAGAAACACTCTCTTTCAGGCGCAACAAACTCATCGACAACTGGTTAACCCCTGATCCAGGCCTGGCATGAGTAATCGCCACATGTGGTGTCAACACGACATAGGGGCCCCATTGCTCTATGATTTTAATCATTGCTTGGATATAGTGATCTTCAATATATTTCAACTGGAGTAACGGAAGAGACGCGATCCGCACCGCCTCTTTCCAATGGGATACGAAATCTTTGAGCACGATGGTTTCTCTGGTGATCAATTGATGTAACAAATTAAAAGCTCCTTTCCGCTACATTCTCAAAAAGAATTAAAAAATATTTTGCTGTATATTTTTATTTATCAAAAGAATTATTTTATGTTAATGCAATAAATATCAACTAAATATGTTGCTAAAGTATATATTTACACCATTGATCTCCGTACATCAATTTACTTAAATATTCTATCAATTGGTCGTTTTCCCTGCTTGCTTTTCCAACGATCATTCCTTTCTTTTTTTATCATTTTTTATTCCGCCAATCCATTTCTTTATAAATGAAGATCTATAATATCACTCGCTTTTTATTATAAATCAACCATGTCATTTGCCAATCTTACAAAAAAAGAACAAATCTGTGTTCCCGCCATCCTTCTCATTTAAAACAAAAAAAAGTGCCCGAAGGCACTTTTTTAAACAAACGTTGAGCGTTGCTATTCAACTTTCATGAACTGATTCTAACATAGGTTGCTCTTCTGCTTCCATCTCAGCGTCCGGTTGAATGACGTCGGTGTCCACGCCCAACCGCTCAAACAGGTCTTGCCGCTCTTGCTCCCATTCTTGCCAATCAAAAATGGAATCAGCGGGAGGAAGCTCATCAATATGGTTGAGTCCAAAATAATCCAGGAATTCACGGGAAGTCCCGTACAGAATGGGCCTGCCCGCTCCTTCCGCTCGGCCCACTTCGCGAATCAACCCTTTTCTTTGCAACACCTGAACCACTCGATCACTTTTCACCCCGCGAATCTCTTCAATCTCCGCACGCATGATCGGCTGGCGGTAGGCGATGATGGCCAGCGTTTCCAACGCCGCCCGCGACAATTGTGACCGGTTGGGGGCTTGCGCCAACTTTTCGAAATAAGCGGCGTGTTCGGGCAATGTAGTCATTTGGTAAACTTGTGCCACTTTCATGATTTGCACGCCTCGCTGTTGCTCTTTCCAATCCACTCGCATGTCGTGGATGAGCAATTCCACATCCTTTTTGGACATTCCGGTCACATCCGCGATTTCCTTCAAGCTCAGACCGTCTTCCCCCGCAGCAAAGAGAAGTCCTTCAATGACAGCTTTCATCTCTTGGCTCACGTTTGGCTTCCCCCCACTTCTAACCGCTCAATCAAGATTTCCCCAAACAGCGCATGCTGCCGGCAGATGATTTTTTTCATTTTCATCAATTCTAGTAATGCCAAAAAGGTAGTGATCACCCGTTCTTTCGTCAACGTGTCCCACTTTAACATCTTCGTAAAGAAAAGTTGCCCCTGTTCCAACAGTTCATTATATATTTCATCCATGCGGGCACTGACGGAAATCTCCTCCCGAGCTACTTTGGTCATCGGCTCGGGAGGTTTGCGATTTTTGAGGGCATCGACAAACGCTTGCAACAGATCATCCGGTGTAAGACCTTCGACTGGGTTGGCTTCCTGCGTGTAAGAGGAGAGGTCCATCGCCGGTCGGGAATACACTTTGCTACGCTCTTCTTCCCGTTCGCGCAACACTTCACCCAACCGCTTGTACCGCTTATACTCCAACAAACGCTCCACCAATTCCGTCCGCGGGTCTACCATCCATTCCTCTTCATCGTAAGTGAAATCTTCTTCCAACACTTCTTCTTGCCGCGGCAAGAGCATCCGGCTTTTGATCGCCAGCAACGTGGCCGCCATCACTAAAAACTCACTGGCTACCTCCAATTCAAGCTCTTGCGCTTCATACAAGACCTGCATGTACTGTTCTGTAATCTGCGCGATGGGAACTTGATAAATATCAACTTCCGCTTTTTCAATGAGATGTAGCAACAAATCCAATGGCCCTTCAAATAGGTCCAGCTTGATTTTTACATCATGCGCCATGCCTTTTCCTCTTTCTGTTAGCCGTTGATTTGCCGCATCAGATTGGCCATTTCGATCGCGCTGACCGCCGCTTCCGCTCCTTTGTTCCCCGCTTTGGTTCCGGCCCGCTCTATGGCTTGTTCAATCGTCTCCGTCGTCACTACCCCAAACACGACCGGAAGTTGGTGGCGCTGGCTCACTTGTGCCACGCCTTTGGAGACTTCATTGCACACATAATCATAATGGCTGGTCGCCCCACGGATAACACAGCCCAGCGTGATGATGGCGTCATACCGATGGGTTGCCGCCATTTGGTCAGCGATCAACGGGATTTCAAATGCGCCCGGCACCCAGGCCACGGAAATCTGTTCATCCTCCGCTCCGTGGCGCTTCAATGTGTCGATGGCACCTTCCAACAGTTTAGCAGTGATAAAGTCATTAAAGCGGCTGACAACAATGCCAAATCTTAACCCTTGGGCAACCAACTTTCCTTCATATACGTGTGGCATCTTACCATTCCTCCTCAGCATTCACAAGGGCAACAAGTGTCCCATTTTCTCTTTTTTGGTCATCATGTAATTACGGTTTTCCTTCCGAGGTGGAAATACGATTGGCACCACTTCGGACACTTCCAAGCCGTAACCTTTCAAGCCTGTGATTTTGCGGGGATTGTTGGTCATCAGACGCATACGCCGGACGCCCAAATCGCGCAAGATTTGCGCCCCAATGCCATATTCCCGCAGATCCGGTTGGAATCCAAGCTTCACATTGGCTTCCACGGTGTCCAACCCTTCCTCCTGCAACTTATACGCTTTGAGCTTGTTGATAAGGCCAATGCCGCGTCCTTCTTGGCGCATGTACAGCAGGACGCCTTTGCCTTCTTCGGCGATTCGGTGGAGTGCGGCGTGTAGCTGCGGCCCGCAATCGCACCGATGCGAACCAAACACATCCCCGGTCAAACATTCAGAGTGCACCCGCACCAAGGTCGGTTCCTCCGGGTCAAGCTCTCCCTTGACAAAAGCGACATGCTCCTTGCCATCCACATCGTTGGTGTACCCAACCACCGTGAACTCGCCAAACTCCGTCGGCAAGTGGATCGACACTTCCCGCTTGATCAGCGTCTCTGTGCGACGGCGATATTTGATCAACTCTTGGATGGTGATCATCTTTAGCCCAAACCGCTGGGCGATTTCCGACAACTCGGGCACACGAGCCATGGTGCCGTCTTCGTTGATAACTTCACAAATCACTCCCGCAGGATAGGCGCCGCACAATTTAGCCAAGTCCACCGCCGCTTCCGTGTGCCCCGCCCGTCTCAACACGCCTCCTGGACGAGCGACCAGCGGAAAAATGTGGCCCGGCCTACGAAAATGTTGCGGTTTAGCGGCAGGATCAATCAGTTGGCGGATCGTGTCTGCCCGTTCAAAAGCGGAGATGCCCGTCGTCGTATTGTGTGCATCCACCGAAACCGTAAACGCTGTACCATGCCGGTCGGTGTTGTGCGTAACCATAGGAGGCAAATCCAGCGCTTGCGCCCGCTCTTCCAACAACGGAACGCACACCAAGCCGCGACCATGAGTGATCATGAAATTGACCGTCTCCGGCTTGATCCGATCGGCTAACGCCACAAAATCCCCTTCATTTTCCCTATCTTCGTCATCAACCACGATAATGACCCGGCCTTGTTTCAATTCAACCAGCGCTTCTTCAATCGTGTGAAACATGTTCGCTTCCCCCTTTGTCAACCGAGAAACCCGGCTTCCTTTAGTCTGTCCAACGACAAGCCATCCGGCGCGGCAACAGCAGGTTTGCCTTTCACCCATTTAGCCAGATACTTGCCGATCATGTCGCACTCGATGTTGACCTGATCGCCCGGTTTCCCTTGTTGCAACTGGGTGTGGTGCAATGTGTGCGGGATGATCGAAACGGTGAACGCATTCGCTTCCACATCGACCAACGTCAGGCTGATCCCATTGACCGCAATCGAGCCTTTGGGAATCATGTAATCGGTGAGAGCGGGGTCCACTTGAATGCGAAAGACCACTGCATTGGCCATGGGCGTAATCGATTGAATCACGCCCACCCCGTCAACGTGCCCTTGCACGAAGTGGCCTCCCAATCGGTCTCCTACTGCCAGCGCCCGTTCCAGATTGACCGGGGTTCCAGTCTGCAACTGACTCAGGTTGGTTCGTTTGACAGTTTCCGGCATCACATCAGCGCAGAAAGTGTCCGCGCTCATACGGGTCACTGTCAAACAAACGCCGTTGACGGCGATGCTGTCCCCCAACTCAGTCCCTTGGAGCACGCGGTCGGCCTGAATGGTCAACTCCATCGCCGCCGGTTGCTTCTTCACATGTATCACTCGGCCCACTTCTTCAATGATTCCTGTAAACACAGCCATCCTCCTCCGACATCATGCATGAAGATAACCTGTGACGCAGATGTCTTGGTCAAATTGCGCGACACGCACATCCCGAAGCGAAAGAGATGATTGCATAAGGGAAGGATTTTCCCCCTCAAAGGAAGTGGGGCTATCCTGGCCGCCCAACAATTTTGGCGCGATAAACGCAACCACTTTTTGCACCAATCCTTGCCGTAAAAATGCGGCGTTGACCGTGCCGCCACCTTCGATCATCAGCGACAAGATCCCTTCCTTCCCCAAAATATCAAGCATCTTTTCCAAATCAACTTGCGGCGCCGCACCTGTCGAAATGACGCGCACCCCCTTGGCGAGAAGGAGCTGTTCACGCTCCCGATCCCGTGCATCGGTTGTAAAAATCCAAGTTGGTGCTTCGTCAACCTTTGTAATGGCTGCATCCAACGGGGTTTGTAGGTGACTATCCAATATCACGCGCACAGGATGATTTCCGCCTGGAACCAGCCGAGCTGTCAATCGGGGATCATCGCATAGCACAGTCCGGATTCCCACCAAAATGGCATCATGCCGGTGACGCATCACGTGCACATGTTCACGAGCAGCTTCGCCCGTAATCCAGCGGCTATCTCCCGTCACGGTGGCGATTTTGCCATCCAAGGTCATCGCCGTCTTCAAAGTGACAAACGGCTTGCCCGTTCGGCGGTGGAAAAAATATGCTTCATTCAGCGCTTGGCATTCTGCCGCCAACACCCCTTCGATCACCTCGATTCCGGCCTCGCGAAGCCGGGCGATCCCCCGTCCCTGCACATTTTCATCCGGATCGGTCGTTCCGATCACCACACGCCGAACTCCCGCAGCGATCAACTTGTCCGTACATGGCGGTGTTCGACCAGTATGATTGCAGGGTTCCAATGTGACATAAATGGTGCTCCCTTCTGCTTCACGGCCAGCCATGTTGATTGCGTGCACCTCTGCATGTTCCGTTCCTGCTTTCAGATGAGAGCCCATTCCAACCATTTTGCCGTTTTTCACAACGACCGCGCCCACCATGGGATTGGGGGAAGTCTGGCCGGTTGCGGCTCCTGCCAAATCCAACGCCAATCTCATCCAATCTTCATGCGCTTTCACCTTTTCACCCCCCCTTTGAATAAAAAACCCCGCTTCCCAGTTTGCACAAGGAATCGGGGCAATTGTCAGAAAGAAGCAGGTTCATGTACGTATACAAAATTTAGCATAGCAAAATAAACCTTTAGAAGAGCTTTTTTAAAAAACCTCCCCAAAGGGTACACGACACCTGTTCATCCTTCTCCCATCCAGACTATACTGTCGGCTCCGGAATTTCACCGAATCCACCGCACGCGTGCGGGTCACGGGCTAAGGGGCCAATTTGCCCCATCACCGCCGGTCGGGATTTTCACCCTGCCCCGAAGGATGCAAAAAAACAGATTTAATTTTCCATTTTGAACGAGAAAAATCGTTCATAAGTGATTGTATCAAAAAGAACGGCAACTGGCGAGATGCGAAAATAAATTTTTCCACTTCTTTGATTCTGGCATCTTCCAATTGCACTAATTTCATACGGACAAATACAAAAAAACCGGTGCTCATGAACCCCGTTCATGAATACCGGTTTGTTCGCCAACCCTAACCTAATTCACCATCGGATTTGCAGGCAACTCCGCTTCCTTCAAACTCCGTTTCCAAGGCCAACCGCCTTGCATGCAGAGGTAACTGATTACCGAGAAATAAACGGAAATGATCGTGGTGTGTACCAACGCCGCCACCAGCTGCCCACCGGTCTTAATCGTGATGATCCCGGTCAGCGCCTGCAACGTAATCAAGACAAACGCCATCCAACCGCCTCGCACAAAATCCTGTCGATCGCGAAACGCCTTCAAAATCCCTATCAAGAAAAGCAAACTGAAAAGCCACATAGAATATGCCCCATACCGGTGCAACATGTGAATTCCCGCTAACGAAGTAAAATCAGGTAACAAGGTCGTTCCGCAACCGGGGAACGAATACCCGCATCCCATTGTGGCATCAGCATGGCGTACCAGCGCCCCAGTGTAAACAATGACATACGTCCAAGCAGCCAATCCCCATGTGGCAATCTTCATCCCTTTGCTGATGGGTTGATCGTCTTTCACACTTAATTGTTTTGGCAACTGGAACAACGTCACTGTCAACAAAATTACACTGGCAAATGAGATCAGCGAAAAGCCGAAGTGCAGAGCAAGGGCAAATTTCTTGGCGAATTCGCCTTCAAACACAACCGTCAACGCCCCCAGTCCGCCTTGTAACACCACAAAAAAGAGACTCATAAAGCCCAACGTTTTGACGCGCATATTGTCTTTGAACATCATCCAAGACCATACGGTCAAGATCAAAATCAGCAACCCGTCGATGCCCGAAACAACACGGTGGCTTAATTCAATCAGGGTGCTGATCGGCATCGATTCGGGAATCAATTGTCCATGGCAGAAAGGCCAAGAGTTTCCGCAACCTTTACCCGATTCTGTCTTGCTGACGATAGCGCCCATTAATAGCATGATATAAGCGCCGACCGAGGTGACCACCGCCAGCGCCCGTAAAATTCGAAGCTGTTTCATGCGCATCCTCCTCCATCCACTCCACATCATAACACACTCTGTTCCATCCGTGAAAATCTTGTCAACGAATCGGCACAATCCGCTCACAATATAGGATGATCTTGTCAAGTGGTAGAGGAGCGATCTTCAATACGGTATATCCTCGCAACCCGTAATTTCAGAAACACGAAGTATCACCGAACTGATTAATCAGCAGTCAACCACCGCTCGCGCAAAATGGATATGTTCAAATGCGCGGTAACCATCTGTCCGGCCCAGGAAATAACGTTCTTCAATGTCAGTTGGGGGCAAGTTCTCTTCGAGGCGCAAGCCGATGTGGGCCAGCTCCTTGGCAAGCGTAGCCGGGTCAAACCCTGTTTTCATCGGCTCTCCTACTCGACTCACTGCCTCTTGCATTCGCTTCACGCGAACGGAAGCCCGTTTAGTGTCAAAGGCGTTTAGATCCAAATAATCAAAAACGATCCAACTACCTGTTGCGGCAATATCGGCAAATGAGCGCAAGGTGTCAAACACGGTCTCTCTGTCAAGATAATAAGTCACACCTAGCCAACTAAAAAAACTTCGTAACTGGGGATCAAACGCTGTACGACAAAGCGCATCCGCCAGTTTTTCAGCAGTGAAATCCACTGGAACGAAATGTAATTGCGGCGGTTGCTCCCAGTCCAATTCGGCCAGGCGACGCCGCTTAAATGCTTGTGTGGCGGGATGATCAACTTCAAACACGTGGATCTGCTCCAACATGTCCGGCCGCCGAAACGCAAACGTGTCGAGGCCCGCCCCGAGGATGACATACTGCCGTGCTCCCTGGCGGACGGCTAACTCCAAGCTGTCCTCGGCATGTTTTGAGCGACTGAGGCTGATGGCGTTATGACTTTGCATCACCCATCGTAAGGCACTGGCTTGATCCTGGCAATCAGCGACCTTCTCCGGGGCGAAGTGCGGAAGGGACTGAGCCAGATGGGCTCCCAATTCGGAAAACGCTTCATCGGTAAACCACTGACGAGCTAGAAAATCATCAAATATCTTAGGGGAATCATACATGGCGTGGTATGCGCGGCCATAGGCGGAAATGAGTGCGGTCAAACTAACGCGAGGTTCTTTTTCCATCATTGTTTATCCTCCTCTTGCACGGTTGCTGATAAATTATGAGAGATCAGCTTTCATTATCATCATATTACGCAAGAGGATAAATAGTCAATAAATTTTTTATTATATCATATTTTATTATATTTGTCAAGTGCTATTTTTCGACACCACTCGCCTCAGACTTTGGTAATCGCCGTCTGCTCAACCTATCTTACGACAGACGGCGATTATCAAAAGTCGTCATAGCCAACGATACTCTTTTTTCAGTTGACCCAAGTCAATATCAGCGTATTTATCTGGATGAATCACAATCCGCACCGTGGGAGAAACGCGTTGCTGCTCATGCTGAAGTGAAATGATAATGATGCGAATCAAATCCACTTCGCGAATGCCGATCCCCGCTCTCCCCGTACCAAGCAACGGCACATTGACTGGGTGCCCCTCGCAAAGTTCTCGCGCCTTGGCCCATAAGCCTTTTAACGCATCCCACAAGATGTGCATGTCCATGTAGGGAAGCCCGCTGGGGTCATCCATCATGCTGGAGGCGACAATCAGATACTTTCCTTCGCCAAATACGACGGGCAAAGTGGTGCCGATGGGATAACTGCGCCCTTTGGCTTCAAGTAGCTCATCAACCAACCATCCCACTTCTTTATATCTGTCGAAATCGGCTTGGAAAATCTGCCGCGCCAATTGCACATCCAAAGAGTTGGCAAGGGGGCTGGCTGCAAAATAAAAATAGTTATTGCTTGGAATCACATTAAACCCCTCTTGGGCCAATAAGTCGCCAAACTTGATGACTACTTGGCTCGTTCCCACTCTGATGTTAATTTCCTCTGGGCGAATCATCTGAACCACACCGATGCACAGGCTGATTAGCAACAGGAGCAGAAACGGCCCGATGCCTTGCAACAGTTGCGAAATCGGCAAAAAATACGAAGAGATTTCAATCAATGTCCACATCGTTGCCAATGGAACGAACACCGACGCTAAAAACCGGCCCGGATTGTGTATGATGTCGTGCCATACGACACTCAATTTGATCGATACTGGCCGGAGCTTCTTTTTTACCGAAGAATTCAGTTTAGTCACCCCAAAATAAATCTCTCCTATCCAATTCTCACTATATCGCAAATGGCAAACGCTCACAATCTTCACATCCGGATTTCGTTTTAATACCATCCGCGTTATTTTCCGGGAAACGGAACAAGCTATGAACCAACGAACCATTACAGCCATGAGAGGAGAGTTGGGCATGATTAAGCGAATCGCCACTGTCACCATATACGTTGAAGACCAGGATCAAGCATTGCGCTTCTGGACCGAGCAGGTTGGCTTCACGGTACACGCCGACCATCCGATGGGGCCGAGCGGGCGTTGGATCGAAGTGGGGCCAGCCGGTGCCGAAACCAAGTTGGTGCTTTATCCCCGCGCACTGATGACTCATTGGGCCGAGTTAAAACCTTCCCTTGTCTTTCTCTGCGACGACATCGAGTCCACCTATCAACGCATGAAGGAAAACGGGGTGGTATTCCAAGGTGAGCCCAACAAAATGCCGTATGGTACATTCGCCGTCTTCAAAGACCTGGATGGCTATGAATATGTGTTAAAAGGATAATCCATTAAAACAAGGCAATGCGGCACCGCATTGCCTTGTTTTAAACAACCATTTTCGCCACTATCACCGCCGCGATCGCCCCGATGATCACCAGCATCGTATGCATTCGGAAATAGGCCAAAACCACAGCCACACCGCCACCGATCAACCCGATAACCGGGTTTTTATCAATCAATAACACCCCTGGGAAGATCAATGCTCCCAATGCTGCATAAGGGATGTTCTTTAGCAATCGGTCCACAAAGCCGGGGATCACCATCCTGTCCATGACCCATGCTGGCAACAAACGCGGGACCATCGTCACTAAAGACATTCCGAGAATGATCCACCATGCACTCACGCTTTCTCCCCCTTTCCCGCAAACAAGGCGCTAGCTGCCAACGTCGCCAAAATGATCGACCAACCGGACGCCAACCCAAGTAGCTCCGTGCCCAACGCATTTATTAGCATGGCAGTGCCAGCGATCATGACCACCTTGCGCTCCCGTCTCATCT
Source organism: Laceyella tengchongensis (assembly GCF_900182735.1). Lineage (NCBI taxonomy): Bacteria > Bacillati > Bacillota > Bacilli > Caryophanales > Thermoactinomycetaceae > Laceyella > Laceyella tengchongensis. Next base: position 191,065 of record NZ_FXTU01000006.1, on the reverse strand, counting down.
CCGGGATTAACAAGCTGATGAACATCGCATACAAGGCGATGGACATGCTATTACCGATGTCGGGGGGGATAAACTGGTACAACATGCCGCCCAACAGAGTACCTCCCACCCAAGCCAAATAAGCAGATAACATGATTCCGGCCAAAAAAACGGGGTGGTTTCTTCCCGACAGGGTGGCCACGGCAAAGGATTCATCCGTCACCCCAAGCGACAACGCCCCTTTCCAGGCTGGGCGAACACCCTTCAATAAATTTATCAGAGAAAGTCCCAACACTACATGGCGCAAATTGATGACCAGCGTGGCTAGAATGATTTCCAATCCCCCTGCCCCCGTCGCCAACATATTGACGGCCATAAATTGGCTGGCGCCGGCATACACCAATATCGACATCAATGCCGTATCCCACAGACTGAGTTCCACCTGTCGCGCCATCACGCCAAAAGCGATAGCAATGGGTATGTAGCCGACGGCAATCGGCAAAGCAACTTGAATCCCTGTCCAAAACTGCGCTGCATGTGGCCTTGTTTCTCGCCCTTCCGACGCTCTCACTCGATCACCTTCTTCAAATCATTCGACAAGCGAAATTTTTTTGGTTTTCATTAACTATAGGCTGTTCCAAAAATGACGTCAATCATTTTCATAAATAAAAAATCCTTGCGGACAAAACGCAAGAATCCTATGTCATTCCCTCCCCAGCGTCACGCCTCATTGGGTGCTTGATAAATCCCATGTTTCCAGATTTCAAAGAGGTCCTCGATCTCCGCCAACATGTTCTCAATCATGGACATGCCCAAATCCGGCTCAGCCAACAACCGCTGGCGCCATTTGTCGGTTACTGCTTCTAGACAAAACACCAACAACTCTTTCACCCGCTCGCGCGGCATGTCTTGGCGAAAACGAGAGAAGTCAATCCCTTCCCATAACAGTTGCTGATACACCTTCCAAGTCTTTTCCTGCCATTGTCGGATCTCAATGGCCACCTCTTCCGGCACGGGCGCGTACGCGGTGAGCAGAAAGCGGTATTCCAACGGATGGTTTTGCAACAGCCGCCATTTCATGCGTCCGATTTGCAACAAGCGCTCAAAAATATCGGCGCTCAAATCTTCTTTGGGCGGAACACTCGCGGCCGTCACCCGAGTCACGCAATAATGGAAAGTAGACAAAAAGAGCCCTTTCTTATTACCAAAATAATGAAACAAGAGCCCTTTGGAAATATTCGCTTCCTGCACAATCTGATTAGTCGATGCCCGCTCGTACCCTTTGTCGGCAAATTCCCTCACTGTTACTTCAAATATCTTTTCCCGTTTGTCGTCTGGGATCTTCTGATATGCTTCCACTGCGTTCCTCCAAAATTTATAGACCATATGGTCAACCGATTGATTTCATTTTTCTATTCTACCTTGGGCAAAACGCATGGGCAACAATCCATCGAAAAAGGCGTTTCCCTTCGTAACAACTAAAGGCCTTGGCAAGACATTTCCGTCCTGTCAAGACCTTCGTTTGCCGTATTGCTCCAAAATGAGCCGGATCGCTTTGCAGGTGATGGGCGCACCCCGTTCCACATCATCAAACTCCTTCATTTTACCCACATCACCCATCCCGATGATAAGCGGAACGGGAATTTTGTTCAGTATCTCTACCGTATCTCCAAAAATCCGTAGCGGTTGATCACGCTTCGCCTTCCCGTACTTGTCGACTCCATGCCCGACCAAATTACCATACCGATCCAACGCAAAGTGAACAGGCGTTCCCTTGGAGTGATGGCAATTGGAAGCGACGGCAATCGCCCCCAACACTTCAATGTCAGGATGCGTCGCGACATCGCGCAGGGCCTGCTCTCCTTGGCCCTCTGAGCCGTTGCCGCAGTCGTCGAACATGACTAGCACGGGATCATGTGGCGCTTGTTTAATCAAGCTAACCAATTCAGAACCGGTGAGGGGGGTGGGGTTTCCCGCCGAGCGAGAAATGCAACGTCCGCCCAACCGTTGCGCCGCAACTTCCAGCGCTCGCCTGGCGACATGATCCCCGTCGGTAACCAGAATCACCTGTCTCTTGGACATGCGCGTCAACCTACGAGCCCGGTTGCGGCCTCTTGCAACGCTTCACGAATCGGCGCATTGCCAAAGAACCCAGCGAGCGGAGCCACTCCCGCTCCATCTATCAGACTCAGCCCATAGGCGCAAGACAGATCCATAGGCAAACACCCGTTGACACAGATCAATCCCCCCGCTAAAAAAGCGACCCAATACGAACCCATTTACCTCGCTCCCTCCTCTTACACAACTCCTATTGAAGCGATAGATGTCCTATCCCAGCCCTTTCACTTCATCAAAAAACTAGCCACTGCAAAAGTGATCCGGCCATTTTGCCTAAAACCATGGCGATTAGCAGAAAGGTCAATTGATCTTGCACCCGCAACCGTTTGGCTAGAATTGGGATCACATTGACGACTTCCGTCAACGCCGCCGCCAACAAACCCACAAACGCGCCCATCAACACCCCGAGCACACTGATACACCAATCAGGCAAACGAAAACCGATGTTCAAAAGATCAATCCCCGTAAAGAAAAGGACACCGCTGATGATCGACCATTCATAGACAGGAACATAGGCATATGTCCTGGTTAACTGAGCCAAACGAGGGACGATATCCAACACAGTGATAAAGGCCGCAAAGCCGCCGCCCACAGCAATTCCACCGGCAAAGCCGAAAAAAATGAACAACGCGTCTGCCAAGCCGGTCATGAAAAATCCACTTCTTGCTTCTCATCATTGATCATGTACTGGTCAATCGTTTCCTGATACTGAAACGTCTCCAATTCCAGCGGGCTTGGCTCTTCGTTAAACTTCCTCTGAAATAAGCGATTGAAAAAAAGCATCATTCCCACACCAATGCCAATCGAATAGGGAATTTGTAGAAGCAGAGGCTTTTTCACATGCTGCCCTGTCAACAAAAATACAATCCGTTCATGTACAGCTGCCATACTCACATCCGTATGGAAGTTCATGATGGCCAAGCCTGAACCTGCAAATAATACGAGGGAGACAAGCATCACATATAAAAAACGCGGCCGTTTGTCAGACAATTTCACCTCGACCAACATCTGATGAGGCCCCACTTGTTGCACTTCTATCATAGGAAACTTTTTTTGCACCAACTGAATGATGTCAATCACATCGATGACAAGGTAATTGCCGTGGCCTAACTGGGGGACGCACACAGGCATGCTCCCCACTTCCGGCGGAATCCCTTCCCCTGTCAGCCGGCACAGATCCTTGATGGTGAGCGGTTGCCCTGGAGTGGCCATCACCTTTTTCTTCAAACGAAGATAAAGCACGGGCTTCATGGGCAAGTTCCTTTCCGCTGTGGTAATTATCCCTAGTATGCTTCAATTGGCGGCCGAATATAAAAAAGCACCTGAATATGACAGGTGCTGGCAGTGGCGAAGGGAGTTCCTAGCCCACGTTCCACGTTTATTTTTCGTGTTTCAAATCGAGTTCTTCACGCATACGAGCAATAATCTTTTTTTCCAATCGGGAAACTTGTACTTGGGATATGCCCAGCCGCTCGGCAACCTCGGACTGGGTTTGATCCTTATAATAACGAAGGTAAACGATCAACTTCTCCCTCTCTGACAAACGATGGATCGCATCTTTTAATGTCAACTTGTCAAACCAGGTCGTCACCGGCTCATCCGCGATTTGATCCATCAAGGTGATCGGATCCCCGTCATTTTCATACACCGTTTCATGAATAGAGGCCGGTGCGCGATTCGCCTCTTGTGCAAAGACGATTTCTTCCGGCTCGACATCCATCGCCTTGGCGATTTCTTGAATAGTAGGCACACGATTGAAGCGTTTGGAAAGTTCGTCTTTCGTTTTGCGGATCTTGTTGGCCATCTCTTTTAGCGACCGGCTTACTTTCACCATGCCATCATCGCGCAAAAAGCGCTGAATTTCTCCGATGATCATCGGTACGGCATAAGTGGAGAACTTCACTTCATAATTGAGATCGAACTTGTCGATTGCTTTCAACAGGCCGATGCAACCGATTTGAAACAAATCTTCCGCCTCATAACCACGGTTCAAAAAACGTTGGACAACCGACCACACCAGCCGAATGTTGTGGCGAATCAGTTTGTTGCGGGACTCCATATCCCCTTCCTGGCTCGCCTGGATCAGCTGTTTTACTTCTTCATCGGAGAGGTGGGGGTGCCTGCTGTTACGCACATCCGCTTCCATCGGCATCCCTCAATTGGCCATCGTCTGATGACGACTTTTTAGATGTTTCACCATGTGCACCGTTGTGCCATGGCCCGGTTTCGAATGGATCAACACTTCGTCCATGAAATTCTCCATGATGGTGAAGCCCATACCAGAACGCTCCAGCTCCGGCTTCGACGTGTACAGGGGTTGACGGGCCATGTTGACATCGGCAATCCCCACCCCCTGATCGGAAATCGTGATGCTGATCCGCTTTCCCTCTATCTCGGAACGGACATAAATCGTGCCATCTCCCTTTTCCTCATAGCCATGGATCACCGCATTGGTGACGGCCTCAGACACCACCGTTTTAATGTCTGTCAACTCTTCCACCGTCGGATCGAGCTGCGACACGAACGAAGCCACCGCAATGCGAGCAAATGCCTCATTCTCCGACTTGCTGGCAAAACGGAGCTCCATAAAGTTTTTTCCCACTTCTTTCATGACGCCACCCCACAAGCCTTAATCGCGCTGCGCTCATCTTCATGCGTAGGCAAAATCTTGAACAAACCCGACATCTCCATCAAACGGTGCACCGAAGGGCGGATGGCGCAAAGCATCATTTTGCCCCCCAACTGTGTCACCTTTTTATACCTGCCTAGAATCACACCCAAACCGGAACTGTCCATAAATTCGAGATCAGCCAAATTCAACACCAGATGGGAAAATCCCCCCCGAGCCAACTCATCCTCAATCGAGCGCCGCACCTGCTCTGACGCATGATGATCCAATTCTCCCCGCAATCGGACAATCAAGATATCACGATCATGTTTTACTTGAATATGTAAACCCATCAGTTATGCTCCTCCCTTTTTTAACCCTATTGTTCTACGAATTTCCTTTTTGTTCCTTCCCCCGCCCGAAATAACAAAAAAATCGGGAATTCCCGACAAACTAGTCAAAAATCCCCGATTTCTTTCACTCTGTTTCTTGCAGTTGCTCGGGCAAATGCAACACTTCTCCAAGCACTTGCTTGACCGAAGTCCACCAGCTAGCCCGCCGAATCTCCACCGAGCTTACCAGCTCCAGCTCCTGTACCGGGCGACCATCTTTCACCAGTTGCATCTTGCCCAACACTTGCCCCTGTTTGATTGGGGCTTGCAACGAACGCCACATCCACTTTTTCTGATAACTGTTTGGATCTTCTCCTTTTTTCATCAAAATAGAGATCGGGCGTTTGGCTTTGATCACCAATGTCCGCGGGTCCCCTTTATCAATTTTTTTCACTGCTATGACATCCCCTTGTTTGTAAAGAGGGTGGGACACGTACTGGTTGAAGGCGTAATCGAACATGCCCGCTACTTCGGCATTGCGGGTTTTGGCGTCGGGTTCACCCATGACCACCGAGACGAGGCGCATGCCGTTCCGCTTGGCTGTCGCCGCCAAACAAAACTTCGCTTCTGACGTGTAGCCGGTCTTCAAACCGTCAACTCCTTGGTAATAACGCACAAGCTTGTTGGTGTTCACCAACCAAAAAGGCTTTTTGGAACCTTGGCGCAAATAATCTTGATAGATTCCAGTGAACTTGGTGATGAGCGGATATTTTAAGATCTCACGTGAGAGCAGGGCGATATCGTAAGCGGAAGAGTAATGATTGTTCGCTGGCAGTCCGTTGGCATTTTGGAATTGGGTGTTTTTCATCCCCAATTGGAGGGCGCGCTGGTTCATCATGCGCACAAAATTGGTTTCGGTACCACCTATAAACTCTGCCAAAGCGACGGATGCATCATTGGCAGAAGCGATTGCGACTCCTTTTAGCATGTCATGCACACTCATCTGTTCGCCCGGTTCAAGAAAGATTTGCGTTCCCCCCATCGACGCGGCGTGTTCGCTAACCCGAACGGGGTCTTTCAATGAGATTTTCCCCTGATCAATCGCCTCCACCACCAAAAGCATAGTCATCAGTTTGGTGATACTGGCAGGAGGAAGAGGTTGGTGGGGATTTTTCGCAAACAGCACTTTTCCCGTTCCCGCATCCATCAAAACGGCAGACACTGCTTGCGGAGCCAGATCTTGTTCTTCCGCAGCGTGAGTCTGTCCGGTGCGCGTAAATAAGCCCGCACCTAAGAAAAGGCCGGCCAACACGATTCGGCTGAACTTTTTCAGCATCGGATTTCCCTCCTATATCTTCCGGTGTTTTTTAGTCTGCCTCCTTCATGGAAAAATATGCAAAAAGACTTTCCCGCCTCAATCGGACAGGAAAGCCTTGAAAAATAAGACGTATTTGTCATTTCGTTTGCTTGGATACGGTGATGACCGCCGTTTTTTCATCGGGACTCACCGCGTCAAGGTTGATTTGCAATCCGTGGTATGGCAAAATTTTGCCTCCCGCCGGATTGAAAGGGCTAGAATAATCGTTGCCGTCATGGAACACGGATACGCCCGGCAAAGAATCGTATTTCATATAATAATCAGGGTAAATCACATGGATCGGGGAGGTGGGCTTAACATGGAAAGCGGCGTCATTCACTTGATACCGGGTGCTGCCCACTTGCCCATTGCTCCAATAATGTCCGCGCTGGTGGGCGTCAACCACCCCGACAAACCCTTCACCCGGATGTTTCCCCGTCATATTATCTGTGCCGAAGCGGGCGTCATAATACCAGACCAGCATCCCCGGATCATAAGAAAGGAGACTGTCGTTTCTACGCACATGAGCTAGGCCTCGGTCCACTCCCCGATGGGTGCGCCACTCCACCAAATAATAATGGGCATAAGGGATCTTGGCACCATCGAACAATGCAAATCCCTCCAGCACAAAGAGTGGCGCTCCTTCCGCATCATCGCTGAACACCGCTTTGCCATCCGCTTCTACAACGATATTATCAACATAAAAACCTTCTTCGGTCACTGCGATGTCGGTGACATAACGGAACTCCACCTTCACCTTTTTGCCGACAAAACCGCTCAAGTCGACTTCATCATTGACCCAAGCTCCATTGGTTGTGTCGGAATAAGCCTTCACTCTCACGGGATGAGCGGCGCCGTCTGTGTACACATTGACATATAGATAATCATATCCCACCTCAAGCTTGCGCCAGGAAGCGAAACGAAGCTTCGCCGACTTCGCTTGGGTCAGATCGATTTCTTGTGAAACCATGCGGGTGTCCAACATATCGCCTTTGGTTGAGAAATAGGCTTTAGAACCGAGCGGTTGCGTCGGCGGATCTACCAGCCGGTCAGGGAGGTTGATTTTAAGTAGTTTTCCTCGCTTTCTGTTGGCAACCGCTTCCCAGAGAAGAAACGTTCGCTTGTGATTTAAGTGATTGATATCAATAACTGTTGGTTGAGGCCAATTGCCGCCATACAATTCATGAAAAAACAGTTTGCACCATGCGCTGAGCCCAGTCGGCTCTGTTCCGGGAATTGTGCCCGTCCAGCTACCGTAAGACATCAGCGACCATGCTTCCACCGGAGAGCCGGTACCGGTGTAACCCGTATCATACTCGTCAGGCAAGCCGATGTTATGGCCATATTCATGGACGAATACTCCCGTCGCACCGTCTTCAGGCTGGATGATATAATCAAACGCCTTCAGTTTGGTGCCCGGGATGGGCACTGGCTCCGGCCCGATCACAGAGCGGTGGGACCAAATCGCGTCATCTCCCAACTCCCCACCCCCGGCTTCCTCTCCCATGCCCGAATGGACGATGAACAAATTATCCAACAAACCGTCGGGTTCCATCACGTCACCATCTCCATCGATGTCATAGGGGTCGCGCTGATCATATTTGTCTTCATTCCCTGCTATTTGCCGGGCCACAGCCGGTAACGTCTCTTTAGCCAATTCTTGTGCCCGAACGTCGTTGAGTTCATAACCGTCGCCAACATCATGTGCGCCATAATAGGCCGCGTCATGCTTTGCTTTGACCCAAGGCGTCACCTTGCCGTCCAGGGCCCAAAAACCTGCCGATTGCTGCAAATAATATTGTGTAGCAGACACATATTTTTTACCATTATCCATTTTGAAACCATTACGGTTAAATAGCAAATTCCAATAATGGGCAGAGCTGAAATCCTTTACCCAAAAAGAGCGATCACCTGGATCGGGCAGTTGATTATGGGAATAATCCGGGAATTCGATCAACGCTACCACCGCTTGGTCGACATGCTTGCGTTTGCTTGGCTTGCTTGCCGCGTCCCCTTCTTTCGCCTTAGCGATGTTGCGGGCCGCTTTGGCTTGCACAGCTTTTTTGTTCTTATAAGCCCGCTTGCCGAACGGCTTGGATGTATCAATCCCATCCGTTGCACTGTGCGGGTTGCTTCCCCGCCTCACATACGCCTTGATCGCTTCTTCTATTTCCACCGCAGTGGCATTTGGCCTCAGTTTGCCTCGTTTTTTCAGGGCTTCGATCAAAGCTTGCTCATTGACAGTCGACCAATCAATCGCACGGGCGAGATCCTTTTGGTTTACTGATGATGAAGCAAAGCTACTGGGAGGTGTACCCGCAACCGCCGCCGCCACGCAAAAGGATGTTATCAAGGCGATGATCGGCTTGTTTCGCTTCATATCGAACCCCCTTCTCCAAATAAATGGAAACTCACTTCCATTATAAATGAAGTCTAATTATTTTCAAGATTTATCCATAATTCAATGCTTCATTGTCACGTTCGTAAGAATGATCTTGGCGGATAAATAAATGGGATTTTTTTAAAAAACAAAAATAAAACACCATTTAGAAATAAAACGGATTGACTTCAACAAAACATAATAATATCATTTTCTAATGATTCATAATATTAGTCTCAGACACCAAACAGAAAAGGAGCGATCAATCATGAATCTCTTAATCATCAGCGGCAGTCCTCGCAAACAGTCCAATTCCCTCCGGATCGCGCAGGCGGCGGCCTCTTTCTTAAATCAATCCGGAACCAGTGCAGAACTATGGGATCTCCAGCAACGCCCCTTGCCCATTTATGACGGGGATGAATCAACGTACCAACAGCCGGAAGTGGCTGCATGGCTAAAATCAGCCAGCCAAGCAGATGGCTTTTTTATCGTGACGCCCGAATACCATAACGGCATGAGCGGCGCCCTAAAAAACGCGCTTGACTTTTTGGGAGGAAGTTATTTCCAAAAGAAACCAGTCGCGCTCGCCTGTGCTGCGGGAGGCGGAAAAGGAGGAATCAACGCGCTGAACAATTTGCGTCTCGTCATCCGCGGTGTGGGTGGTCTCGTCCTCGCCGAACAATGCATTGTAGATAAAAATGATTTCGATGAACACGGACGCATCAGCCCGGAAGTTCTTCCACGGTTGGAGCAACTTTTGACTGAATGGGCAACATTGTCCCGCCTTTTAGCCAAAAAATAAAGGCACCGCCAGCCTCGTACGCGCTCCATCCAGCGCGTACAAGGCGGCGATGCCATGCCCAACCAACATATCTCTTCGTCGATAGCGGCCTCACTTGCTTCAGATTTCTTGCACAATGCCTTTAATCAGGTTCATGAACACCGGTTTGGTCCGATTGGCCACTTCCACCACTTGTTCATGGGTGAGCGGCTCTGATCCCAAGTCCTCACCGACGGCCATGTCCGTGATGCAAGAAATGCCCAAAACATCCAAACCCGCATGCCGAGCAGCGATCACTTCGGGAACAGTGGACATCCCAACCGCATCTCCGCCAACACGGCGCAACATGATCAATTCCGCCGCCGTCATATAGGTCGGCCCACTCACTCCCGCATAGACGCCTTGTTGCAAACGGGTGCCCAGCTTATCGGCCACCCTGTGCGCCAATTCGCGAAGCGCAGGGGTGTACGCTTGGGACATGTCAGGGAAACGCGGCCCCAATTCGTCATCATTGGGCCCGATCAGTGGATTAGCGCCGGTAAAATTAAGATGGTCGGTGATCACCATCAGATCGCCCGGTAAAAAAGCGGGATTCATCCCCCCAGCCGCATTGGTGGCGATCAAGCATTTCACCCCAAGCGCTTTAAGCACATAAACCGGAAACACAACCTCCTGTTGGCTATACCCTTCATAAAAATGGAAGCGCCCTTGCATAGCCACCACCGGTTTGCCCGCCAATGTGCCGATGACCAATTGGCCGGCATGCCCTTCGACAGTGGATTCCGGAAAGTGCGGAATCTCTTTGTACGGCACAACCACCGCGTCTTCGATTTCATTGGCCAAATCACCCAAGCCCGATCCAAGAATTAATCCGATCACCGGTTTGACAGTTGTCAAGCCGGTGATTTTCTTTTGGGCGGCCTCGATCTTTTCTCTCAGCTTCATCTGTTTGCGCCTCCTTATGCGATTTCCCGAACCAAGCCTTTGACCAGGCGAATAAACATTTCTTTCACTCGATTCGCCGTTTCCATCACTTCATCGTGGCTGAGCGGTTGCGGCAAGATGCCCGCTGCCATGTTGGTGATGCAAGAAATCCCCAATACGCGAATGCCGGCATGACGGGCCGCGATTACTTCTGGCACTGTAGACATGCCCACTGCGTCCCCGCCCAACACACGGAGCATGCGAATCTCCGCCGGCGTTTCATAAGACGGCCCCAGCACTGCGGCATATACCCCTTCTTTCAACTGGACACCTTGCTCTCCCGCAACACGGTGCGCCAGCTCGCGCAATTCGCCGTCATACGCATTGGACATATCCGGGAAGCGGACGCCCAATTCCGGATCATTGGGGCCAATCAACGGATTGCGGAACATCATGTTAATATGGTCTTTGATCAGCATGAGGTCGCCGGGCTCATAGCTTTCATTGATGCCGCCTGCCGCGTTGGTCACTACCAGGGTCTCAATCCCCAACTCTTTCATGACGCGAATAGGGAACGAAACTTTTTCCACCGCATGCCCTTCATACAGATGAAAACGCCCTGCCATAACCAAAACGGATTTCCCTTCCAGCTCGCCGATGATCAACTCACCGGCATGCCCTTCAACCGTAGACACAGGAAAATGAGGAATCTCTTGGTATGGGATGTGGGCAGCGTCAGTAATCTCATCGGCCAAGACGCCCAAGCCTGATCCCAAAATCAGTCCGATCTGGGGAGTGGCCTTGCATTTTTCACGAATGTACTTCGCCGCTTCTCTGATGTGTGCACGGGTTGTCATATGGATCACCTCATGTGAGTTCATTTAAAAAGCTTTTGCCGATGGTGGGCAGTTGCACTTCAAAGTTTTCAGCCAACGTTGCGCCGATGTCCGCGAAAGTGCCACGCACACCCAGTGATTTGCCGACTTGCGGCAATGATTTGCTGTACACTAACAGCGGCGTGTACTCCCGGGTATGGTCTGTACCGTGGTGAGTTGGGTCGTTTCCATGGTCAGCGGTGATGATCAGGAGATCCTCTTCACCCAATGCGTCAAGCACCTCTGGCAAACGGGAGTCAAACTCTTCCAACGCTTGAGCATATCCAGCCGGATCGCGACGATGGCCGAATTTGGCGTCAAAGTCGACCAGATTGACAAAAGCCAAACCATTGAACGGTTTCTTCATGACATTCAGCAACTGATCAACGCCGTCCATATTGGATTTGGTGTGAATGGCGCGGGTAATCCCTTCTCCAGCGTAAATGTCGGAAATTTTGCCAATGGCGATCACATCCCGGCCAGCCTCTTTCAAGGCATTCAATACCGTTGGATGTGGCGGTTTCACCGAATAATCGCGACGGTTAGCCGTGCGGGTAAATTGGCCAGGCGAACCGATGAACGGACGCGCGATGACGCGGACGACGGAAAATCTTTCATCCAAGGTCAACTCGCGGGCAATCTCGCAACAACGATACAACTCTTCCAACGGCACAACCTCTTCGTGCGCGGCAATCTGAAACACGCTGTCTGCCGATGTGTATACAATCAAGCCGCCTGTGCGCATATGCTCTTCGCCCAATTCATCGATAATTGCGGTGCCGGAAGCAGGCTTGTTGCCCAGCACTTTGCGGCCTGTCCGCTCTTCAAACGCTTGAATCAACTCCCGGGGGAAACCGTCGGGATATGTTTTAAAGGGTTTATCCGTATACACCCCCATGAACTCCCAGTGTCCTGTGGTGGTGTCTTTGCCTTTGGACAGTTCACTCATTTTACCGAAATAAGCCCGCGGCTCATTCACCGCTTCAATGCCGCGGATGGGCTCAATATTTCCCAACCCCATGTTCTGCATGTTCGGCATATGTAACCCATTTTTAAATTCGGCTATATGGCCCAAAGTATGTGCCCCGGCATCATTGTATTCAGCCGCATCGGGCATCTCGCCGATGCCAACGCTGTCCAATACGATCAGGGACACACGCGGAAATCGTCTCATGAAATCGCCTCCAAATAACAACCTCTCCCCCCGTCATGAGGGGTTAAAGAGCAACAAACATCAATCGGTTAACTTTGCCGTGGCTGGCCAATCAAGTGGATAAGCCAACACCTTATAACGATACACCCTGGTGATGCACACGATGTGCACAAAACGACAAAAGAAAGGAGATCACCATTGCCCCATTATGGCGGCACGGGCCCTCCTTATGCTTTGACGAATGAATGGTAGAGAAGTTACTGTGGCAACGCATGCGGTAAGCCGTTGATGTGATGTCGCCCCCCATCTTACATTATATACCCCTAACTCAAATCATAAAGAAGAAATTCATTACATTTGGAGAAAAAAAAGAAACGGACAGGCGGTGCCGTTTCACATCATTCTCCCAACCAATAAAACATAAGTAACCGTTCCTTTATTTTTTGTGCAGGCGCCTCGGCCACTCGCGCCGTTTCCTGCTGATGCCCAAACACCTTGATGGCGCCTCCGTTCGGCTCCTTATACATGTAATCCGGTTTGAACAGAGGCACCAAGAAAGAGAACAGCTGGTACAAAAGCAACGTGAACAGCACAAACAATAAAAAAAATTGGCTCCATCGTTTCAAACGGCGAAGTGAAATAACCATGATCCATCTTTCCTTTACCCTGTATTGCTATAAGGGTATGGGAAAAGGATACAAGTTATGCGAGTTATGCCAAGCGTTGACCAATCGCCTCTTCCAGCGGCACATACGGAAGACCCAAGCTTTCGGCGACGGCAGAGTAGGTGACCTGCCCATTGATGACATTGACCCCACGTGCCAGAAAACGGTTGTCGGCAAGTGCTTGTGTCAATCCTTTGTTGGCGATCTGAACTGCGTACGGAATCGTGACATTGGTCAACGCGATGGTCGATGTCCTCGGCACTGCTCCCGGCATATTGGCCACTGCATAATGAACTACTCCGTGCTTCACATATGTCGGTTCACTGTGAGTTGTCACCCGGTCGATCGTTTCAATGGACCCTCCTTGGTCGATCGCCACATCCACAATCACTGAACCGGGTTGCATAGTGCGAACCATTTCTTCCGTCACCAACCGCGGTGCGCGGCGACCTGGTATCAATACCGCGCCTACCAACAAATCCGCTTTGGCAACGGCCTCCGCCAAGTTGTAACGGTTGGACATCAACGTCCGCAATTGGCCTTGGAATTGATCATCCAGTTGTCTCAACCGATCCGCATTAATATCGAGAATGGTTACGTTGGCTCCCATCCCCAAAGCGATTTTGGCCGCATTCGTACCTACGACGCCACCACCGATAATCACCACTTCTCCAGGCAGTACCCCGGGGACGCCGCCGAGCAAAACCCCTTTGCCCCCTTTGGGCTTCTCCAAAAATTGCGCCCCGATCTGCACCGACATCCGTCCGGCTACTTCGCTCATCGGGGTCAACAACGGCAACGCACCGTTATCCAATTGAATCGTTTCATAAGCGATGGCAGCCACTTTTTTATCCATTAACGCCCGGGTGAGCTCCGGTTCTGGTGCGAGATGCAGGTAAGTGAAAAGAATTAGGTTTTCCCGAAAATAAGCAACCTCCTCCGGTTGCGGTTCTTTCACTTTCATGATCATGTCAGCGTTTTCCCATACTTCTTTGGCACTGCCCATGATTTTGGCTCCATGCGCTGCATACTGATCATCTGTGAAACCGCTCCCATTTCCGGCCCCGCTTTGGATCAGCACCTCATGGCCGGACTGCACCAGCGCATCCACCCCCGCTGGAGTAATGGCGACACGGTTCTCATTGTTTTTGATTTCTGTTGGCACTCCTACTTTCATTCGCGAATCCCTCCTTAAGTCTCCTATCATATTCATGCGCCATTCACGGAGGAATTATTGATGCCAATACAAAAAAAATGAGACCTTTTTAAGAAAAAGATCTCACGTCACTTTAGAACCTACTAATTTTTTGGGGTCGGTCACTTTTCCTTTGCATCGGTGGCATATCCCGTGAAAGGTTAAGCGATGATCAATGATCTGAAAATCATATTCTCTCTCAACTTGCACCTCGATCGGGCCTAACAAGTCTTCCATAATTTCATCCACCGTGCCACAATTGAGGCAGATGAGGTGATGGTGATGATGCTCCGCCCCTTCTGCTCTGAATTCATACCGCGTAACGCCGTCTCCGAAATTGAGTTTGTGGATGATCTGCAAATCACTTAATAGCTCCAATGTCCGATAAACCGTGGCCAAACCGATCTCGGGAGCTTTATCCTTCACCAACAGGTAGACATCCTCTGCGCTTAAGTGATCCTCTTCATTTTCCAGTAGCACACGGACCGTCGCTTCCCGTTGGGGGGTTAATTTATAATTATGGGCGGATAATTGCTGTTTAATTTGTTTCACCCGGTCTTCCACAAAAACACCCCCCTGTTTATCTGACACCATTATATTGGAGAGTCGCAGAAGAGTCAAACCACATGAAAGACACTATTAGATAATAATTATTTTAAAACTGGCGTTAATTCCATGATTGATCCATCAATTGTTCTGTTGGAATCGCTTCTTTCATCATGACTGGTGAAAGGTAAGCTTCTAATGCGGCTGAAACCAACATCACGACAGCCATGGCCGTCACCAATAGCGAAAAGGAGACGAACTGTGGGTATATGGTTCCCCGATAGTGGATCAACCGATTCTTGATGAGCAAGGTGGAAAAGTGAATCCCCGCCACTGTCACAATAATGAGCGCTGGAATCATCAGCAAGTTTTGCGGCACCACTGATACAAAGGCAAACCACAATCCTTCCCACGCCAGTTGGTTGACTAGGAACCCGACTGTAAATCCGATCACCAGGCCTTTTAAGAATATGAACACCAGCAAAAGGGGAATGCCGATAACCGACAGACCCAAAATCCACATGAGGCCAATTGTTTTCAAATGATCCCCCAACGCGTGTTGAAACGCTACTTCGGGCTCGGCAATCGTGTGTTGCTCCAATCCCCTAAAAAAATGGCCCAAGTAAGTCAACAGCCCGTCCTTTTGCGCGGGATCAAGCGTATTGACAATCACCGCCCCGAAGATCACCCCCATCATAAACAAGACGGTGACAAACAAATAGGGTGACCGTTGTTGCTGAATGTGCGATTGAATCGACCGTCTCCACTTGTTCTTCTGCTTCATCCGACTTCGCCTCCTTCAGTCCCGTCACACTACTCTATGACTAAAATGGAAGAGGTATGCCGTATGAAGCTAGAGTTTGAGAAAAGAATTCAACCGCCCCACTCTTTGTTAGATTCTCTTTTTTTCTCTCCGACCGCATACAAGTGGAAGCCTGATCCCTCGCCTAGCCAGCTTTCCACCACCCAACCATCGGCCGAAGCATTGCTTTGCTCGGTCCGCACATGCGCCTTTTGCACGCTCAATCCCAAAATTCCCCGCACGGGCCCCAGCCAGCACATAATTCCGACCAACAAAATCACAAAGGTGATCACCGCATTGCGCAACCAATCTTCAGATGTCTCCGAGGTAAGCATGTTTTGAAACACATAAAAGCCGATGAACAAAAAATAACTGAAGCCAAACAATACCCAAATCGCTTTGAACCCAGCTAATAGATACCCGATTCGCTTGCGTCTCAACAGGAAGATTAATGATTTGATCGCAATTAAGCCAATGATGAACACAATTAATAAGGTCATGAGATTCGTCAACACTTTCCCTGACCAGATGAGTGGACTCACATTCATCCCATACGCCTCCTCCAAGATGCCTCGGCCCCCTTTGACCGGGGGAGGAATGGTGGGTGCGGCCTGGTGTCCCATTTGGCAGGGATGGCTCTCAGGGCGCACCCACACATTTCAAGCCTTGTCCATCTAGGGCGTGTCTGGTGAATCAAGTTGGTAGGGAAGAAGCGGTGGAAAAACCTTTTCTCGATGAGCGCCTCGCCAAGCGTGAAGCGAATGAGAAAATGGTTTTGGAGCCGCTGGCCTATTCATCAGACACACCCTAGCAAAAAGTCGAAGCAACCCGCCCTTGCCTATAAAATCCAGCCATCTCCAAATATTATATTTATCTGAAATTATTATAACCTTTCACGGACTAGCAGATAAGCCCGATGCAGGCGTCACCCCAACTATCATCCCAAACTCACACGGCTTATCATCACACTCATGCGTGGCGCACAAAAAAACACGTTGCTAAAACGTTGATCCACCGGTGTATCACCCGATCGCCTCCATTGCGATGCCTCGCCACAACTAGGCGTTTCCCAGTCTCATCACCTGTGTTGCGACAGGGTAGCAACAGCGATGGATGATCCTACACAAACGAAAGGTGTACATCCACGGGTGCGATTCGTTGATGATTGTTCCATTATCCGTTCTCTTTCCAGTGTCGCATTACCATCAATTTATCATATCACAGCAGCCTAGCATAGATGACGGAAGCAATCCCCCCCTCTTTTTCTGCCCCGCTTCCTTTCAGAATAACTCCTTTACAACTGGCCGACATTAAGGGGGAAAGGAGGATAACAATGGCAGAAAGAGCGATATTCGGATATTTCCAAACGATTGATGCCGCACAGAAAGCCGCTGCAGAGCTACGACAGGCCGGCTTTGAAGTTGATGTGAGCCGTTTTTCTCCCTTGGGCGGCGGAAAAGACGCCGACGGAGACGCCACGCATAGTAATCCGTTCGAAAACCCACGGATGTCATTGGCTGAGAGCACGCTGGGTAGTCCCCGTCTCGATCCCGACAAGAGCGTTATGCAGGCCGCCCATCCCGACGCCAGCGGACTGTCCGGTGGCCAACCCCTATCTTCACTTGAGGATGTGTCAGTCACTGTGTTTGCAACCTCGGAAGACCGGGTGCAGGAAGCGGAATCCATCTTGCGCAAACACGGAGCCAGAGAGTAAGGAAAAAGCTAACCACATCGGTTAGCTTTTTTGTAATGGATCAACTTTGCCATAAACGCCGCCGCCCCCTTCGGACAATGCCAACCGCTGCTCGCGCGCCAATTGGATGTAATGGGCGATAGCCGCGCCGGCTACTTGGCGGATTTCTTCCAACTCCGCATGATGAAGCACGTTCATCTCCGTTCCAAATGCCTGCAATAATTTGTCCAGGGTTTTGGGGCCCAGTTTGGGGATGAATTCAAGCGGCACTTGATAAATATATGGGGGACGGTGTGTCGGGTGGCTACTTGGTTGATCGGCGATCTCCTCGATCCTGTCCTTCACGCCTTTCACCTTTTTCGGGCTACTGCAGTGTGGGCAACAGGCGATTTGGCTTGACGGCCACAATTCGTCACAATTCAAGCAACGGGTTTGATAGTATTTTCCCAGCTTGGGGTTTAAGCCGTAATTAGCTTGGACGCGCCTGCCACCCTCTCTGGCGAGCGCCCGTTTCAATTCTTGAAAACTAGCATCTCGCACCAGCAATTGATTGTATTCGCGACCGATTTTGGGTAGAGAGTGAGCGTCCGAATTGGTGACAAATGTAAACGGTGCCAACTCGGATAGTTGATCTGCCAAAACCGAGTCAGAGCTCAACCCGAGTTCCACTGCCGATACCTTCTTCATGTCCAACAATTGCTCCATGCGGGGTGCGGCATTGCCGTAAACACTTTTAAATGGGGTGAATACATGGGCTGGAATAAACAAACCACCCCACTCCCATACTTTTTCTTGCAGGGCCAGGGCCGATTGCCGCAACCGTTGCGTGCTTAACTGGACGTTTTTCATATAGCGCTCCAACCAGGCGGTAAGTTCTCGCATCTGTTCCAAGCCCGGCAGGTACACTAAGACGTGAAACGCACCGGCCCCCTCCTTAAGCTCGATCTCTGCCCCCAACACGCAAGTCGTCCCCCCATACGTGATGCCACCCTCCGGATGTTCGCGGTAAAGCCCCTTGTCCAATCCTGCCTGAATCTCTTCCTGTACTGGAGGGGACTGGGCGTCGATGATTCCGATCAGCTGAATGCCTTTGCGGTGAAACGCTTCCTTTATGATCGCCTCAAACGTCATGTTTTTCGCCGCTGTGATTTTTACAGGGAGATTGCCCTGGGTTCTGCCAATATGGATATGCAAGTCGGCGAAAATCTCTTGCAACTTCATCTCCCGCTCGACACCCGGGCTTGCCATAAGTAGACTGCGGCCACCGTTTTGGCGTCCATGATGTCGCCACTTTGAATTCGCTCTAGACACTCATCCAGCGTGCATTCAACCAATTCCACAAATTCATCCTCATCGGGGTTCACTTCCCCTTTTGTTAAACCCTCAGCTTGATAAATGTGCAAACATTCATCTGAAAATCCGGGAGAGGTGTAAAAGGAAACCACATGCGTCAAGCCCGTGGCCCGGTAACCCGTTTCTTCTTCCAGCTCTCGTGCCGCGCAATCCCCGGGGTCCTCTCCCGCTTCCAATTTACCCGCCGGGATTTCTAGGATCGTCTTTTCCAACGGCTTTCTGAATTGCCGCACCAGCACCATTTTCCCCTCATCCGTAATAGCCAGAACGGCGACGGCACCTGGGTGTTTCACGATTTCGCGTTTGGCAGCGCGGCCATCGGGCAATTGAACGTCATCCACTTGCAACTGAACCACTTTGCCCGTATATATCGTTTGACTCGCAATCGTTTTTTCTTCAAAATTTCGCATCGTTGTCACTCCTGTCTCAATCTATTCCTTATTATAACTCACATCCATCCCCAAACCGACCATTCTCGTACAAATGGAGACAGCCGTTTACGCATATGGATAAGATGATGTGTCAATGCTGGTTAAGACAAATAATCTCCGGTGGTGATCCAGATGAAATGCACCTGGCGACAATCAAGTTTCTGCGTGAGCGGCAAAGGCTGGCAAGTGCGTGCCTATCTACGCCAATTGACTAACCATCCTCTAACCGTAAAACAGCTCATCGAACGAAAACAGCGCTTGTCCCGTCCACTGCGGAAAGAGAAGCCCATACATCGACTCTTGCCCAATCAACGCACAAAGGCCGAGCCTTGATCGGCTCGGCCCTGATGCCTTTATGATTGAACCGTTTTTCTAGCCCATCCAGGCAGAGACAAGCGATGTTTTACCGCAATGGCTCGCAACTGCCGAATCAGCTTCTCTTCTAAATCGGGGCGCACCATACGTACAAAGTTGGCGTACCCTTTGATGTAATCCCAATAATGCGGATGGCCTGCGCGATTTTCCGCTTCTAGTCCGTTTTTTTCAACATTGTGCAACAACGCCCGAAACTGTTTCCATTCTCGGCGGTTGACATTGATCTTCTCGTTAACTACAATGCCCGTCACTGTCTGCCGATTGGTCCGCTTCAACACTCTCGTTTTATCTTCATTGACGGTGAATCCTTCAAACGCCACAATCCGACGCACTTGGTTTATGACGGCGCCAATTTGGCCGATTCCAGCCTCTGAACAAGAGAAAGTCATGTCATCAGCATAGCGCGAATATTGAAAGCCATACTTTTGTGCTAACCCTGACAAACGCTCATCCAAGCGACGGCACAAAAGATTCGTTATGGCCGGGCTGGTGCAGGCCCCTTGTGGAAGCTGGCGTTCCCCGATCGCCACGTGGTACACACGGCCTCCAAGCGTGACGGCGCGGCGCGGCGGTTCGGTACACAGGAGCGCCAACAACGTACTGATCATCTCACTATACCCAAATGATTGAAACAAGCCTCGAACCCGATAAAAATGAATGCTGGGAAAAAAATCTCGCAAATCCATCTTCATTACCGCCGCTTGGCCGACATGCTGTTTCGCGTTGTCCACAATGCTTTTCCCCGGCACAAACCCTTGCGCCGCAGAGTGTACCGGCAGGCGGTCGAGAAGATGGGTCTTAATCCAAGCCTGTGCTTGCCTGAGCGTTTGTTTGGGAGCGGAAATTTCCCTTTCTTCCCCATTTTGTTTGGGGATGGTGAATCGGAAATAATGGGACAGTGTCGCCGTGTTGCGATGGTATGTAAGCCATTTGAGCTTGCTTACCGAGATTCCTATCGCCTCCGCTAACTCTTCCGCGGTGGTCACGATGGGCAACCCAGCTTGGCGCAACATTTCCGTCTGGGTTTCCTTGTTTTCCAATCCGCCTGAAACCCCTTCTCCTGCATACACAACATGGCGAGCGCGGTGCTGTTCCCACGCTACTTTGGCCTCGCGGCGCTTCTGTTCTCGCTCTGCCTTTTGTTCCTCTCGCCTCTTTCTGCTGGCTTCAATCCGTTTTTGGCGCACTTCTTGTAACAGTTGCTGCACCTTTGGCATGCTCATGCCTTTGGACTGCAACCGCCGCAATTCCGCCGCTAAGCGGGCGCGCTCCTCATCCTCGGCTTGCTGTTGCTTCTTCTCTTCCTCTGTCAATGAATCGTTGCTCCAGAAACCCATGCGGATCATCTCTTCGCGAATGGTCGCTTCCCGCCCATTTGCACTCACTTTTTGAATCCACTCTTCCCTGGTTAAGGGACGTTTTTCCTCCGACATCCGATCTCCCTCCTCCTTGCTCAGTCGCGGGCTATGGCCACAAGCGCCATCATGTGCTCGCACGGCCCTTGCATCAGCTTGTTCTGTTTGTAGAAATAACACGTGCATTCGCCTTGCTCGATCCGCCCGTCATGATCGAGGACCACTTGGGGCTCCACCGACCGGTTGCTCGTCCGGACACTACCATAGAGCGTTACGCCGCTGGCCGACGCTTCTTTGCGGGAGAGGCTCACATGTCCCTGTTGCACCAATTTCTTCGCTTTTTCCTCACGCGGATTAGCGTACCGCAACTGATCCACTGGCAAGGGGTCGCGCGTCAATTCACGCAGGCGGTAACGGCCGATCTCCAAATCGAACATCACCCTGCCGGCACTACACAGCTGGCGCAATGCCGCTTGTACCGTAGGCACCGGCAAACCGGTCCACTCTGCCAATGATTCCGCTGTCGCCGTCTTTTTCCATTTCATCTTGGAAAAAACTTGTTTGCTCTCTTCAGGCGTCACCTGCGCCGAACTGCCGATCAGCAAATCGAAGTTGCCGGCACCGGCCCAGTCGTTGCGGGTCCAACCAGACAAGCCCAATGTGAAACTGAGATTGCCCAAGTCAGCCACATAAAAACTAGGCAATCCCGTGCCCAACAGGTTGACGGTGATCTTGCGGGACAGCGGCAGCAACCGTTCCAATAAGAAGAGGCGGCGGCGCCCCCAAGTGCGAATCTCTTGCTTGGTGTCTCCCAGATAGACGGAATCACTAAACGTCATCACTTCGTTCCACGGTTCGATGACCACTTGCACCGGTTGACCCGGCTTGAGCAGAAACTTGAGCGAACGCGGGCTGTGCCGTTCTTTGTGCCGGCGTAAAAAGGTGCAGAGATTGTACAGATCGATCGGCTTCACATCGAAGGTGACCGCCGGCATCGTCATTGCTGATTGAACTTGGAGAAAACCGCGAATCCAGCTGACAGGCACATCGATTTTCTTCTCTTTGTACACTTCCCGTCCTTCCGTCGCCACTTCAAAGCCCGATGGATCCACTTGAAATTCAGTGGGACGGTATGAGCGGATGCGTTGAATTTCATTGAGCAACGCATCCGAAAAATCAATGTTGGTCGTGCCATAGGCGAAATCCTTCACATCGTCAAACAGTTCGGAATGAACCGCCAACCGTCCGTAGGAAGACTCGTCCAACGAAAAGGCTTCAAAGAAAACTTGGTCAGGCGCGACGGTGATGACGGGATCGAGGACAAACCAAGCGTCAGGATCGTTATGGTACAACCAATTGAAATACCGGGCCCGCGCTTTGTAATAAGGGCCCATGCGTTTAGCGCGCATGCGATCCAATTCTTGTATGCGTTGACGGATAAGCAGCATCCGCGCCGCTTCACCCGACTCTGTACCCATCGTGTCGATCAGGTCCAACACATACTGTTGTTGCACCCACTCTTGATAAGCTCGATGATCCTTCGGTTTTACATTCAAATCTGAAACAACGACATCGCGCAGCGCAATCATGGCGTCGCGGTAGCGGATGGGATCTTTGATTCGGCCTTGGAAAAACGTAGGCTCTCGACCCAGATCCGGGGCAAAGTCAACCAGTGTACGACCGCCTACATGACTGATGTTGCTTGCTTTGGCATAGGTCTGTTGAAATTGCATGCGTTCTCCTCCTTGCTGTGAATTATTCCAACGTCAACGGTGTCTGAATGTGTGGATAGCGCATTTGGATTTGTGTGAGCAGATGAACGATCCGTTCAAAATCCTGCCGCCCGAAATTGCGCACCATGTCATTCAACAGAGGCACCATCGCTTCTGCACATTCCTGTTTCTCCAATGCCAGTCTCTCCAACAGCGCGAAAGCCATGTTTTTGGCACGCCGTCCCTGATGCACACGGAAAAACACAGTCCGAAAAAACAACTCTAACTCAGTCATGCGTTGAGCCGTCCATGTCAGCTGGTCACCAAGAGCTAAGGCGAACTCCTGAACCTCCAGATACGGACTTTCACTGGCCCGCATCATCAGTTCCGTCAAGTCGAGACGTGTCAGATGGCGGTCAATCAACTCCATGGCCAAAGCGCGAATATCCCGGCGGGCGGTATCCAACAGGCCGTAAATCAATTCCGGGGTCTGTTCGTCAGTGGGAAGAGCAGTCACGATACGCATTGCCCATTCCCGTGTGTCATCCCAATCGGTCTCCATCACATTGACCAACAAATCGGGAGACCAAATCAAACGCAATTTTTCCAACATATGCCGCGCTGCTGCACGAATCT
Organism: Laceyella tengchongensis; assembly: GCF_900182735.1. NCBI lineage: Bacteria > Bacillati > Bacillota > Bacilli > Caryophanales > Thermoactinomycetaceae > Laceyella > Laceyella tengchongensis. Next base: position 167,795 of record NZ_FXTU01000006.1, on the reverse strand, counting down.
CTGCCAAGGGGCGATGTGCGAGATCGACCAGTTGTTGCAATGTGAAATCGTGCGGTTTCGGTTCAATCAGAGCCAGCAGTTGCGCACCGAAAGCCTGCATAGCATGCTCTTGATGCTGTAACAAAGCAAGCACTTGGCTGATTGGGGTCTCCCGTAATTCCTCAAAGAACAATTTCCCTAGCAACACGTCACGGATATAATTACGCACCAGCGCATTTTCATTTTCATCCAGCATCATTTCCCACAAGCGAGGCAAAAGAGCAGGATAAAAAGGTACGACCCAAAGCAAACGATCCGACAAAAAGCGAGTAGTAAACGCTTGCACTCGGCTGTTCGGTGTTTTGATCAAGGCGAGCAAAAAATCCAAATCCAGCTTCAGTTTTTCGAAATACTTCTCAAACAGCGCCTCTGTTTGCTGTTGCACTTCATTATTGGCTGAAGAGAGGAACGGGAGCAACTCGACACCTGTGACCCCCTGTTGTTCCACATCCAATTCTTCCAACAACAGCGCCAACAAATCTTCCTTCATTCTATACATGTAAGACCAACGGCTACCGCTGTCTTGCAATTGCTTGATCAATGCCATGTTCGCAAATTCACTCACATAGGGCCGACAATGGCTCCGCAACAAATCGATACAACCCGTGGCCCGCCAATAATCGCTTCCATCTTTAATGATGTCGATGATCCGCCGGGTGATTTTCAGGTTAAACTCGCGGGGCAGTTTCTGTGCATTCTTCCCGAACCATTCGGCCGCTTTATCACGCACCGTTTGATCTATATGGAACAGCAGTTCCTCCAGCAAGGTAAGATCCGCCTTGCCGTTGCCCGCCAAGATATAGTTCTCCAATATCCATGCCAGTGCGGCTTTGCTGCGTTTGTCATGCTCATCATCCAAAAGATTCATCCATTTTTCACGCGGCACCCGATTCAGATAATCCCGATTTCCATGCCGGAGCGCAGTCCAAGCAAAGCTGATCACTGTGCCTGACGAGGCTTTTGTGAATAACCGCCACAATTCGTCCGCGTGTTGATCCCATAGGTCGGGAAACGCTTCTTCCCTGCGATCGAGCCCGTCGATCGGCACAAACACACCCTCCCACTGCAACCGCTTCGGCTTAAACGTTTGGCTGCGGTGAAACAGCAGATGGTTGAACAGCCAAAGATGATTGTACCTTCTGCCGTACAACCACTTACCGTTTTCGTATTTTGACACGTACCTCGCATCTTGGTCTTCATATTGCAACAACGCTTCCACGGCAAAGCGGATGTACGCCGGATTCCCCGCTTTCCCCAGTTCCCGCAAATAACGCCAACAGCGGCGCCGCAAGTAATAATGCGTTTTGTCGGAGTAAACCTCCACTTCTTGTCCAGCGGCGGTTCGAAGCCGCTTGTTCCCTTTTCGCTCCAGGTCAAAGCGATGAGCGAGGATCGCCCACGTTTCGGCGTCTCCCTTTTTCTCTGCAAGCTTGAAGATCGCTTTTACATAGCGGAAATACACAGCATCAAATGGTATGAGCGCATTCCGTCTACCCCCACGCCATTTCACCTGCAATTTGCTGGAGATCATATGTCTCTGAAATTCAAAAAATCGACGTTGCAGATCATAGATATCGGACTGATAACTCAATAGTTTGCGCACCGCTTTCCGTGCCAGGGGATGCCCAGATACGTACAACGTCCACAGCCACGAGCCGTCTTGCGGATCAAGCTGTGCGATATCTTCTTCCGGCAAACTGAGCTTTTGCCAACTTCCTTTGTTGTAATCCCAAACTTGCACCTCCCCATTCAACAGAAAAGCGAACTTAAGCAGTTCATCAATCACCGCCGGATCATTCCGGTTCAGCATCGCTTGGATTCTCGCGGGCAGCGGGGCCTTGGGTTCTTCTTTTTCCCACCAAGTGTCATGGGTTGCAAATTCTCGCTCTGCTTGGGCTAACATCAAACTCTTTTTCTCCTGGTCAGCCATTCCCCATCCTCCTTAAGTAAAAAGAATGCCCGACCCGGATCCCCGAGTCAGGCATGAATCACTTTGTCTACTAACAGTCTTCGGATCTGGGTTCGCACTGAATAAGCCCTAGTGCACCCCCTTAGTCGTTAGGTCCGGCTACGCCTGCTTAGGCAGAACCTAACGCACTAAGGGGTGCACTAGGGCTGACTAAGTAACGCGGAGCCGGGTGATGAATGTTTTCCATCATGTCCTGCACAGCGTATCACCGTGCAAACGGCTAGACAAAGTCTTCTTTTATGTACAAATAGTATTATGAATTAATCGAATTGAAATGTCAATACAAAATAATTTAAGCGATGCAAATCCTTACAATCCTTCATCTGACCCAGCACTTCCTCCAGCGCCCGCGCTGGGTTAAAATGATGATGCAACCCACATTGCGCCAAATCGACACCTCTACGAACCATTCGGCTTATGACATCAAGGGAGTGACAACATGAAAGTTCAGCCTTATCAGGCCAAGCTGGACCAACTCACCCCACGTGAGAGGCAAACCTATTTTGAACTGGTCCGGTTGGCGGCTCCGGAGGAAATGATCCATCCAGAGTACCAAGTTCTCATTCCCAAAGGGGCTTGCATCATTTCCTACCGGCAATTGGAAAAATACCTCGACCTGACGCGGTCAACCATCCGGCGTGCCTTAGTTCGGTTGGCAGACCGCGATTTCATCGAATTGACCCATTTGGGGCAACTCAAAGGAAAAGACGGATTGCATTATCGCACCATGGTGAAAATCAAACGCTATGAACCGCTCCCGACACACACTGAGGTTAGTGATCAGGAGCCTTCCCCAGTAGTAGGGCTGATCAAGTTGGAATGTGATCACCTCACCCAACGGTTCGACAGCTTGCAAACTTACCTGGCACAGAACCGGACACGCCTCACCCCTACGGAGCGAGCCCAATTGGACCAGATCATCGCGGCCTACCAAGCCGCACTCAATGTGGTCGGTGGCAACAAAGAGTCTTTCCGACGGTAACTAAGCATTAGTGAATGAGGGATGGAACCATTATGGAAAACCGGGAAATGCTATTGGAAGCATTAAAAGAAATAGAAAAATGGGAACAAGATCAAAAGGATTTGTGGTTTTGGGAAAAATTAGGCAGAATCCCTTTCGCCCTGCTCGACCGCATCACTCCCAACATCGTGCATGAATGGCTAGGCAAAATTCTCGATGAATTGGGGGGCTACATCCAAACAGGCGGGCAGTATTTGATCAGCGATAAAGAAATTATCACTCAACTGGCCAAAGAAGCCCAACTTCGTCCCGATTACCTCGCATTGGACAAAGTGCCAGCTCTTCCGCTTCACACGATGGATAAAGTGGCGGAGGAATTGAAAGAATCACGCAAGCAATTCGCCACCATGCAAGGAGCGACAACGGGCTTTGGCGGAGTATTCACCCTAGCTATTGACATCCCCGCCCTCTTGGGCCTTTCACTGAAGGTTCTGCAAGAGATGGCGCTAAGTTACGGCTACAATCCCAAGGACAAACATGAGCGCATTTTCATCGTCAAATGCCTGCAATTCGCTTCCAGTGACTTCGTCGGCAAGCAAGCGATCATCAAAGAACTAGCGGCGGCCGAAACAGCACAAGTTGGCGAATCCATCTCCAAATTGGAGGGGTGGCGCGAAGTGATCTTTACTTACCGGGACAACTATGGCTGGAAAAAACTGTTCCAGCTCGTTCCCGTCGTAGGAATCATCTTCGGCGCCTACATCAACCGTTCCACCATCGATGAAGTGGCGGAAGCAGGACAAATGCTCTACCGCAAACGCCGGGTCTTGGAAAAATTAGCCCGCATGGACAGCGATGATGGATTGGCAAAATACAATTTATGAAAAGCAAACGGCCTCCGACGGGAGACCGTTTTTTGTTCACATGACTGGGATTGGCCATTCGATGGTTACTTCATTTTTTCAACAAACAGGGAATATTTTTCAACCCAACCATCCAGAATAATGATTGCGTCAAAAACGGGCTAACAACCTATTTCCCCAAAGAACCGCTACCCGTAGCGGCCACCCCTACCTTCGCCGATTCTTCGATCAGAGCTACCACCAACTCCGCCGCTTTCACCAACTCTTTGATCGGCATCCGTTCACTGGTGGTGTGGATGTTCTGATAACCGATGCCCAAATTCACTGTGGGAATGCCGTGCCCGGCGATCACGTTAGCATCGCTCCCCCCACCGCTGGCGCCAATGCGGGGCGTGCGGCCAATGCGCATAACCGCTTCTTTGGCTTTTTGCACCACCAGATCCTCTTCGGAAAAGTGGAATGAAGGGTACAAGGTACGTGTTTCCACTTCGGCTTTGGCGTTGAATTCCTCAGCCGCTTCATGAAATGCTTGTACCATGCTGTCCACTTGCCGGCGCAATTTCTCCGGATTGCGGCTACGCGCTTCAGCTAAGATTTCGACCCGCTCCGGAATCACATTGGATGCAGTGCCTCCTTGGAAGCGACCGATGTTGGCCGTCGTCTCTTCGTCAATCCGGCCCAAGCGCATTTTGGAGATGGCCCGACTGGCTACTTGGATGGCGCTAATCCCATCTTCAGGGTTCACACCTGCATGCGCCGCTTTGCCATAAATGGTTGCTAGCACTTTTACTTGCGACGGAGCCGACGTGATGATTTCGCCCACCTCTCCATCGGAATCCATGGCAAACCCGAAATCGGCGTCTACCAGAGACATATCCAGATGGCGAGACCCAATCAAACCAGATTCTTCCCCGGCAGTGATGAGCAATTGGATTTGTCCGTGAGGAAGCCCTTTTTCTTTCAACAGGCGGATTCCCTCCAACAGTGCTGCCAAGCCGGCTTTATCATCCGCACCAAGGATGGTGGTGCCGTCGGATTCGATCACATCGCCGTTGATTTGCGGCTTGATCCCTTTGCCCGGAGCGACGGTGTCCATATGGCAGGTAAAATAGATCTTAGGTGCCCCCGGAACCGTTCCTTTCAGTGTCGCCACCAAATTGCCCGCGCCATGCCCCGTCAATTGAGCAGAGCCATCCTCAACCACATCTAACCCCAACTCCGTCAGTTTTTGGGTCAGAAGGTCACAAATGGCTCTTTCCTCACCTGTCTCACTATCCGTTTTTACTAATTCTATAAATTCATCGATTAAACGCTGTTGGTCTACCACGCGTTACTCCTCCAATCACCCGATAAAATTACTACCTATTTTACCATGACTCAATTCAACTTGTTGGCAACCAAAGACCTAAAATCAGGCAAAAAACGTGGATCTTTGGTTATTGACAGCGGTTTGGCGAAAAAAGCCTGTACAAAGCTATAAAATTTGCCATTTTTTTGCCAGTTGTTCGCTTTGTAATCCGAAATTTTTCAGCAACTCCTCATTACTCATTCTATATTTAAATGAAACAATTTTCTAGAGCGTGTCTGATGCATAGGCCAGCGGCTCCAAAACCATTTTCTCATTCGCTTCACGCGTGACGAGGCGCTCCTCGAGAAAAGGTTTTTCCGCCGCTTCTTCCCTACCAACTTGATATGCCAGACACACCCTAGTGCTATTTTCCTCCACTCCGGTAGTTAGAAGATTGCCACATCATGGGAAAACTGGCTTTGCCCCTATTATGTCCAATTTAATTTTTTTTATTCACATACAATAGAAAAAGCACCGGGGCCAGAGACGGCCTCGCCAGTGCTTCTCATCCCTATCACAAAGGGATGTTTCCATGCTTTTTAGCTGGACGGCTTTCCTGTTTCTGTTCCAGCATTTCCAGAGCGCTGATCAGTTTTTGTCTGGTGGCGCGCGGATCGATCACATCATCCACCATGCCATGCGCCGCGGCCACATAGGGGTTGGAAAACTTTTCGCGATATTCCGCGATCCGCCGCTGTCTGGTCTCTTCCGGCTGTTCACTGTCCGCAATCTCACGTTGGAAGATGATATTGGCCGCGCCTTCCGCGCCCATCACCGCAATTTCGGCGCAGGGCCAGGCGTACACCAGATCAGCCCCAATCGCTTTACTGTTCAGCGCCACATAAGCGCCGCCAAATGCTTTGCGCAGGATCACTGTAATCTTGGGTACAGTCGCCTCCGAATATGCGTACAAGATCTTGGCGCCGTGCCGGATGATGCCATGGTGCTCCTGATTTACGCCTGGGAAAAAGCCAGTGACGTCGACAAACGTGATCAACGGGATGTTGAAGCAATCGCAAAAACGGATAAAGCGGCTCAGCTTATCCGACGAATCAATATCCAAACTTCCCGCCATCACTTTCGGCTGATTGGCAACAAGGCCCACGGTGCGTCCCGCGATCCGACCAAAACCGACGACGATGTTACGGGCGAAATGACGATGCACTTCCATAAAATCTCCTTGATCCACCACCGCTTGAATCACTTCCCGCACATCATAAACGCGCGTTCCTTCCACCGGCACCTTATCGGCCAGCGCTTCTACCCAGTCATCTCCTTGCTCCTCCCACTCCCGACGGGGTGGATTTTCCCGGTTGCTCTGTGGCAGATAAGTACACAGCCGCCGCACCTCCTCCAACACTTCCGTTTCCGTAGGCGCGGTGAAATGAACATTGCCGCTCATAGTAGCGTGCATTTTTGCTCCACCCAATTCCTCCGCCGTGATCTTCTCCTTGGTGACAGCCTCGATCACCTTGGGACCGGTGATAAACATCTGACTTGTATCCTCTACCATAAACACGAAGTCGGTGATCGCGGGGGAATAGACTGCACCACCCGCACATGGCCCCAAGATCACCGATATCTGCGGAATCACGCCAGAATAAATCGAGTTGCGATAGAAGATATGGCCATAACCATCCAACGATACGACTCCTTCTTGGATGCGTGCTCCTCCCGAGTCGTTCAGGCCGATGATCGGTGCTCCGTTTTTCGCCGCCAAATCCATCACTTTGGCAATTTTCAAGGCATGCATTTCCCCCAGCGCCCCACCAAACACGGTGAAATCCTGGGCAAATACATACACGAGCCGGCCGTGGATCTTTCCGTAGCCCGTCACCACCCCTTCACCGGGAGCTTCCGTGTGCTCCATGCCAAAGTGCGTGGCGCGGTGTTCCACAAACGCATTTAATTCAACAAATGAGCCCTCGTCCAGCAAAAGGTCGAGCCGTTCCCGGGCCGTCAGTTTCCCGCGCTTGTGTTGCGACCGGATCCGCAGTTCTCCTCCGCCTAGCTCCACTTTGCTCCGTTTGGCTTCCATCTCTTCAATTTTCTTGTACATATCCATTGATGTCACATCCTCATTCTGCGTTTTCCCGCGCTTCGCACAATTCTAGTAATACGCCGCCCGTTGATTTTGGATGAAGAAAAGCGATATTCATCTGGTGCGCACCGGGTTTGGGCTCTTCATTGATCAGGCGAACCCCCCGCTCAGCCACTTCCCGCAACCTGGTTTTGATGTCACTCACTTCAAGGGCGACATGATGGATTCCCTCGCCGTACCGCACCAGATATTTGTGGATAGCACTCTCTTTGGACATCGGCTCAAGCAGTTCAATCCGGCTTTCCCCGATGCGCAAGAAACCGACCCGCACCTGTTCACTTTCCACCTCCTCCATGCCTTCCAAAGTTAATCCCAGTACTTCTTGGTACCAGGCGCAAGCCTTCTTCAAATCCCAAACCGCAATGCCGATATGACTGATTTTTTGAGGGGGGCACTTCATGCCTGAACCCCCTTTTCCTTGACCACTCGCCGGATGAATTCAGCTGTTTCTGTCGTTGTCGTGCCGGATGTAAACACTTCGGCCACACCTTGCTCTTTCAGGTACGCAATATCTTCTTGTGGAATGACTCCGCCCCCGACAACCACTATGTCGTCGGCCTGTTGTTCCCTGAGCAACCGCACCACTTCGGGAAACAGTTCATTATGGGCTCCAGACAAACAAGATAATCCGATCACATCCACATCTTCTTGAATCGCGGTGGCGACAATTTGCGCCGGAGTCTGTCGCAAACCGGTGTAAATCACTTCCATCCCTTCATCCCGCAAAGCTTGGGCGATGATTAGCGCCCCGCGATCATGCCCGTCTAAACCAGGCTTGGCTATGAGTACGCGAATTGGTCGATTCATGTCCATTTCCTCCTAGACTGGTTTATATTCACCAAACACCGCTCTCAATGTGTTGCAGATTTCACCCACTGTGGCATACGCTTTGACTGCCTCCAGTATGCTAGGCATCACATTTTCCGTTCCCGCCGCAGCCTGTTTAAGCCGCGCCAACGCCTGGTTCACCGCTTCTTGATCGCGCGTCGCCCGCAATTCTTTCAACGCCGCGATCTGTTCTTTGGCAAAGGCCGGGTTGACCCGCAGAAGTGGCGGTTGCGTTTCATTCTCCAAGGTGAACTTGTTCACCCCCACCACCACTTCTTCACCGCGCTCGATTTTCCGTTGTGTTTCCAGCGCTACCCGGCGAATTTCCCGTTGCATAAACCCTTGCTCCACAGCATGCACCGCTCCCCCTAACTCATCAATCCGCTTGATCAGCGCTTCTGCCTCTTGCTCGATCTGGTCTGTCAGCGTCTCGATGTAGTGGGAACCGCCCAACGGGTCCACTGTGTCGGCCACGCCGCTTTCGTAAGCGATAATCTGTTGCGTGCGCAGGGCGATTCGCGCCGACTCTTCCGTGGGCAAGGCCAAAGCTTCATCCCTGGCGTTGGTGTGCAAGCTCTGCGTTCCCCCAAGCACTGCCGCCAACGCTTGCAGGGTGACCCGCACAATGTTGTTGTCCGGCTGTTGCGCAGTCAATGTCGACCCACCCGTCTGGGTATGGAACCGAAGCTGTAACGAGCGCTCGTTCGACGCATGGAAACGATGTTTCATGATTTTAGCCCATAACCTTCTTGCGGCGCGGAATTTGGCGATTTCTTCAAAAAAGTGGTTGTGCGCGTTGAAGAAAAAAGAGAGTCGCGGCGCAAATTGGTCTACTTCCAAGCCCGCCTCCAAGGCCGCTTCCACATATTGAATGCCGTTGGCCAAAGTGAAAGCGACTTCTTGCACGGCGGTGGATCCGGCTTCGCGAATGTGGTAGCCGCTGATGCTGATCGTGTTCCACTTGGGTACATGTTCCGCACAATACTGAAAAATGTCAGTGATCAAGCGCATCGACGGTTGGGGCGGAAAAATGTAGGTGCCCCGCGCAATGTACTCTTTGAGGATGTCGTTTTGAATGGTGCCGCGTAACTGCTCCGGCTTAACGCCTTGCTTTTCGCCAACGGCAATCACCATCGCTAACAAAATCGCTGCAGGGGCATTGATGGTCATCGACGTGCTAACTTGATCCAAGGGAATCCCCGCAAACAATTGTTCCATGTCCCGAAGGGAATCGATCGCCACCCCTACTTTCCCCACTTCTCCCATCGCCATGGGATCATCAGAGTCATAGCCGATTTGGGTCGGAAGATCGAAAGCAACGCTCAAGCCCGATTGCCCCTGTTGCAACAGATATCGAAACCGCTCATTTGTTTCTTTGGCTGATCCGAACCCGGCGTACTGGCGCATCGTCCAAAGGCGACTGCGGTACATGGTCGGGTGTATCCCGCGCGTATAAGGGAATTCACCGGGCCATTCTTCCCGTGCTTCGTGTTCGGTGTATAAGCGTTCCACTTCAATGCCAGAGAGGGTGGTGAATGATTGCTTGCGTTCTGGCGCTTTCTCTAACCAGCGAACGGTTTTTTCTTCCCATCGACTTTTTGCGCTTTTATTTTCCATATGAATGCTATCCCCCTCATCATAATAAAACGCTTTCACTTCTTAATATATCAAATATTACGTTTGTTTGAACGAAGTTTTCGCAAAGAGGCGATTTCATGGACTTTATCCCAAAGGTTGGATACAATAGGATGTTGTGAGGTGAATCAATCGTGAAGCCAAAATGGATCAAAGTGACGGTATATGTGCTTGTTCTCTCGCTTCTCGTTTCAACCCTTGCCACCGGAGCCTATCTCTTTCTATAATTCATAAAGGGTGCGTATGTTAATCAGGAAATGAATCGATTATACTATGTACTGATGAGCGCAAAAGCCCAAGCGCAAACAACAGAAGGCAGGTGAAAATGCAATGGAATACTTCATGGTACCTCTTCTTGTCATCATTTCGATCCTGTCGATCCGCGGTGTCATAGACAATAAAAAGATCGGCAACAAACCGGGCGTTATTATCGGGGGCGTCTTCACACTCGCTTTGGTTGGTGTCACCCTGCTGTCCCTGTATGACTTGTTTGTAGGCATTCAGTAAACCCTACATATGCCAAGCTCCCATCTACGTGTTGGGAGCTTTTTTCTTCAAAAAGGGGCTACGGTTTTCTGATTTTCATTTATAATAATATTTGGGAACGGTTTATTCAGACTATTTCGCGGAAGGGGGATATCCTGCTTGGATTCTTTCTTTTACCGCCGGAGGAGTCCGAAACAAAAGAGAGGCCGCATCGTGCCGCCCAGTCCCCGGATCCCCGCAAGGGCTCATCGCAAGCATCCAGTCAAAGAGGCTAACCGTCGGCTTTTCATACCAAACGGTAAGCATTCCTTTTTCTTGACTGTGCCCGCATCGCAAAACGAGTGGAGGCCCGATGGAAACTATACTTGGCAAAGGGAGGAACAAATCCGATGGATGGCTTGGCTTCAAGCCGTGTTCACTAGGACGAAGCTCCACGTGTTCAAAGAAACGACGGCTTATCAAATCACGTGCGCAGACGGGACTAGCATCCCCCTCAATCATTTCATCCATAAGATAGACAACCCCAATCTTCCTGCCGCTTCCGGCAAGCTCATCACCTTGATTGGACAAGTAACCCGAATTCATAACACTCGCAACACTCACCACCTCACCCTTTCCGGAAACCACGCCAACCAATCCTGCGAGCTCATTCTTTCCCGCTTCACCCATGCCGAAACCGCGATACGTCAATTGCAAGGGCGATGGATCGCTTGTTGTGGATACCTGCACACGCAAGAAAACCAACGCCAGATGAATATCCACTCCCTGCCGCACCAACTGACATTACTTAGCGGCGATCCCTCCATCACATTGCCCTTGCCGCGCATCCAACCGGATGCCATCACGCAAGCGATGATGCGGCACACTCCTTATAAGCCGCTTACCCACTCACGTGTTCGGCACACGTATGCCACCGGCTGGCGTTCCCTCGTTTCCGACCTGAACCAAGATATCCGCGCTCTCAAAGGAAAATTGGCCCAATTGCAAAAATTAGGCGCCTCCACCGAACATGAATGGCGAAAGCAACAAGCCAAATACAAAGCGTCCAAAGGAAAGTGGAACCCGCAGGCCTCTCTGTCAGTATGGTCCAAACTAGGTCTTACCTGTATGCGTAAAAACGCATGTCACGAGCGCGATCAAGCCTTTTTCCACACCTTCGCCCACGAGATTTTGTCCCTGTCCCGGAAACGACGCTCTGTTCAGGAGAAAATCGAGATACTTAAAGTGCAGCTGGCACGCAAAGAAGCGGAGTGGATTGAGCTGAACAAGCTAACGTGGTTGGAGAAAGATTTTGTCCCTCCTGCCGATGCCATATTGCACCTTCTTCCGCTCACCTCGCAAACCGTCGCGATTGTGGCCACTTGCGTCACCGTGACCGCGGAGCAGATTTCTTTGCGGAGCGAACTGTATGTGTACAAATACCACGGCGATGTGCCCTGCCCTTGCGCCAAACTGTCCGGGCCTTCCGTCAAGTTGACTCACTCCTCGTTCCCGGCTCAACTCCAGAGCTACTGGAGCAAAGTCCAGGCGCAATTGCGCCGTTACCAGTTCCCAGAACCTCAGCATAAACGCGTCCTTTAACAACGACAAGGAGCCTTCCGGCGCGCCGGAGGCTCCTTGCTGTGCAACCATCTTCCGATTATTCCATTTTATCGCCAAACACCTCGTGCGTGCAGGCGATGACTTGCTCCATCACTTCATTCATGTCAACGGGTTTTCCCAACTGTTCCTGCATAGAAGTGACCCCATACTCCTTAATTCCGCACGGGACAATCATCTGGAAATAACGCAAATCGGTATTTACGTTTAACGCGAACCCATGGCTAGTAATATAGCCGCGACGGTTGCGGCCTCGGTTAAATTTGACGCCGATCGCCGCGATTTTCACATCCCCCACCCACGCACCGGTATAAGCTTCTTTCCGTCCAGCTTCAATCCCGAACCGCTTCAGGGTACGAATCAATACTTCCTCTAGATCCCGCAAATACCCATGGGCGTTGTTTCCACGTTCCCCCAAGTGGAACAGTGGATAACCCACCAACTGGCCCGGTCCGTGGTAAGTAACGTCGCCGCCACGGTCAATTTCAACCAACTGAACACCTTGTTGCTGGTAATAATCAGGCGAAAAAATGATGTTTTCCTGATGGGAACCGCGCCCCAGCGTGATGGTGTGGGGGTGTTCCAACAATAGCAATTGGTTGTCTAGTCGACCCTGATCAATCGCTTGCACGAGTTCTTTCTGTTTGTCCCAGGCCTCCATGTATGGAAACATGCCTAACCGTTGCACCTCAAAGTCCATCTGTGTCACCTTCTCCATGTCGAAAAGGCATCCCCTGACAGGATGCCGTTCATCATTTGCTGGAAGGAGACAGACGCAACCGTCCGCTCCTTCCAGCTATTGTATCACAAGAAAACGTGGGAATGTCAGATTTGGCTGTCCGGCCCATACGCTTCCAAACGCTCTTTCACGCGCTTCAGGAAGCGTCCGGCCATCAGGCCATCCAAAATGCGGTGGTCAAGCGACATACAGATGTTCATCATATCCCGCACCGCGAACATGTTGTCCCCAAACACCACTGGCCGTTTCACGATCGATTCGAATGAGAGAATAGCCGCTTGTGGGGCATTGATAATCGGTGCCGACAGGACAGAGCCAAACGAGCCGGTGTTGTTGACCGTAAACGTGCCGCCCTGCATGTCTTTCAACTCCAGTTTGCCGGCGCGGGTCTTCTCTGCCAATTGGTTCACCGCTTTGGTCAACCCCAAAATGCTTTTCTCATCCGCGTTATGAATTACCGGAACATACAATGCGTCGTCCGTGGCCACGGCGATGGAAATGTTGATATCTTTCTTCAGAATGATCCGGTCTCCATCCCAAACGGAGTTCAGCTGTGGAAACTCTTTCAGGGAGTCAACCACCGCTTTGATGAAAAATGGCATAAAGGTGAGGTTGACACCTTCACGCTGTTTGAACTCGTGTTTCAACCGATTGCGCAACGCAACCAAACCAGTAACGTCCACTTCCATCATCGTCCAAGCATGTGGAGCCTCATGTTTGCTCTGCACCATGCGTTGTGCGATCGTTTTCCGCACGCCCGTCACCGGAATTTCACGGTCGCCATTTTCCAATACAACGCCTGTTTTTGCCGGAGCCGCTGGGGTGGTGGAAGCGGTCACAGCTTCGCGCGCCGGAGCGGCCGCTGGTGTCGCCGGTGCGACAGGGGCCTCTGGCGCTGGTACTTGGGCAGCAGTTGCAACAGCTGGTTGCGTACCGCCTTGCTCAATGGCCTTAAGCACATCTTTTCTGGTAATGCGGCCTCCTTTGCCCGTTCCCTGAAGTTGAGTCAAATCAATGCCATGCTCTTGGGACAAGCGCAAAACGGCCGGAGAATAACGATGCTTGTTGGAGTTGTCGCCGGCGGTGTCTGCTTTCGCTTTTGACGTCTCCTTAGCGGCCGGAGCAACGGAGCCAGCGGAAGCGGCGGCGGGCTTACTTTCCGCAGCGCCTTCGCCTTCCGTTTCGATACGACAAATCAATTGGCCGACTTCAACCGTTTCGCCTTCTTGGGCGATAATCTCCACCATCACGCCATCAAACGTCGATGGCACTTCTGCATTCACTTTGTCAGTGGACACTTCGCAGATCGGTTCATATTTTTCTACCCGGTCCCCCGGTTGTTTCAGCCACTTCGCAATGGTGCCTTCCACGACACTCTCGCCGAGTTGCGGCATTTTGATATCAGTTGCCATAATTGTCCTCCTCTGTAGCCAGCCTAGAATTCTGCCAGTTCACGAATCGCCGCTACGATTTTATCTGGATTCAGCATAAATTCTTTTTCAAGCGGTGGGCTGTATGGCATAGCAGGCACATCAGGGCCGCACAGACGCTTAATCGGCGCGTCCAACTCAAAGAAGGCTTCTTCCGCGATAATGGAAGCAACTTCTCCCCCAAAGCCCCCTGTTTTGTTGTCTTCATGAACGATCAAGACTTTACCGGTTTTCGCCACCGCTTCCAGGATGGCTTCCTTATCCAACGGCACCAGGGTGCGCAAATCAAGCACATGCACACTGATCCCTTCTTGGGCCAATTGCTCTGCTGCTTGCAGGGCGAAGTGCAAAGTCAGGCCGTAAGAGATAACCGTGACATCCGCCCCTTCCCGTTTCACGTCGGCTTTACCGATCGGAACCGTATAATCCTCAACAGGCACTTCCCCTTTGATCAGCCGGTAGCAACGCTTATGTTCAAAGAAGAGCACCGGATCTTCATCCCGGATGGCCGCTTTCAACAAGCCTTTCACATCGTAAGGGGTGGAAGGCATGACGATCTTCAATCCCGGCACACCCGTGAAAATCTTCTCCACACTTTGCGAATGATAAAGCGCCCCGTGGACACCGCCACCGTATGGAGCCCGAATCACGAGCGGACATTGCCAGTCCCCGTTGGAACGGTAACGGATTTTTGCCGCTTCACTAATGATTTGGTTCACGGCAGGCATAATAAAATCAGCGAATTGCATTTCGGCAACTGGGCGCAAGCCGTAAGCGGCGGCACCAATCGACACGCCGGCGATGGCCGATTCCGTCAATGGCGTATCCAAGACCCGATCAGCGCCAAATTCTTCAATCAAGCCAGCGGTCGCGCGGAACACCCCGCCGCGTACCCCAACGTCTTCCCCCAGCACAAACACGCGCGGATCGCGCTTCATCTCTTCCATCAGAGCCTGCGTTACGGCATCAATATATGAAATAACGGGCATATCTCTCTCCTCCTGCCTTAAGCATAAACATGCTTATACGTTTCTTGCGGATCCGGATACGGCGCCTGCTCCGCGTAATCGGTCGCCTCATCCACTTCGCGATTGATTTCGGCCAAGAGCGCCTGCTCTTTCTCTTCCGTCAACACACCATGTTGCAGCAAGTAATCTTTGAATTGGAGCAAGGAATCTTTCTTTTTCGCTTCTTCCACTTCTTCCCGGCTACGGTAGGTGCGGTCATCGTCGTCACTGGAATGGGGCACCAAACGATAAGCCACCGCTTCGATCAAGGTTGGCCCATCCCCGCGCCGCGCACGTTCGACGGCCTCTTTCATCGCCTTGTAGACTTCCAGCGGGTTGTTTCCGTCCACTCGTACCCCTGGGAATCCGTAACCTTCGGCGCGTTTCCAGATTTCGCCGCCCGCCACTTGCTTATCCAGTGGCACTGAAATGGCGTATTTGTTGTTCTCCACCATGAAGATGACCGGCAAATTGTGCACGCCTGCAAAGTTGCAGGCTTCATGCCAATCGCCTTGGTTGCTAGATCCTTCACCGCACGTGGTCAACACAACATGGTCTTTCTTTTCCAATTTTCCAGCGTACGCAATGCCCACCGCGTGCAATACTTGGGTTGTAACAGGGCTGGAGCCGGTCAAGATGCGGAAACGTTTGTCACCGTAATGCCCCGGCATTTGGCGCCCGCCACTGTTTGGATCTTCCGCCTTGGCGAAAGCGGACAGCATTTGATCTTTAGCCGACTGCCCGAAAGCCAGCACCATCCCTAAATCGCGGTAGTACGGGCAAAGCCAGTCTTTCTCACGATCCAACGCGAAGGCCGCGCCGACCTGAATCGCTTCTTGTCCTTGGCAGGAGATCACAAACGGGATTTTACCCGCACGGTTCAACTTCCACATGCGTTCGTCAATTTTGCGGGCCAAAAGCATCGTGCGGTACATTTCCAGCACTTGCTCATCGCTTAACCCCAATTCTTTATGGTTCAATTCGCTCATTGCGGTTCCTCCTTTGATTACCCATGGATTGCTTTACCGTCAACGGCCAATGCCGCTTCCAGATAAGCTTCGGACAAGGTCGGATGTGGGTGAATCACTTGCGCGATTTCCCAAGCGGTGGCGTCAAGTACTTTGGCCAAGCCAGCTTCTGAAATCATGTCTGTAGCGTGTGGACCGATGATGTGCACACCTAGCAAGTCGTCTGTCTTCGCATCGGACACGATTTTGATGAAGCCATCCGGTTCGCCATAAACCAACGCTTTGCCGGCACCGCGGAATGGGAATTTGCCCACTTTCACTTCATACCCTTGTGCCTTCGCTTCCGCTTCGGTGAGTCCGATGCTGCCCACTTCCGGACGGCTGTAGGTGCAACGCGGAACCTCTTGCGGATTCAGCGGATGTACGTCCAATCCAGCCATATGCTCAACAGCCAGAATTCCTTCATGGGAAGCCACATGAGCCAATTGGTAACCGCCGACCACATCGCCGATGGCATAGATGTGCTTCTCCTTGGTTTGCATAAACTCATTGACCTTGATGACGCCTTTTTCGGTTTCAATCGCCGTGTTGTGCAAACCGATGTCTTCAATATTGGCTTGCCGGCCCACGGAAACGAGCACTTTCTCCGCTGTCAAAGTAATAACCTCAGAGCCCGATTCCGCCTGCAATGTGACCACGCCGTCCGCTTTGGATACGCTTTCAGGCAAGACCTTAGTATTGGTCAGCACTCTCACTTTGCGCTTTTTCATCAGGCGCGCCATCTCTTTGCTGACATCTTCATCTTCAAACGGCAAGATCCGATTGGCGAATTCAACCACGGTCACTTCCACGCCAAAGTCACTCAACATAGATGCCCATTCAATTCCAATCACGCCACCGCCGACGATGATGATCGATTGCGGCAATTCTTGCATCTGTAAGGCGTGATCCGAATTCATCACATACGTGCCGTCTATATCCAACCCTGGCAATGTACGCGGCCGGGAACCCGTTGCAATCAGCACATATTGCGGAACCAACATCACCGGGTCGCTACCGTCTTCAGACTCCACCGAAATTGTTCCCGGTTGCGGAGAGAAAATCGACGGGCCCAAAATGCGGCCGACTCCTTTGTACACATCTACTTTGTTTTTCTTGAGCAATCCTTCCACACCTTTGTGGAGTTGGCCGACCACTTTTTCTTTTCTAGCCTGTACGCCGGCAAAGTCTAAGGTAACATCCCCTACGCGGACCCCATATTCCTCTCCATGTTTTGCATGCTGATAGATCTCCGCGCTTCTGAGCAGGGTTTTGGAAGGAATGCATCCTTTATGGAGGCATACCCCACCCACTTTTTCCTTCTCGACAACGGCTACCTTCATTCCCAATTGAGCGGCGCGAACTGCAGCTACGTAGCCTCCTGGTCCCGCTCCCAACACTACCAAATCTACGTTTTCAGCCATGCGTTACCCCCACTTTTTCTGCGACAGGTGGATAGTTTTTGGCCGTCTCTTCGCCACGTACAACGCGAAGTGCTCCTTCCACAAGCGCTTGTAATTCATTTTCTCCCGGCACAAGGTGGACAGGAGCGATCCATTCCACCCGCTCTTGGATCATTTGGGTGAAACTTTTCCCATAAGCCAGCCCGCCGGTCAAAATGATGCCGTCCACTTTTCCTTTCAACACTGCGGCGCACGACCCGATTTCCTTCGCCACTTGGTAAGCCATCGCTTCATAGACGCTTTTGGCTTTCTCATCGCCCTGCGCAATGCGCTCTTCCACTTCGCGCGCATCCGTCGTGCCCAAATATCCCATCAGGCCACCGCGGCCCACGATCATGCGCATGATTTCGCTGGCGAAATATTTGCCCGAGAAGCAGAGGGACACCAAATCCCCAACCGGTATGCTTCCCGCCCGTTCAGGTGAAAAGGGGCCATCCCCGTGCAATCCGTTATTCACATCGATCACGCGGCCTTTTGCATGCACGCCGACGGTGATGCCGCCTCCCATATGAGCGACGATGTAATTCACTTGCTCATAACTGGTTCCGTTCTGTTTGGCGACACGGCGAGCAACCGCCTTTTGGTTTAGCGCATGGAATATGCTGCGCCGTTCGATGGCGGGCATGCCCGAGATCTTGGCGATCGGTTCCATTTCATCGACCACCACCGGGTCGACGATAAACGAAGGGATGTTTAACTGGGTCGCAATCTCATGCGCGATCACCGCTCCGAGATTGGAAGCGTGCATGCCGTATTCACCGGAACGCAAATCGTCCAGCATCGGCCCGTTTACTTCATAAGTGCCTCCTGGAATGGGGCGCAACAACCCGCCGCGCGCCACCACCGCATCCAACCGTGTCAGGTTCATCCCTTCCCGGTCAAGGGTGTCCAAGATCACTTGTTTTCGAAATGGATATTGCTCAAACAAATCATTAAACTTCGCGATTTCATCTGGGTCATGACGCAACGTTTCAACCAAAATCGCTTTTTCATCATCAAACACACCGATTTTGGTTGAAGTTGACCCTGGGTTAATCGCTAGAACCCGAATCGGCTCCACCATAAACACTCCGTTTCTTTCACGCTTTTATCTGTGACTCAAGATGCTTTGGCCGTTAACGAGGAATGTGCTTCTTGTTTTGCGCATAGCTGCGATCCGCTCTTCTGCCATCCGGTCAGCCGCCTTATAGCTTGGGATGCCGTCGCGCTTTGCGATTTCGAATACTTTGAGCATATTGTCATAAATGGTTTCTACTCTTTTCATCGCCCGGTCACGATTGTATCCGTACAGTTCATCTGCAACGTTGATCACGCCGCCCGCATTGATAACATAATCAGGTGCGTAGATGATTCCTTTCTGTTCCAACATCTCTCCGTGCTTCTCTTCTTTGAGCTGGTTGTTGGCGGCACCGGCTACTACTTTACAGGTCAGGCGTTCGATCGTCTCATCGTTAATGATGGCGCCAAGTGCACATGGGGAAAAGATGTCGCAATCAACGTCGTAGATTTTGTCAGGGCTTACCGCTTCCGCTCCGAATTCTTGCACGGCACGGTCCACATTTGCCTGGTTGATGTCGGTCACGATCAGCTTAGCACCTTCCGCATGCAGGTGTTTACACAGGTTGTACGCGACATGGCCAACCCCTTGCACCGCTACAACCTTGCCTTTGAGAGAGTCATCGCCAAAGGCCACTTTAGAAGCCGCTTTCATTCCTTTGTATACGCCATAGGCGGTCACAGGGGATGGATTTCCGCTGGAACCAAACGCTGGGGAAACACCGGTGACGTATTTCGTCTCCTCACGAATGATATCCATGTCTTCTACCGTGGTTCCTACATCTTCCGCAGTGATATAACGACCGTTCAACCCTTGGATGTAGCGTCCCAATGCTCTAAACAGCGCTTCGCTTTTATCTTTTTTGGGGTCGCCGATGACGACAGTCTTTCCGCCGCCGAGGTTGAGTCCAGCTGCTGCGTTTTTGTAAGTCATGCCACGGGCCAGGCGCAATGCATCTTCAATCGCCGCATCTTCGCTGTCATATGTCCACATCCGGGTCCCGCCAAGCGCAGGCCCCAGAGTGGTATCATGGATGCAGATGATCGCTTTCAAACCAGATTGTTCATCATGGCACAGCACCAACTGCTCATAATCGTATTTCCCCATGTATTCAAAGATTTTCATGTGTAGTTCCCCCTAAACTATGCGCGTTTTTGATTGGCTGCTTGCAGTACCGCCAGAGCGATCGAGTACAATTTCGCTTCAGGAGAGTCCGCACGGGAGGTTAAAACGACTGGAGCGGCAGCTCCCAGCACCAAAGCCCCGACCTTGCTTTTGCCAAAGTAAACAAGTGACTTGTACAACATGTTGCCTGCTTCAATATCAGGAACAAGCAAGACGTCCGCTTGGCCGGCAACCGGGCTTTGGATCCCTTTGTGTTCCGCCGCATGTACAGAGACTGCGTTGTCCAAAGCAAATGGCCCGTCGATGATGCCGCCTTTGATTTGCCCACGTCTGTTCATCTGTGTCAATGCCGCCGCATCCAATGTGGGAGGCATGTTGGGATTAACTACTTCCACTGCACCCAGTACAGCCACTTTTGGTTCTTGGTTGCCAAGCGAATGGCAATAGCCGATCACGTTTTGGACGATTTGCGCCTTCTCTGGCAATGTCGGCGCCACATTCAAAGCTGGGTCTGTCACGTGGATGAGACGATCATAACCGTCCACTTCATGCGTCGACACATGGCTTAACACTTTTCCCGTGCGCAATCCGTACTCTTTGTTGAGAACCGCACGCAAGAAGTCAGATGTTTGGATCATGCCTTTCATCACAACATCTGCTTTGCCTTCACGCACGGCGGATACTGCCATCTGAGCGGCTTTGACGTCAGAATCGGCATGACCGATTGCAGCCGCATCGATCTCCAAGCCAACTTTTTGGCTTAAGGAGATGATTGTATCTTTATCTCCAAACAGAAGAAAATCTGCAATGTTGCGCTCTTTTGCTTCGCGTACCGCCTCTAGCACATCCTCATCAGCAGCTTGAGCCACCGCTACGGTGACAGATGGCAAGGTTTCCGCTTTTTTTACTACTTCCTCAAATGTTTTAATCATCCTACACACCTCTTTTTTCCGACTGTATTTGTCTGTTATCAAATCAGATTAAAAATAGTTTTCTCGGATTAGTCGGTCGCAATACCATATATGCAAATGCGGTGCCAACTAATCGACAAATGCGTGAAAGCATGATGCTTCCTGTTTTTTTATTTAAATCGTAAATAAAACCATTTGCAACGAATTGCAAAACGTCTGCAATTCTCTTCATGCAAAAAAATGCAATGTTACAGCACCCCATACCGCTCCAATTTGTAATAGAGGCTGCGAATGGAGATTCCTAACCTCCGCGCCGCTTCCGTTTTGTTTTGGCCGCATGCCGCAACCACCTGCAAAATGTAGTCCCGTTCCGTTTGCGCCAAAACTTCTTTCAGCGGTTTGCCGACGATTGCGTCGGGAACAGAGGGTGCCGCCGACGGTTGTATCATGCGGGAAAGGTCCAGTGGTGGAATATGTTCGCGCCGCATGCGTCTTTCGTTGAACGCCATATTGATCATAGCCCGCCCCAGCACATTCTCCAATTCGCGCACATTTCCAGGCCAATCGTACTGGGATAGCACGTGAATAGCGTCCTCTCCGATTTCTTCGACTTGCCGGCCGTACTCTTGATTAAACTTTTTGATCAAATGCAGGGATAAATCATACAAATCTTCTTTGCGCATGCGAAGCGGGGCAATATGTATAGGCAATACATTCAACCGGTAATACAGATCTTCACGGAAGCGTTTTTCCTGAATCGCTTTTTCCAGATACACATTCGTCGCCGCTATGACGCGCACATCAACAGGAATTGATTTGGTGCCTCCGACCCGGAGCACTTCTTTCTCTTGCAACACTCGCAACAGCTTGGCTTGGGTGCTTAAGCTCAATTCCCCGATCTCATCCAGGAAAATCGTGCCTCCACTCGCCTCTTCAAACAAGCCTTTTTTTCCGCCCCGTTTGGCTCCAGTAAATGCCCCTTCTTCATACCCGAACAATTCACTCTCTAATAGCGACTCGGACAAGGTGGCACAATTGACACGCACAAACTGGTTGTATTTACGGTCGCTCGCATTGTGAATCGCATGGGCAAACAACTCCTTGCCCGTGCCGGATTCCCCGCGTAGTAGCACCGTCGCCCGCGTTTGTGCCGCTTGCTTCGCTTGTGCCAGGGAGTGGCACATCGACTCACTGTTGCCGATGATGTCCTCAAATGTGTATTTCGCCTCCAAGGTGCGAATGATGCGGCGCGCCCGTTCCAAGTCGCGACTCAATTGCTTCAACTCGGTGACATCGTGGATGATGCCCACACTTCCCTTCAACTCATCTCCGATGATGATGGGAGCTGCATTTACCACCACTTCTTTGTGGTGCGGGCCTACTTTCATGTGAACCCCCCGTGCCGGTTGACGCGTTTTCAACACTTTTTTGTGCAGGCTCTCCCCTTCGGAAATGTCCGTTTCAGCCGGTTTCCCGATCACCTGTTCAGGGGTTAGTCCAGTCAGCCGGGTGTAGGCGGGATTGATCAGTATGCCCATGCCATCTTGATCCACGACGGAAATGGCGTCATCAGAGGAGTTGATAATCGCCTGCAACATGCTTTTCATACTCTCCAAATCAAGCACTTGCTGTGTGAGCTGTTTGATCTCGCTGATGTCGCGAAAGACGGCGACGGCTCCGATCACTTTGCCGTCCGGTGCCTTGACCGGCACACGACTGGTAATGATTTCTAATCCATTTTCCAGCGTTTGCCGGCGATTCAATTCACTAATCCCTTCTTTAATGACCACGCCCAAACGCGTGTTGGGGATGACTTCAGTAACTGGTTTTCCCAAAGACTTTGCCGGATCAACGCCGGTCATTCGCCCTGCCGCCTTATTGAACAGCGTCACTTCTCCGCGTTGGTTGACGGCGATCATCCCGTCATGTGTCGAATTGACGATCGCTTCCAGTTCATTTTGCCGCCGTTTCCACGCTTGTCCCACCAGCTTAACCATCAATCGGGCAACAGCGCCGGAAATCACATGTGTTTGAGGTGGCGCCATTTCTTTTAGACGCCCCTCCACCTCATCTGCATCCGTCACGTCCAAAATCACATCCGGAGGGGGAGCAAGGAACGTTTGCATATCCGTGGAAGTTGGAATCCCCCGCTTGCGCGCCTCCACCAGACCGGGGGCATCCGGCGCTGCATCCACCATGCCGACCACAGCAATAAAGTCGACTGAAGCCAACATGTCCAACACCGTTTTGCCGTCTTCGCCGCCTCCAACGATCAAAAAAGTTTGCAACTTGCACCCTCCTTTCAACCATCCGCCCCTTATCTTACCACACTAGGTACGGACTATTAACTTGTGCTCGGGGCTAATTGGAACGCAGGCTAGCCATCGGCGACAAAATAAGGTACTATTAGCCTTGACCACAGAAAGGACGGATGCGACATGAAACCGGTATACCAACGGATTATCGCCATCATCATCATGTGCGTGCCCGGCGCTTTGGCCATTTACGGCTGGACTTTGATGCGGGACGTCTTGTTCAACTATTTTGGTGGCCAAGGGATGGCTTGGCTTCCTTTCACTGGCGGACTCGTCTTGCTCATCGTCGGATTAGCACTGATCGGCGGTTTCCTCTTCCACCATGACCGCAAACGGAAACGAATCCAGCCACGCCTGATCGGCAAACAAAACGACCCCACCTACCGCAACAAGCCGGGTTATTGACACACTAACAGGCGTCTTTGCGCTCCATAACTCAAACTCAGGCATCCGCACCAACCAGCGGATGTTTTTTTGTGCCGCCATTCACCCTTTACCAACTGGGCACATATCTTGAGAGTGAAGACGCGAGGAGGGAAAACACATGACTTACCCACCATCATTCTGGCATCCCGGCCTTTTCAGCGAACCGATCGCCTCATCTTTTTCCTTTTTTCGCAAACTGCTCAACCGAATAGAAAAGGCAGCAACAGATCCTGCACAACGCGAAACCTCGGTTCGGCTACGGGAACAACTCACGCAAATCGAGCACACGCTGTTTAGCCCAGATCCTTATCTCACGGCAACGGGGGAACAACAATGGCGGCATTGGTTGCGATCGTTTGCTCGCTTGTTGGAACCTATCGAAACGATAGCCACTTCCGCTCGACAACCCGAAGAATCACCGTACAAGCAAGAGACATCTACTGTCTCCGCTTACCGGCCGGTGCCAATCGGTCAACATCAACTCCCACCACTTCCCTATCCGTATGATGCCCTTGAACCCTACATCGATGAAACCACCATGTGCATCCATCATCAAGAACATCACAAAAAATATGTAGAAGACTTAAATAAAGCAGAAACCCAATTGGCGCACGCGCGACAAACCGGCGATTTCTCATTGATCAAACATTGGGAAAGAGAATTGGCCTTCAACGGCGCTGGCCATTATCTCCACACGCTTTTTTGGGAATCGATGAGTCCGCGTGGCGGCGGCGAACCCAGCGGAGCGCTTAAAAAGCAAATCATTCACGACTTTGGTAGCTTCGAAGCCTTTAAAAAACAATTTTCTGAAGCAGCCGAAAAAGTGGAAGGAGGAGGCTGGGCCATCCTCGTCTGGAGCCCCCGCGCCCACCGACTCGAAATCCTGCAAGCCGAAAAGCATCAAAACTTGTCACAACAGGACATCGTTCCCTTGTTGCCGCTGGATGTGTGGGAACACGCCTATTATCTTAAGTACCCCAACAAGAGAAGGCAGTATATCGACGCTTGGTGGCACGTTGTCAATTGGCCTCAAGTCTATGAACGCTTCTGCAAAGCCCGCCAACTCCGCTGGCACCCCTACTAAATGTTTGAGGCAGGTGGTTCGCATGGCCAAACATAAGTCTTACACCAAAGAGAAAAAACCAAACAATCCTCCAAAACCCCGTTACACCAATCAGGCCAATCTATTCCATCGAGATGTGATCGCCCCCCTGGAAAGGCGTTACCGCCAATGTCTGCAAGCGCGGGAATATGAAAGCGCACGCGCCCTCCTGCGAGAACTGGAAACAGCGCGTCGCGAGCACCGGATTTTGATTCACCGCAACGAACGGGTCAAAATCAATTGAGCCTGCAAGCCGACCCACTGACATCGGCACCCTTCCAACTATCACACGCCTAGCATTTCAATCGTATGATGCGGGCGGCATCCAGTTGCTGCCCTGATCTTAGTACCAGGTATTATGACCTTATCATAAAACCTTGCACAAATGAAGCCCTCTGTATCCACTTCCTTTTTCAGCACAAAAAGAAAACAAGCCGCTGATGTTGCCAAAGAATCCTCTCTGACAACATCAGCGGCTTTAGATCATTGGTGTAAATAGCTCCGTTTTCACGTACAATCCCTATCCGACTTTGTGCTCGATCCGCAATTTGTCGGCCACCATCGCAATAAACTCACTGTTGGTCGGCTTCGCTTTGGACACATTGATGGTGTAACCGAACAGACTGCGAATGGAATCCATGTTCCCCCGGCTCCAAGCCACTTCGATCGCATGGCGAATCGCACGCTCCACCCGGCTCGGAGTGGTGTTGTATTTTTCCGCAATCCGCGGGTACAAAGACTTCGTGATCGCCCCCAACAGATCGACCTCATTGTAGACCATGGATATCGCTTCCCGCAAATACAAGTATCCTTTAATATGCGCCGGCACGCCGATTTCATGAATCACGTTGGTGATGTTGGCGTCCAGGTTGTTTGCCCGTGGGGAAGGCACGCTCACCTGCGACGTTTTTACAAACGACGCCTTGCCGCTGATCCCTTTCATTTGCCGGATGCGATGTGTAAGAACGTCAAGATCAAACGGTTTGAGTATGTAATAAGAAGCACCCAACTCGACCGCCCGCTGAGTGATGTTTTCCTGGCCAAACGCGGTCAGCATGATCACTTTGGGCACCGGTTGCAAATTCATTTGCTGGATCTGCTCCAACACGCCTAACCCATCCAAGTGCGGCATGATAATATCCAACACGAGCACATCTGGCACCCGCTGTTTGATCATGTCTATCACTTCGCCACCGTGATGGGCGACCCCGATCACTTCAATATCCCCTTGGCTCATAAGATGTTCCTTCAAAAGCTCGGCAAATTCCCGATTGTCATCCGCTAATATGACTCGGATCTGATTCAATGAGAGACCCTCCTAATCATCCATACCAGTTTCCTTTTTTGCATTCGACAAACGTAAAAATCTTCCTGCAATTCCCGGTACTAATTGCGGAAAATTTGTAAATGTCGTGAAAATGAACGTTTGGTTTTTAAAAGATTTCATTTATGTATTCTAGAATATTCATCACCTTATTGCAGAACCCTATATACAAAGGAGGTGATAACAATGAGACACCAAACTGACGAGCGTAGCTTGGAACAACAGCAAAAAGAGCGGAAAAACAGACATAGCTCACCAGAGCAACCCTCTGTAGAGCCCACCCATGCTGGTAACAAGAAATTGACCGGCCCTGACCGCCCCTCTACATAATCTCACCGGCCGAATGGTATCTCCATTCGGTTTTATTTTGCCGAGACAATGATACCATATATTTTCCGATTAATATTATAATTGTTATTCTAGTTGAATTACAACGCAAAATAATTTAACATATTAAGCATGTGAATTATTGACTTAGTCAAATGTTTTGCCCTGCCACGTAAAGTTATAAACAAATGATTTATCCCTTATATCAGTCATAGCGTGAGGTGATTATATGAAGATGAAAAAAATTGGCTTAGCTTGGCAAATTTTAATCGGACTCATCCTGGGGATCGCGGTTGGTGCCGTATTTTATGGTAACCCCAATTTTGAACAATACTTACAACCAATCGGCGACATCTTCTTACGTCTGATCAAGATGATCGTCATCCCCATCGTCGTCGCAAGCATCATTGTCGGCGTCGCTGGTGTGGGGGATATTAAGAAACTTGGCAAAATCGGCGGCAAAACCATTCTATACTTCGAGATCATCACCACCATCGCCCTCTTGGTCGGGCTTTTAGTAGCTAACATCTTCCAACCCGGCGCCGGGGTCGATATGAAAGCGATTCAAAAAACAGATATCCAAAAATATGTGGATACCACCCAAGAAGTGGAAAGCCATGGCATTGCTGACACTTTCGTCAACATTGTCCCAACGAACCTGTTCACTTCTCTGGCAGAAGGGGACATGCTGGCCATCATCTTCTTCTCGGTGATGTTCGGTCTCGGGGTTGCCTCCATCGGCGAACGGGGCCAACCGGTATTGCAATTCTTCCAAGGTGTGGCTGACGCGATGTTCTATGTGACCAACACTATTATGAAGTTCGCACCATTCGGCGTATTCGCCCTGATTGGTGTAACCGTATCCAAGTTTGGTTTGCAGTCACTCATCCCGCTCAGCAAGCTGGTCATTTTGGTATATGCAACAATGGTGTTCTTCGTGCTCGTCGTACTTGGTCTGACAGCCAAACTGTTCGGCATCAACATCTTCTCATTGATTCGCATCCTAAAAGACGAACTGATCTTGGCGTACTCTACATCCAGCTCGGAAACCGTGTTGCCGAAACTGATTGAAAAAATGGAGAAATTCGGTTGCCCCAAAGCGATCACTTCATTTGTGATTCCGACCGGATACTCCTTCAACTTGGACGGCTCTACATTGTATCAAGCGATCGCAGCCATTTTCATCGCGCAAATGTATGGAATCGATCTCACCTTGACCCAACAAGTCACCTTGTTGCTCACCCTGATGGTTACTTCAAAAGGGATTGCAGGGGTGCCTGGCGTTTCCTTCGTCGTTCTCTTAGCCACGCTCCATGTGGTGGGAATTCCGGCTGAAGGTCTGGCCTTCATCGCTGGCGTCGACCGCATCATGGACATGGCGCGGACCGTGGTAAACGTCATTGGTAACTCCCTCGCGGCAGTGGTAATGTCCAAATGGGAAAAACAATATGATGAGAAACAAGGCCAATCCTATCTGGCTGAAATAAAACAAGCTGCCTAATAAACGTACAAGCCCGTTGCGTTAAGTTTAACCAACGGGCTTGTTTTTTATTAACAGTTCGGCATGCACTTGCTGTAGCCAAGCACCAATCTTCTCCCGGTTTACCACCAAATCGGCCTCAGCGTCAAAATCAGTAGGCTCCCAATTGATGATGACCAGTTTGGCCCCTTGTTCCTTAGCGCGAATGGGGAAGAAGTTGGCCGGACTCACTTGCAAGGAAGAACCCAGTACAATCAACAATTCCACTCCGTCAATCAGCGCTTCGGCCCGCTCTACCTCCTGTTCAGGCAAATTTTCCCCAAACAGCACCACCTTCGGGCGGATAAAACCGCCGCAAACACACGTTGTTCCGGTTTCTGTCTCATACTGTTGCGCAGGGTATGTCTTCTGACACTCCATGCAAACGAGCTCCCGCAAGCTACCGTGCAACGCTGCCACCCGCTTGCTGCCCGCCGCTTGATGAAGCCCATCGACATTCTGCGTGACAATCCCATCGATCCAACCTCTCTTTTCCCATTCGGCCAACACCGTATGGCCTTCGTGAGGCCTTACCTTGAGCAAGCCTTTGATTCGCTGGCGATAAAACTGGATAAATTCGTCACGGTGATGAGTCAGCGCATAGGTACTGGCATAATAAGTCGGATCTTTGTCCCGCCACATCCCTTGCTTAGCAGAACGAAAATCCGGCAAACCGCTTTCCGTCGACATTCCCGCACCTGTGAAAACCACCGTTTTGTTAGATTGTTTGATCCACTCTGTGATCAATTTCCCCCGCCTTCCTTTCCCAATTTTCCGTTATTGTAACACAAAAAACAGCGGGACCCGAAAGGGTACCCGCTGAAGTTTGCATCACGCCCGCATCCTGCAACATCCATTCGATAAACGTTCCATAACCAGAAGTCGGATCATTGACGAACACATGAGTCACAGCTCCGACTAATTTACCGTTTTGAAGGATCGGGCTACCGCTCATCCCTTGTACAATGCCCCCGGTTTTTTTCAATAAGCGCGGGTCAGTTACTTTGATGATCAAGCCTTTGGTTGCCGGATACTTTTGCCGTAGCGCATGCAGTATTTGTATATCGAACGCTTCCACCTTTTGCCCTTCAACGACCGTTAAGATTTTGGCCGGTCCTTCTTTCACCTGATCAGCTAAGGCGACAGGAATCGCCTGCTTCGCTTCACCTGCTCCGGGCATGTCGCCCAATTGCCCGAATATCCCGAATGGCGTGTTTTTCTTGATATTGCCCAAGACCTGATTCTCCTGGAAGAATATCGCCCGTTTTTCTCCGGGCTCCCCTGATTCCCCTTTTTGAATCGATGTCACACTCGATTGCACGATTTTTCCATCTCCCACCCGAATCGGCTGGCCGGTGTCCATGTCAGTGATAACATGTCCCAACGCACCATATACCTGATGAGCCGGATCGTAAAAAGTGAGCGTTCCCACTCCCGCAGCGGAATCCCTGATGTAAAGACCCAAACGGTACATCTGCTCTTTTTCGTCAAACACAGGTCGAATCGACACGGTCCTCTTCTTCCCTTCACGCATGACAACCATGTTCAGCACCCGCTTTTCTTTACCGGCCTGATTGACAGCATCAGCCACATCCCTGATTTGCTTCACCGGCTTGCCATTCATGCGTACCAAATAATCCCCGACACGAATGTCGGCTTGTTCGGCCGGAGATTTCACTTCTTTATTTTTGCTGTGCACCACATGATGCCCCACGACTAATGCCCCATCCGAACGCAATTTGACGCCGATGGATTGTCCTCCCGGCACCACTTTCAACTGGGGATAGACCTGGACATCCACCTGTTTGATTGGCAACTTCCCAAACAACTTCAAGGTCAGTTGCGTTTTGCCCACCGCTTGAGGCAACAAGGTCATTGGCTGCTTGAGGTCAAGCGGCACGCGGGCGTTTGCCGCACCATTCACATGAAGAACAGCTGGATTGGAAACATTAGCCGTAGCTGTTACGGGCATGGAGAGCTGAAGCTTGCGCCATTCTCCCTGAAGGAGACGAATTTCCCGGGGAAAGTTGGTGAATTGACGAAATGTCGTGGTGGTACTTCCCAACGTGATGAGAAGCACGAGGAGAAAGCCAAAGAACTTTTTTGCTGAAATCCTGTTCATTTTCATCATCACTCTCCTCAAGCTTCCCGCCTACCCCTCCGCCTAATTCGTGGTCTTTACTAACTTTAAGTTAACCGCGCCCTTGGGCTTTTATGTTCGACAAATGCTTCCTCCCCAACATAAAAAATGCCTTTGACCGACCAAAGGCATCCCCCTTGAATCCGATCAACGGCATTTATCCATAACGCTTCACTTTTTCAGCCAAACGGATCATCTCTTCCGCGTGTTGCATCGTGCGGTTGGTCACTTCCACTCCACCCAGCAACCGGGCCAACTCCATGGTGCGGCCGCGGCGGTCGAGGCGTTCCACTTTGGTACGCGTCTTATCTTCTTTTAGCTCTTTGGAAATATAAAAATGATGATCGGCCATGCAGGCCACTTGCGGCAGGTGGGTAACGCACAAGACCTGATTTTGCCTGGAAACCACCGCGATCTTCTCAGCAATCGCCTGGGCCGCTCGTCCACTCACCCCGGTGTCGATTTCGTCGAAGACCAAGGTGTCCGCACTGTCGGTGGCGGTAAAAATGCATTTCAATGCCAGCATGATCCGTGACAATTCCCCACCGGAAGCAATTTTGGTGAGAGGCTTGAGCGGTTCGCCCGGATTGGGTGCGATTTGGAATTCCACCACATCCTGCCCATGTGGCAACAGTTCATTCGCTTGGTATGTTTCAGAATAAAAAGCCACATGAAATACGGTTGAAGCCATATTCAGATCGGCCAGCTCTTGCTCCACTTTGGTTTCCAGTTGGGCGGCAGCTTCTTTGCGCAACTGGGTCAGTGTTTTAGCCAGCGCATAAAGGTCGGTTTCCGCGGAAGCAATCTTCTCTTCCAATTCAGCCACAGATTCTTCCCGATGTTCCAGTTGACTCAATTCCTGACGAACCTTGTCTCCGTAAGCCAAAATTTCCTCGATCGAGTCGCCGTACTTCCGCTTCAGCTGCTTAATCATGTGCAAGCGCTCTTCCACCTCATTGAGCCGGCCCGGATCATATTCAAACGCATCCCGGTAACGAGCAATGGCACGCGCTACCTCTTCCAGCTGATAATAAGCGGATTGAGCGCTTTCCAACAAGCCGCCAAGCGACTCATCCACTTCCGCCATTCCTTCCAAATGCGTCAGCGCTTCCTGCACCTGCTCTAATCCGCCTTGTTCGCCGTTTAAGTGTTGGTACGCGTGAGTGGTATGCATCATCAGTTTTTCGGCGTGAGCTAGGCGGCTGCGCTCTTGCTCAAGTTCTTCCTCCTCGCCCGGCACCAATGCCGCGGCTTCAATCTCTTGCGCCTGAAACTGCAACATATCCACACGGTACGCCAAGTCCTGCTGATCCATATGATAGCGGGCCAATTCTTTCTTGAGCGCCTGATATTCGCGAAACCGGGCCTGATACTGCTCCCTGACGGCGATCACTTCATTCCCCGCAAACGTATCCAGCCAGGACAAATGCTCTTCTACGCGCAAGAGAGCTTGGTGTTCATGCTGTCCAGAAATGTCCAACAGCGTCTGCCCCATCTGTTTGAGCATGGCAAGCGTGATCGTACGGCCATTGATTCGGCAGACGCTTTTGCCGCTAGCGGTGATTTCCCGGCGGATGATCAAGGTGTCCAACTCATCAGCGGCGAAGCCCCACTCCTGGAGCAACGCATAGGCAGGATGGGAAGCAGATACTTCGAACACGGCTTCGATCTCCGCCTTGTCCGCGCCGTACCGCACAAATTCTGCCGAGGCGCGCCCACCGATCACCAATCCGAGTGCATCAATCAAAATCGACTTACCGGCACCCGTTTCGCCCGTCAAAACATGAAACCCTTCACTCAATTGCAGCCGAACCTCTTCAATGATCGCAAATTGGCGAATAACGAGTTCTTTGAGCATCTCTTCCTATCGCCCCTTATACCAGATCCAAGAAGCGTTGCACTAGCTCTGGTGCTTTTTCTTTCGAACGGCAAATGATCAAAATGGTGTCATCCCCCGCCAGTGTACCCAATAACTCATCCCAATCCAGATGATCCATCAAAGCCGCGATCGCATGAGCGTTTCCCGGCAAAGTCTTCAGTACGATCAGATTCTCACTCGCATCAATGGAGACAAACGATTCCTGCAAGGTGCGCTTCAATTTTTTGAGCGGATTGATCCGTTTGTCTTCAGACGGCACCGAATATTTATAGATTCCTTTGGAGGTGGGCACTTTCACCAACTGCAATTCCTTGATATCCCTGGAAACAGTGGCTTGCGTTACGTTATAACCCGCCCTCTTCAGCTCTTCCACCAATTCGTCTTGGGTTTCTATCTCCTTCATGCTGATGATTTCACGAATTTTAATATGACGCTGTGCCTTCATCACTTTCCTCCTACCCTACTGTCCACACTTTCTCCTTGAAGTTTTTTCCTAACCACTTCAAAAAAAGAACGGTCTTGCCATTTGATCAAGTGTGCGGGAGTGCGGGAGCGTTTCACCCGCACCACGTCTCCTTCCTTCAAACAGTATCCGATCTGCCCGTCGATGGTGATCGCCATTTCGCGATGGACGGCGGAAACATGGATTTCCAACACCGCTTCTGCAGGAAGAACCATGGGCCGCGATGTTAGGGTGTGAGGGCAAATCGGTGTCAGCAAAAGCACCTGTATGCCCGGATAGACAATCGGTCCTCCGCAAGACAGCGAATACGCCGTCGACCCGGTTGGCGTGGACACGATCAAGCCATCACCGGAATATGTACCCAAAAACATCCCATCCATATAAGCCGTACATTGGATCATCCGTCCGAACGAACCTTTGGAAATGCCGATGTCATTCAGGGCAATCCCCGTTTCAACTACCTCGTTGCCACGCAATACCTCGGCTTCAAGCATTAGCCGCTGTTCAATGGTATAATCCTCATTCAACACACGGTCGACGGCCATAGACAGATCATCCGGCTCCGCTTCCGACAGAAAACCCAGCTGTCCCAAGTTGAACCCCAAGATCGGCAATCCCGCCGCGGCAAAACGCCGGGCCACGCCGAGGAGCGTCCCGTCCCCTCCCAACACGAAAACCAATTGCACGCGTTCGGTGAATAGCTCCAATTCCAACCCCAGATCCGGCCGTTCTAATCGCATGGCCAAAGCGTTGTCCACAAGGACTTCAGCCCCGCGTTCCTCCAAGAGGTGAACCAATCGCTCCGCTACTTGCACACTCTTCGATTTGCTTTGGTTCGCTGTGATGCCGATGGTTTTCAACAGTTCCACCTCTATCTCTCAAATCCGTCAGAATAGTATCAGCCACAACAAAAGCGCGCCCAAACCTAAACCACCGTACACCGCCAACCCAGCTCGCGACCGTTTGGCGTGAAACGACAACTCCGGCACATCAAAAAAAATGCGCTTGACCGTTCTTTTTTCACGATCGACGTATAGCAAGCCATCAGGTTGACACAACAGGTAATACGCGAGGAAAAAGTCGCGCAATCCAGCACCTGACAACCGCAGGGGCTTTCGTTCCCTCGCCACGATTACAATATAACATTCCTCGTCTTGTCTGGCGATATAATCGATGTACAAGCGGCTCTCATATTCCTTGTCATCCATCTCGATCGAGAGAGGAATTCTCTCTTTGCCGCCTATGACTTCATACCCGTTTTCCCTCAACAGATCAGGCACTTCTCCCCGGAACTCCTCCTTCGGCTCCGAGGGAGGATTGCTCCTGATGCGCGGTATGAATTGGGTAGCGATCAAATACAAGATGGCGCCCAATATCAGAAAAAGAACGAGGGTGTCTCCAGGTTGTTGGGCCATTCCCCTCCCCCCTTTTCCTAATTATTCGCATCAAGGGCGGAGAACCCTGCCACCAATGAGAGATTAGCGGGATCTGCCATCCAGCTTATGGGCGCCTAGTGCTTACTTTAGAATCTGTTATGGGCCGCCGCTACAACTTGCGCGATGTCTTCGGACAAGTCGCCTGGCGTCACGGCCTCTTCCAAAACCAAGTAACCGAGAAACTCGATGTTCCCTTCGCCCCCTTTGATCGGAGAAGGGGTCAACCCCCGCACATCAAAGCCAAGCTCTGTGGCCATCTGCACAAAACGGCTTAACACCTGTCGGTGAACGGCTGGGTCCTTGACGATTCCCTTTTTGCCCACTTGTTCCTTGCCGGCTTCAAATTGCGGCTTGATCAGCGCGATCACTTCCCCTTGTGGTTGCAACAGCTTCTTTAGTGTCGGCAAGATGTGTTTAAGGGAAATGAAAGACACATCGATCACCGCAAAGTCAGGAGTAGCTCCTTTGAGGTCTTCTGGTTCAAGGTATCGGAAATTGGTGCGCTCCATTACGATCACACGTTCGTCTTGGCGCAATTTCCAAGCCAATTGTCCATATCCGACATCGATGGCGTACACTTGCTTGGCCCCATTTTGCAACGCGCAATCAGTGAAACCACCCGTGGACGCCCCGATGTCTAGCACCACGCGTTGCTCCATCTGAATCGGAAAAACACGTAGGGCTTCTTCCAGCTTCAACCCGCCGCGAGAAACATATGGATGAAGCTCGCCTTTCACCTCAATCACGGCATCAACGGGGATTTTCATCCCCGCTTTGTCCACCCGTTCATTATTCACCAATACAAGGCCGGCCATAATGGAGCGTTTCGCTTGTTCACGACTTGCAAAATGGCCTTTATTCACAAGCAATATGTCAAGACGTTCTTTTTCCACTTGCAACCCTCATGCTTTCTGGATTTTTTGCGCAACGTGCCGCCGCACTTCTTCGGCGATTGCGTCAGGTGTGAGCCCCACCTCGGCGCGCTGCTCGGCGATGCTACCGTGTTCTACATAATAATCTGGCACACCCAACACTTTCACAACCATCCCAACTTGTTCCTGAGCGGCGTAGTATTCCAACACGGCGCTGCCAAATCCACCCGCGATACAAGCCTCTTCCACCGTAAACACCGGGATCTGCTCTCGCGCCAACTCATCTAGGCACTCCGTGTCCAACGGTTTTGCAAACCGAGCGTTGATCACGCGAGCTTCAATGCCGTCGGCCGCCAAGCGCTCACTTGCGGCCAAAGCGATGGGCACCATGTTGCCGAACGCCAGAATCGCCACATCGTTCCCTTCCCGCACGCATTCTGACTTGCCGATCGGAATGACGCGGAATTCCTCATCCATAGGCACGCCTACACCAGCTTCTTTGGAATAGCGGACGGCAATGGGGCCGTCATGGTTTACCGCCGTATACAACATGTGTTGCAATTCATTTTCGTCTTTCGGCATCATGATGACCAAGTTCGGTTGGTTTCGCAAGAAGCTGATGTCGTAGATCCCTTGGTGCGTCTCACCATCCTCGCCGACAAAGCCGGCCCGGTCAATGGCAAAGACCACGGGTAAGTTCTGGCGGCACACGTCATGCACAACCTGGTCGTAGCCACGCTGTAAGAAAGTAGAATAGATGGCCAACACCGGCTTGATCCCTTGTGTCGCCAAACCGGCGGCAAAGGTGACCGCATGCTGTTCGGCGATTCCCACATCGAAACACCGATCGGGGTAAGCCGCTTGAAACTTCTCCAATTTGGAGCCCGTCAACATCGCGGGCGTCACAGCCACAATTCGCTCATCGTTCGCTGCCAAACGAACCAAGGTGTCTCCAAACACCGCTGGGTACGCAGGCGCCCCGCCCGCTTTTTTCTGGAACGCGCCCGATTCGATTTTGTATGTGCCAACGCCGTGATACACGACAGAATCATTTTCAGCGGGTTTGTAGCCATATCCTTTTTTGGTCACGACGTGAACCAACACCGGCCCTTTTGTTTTGCCGGCCAACCGCAAGCTCTCCATCAATTCGTCTAGCTTGTGGCCATCCACTGGACCGATATAGGTAAATCCGAGAGTTTCGAACAGGACACCGGAGACGACTAGATATTTCAAGCTGTCTTTGATCCGCTCCACCGTTTTGGCAAAAGGCGCACCCACCGTGGGGATCTTCATGAGCAGCTGTTCTACTTCTTCTTTGATTTTGTTGTAACTCTTGTTGGTCCGCAAGCGCGCCAAATGGTTGTGCAACGCGCCCACGTTAGGACTGATCGACATCTCATTGTCATTCAAGATGACAATCAGGTCTTTTTTGGTCTCGCCGATGTGGTTCAACGCCTCCAGCGCCATACCACCTGTCAGAGCCCCATCACCGATGATGGCGATCACTTTGTTGTCCTCGCCTTTGAGGTCGCGGGCCGTGGCCATCCCCATCGCACCAGACAGGGATGTACTACTGTGCCCTGTTTCCCACACATCGTGTTCGCTTTCCCGCATTTTTGGGAATCCGCACAATCCTTTGTATTGCCGCAAGGTGGGAAACATCTCCCGGCGATTTGTCAAAATTTTGTGCACATATGCTTGATGCCCCACGTCCCACAACATTTTGTCCCGTGGACTGTCAAACAAGTAATGCAGGGCGATGGTCAACTCAACCACGCCCAGATTGGACGCCAAATGGCCTCCTGTTTTGGATAAGCTCTCTATAAGAAATTGACGGATTTCCTCTGCTAATTTCGGCAATTCCTCCACAGACAACCGTTTCAGTTGATCCGGAGAATTAATCTGTTCGAGGAGCACGGATAACGCCTCGCTTTCGCTTTCTTTTCTTATTCGATTTCACATGAAACAAAGACAATCGGAACTGTCGGTTTATCCAATAAAAAAATCTACCAACCCTGAAAATGATCTGATTGGAATAATGAATGGATAAGGTTTTGCCGAGCGCCTTTCCCCCAACAGTAAGTGCGGAAATGAGCGAAACCAAAACAATGTCGACCACCCCGCTACTTAGCTTCCATTCTGGGAAAGATATCACAAATGAAGCCACCACGGCAACAGCGACTGCACCGCTGATCACTCCACTGATATCGCCAACCACGTCATTGCAGAAGTTGGAGAATTGGTCTGCTCGCCTCACGATGCCAATGGCTTCTTTGGCTCCAGGAATTTTTTGGGCCGCCATAGCGTGAAGCGGTTTCTCAGAAGCGGCCGCGGCGGCGATGCCCAACATGTCGAATCCGATCCCAATCGCCACAATCATCAGTAGTACCATCATCCCCCCACCCCAGGACATCCCCCGAAGCACAGTTTGGGACGAGACGGACAAAATACAGGCGATAAACGCGGATATCAGACTGACAGTAATCGCCCAGCGCATAGATTTTCGGAGTAATGAAACCATCAGGTAAAAATCCCCTTCATCCCCAACATTCCAGAAAAATGCCGGTCTCATGATGGACCGGTTTTCGTAGCTTAACTCTTCTTCCCTATGTAATTTCCCCGGTTTTCAACCCTATATGTGAGAAGAGTGGCGACAACCTAGGTAAACTCTGCGGCTTAGGTCCAGTAGGCTTTCCCAAAGGGGTATCCCGATCGTCGCCGATCTGGCGGTTTCCCTTTACAACCCCTCTCGGCACCGTCACCGAATGCCGGACTGGACTGCCACTCAGTCCGCACTTTAATCCCTAGGTGGCCATGCCTTTTTCGGCAAACAGTCTAGGAGTTTTCCTCAACAGCCCGTTCCAGTCTCCTAGCCTCTTTTGCAACAGAGCTTTCAACCGCGTTCCGCTTTGAAGCGGAGAGCGGTATCCCCACCCTGTCACTCAAGGCAGGCTACGCTACACCCAGTTGATCCCGAGATGCAGGTTCATACCCCAAGCCGTCGTTCCCGCATGAGAGCGTACACGACGAACATTGGGCCTCCGCGGAAGAAGGGTCAACGCCCGCATGCCATTGCGGATCGCCCTTCAACCTTAACTCTCAGCATCAGCCCATAGCTGGGCGCCACAAGCCAACACCAAGAACTTCATCGATGTGCCCTTTAGCGGATTTTTAGGCCCGCTTTCAGAGGTGGTGGGCTGACTAGAATACTGCGCCACTCTTCAGTAGTACATTTTATTATAGCATAAGCTTATCGCCTTAGCACCTTGCAGAACTTACCTGTCGCGAGCCAAAAGATAGTCGGCAATTTGAAGCAACCGCTCCGGATTGATCCCATCATGCCCGATGATGGCGTTTTTGGCTTGCTCGGTTATTTCATTGAGTCGCTTTTTAGACTCCTCCAGCCCGAGCAAAGCGGGATACGTAGATTTTTGGTTGGCTTCGTCACTACCGACCGGCTTGCCGATCAGCACAGCATCTCCGATGACATCCAAAATGTCGTCTTGAATTTGAAACGCCAATCCCAACCGATACGCATAACGGGTCAAAGCCGCCAAAGCCACTTCATCTGCGCCAGCTACCATCGCTCCTGCACGTACAGAAAACGCGATCAGGTCTCCCGTTTTCCGGTGATGAATGCTTTCCAGTTCAGCCAGCGTCACCGTGCGCCCTTCGCCTAGCAAGTCGTCCACCTGACCGCCAACCATGCCTTTGGCACCTGCCGCCACAGAGGCTTCATTGATCAGCGCCAAAGCCACTTCCGGTGCAACTCCCGTTTCTCCTGCCGCGCGGGCCATAATCCCGAACGCTTCCGTCAGCAAGGCGTCACCCGCCAATATCGCGTGCGCTTCGCCGTAGACTTTATGATTTGTCGGCATACCACGGCGCACATCATCATCATCCATCGCTGGCAAATCATCATGTATCAGGGAATAAGTGTGAATCATTTCAATGGCACAAGCGAAAGGCAACGCTTGCTGAGTGTTTCCCCCAAGCGCTTCCACTGTCGCCAAGACAAGAACAGGCCGAAAACGCTTACCTCCGGCTAAAAGAGAATACCGCATGGCATCCTTTAAAACAGAAGGAATCCCTTCTAATCCGGCTGTGTAATCGTCAAGGGCCTGATGTACGAGCTTGGCTTTTTCTCTCATGTAGCTTTGTATCTGCACCTAATCCATGTCCTCCTCTGCCTCAAACGGTTTTTTAATCCATTCCCCGTTTTCTTGCATCAACATTTCCACCTGTTGTTCGGCCCACTCCAGCTTTTTCCCGCAGAGGTGGGAAAGCTTCATCCCCTCATCGAACAACTGGATGGCCTGTTCTAGGGGTGCGTCTCCCCGTTCCAACAGCTGCACCACTTCTTCCAGCCGCTCCAACGCCTTCTCAAAGGGGAGCGACTCCAGTTGAGTCAGATCGATTGGATCACTCATCGCCATTTTCCTCCGATCTCCAAACTTGACATTTGAGTTGGCCGTCAGCCACCCGTACCCGGATCAGATCTCCCGGCCGGACTTGTTGCCTTGATTTCACCAACTCACCGTTTGCGTGTCGGTACACGAGCGAATAGCCGCGTTGCATCACTTTGAGCGGACTTAGGGCGTCCAATTGGGCCACCAATGCTAGATGCTTCTGACGCATACCGTTTAGCTGTTGCAACATCTCCTGGCGCTGATTGCGCTCTAAGACGGCAACGCGTTCACGCAGTTGTCTGATCCGTTCTTGGGGATGATGCGCTGCCAACCGGACACGCTCATTCGCCAAGCTTTGGCGTTTCTCCCGGACAAGCTGCACCATGGCACGCTCCAATCTAGCTTCCAACTCATCGCGCCGTTGCACGTATTGGTGCAAACGGGCATGGGGATATTTAAAAATCGGTCGGTCCACGCTTTTCTCCAACCGCTCGCGAGCCCGATCAAGTACAGCCATTTGCGCCCGTAACAGCCGTTGCGTCAGCAAAGCAACCCGCGCTTTCAGATCCTCCACATGGGGAACCACCAGTTCAGCAGCGGCGGTTGGTGTCGCCGCTCGCACGTCAGCCGCAAAATCACTGATCGTCACGTCCGTCTCATGGCCTACCGCGGAAATCACAGGTACCTGGGAACGATAAATGGCGCGGGCCACGATCTCTTCATTAAACGCCCACAACTCCTCAAGCGAACCGCCGCCCCGCCCCACGATCAACACATCCGCTTCCAGATGCAGGTTCATCCGGTCAATCGCCGCTGCGATCTCCGAAGCCGCTTTTTCCCCCTGAACCGACACGGGATGCAACAAGATGCGCGTGAGGGGATAGCGGCGGCGCATCGTCGAGATAATGTCGCGCACCGCCGCTCCATGCGCGGAAGTGATCACGCCGACGGTTTTGGGAAACGCGGGGATAGCTTTTTTCGGGGCATCAAACAAACCCTCAGCAGCCAACTGCTCTTTCAAGCGCTGAAACGCCACATGCAAGTCGCCCACTCCGCTCAAGCGCATGTCTTGGGCGTAAAGCTGCAAGCTTCCACTCTTTTGATAGATGGAAACATAACCCTTGACCAACACCCGGTCCCCATTTTTGGGAACAAATCGCAAGCGGCGATTGTTGCCTGCGAACATCACTGCATTCAGGGTGGCATTTTCATCTTTCAAAGTGAAATACATGTGGCGGCTATGGGTGTGTTGCGAGAAATTGGAAATCTCCCCTTCCACCCACACCCCTTTTAAGCTATCGTCGTCTTCCAGCTTGCGGTAAAGATGTTGAACCAAATCCGTTACCGACCAACGTTCGGGTTCACGGATCATCATCTTCCCTCACTTTGTCTGTAAGAATGAGTAAAACCTTTTCTCACCTTATCATGTTCCGCGGCTACCGTCCATGCCTATTTACCAATTCGTTTGGCCGCTTCTACCGTGTTGCGCATCAACATGGCAATCGTCATCGGACCTACCCCGCCCGGAACAGGAGTGATGGCGGAAGCGATCTCCTTGACCTCGTCAAACTTCACATCGCCAACCAGTTTCCCCTCATGGCGGTTAACGCCAACGTCAATGACTACCGCACCCGGTTTAACATGCTCGGCAGTCAGCATCTCCGGCCGCCCCACTGCCGCGATCAAAATATCAGCCTGCTTGGTATGGGAAGCCAAATCAGCCGTCCGGGAATGGCACATGGTGACGGTGGCGTCAGCACGTTGGAGAAGCAGGGAGATCGGTTTGCCCACAATATTGCTCCGGCCGACCACAACCGCGTGCTTCCCAGCGATTTGTACGCCGCTTCGTTGCAATAAATGCATGATGCCATGAGGCGTGCAAGGCAAAAGCGCTTCTTGGCCGATAACCATGTTGCCGACGCTGACAGGTGTGAACCCATCCACATCCTTGGCGGGAGAGATGGTAGCAATGACCTTGTCTGGATTGATATGATCTGGCAATGGCAATTGTACCAAAATCCCATGAATGGCAGGGTCGGCATTGAGCGTTTCGATTAGCTCCAACAGCTCTCGTTCGGAAATAGACGATTCGCGGCGGATAAGCCGGGAGTTGATTCCCACTTCTTCAGAAGCGCGAATTTTCCCTTTCACATAGGATTCCGATGCCGGATGATTGCCTACCAACACCACTGCAAGGCCTGGAATCAAGCCTTTTTCCTTTAATTTAGCCACTTCGATTTTCAATTCGCTACGCACTTCTTTTGCGATTGTTTTTCCGTCGATAATGGTTGCCGTCATTTTATCCACATCCTTATTTCTTAACATTAATAGCAGTTTAACTCATTAATGTTCAGTTTATCCTGTTCACTCTTGGATGTAAAGATAAAATGAGAGGGGGGACACCCCTCTTATGAGTTGATCTCTTGATTGTCGACCTGCTGTTGGGGAGGGAGATCAGCAACCAACCGCCCTAACACCCCGTTGACAAAACGGCCAGATTCGACACCGCTAAACGCCTTGGCCAAATCGACCGCCTCATTTAAAATAGCGGCTCGCGGTGTGTCCACTTCATGCATCAACTCATAGACCGCCAACCGCATGATCGCCCGATCCACAGAAGAGATGCGGGCGAGTGACCAGCCTTCCTTTAAATGGCGTTCAATCACTGGATCAATGGCAGCCTGGTGCTCCCTCACCCCTTGCGCCAGACGGAGGTAAAACGCGTGATCTTCCTGCTCCAGTTTTTCACCTCTCGTCCGGATCACATCCGTCTCTTCATCGGGATGAAATTCACATTCGTACAATGCTTGAATCACTCTTTCGCGTGCGGTTCTTCTGCTCATTAAAACCTTCCTCCAAAAAGAAGCCCGAGCAGTGTCTGCCCGGTCCCATAATTTTGCGCATCCATATTATCGAGCTTGTTTGATCGGCCGTCGCGCATCAAAGCGGTGCCTGCCTCATTCGTATTTTGCCCAGAGAAACACCGTCTCTTGCATGGTTCTCGTCTCTAGAACGCCCGTTGCGCGCGTGGGAAATCGTTAAAGGATGTTCACTCGGATTTTTCCGGCGGCATTTTAATCCCATCTACGCGAACAATCACTTTATCGACTGTCAAACCGGTCATGCTCTCTACTGCCGTCTTCACTTGCTCTTGGATTTCGCGGCCCACATCTGGAATATGGAAACCATATTGTACCACAACCGCCAAGTCGATCGTAAGTTGGTCTTCCAGATCAACGCGAATTCCTTTCTTCAGGTTTTTACGTCCCAGCAGTTGGTTGATGTCCCCAACAACCCCTCCGCTAAGGGTGATCACACCGTTCACCTGGGAAGCTGCGATGCCCGAAATCAATTGAATCACTTCTGGAGCGATCTCCACTTTGCCAAGCTGGTTCGCGTCGTATTGGTACAAATCACTCATGCCGATCCTCCTCGTTTAAATTAGTCTTCTCCAAGAATTGGATATGGAAGTCACCTGACACAAAGTTGGGATGGTTCAACACCTTCAGATGGAACGGAATGGTCGTGTGCACGCCATCGATCGCAAATTCTTTGAGCGCGCGGTTCATGCGTTCGATTGCCTCCTGCCGGTCTTTCCCCCAAACGATCAGTTTGGCCACCATCGAATCATAAAATGGGGAAATTTGATACCCTTGGTAGCAGGCGCTGTCAATGCGCACACCATTTCCGCCCGGAGGTAGGTAGAATTGGATCTTACCCGGAGACGGCATGAAGTTTTTGTCCGGCCGCTCCGCATTGATCCGGCATTCAATCGACCAACCGTCGAAACGAATGTCTTCCTGTTTCCATTTTAATTTTTCTCCGGCGGCAATGCGAATCTGTTCTTTGACCAAATCGATTCCGGTGATCAACTCGGTGACCGGATGTTCCACTTGAATCCGGGTGTTCATCTCCATGAAATAAAAATTGCCGTCTTTGTCCAACAAGAATTCGACTGTCCCCGCACCAGAGTATTGTACAGACTCCGCCGCTTTCACGGCCGCCTCGCCCATACGGGAGCGCAAATCTTCGCTCAGCGCTGGAGAAGGCGCCTCTTCGATCAGTTTTTGGTAGCGGCGCTGGATGGAGCAATCCCGCTCACCCAAATGAATCACATTGCCGTAATTGTCAGCCAGCACCTGAATTTCAATATGGCGGGGCTCAACCAAAAATTTCTCCAGATAAACCCCGGAATTGCCAAAGTTGGCTTCCGCTTCCTTTTGCGCCAAGGTGATTGCACGCGTAAGCTCTTCTTCGTTGTAAACGACGCGCATTCCTTTACCGCCGCCACCTGCTGTCGCTTTCACGATAACGGGGTACCCGATCTCCGCCGCGGTCTTGGCCGCTTCTTCCAGATCATCGATCACCCCTTCAGTTCCGGGAACGGTCGGCACACCCGCCACTTTCATGGTCTCGCGCGCCGTGGTCTTATCCCCCATCTTTACAATCGCTTCTGGTGAAGGGCCGATGAAGGTGATGTTGCATGCCGTACACAATTCCGCGAAATCGGCGTTCTCCGCCAAAAAGCCATAGC
Organism: Laceyella tengchongensis; assembly: GCF_900182735.1. Lineage (NCBI taxonomy): Bacteria > Bacillati > Bacillota > Bacilli > Caryophanales > Thermoactinomycetaceae > Laceyella > Laceyella tengchongensis. The sequence continues at coordinate 124,481 of NZ_FXTU01000006.1, read as the reverse complement.
CGGGGTGGATGGCGTCCGCTCCCACCAAGGTCGCCGTGCTAAGCAGGTTGGTCATGTTTAGATAGCTGTCTCGAGCAGCCGCCGGGCCAATGCAATACGCTTCATCCGCCAAAGTCACGTGCAACGCATCGCGATCCGCTTCTGAATAGACGGCGACGGTGCTGATCCCCAGTTCGCGGCAAGCGCGGATGATGCGAACAGCAATCTCGCCGCGGTTTGCGATTAAAATTTTCTTAAACATAGCGTAAACCTCCTCCCATGGCCTAAGTTGTTTTCACCAGGAACAGAGGCTGGCCGAACTCAACCAACTGACCGTTTTCGACGAGAACTTTGACAATCGTTCCACGCACTTCAGCTTCAATCTCATTCATCAACTTCATCGCCTCCACGATGCAGACGACCGTATCCCCGTTGACCGTGTCGCCTTCTTTCACATAAGGGTCTGCATCCGGAGCTGGAGCGCGGTAGAAGGTTCCCACCATGGGCGAAACGATTTTATGTAGATTGGCATCTTCCGCCTCTTCCTCTACTTTAGTGGGCGCTGCCACTTGAGGCTCTTTTGGAGACGCAGGTGCTTCTTGAACGGGCGCCGGAGCCGGAGCTTGTGGAACTACACTTACCGGAGCTTGTGGCGCAACAGCCATAACAGGAGCCCCAGATTTTTTGATGGTAACTTTTGTACCTTCTTTATCGATTTCAAATTCTTCAATGCTCGACTCATCAATCAACCGAATCAGTTCACGGATTTCATGCATTTTAAATGCCATTGCCTATCACTCCTTGTATTGTCTTGGCAAGGATACTCAAGTATGATAATAACGCTAATAGCATACCGTTTTTTTAGTGGTTTGACCACCCCTTGAACTTAAACGGAGCCCCATCGTCCCTCTGCCTTTTAAAGCCTTGCGGGTGAGTTGACAGCTCACACATTCATCCTACTTGTTTCTTTTCCTAATATCAACTATTAAGACCAGATACTAAACCGAAGCCCCCTCTTTTCCCACGGCTCACGTTGTTAATACATTTGTAAAACATTTCACTTGCAACTATCTTCCCCTCAATTTGACCAGCGAGTATAATAAAAAAGTCATCCCATTTCCCCTCCAAATGAAAAAATGTAGCCTTATTGCTAAGAGCCGGTTTCCATGAAGGAAACCGGCTCTTTTCCACTTTATTTGCGATAGGCGACCGATACATTGAGCGGAGAAACATTGAGATGTTGTTTCACCAAACTGATCAGTCCGACCACTTGTTTCCTGCTAAGATGCTCAGTCTGTACGACGACATCGACATGTGGACTGTTGCTCACCACCACGGCATCACGGTACCCCTCTTTGCGAATCAGTTCTTCCAGCACCGTTTCCGCATTGTCCACTTTCATCAGCTCTTCAATTTTCGCATTGGCTTCCTGCAGTTCTTTTTCCGAAGCATCCGGATTGGTCAGCACTTTCATGTATTCTTCTACCATCTTCTGACGCAACGTGCTCCGTTGCAATTGGTATCCGACAAAATAATCATCTTGGTCTTTCTTGTTCAGTTTATCCTTGGTGCTGTTTGCCGACGCTGGTTGATGGATTGGTTTAATGTTGACGTCCACATCCCCCTCCGGGTCCACCTGTTTGGCCGCTTGCCGAACCGGCTCCACAGGCCCCGTCACAATATAATAAGCTGACAGCACCACCATGATGGATAACATCGTCACCAACCAAACCGTTTGTTTGTTCACTGACATGTACAATTCCCCCTTATCCTTTTGGCAGAACAGAAATGCGGTGCATGGGAATGTCCAATGTGCGCTGGACGGCCTCGATCACGATAGCCTTGACTTGCAGATTTTCCACTCCGCGCGCTACTACCAGCACACCCCGGACTTTGGGTTTCAACTTCTTCACGACCACTGGCCTTTCGCCATCATCATTGCGATAATACGCCGTTTTTCTGTCCCGCGTGTTTTGGGTGATAGAACGGTTTCCTCCCGTTTTGTCCCGTTCCGTCGTCACTTGCTCCGAATTCCGTTCATCGATTTGCACCACTTCCTCCTCTGTGGAGTCAAGGTTGACGACCACTGAAACATCATCCACGCCGACGATTTTGCCTAGCACTTCCGACAACTGCTGTTCCACTTCCCGTTCATACTGTTGCATCGCCGACATGGGATGGTTCACTTGCGGTTTCGCAGACGCGGGCATCACCCCCTCCGGCTCCGGTTGGACGGCGCTTTCTTTCACTCCCACAAATGAGGAAACCAACATGATCGCCACGCCGGCCCCTCCCAAGATAACCATCCAGCCCAGCTTGCTTTTTTGCTTGTCGCTGCTTGCCAATTTCTGTTCCAACTGCTTCAACCATTTGAACAACACGCTTCACCTCCCCGCGCCTATAATGCATCCACTGTCACCTGAACTTGTTCTTGCCGCACATGCCAAGCATCCGACAAGTAACTGGCGATGTTCTGGGCTAGTTTGTTCCCCGCATGGTCCCCTTTGGGTGAAGCAGTTTCCCTTTCGCCGACCGAAATGTACACAGGTTGAACCGGTTTGCCTCCCAACTGATGGGGTGAAACGGCAGACACGCTAGCCCTCACGTGGATGTGCTTGATTTCGGCCATCCCCTTCGGCCTGGTTTGCAGAGTCACGTTCGACTCCGTCACTTCCACTCCAAACTTCCGCTCCACCTGTTCCTTGATGCTCAGCTCCATTTGCTTCGACGATTGCTCTTGTATCAAGCGGTCTTGCGTGGTTTTCAACTTTTCTCCCTGTTCTCGAATCTGCTGTAGCGATGCCAATCTTTCTCCATGCGACGCATGGGTGAACGCCAACGCGGACAAATCATATTCTTCCGACAATAATTGAAAGATCGGCGTCAGTATCGCCATGATGATCAGTAACCCCATCACCAGCTTGACATAGCGATCCAAGGCGTTGTTGGGCAACAGCAAATCAATAAATGTTGCGATCAAAACCAAGATGATGATTTGTTTGAGCCATTCGCTTATCCATTCGATCACTTTGGGTCACCTACCTCATCATCACCGAGACGTTGCCCGAAGCGACGATTATCGTGATAGCCAAGAAAAACATCAGGCCTACGGTTGCCAGAGCGGCGAAAATGTATATGAGCGTACGGCCGATGGTACTCAGGCTCTCAATGATGGGACTATTTCCCAAAGGTTGCATCACCGCCGCCGTGAAATTGTAAATGAAAGCGAGCGACAAGATTTTCAACGCGGGAAACGCACAGATAAACAGCAAGATCAGCACGCCGGCTAGGCCAATCGTGTTTTTGACCAGCAAGGAGGCGCCCATCACCGTATCCGCCGCTTCGGATATGGTGCGTCCGATCACCGGAATAAAATTCCCCGTGATATACTTGGCCGTGCGTAACGTGACCCCGTCCGCAATGGAAGCAGTGGCCCCTTGGATAGAAATCACACCGAGGAAAATCGCCAACAACCCACCCAGTACCGACACACTGATTTTCCGTAACAAACTGGCCAATTGATTCACCTTGTACTTCTCAGACAGGCAACTCACGATGCTCAGAATGGCGGATAAAAAAAGCAACGGAAAAACAATGGTGTAGATGAATGTGCCAATCATGTGGATCATGAACACGATCAACGGATGGAATAAAGCAACCGAGCCGATGTTGCCCATGGACACCAAGAGGGTGAGCATCATTGGCACCAACGCTAGCATGAAGTCGATCATGCGACCGATTGCGGTTTTGGCCGAATCGACCGCCACATGAAAGCTGTTGGCCGCCAAGATGATCAGCACCATGAACACGATGGCGTAAGCCACTTTGCTTACTTGGTTCTGCTCAAAAGCCGTTTGCAGTGTCCTTAACAACATGCTCAATACGGTCAACACCACAATCGTGCCGAGTAGCTTCCCGTTGTACAAAATTTCATGAAAGAAAAAGCGGACGAATCCCATCAGCACCTGTTCCAATGACAGCTCTTTATTGGGTGACAGCAACAAATCAAACAAACTTAGCCCCTGTTCCCCTCCTAGATACTCACCGTAATCCCCCTTGAGCTGTTTCCAAAAGGTGTCCACTTGCTCCACTTGCGTTTGGTTCAATTGACTTCGCACCAATTGATCAATGACAGAAGAGCCGCTTTCTTCTTCCGCGGCAAAAACGGAAGGGCGAATCAGCAGAAGAAAAAGGCACAGAAATGGAAAGATCCAAGCAATTCGTTTCATCTATCTTCATCCTTACGCAGGCAAAATTCGGATGACCGTCTCAATAATCACCGTGATAATCGGGATTGCCATCACCATGATCAACACTTTCCCCGCCAGTTCGATTTTGGAAGCGATCGCTCCTTGCCCGGCATCCCTGGTCACTTGCGCGCCGAATTCCGCGATGTAGGCGATGCCGATAATTTTGAGGATCGTTTCCAAAAATAGGTCGTTCACTCGCGCTTGGTGAGCCAAACTTTGCAACACTCCCAGCACCTCGGCGATTTTCCCCGCAATGGAGATGAAGATGATGACACCCACAAACGCCGCTAAAAGAAAAGCGAAAATCGGCTTCTGCTCTTTGATGATCAAGATGAGAAACGTGGCAATGAGACCCAGCCCCACCACCTGGATGATTTCCAAGCGGATCGCCTCCCATCATGTGCGAAACAGAAACACATTCTTAATGGTTTGAAACAAATCTTGCACCAGCATGGCCACCATGAAGAGGACAACAACAAAGCCAAACAGCGTCACCCAGTGGGCAAAATCCTCTTTTCCCATCTGTTTCAGCACGGTGTGGATCATCGCGACAATAATCCCGATGCCCGCGATCTGAAACACCGAATCCAGATGATACGGCATACGCACCCTCCATTCCGAAAATTGGCTCAAATCATGAGGATTACCAACAAGACTCCCGTCAAAACCCCCATGGTTTTATACATTTTTTCATACCGGTCTTGTTCTTCACGGGCGCGGTTTTCTTCCAGCTCCAATTGATTGCAGGCCATCGTCAGATGATGCGCTTGGTCTTGGCGGTCTGATGATCCCAGCACCTGACAAAGTTGTAGTAGCACAGTTTGTTCCGATTGTTGTAATGCGGTTCGCTGCCACTCTTGCTCAATGGCTCGCCTAAAACATTCATAGGTGGAAGAGCCGTCCCCCTTGAGCAGCTGATCGGCACTGGCCTGAAACAGCCGGGACACCGCCGTTTCCTCCTGAGAAGCGATGTTAGCGCAAGCTTCAGCGAGCGGCCTTGTCCCATATTCAATCTCTGTTTTCAGGATGGCTAAGTACGATCGAAGTTGCCTCAGCTGTTTGGGGCGGTCGCGCACGCGTCCGGCAAATGTGAAGCCCAACCAGCTCGTAGCCAAAATCACCAACAATCCGCCGATCAATTTCATCATCACCCAGCAACCACCTCGCTCCGGTTTGGGTAAAGAAACCGTCCTGACGCATCTAGCACCCGCTCTACCGTCCCTGGTCCCTGTGCGCGACTAAGTATCATGATGCGCGAAAATACTCCTTCTCCCAGTAGCGGGGCAAACGTGGGCCGGTGCATCAATTCCTCAACCGAACGCCCGTGAACGGTGGCGAAGACGGAAACCCCCGCATAGACCGCTTCATGGATCGCCTCCGTGTCTTCTGCCCGCCCCAACTCATCAACGACTAAAATATCAGGAGACATGGAGCGGATCATCATCATCATCCCTTCTGCTTTGGGACACCCGTCAAGCACATCTGTCCGTAATCCGACATCATGTTGTGGCACCCCATGCAAACATCCTGCGATTTCCGACCGTTCGTCCACAATCCCCACTTTATATGCCGGATATCCTTGTCCACCTGTGCCGGCCAAACGTGCCAAATCACGTACCAACGTGGTCTTGCCGCATTGGGGTGGGGACACGATCAATAGATTTTCAATCCGCCCCCCATGCAACACGGTAGAAATCCACCGCTCTCCAACGCCTTTCACTTGTCGAGCGATACGGATATTAAAGCCGGTAATGTCCCGAAGATGCTTGACCCCGCCTTGTTCCACTACCACTCTTCCCGCCAAACCGATGCGATGGCCGCCTTCGATTGTGACAAAGCCGCGTTTAAGCTCTTCCTCCAACGCATACAGTGAATGATTGCTAATCAGGTTAAGCAGTTTGACACAATCACCGCGTGTGGGGATCCAAGCGCATTCCGGACTTTTGCTCAATGACCCTGCCTTGTCCACAAACCAAGCATGGGTCGGCGTGATCACTTCCAAGGGCCGCCCTTGACGAACGCGAATTTCTTCGATGGTGGCGGACACTTCCTTCGGCAGGGAATGAATCACTTCGCGCAGCCCTGGGGGGAGAATCTTGCAAATCGCTTGATATGGCATGGAACACCTCCTGTCCCATGGTTCTTCTTTATTCCCATTCATATGTGAGCTTGTTTCTTTTATGCCAACCGTTGCCGCAAAAATAGCGCGCTGTTTTTAAGCCACAAAAAAAAAGCACCCCGTATCTTCTGGGGACACTTCGAATGTGCTATCAATTCCATCTTCTTAAAAGTATCGGATGATCTTCCTCATCCCGGATGTGCACACCCTTTGCCGATCGGAACGGCTTCCCATCGATGGATGAAAAGGGGAGCTTTTTCTTGGCTAACGCCACGCGTTTTCCGTGCAATCAATTCCTATGTTCTCTTTGAACTGCTACAGGCGCGGGTCATTCAGTATCATCGTCCGCGCCTGTGGCATCCCGTGACGCTTGCTTTCAACACAATGGTACGATCGCCGCATCACGCTTTTTTAATCTTCGCTGATCACCGTTTCGACATCCTCTTCGTCGATCTCCTCAAGATCCAAGACCGTGTGGCACTTGGGGCACAACAACTCCACATTTTCATCATCCAAATCGTCCTCGTCGATAGTGACATCTTCACCGCATTCAGGGCAAGTCACCTCAATCTCATGATCCCACTCATCATCTTCCTCATCGTCATCGTAACAAAGCAATTCCAGTTCATTGAGGTCTTCGTCGATGGTCTCCACATATTCCTCCAGCTCCGACAACCGGCGCTCCAATTGCTCGACGGATTCAACCAGTAAGTCCACCACATCAACCAACCGTGACAACCCACGGTACTCCACATGGTGCTGATGGTTCACATCTCCTTCCAACAAGCCTTGGATGAAGGACAAATCACGTTTAATGCTTTCGAACATCTTTCACTCACCTCTTTGCGGCTTCGATTTGCTCCTAGTGTGCCACCCGCCTGACCGATCCAATCCATTCAATAAATGGCAAATAGCATCCGGCCTTTCAGGGCAAACTGATGAAGCAGATTGAAATGAGGTGAATTTGGGATGCCACAAGAAAACAACGCGCAAACCACGGCAAAGCCAAGCTGGGCTGTCCTTATCACGTTGAGTTTCATCCCGTTGATCATGGTTTTGGGAAACTCCATGCTGATTCCAGTCTTGCCCACTGCGGAAAAAGTGTTGGACGTCAACGCCTTTCAAGTGAGCTTGCTCATCACGCTCTTTTCCATTCCCGCCGCATTGGCCATTCCGATCGCCGGAGTGTTGTCCGACCGTATCGGCCGGAAAAAAGTTATCATCTTCAGTTTGATCCTGTATGGAATCGGCGGGCTGCTAGCTGGATTCTCCGCTATTTACCGAGGGGGGTCTTACGGATTCCTGCTCGCTTCACGTATCGTGCAAGGAATAGGGGCGGCTGGTACCGCTCCGATCGCCATGGTGTTGGTGAGTGACTTGTTTACCAAAGACAACCGGAGTAAAGCGCTGGGAATCATTGAAGCTTCCAATGCGTTTGGGAAAGTGCTAAGTCCCATCCTGGGCTCACTCATTGCATTGATCACTTGGTACGCCATGTTTTTCGCTTTTCCACTCTTATGCATTCCAGCTTCACTCGCTTTGTGGAAACTAGTCAAAGAGCCCACCAAAAAAGAGAAACCGCAACCGCTGACTCAATACAAAGAGCACATCAAAAAGATTTTTAAGCGGCAAGGCAATTGGATGAGTGTGGCGTTTATCGCCGGGGCTTTGACGATGTTTACCATGTTCGGAGTGTTGTTTCACCTATCCGATTTCTTGGAAACAGCGTATCGCATCGATGGCATCAAAAAAGGGTTCATTCTGGCCATCCCCCTGCTAACCCTTTGCGGAACGGCTTATTTTACTGGTTCGCATGTAAAGGAGAATACCCGGCAAATGAAAAGGCTGATCATCATCGGACTGGGCCTTTCTGCGGTGGCCATCGCCGTCATCCCTTGGGCCAAAAACGCCCCCCTGCTCATCACCGCAGTTTCATTCATCGGGATTGGAAACGGATTGGTCCTCCCTTGCTTAAATACGATGATCACTTCAGCGGTCGGTATACAGGAGCGCGGCATCGTCACGTCGCTGTATGGAAGTGTGCGTTTTTTTGGAGTCGCCATGGGACCACCCACATTCGGCGCTCTGGCCAACCGTCCCTTTTTGCTATTCATCGGGTTGGGCGTTGTCTTATTCTTTATCGCCTGGCTATGCAACGTAATCATCCACCCACCCAAACGCATCAAAGGGAAGAATGGCCGTTCCCGCTTACTCATACGCAAAAAACCGCTCTCTCCCGCTTAAAGAAGCACTTGCTTCTCCTGCCAATTATGAAATAGAGTGAAGATGAACACGGCGTAAGGGGGAGAAGAGCGTGATGGAAATGAAAAGCCTATTGCAAGTTCTAGCCGATTTGAGTGGTACGCGTGCGGATAACGCCAAACCCCGGTCAACGGGTTGCACCATGGTGATAGACAAAGGGTTGGGCTTATCCGCCTATCAAGACCTCTTGCAGCTCACGGGCGAATATATCGATTTCATCAAACTCGCTTTCGGGACAGCCACAATTACCCCCCCTCAAATCCTTCAACAGAAAATCGCTTTGTGTAAACAACACGGCATCCATCTTTATTTTGGCGGAACCTTTTTTGAAATCGCTTATATCCGACGGAAAGTGGATGAGTATTTTCAAATGGTACGTGATTGTGGATTGGATTGGGTCGAAATATCGGACGGCACGGTCACGATCCCAGCTGAAACCCGTTACCGATTGGTGCAACAAGCCTGTCAGATGAGCTTGCAAGTCATCACCGAAATCGGAAAAAAAATGCACGGCTACCATCCTACCGTCGACGAGTTTGCTTCTATGTTTGCGTTGGACCGCCAAGCGGGGGCTGCATACGTGATCATGGAAAGCAGAGAGTCCGGACGAAACATCGGCGTGTATGACCAAGCGGGAAATGCGGATTGCGCCTACCTAGAAAAACTGGCGGAGCGGATCCCGACACAATATGTGATATGGGAAGCGCCCCAGGTCAAACAACAGGTACAGCTCATACAATTACTTGGTAATTCGATCAATTTGGGTAACATCCAACCCAGTGATGTGATGTCGTTGGAGTCTTTACGCCGGGGCTTGCGGGCTGACACATTAACTCAATTCCTCTCGCGCTAAATTATTGGAATATTTCAAATCATAATTAACTTCCCGTTCTGTGTTGGAGAAAAAGATGACTAAAACCACCTTGTCCATCATAAAGTGTAACTAAACAACCTCGGACAGGGGCTATCCATATGAATCCCGATATTTTACTCGTCGTCCTAATTATCATCGGCATCGTGGGTCGATCCCCTCTGATCGCCACTGCCGCAAGCTTTTTATTAATATTAAAACTGATTCATCTTGATCGCTATTTCCCTGCTTTAGAGCGACGAGGGTTAGAGTTTGGTCTGCTGTTTTTGACCCTTTCTGTGTTGATTCCCTTTGCCTCCGGACGGATCAACACCAAAGATGTGCTGATGGTTTTCACCTCCACTCCGGGAATTTTGGCCTTGTTGGGAGGGGCACTCGCCACTTACATGAATGGCAAAGGGTTGGATCTATTAAAAGTGGACCCACAACTGATTGTCGGATTGGTCATGGGTTCCATTTTCGGCATCTTGTTCATGCGGGGAATACCAGTGGGACCGCTCATGGCTGCTGGCCTCACGGCTTTCTTCCTGCAAATATTAAAATTCATTTTTCGATGACCCTGCTTTTTGAAGCAGGGTTTTTCTCATGACTGGATAAATAAAGAAGCGACACTCTCGCAGTGCATGGGCGCACGAATCAGCCCGACTTATTTTTTCGATGGAGGGATCAACATGAAGAAGAATGAAGAACTACAAGATTATATCCAGCGGCTAAAAACCCATCTGAAACCGTTACCGCCTTCTGAACAGCAAGAAATTGTCAATGAAATTGAAAGTCATCTCCGCGAGGGAGTTAAACACGGCAAGCCGCTAGACACATTACTCACCTCTTTAGGCTCTCCCGCTGAGCTGGCCAAAGGATATATCGGAGAATATTATCTCAGTCAATCACCTACCCGGCCTTCTGTTTGGTTAAAGAAAATGGTTTTTTTCACGACAGCGGGAATGACCAGCCCCGTCGCTACCGTCTTCTTAGGTGGCACCAGCGCCGCGTTTGCCTTGGCGGCAGCCCTTGTGATGATAGCAGGCTTGTTACGCCTGTTTGGGGCTACGGTGCCATTTAACATCGGTACATATGAAGTTCCCCGCTTGCTCAGCCCGCTAGTCGCCATCGTTTTTTCCTTCTTGCTCGGAAAAACGGCCCTTTATTTTCACGGCAAGTTGCAAGCCCATTTTCAAGCGGTGCACCGTCGCTACCGCCGCCTGTTCCCTTCCAGTTCGCAAACGGCGAGCACCCACGCGCACGGAGAGTAAACTTCAGAACATAGGTCATAGCCTATTCCAATTTAAAACAACATGATAAGCGCAACTTTCGAAAATAATTTAATTAAAAATTTATATAGGAATCCCGATATTGTTTGCAGAATATACCTATTGTTTTATATATTAATCATCTTGCTGAAGGAGGCACTCAGATGAAGAAGTGGTTCACACTCGGACTTTCTCTCATTACCAGCACTGCATTTGCCATCACCGGAACCATCACTCCTGCGCATGCAAACGGGCACAGCCAAATGTACACCATCAACTTTAAAGGAAATGGCATTCCCGCCAACGCCGAACAAATCATTCAGGCAGCCGGAGGCACCGTGCTTAAAAAGGATGCTGCGCTTGCCTATGTGAAAGCGTCTTCATCCAATCCCCAATTTTTGAGCAAGATTCAAGCCAACCAAGAAGTGGAGAACGCCGGAAGGCAACTGAGCATCAAACTGGAAAAGGCCGTAGCAAAAGAGATGGCCGTGACGGACGGAGACCATGCTTACTATGACCAATATCAATGGGACATTAAACAAGTGACCCAAAACGGGGCAAGCTGGAATCTTCCCGGAGGGAAAGGTAAAAAAGATGTTGTCGTTGCAGTGATTGACACAGGCATCGATTTGGAACACCCTGACTTGAAAGACAACATCGTCGACGCCAAATCTTTCGTTCCTGGAGAAAGTGCGCAAGATTACGAAGGCCATGGTAGCCATGTGGCTGGTGCCATCGCGGCCAATGGAAAAGCCCTGGGTGTGGGGCCGTCTCTAGGGATCGCGGCGCTCAAAGTCTTCCCCCGCGAGGGCAGCGCTTCGACGGCAACCATCGCTGAAGCCCTGAAATATGCCGCTGACAAAGATTATGATGTGGTTAACATGAGTTTGGGCGATTATCTCTTCTTGCAAGATCCTGAAAGCCATGCCAGCGACATCCGCGCAGAAATGAATCTGTTTAAAAAGGCGATTGCCTACGCGCATCAGAAAGGGGTCACCGTTGTTGGTTCCGCCGGTAACGCAGGGGCTGACATCACCAGCCCGGGCCGCCTGACCCGCTTTTTCGATGAAGAAAATCGTGGCGCCACCCATCGCGACCCGGCCAGCAATCTGCTCATTCGCGTATCCGCCGGTAACAAGGACAAACAATTGACCTATTACTCCAACTATGGGGTCGGCAAAATCGATGTGATGGCACCTGGAGGAGACCGGGGTCCAAACAACAATGACCGTTCTTACCTCTGCTTCAGCACCGTGCCGATTGTGGATGAAAACGACAATGTGACGGGTCACGGCTATGCTTGGTACGCGGGCACGTCCATGGCTGCGCCCAAAGTAGCGGCGGTCGCGGGCTTGGTGATCTCCAAACACGGAAAAAACCAGATTTCCCCAACCCAAGTCAAGTCGATTATCAAACAATCTGCTGAAGACATTTATAAAAAAGGTTATGATAAACAATCTGGTTTCGGCTTGATCAATGCGGTTAATGCATTGAACCACCGCTGACCGGCCAAGGGCCCTTCCTGCACGGGAGGGCCCTTGGTGCATGCCGATACCAATTGCACCGGCGTTAATAGGTTGTTGCCTCTTATTTCTTTTTTTCTTCTTCCATCCGTTTCATCATCTGTTGCCACACCGTGCCGCTTGCTTCTTCTCCGCGTTCGATCCGTTCCAGCGCCAATCGCGCTTGCAAGCGCACCTCAAATTCAGGGTCATCCACTGCATCTCGGAGCGCTGGCAACGCTGATTCATCTCCCACTTCATACAGGAAACGCGCCGCACGCCAACGCACCAGTTTATTGGTGTCCTTCAGCGCAGCGCACATGGCAGGAATAGCCTCTGGATCGCCGATGTCTGACAAGGTGTCACCCGCTGTCCGACGCACGATTGGCGAAGCGTCACGCAACGCCCGCATGACATAAGGCAACACGGCTTTGCCTCCGACAAAACCAAGGTAAACCACAGCCAAGCGGCGAATGGATGCTTTTGCATCATCGAGTGCCCGATCCAAGACATGAAGCTCATCCGCGTTTGGCTCATACTGCTCCAACGCCGCATACCGTTTCTCCCAATTCTCGTCATTAAACGCTTGCATCACTTCATCCGCAGTCAACGTCTGTTCTTTCCGCTCTTGTTCTGGGTTTAGTACCCGTTCCACCATCTGCGACAAGCGCACTTCATCGTAAGCGGCGGCCAACTCTTCAACGACTTGTTCTCCCACTTCACTCATTTCACCGTATCGCGGGCGTTGCTCTACCCACTCCCGCTCAAACACCAAGTTGCTGGTTGCAGTCTGAGCCCGCATCACGGCGGCTTTAAACCGTTCCGGCAACCCAAATCGCATTTCTTCCCCATTTCTCACGCATTTGACTTGCATCGGGATGCCTTTCAACTTTTGAATAAACACGTGAACCTCGCCAAATGACTCCTGATCCGCTGCCGACTCTTCTTTTTGGGGTGCCGTAGCCATTGCCGCATCGCCCAACACTTCCCGCACTTGGGCCAGCACATCGGGCCAGTCCGCTTTAGGATGGCGTTCAATGGAGATAAAATCGAGCACTTGAAACAGGCTCTTCACCCCGTCGATCTCCAGCAAGCGCCGCAAGTAGTGGGGAGCGTCAGCCATTCGGTCTTTGGTGACATTGTAACTCGTTCCGGCGGGTAGCGTTTCATCGACATTGCATTTCATCACGTTGGGGCTCGGCGTCGGTTCAATCGAGACGATTTTCATGGCATTCCCTCCTATTATGAAAGTAAAACCTCTGAGCCACTGGCTTCAGAGGTTTTAGGAAAAACATACAGCTTAAGCCCGGGAAACGTATTGGCCGCTACGCGTGTCAATGATGAGGCGGTCACCGACATTGATGAAGAGAGGCACTTGCACGGTGAAGCCGGTGGACAGCTTTGCTGGTTTGCTACCGCCTGTGGCAGTATCCCCTTTGATGCCCGGTTCCGTTTCCACCACTTCTAATTCAACCGTGTTTGGCAACTGAATCCCGATCGTTTCGTTTTTAAAGGAAACGATTTGCACATTCATGTTTTCTTGCAAGAAGTTCAATTCATATTCCAAACGCTCCCCTGGAAGGGTGATTTGGTCGTACGTTTCATTGTCCATGAATGTGTATTCGCCGCCGCTTTCGTATAAGTATTGCATTTGGCGGGTTTCCACCAACGCTTTTTGCACTTTCTCCCCAGCGCGGAAGGTCCGCTCTTGGATGTTGCCGTTGCGCAGGTTGCGCAGTTTGGAACGAACAAACGCCGCCCCTTTACCCGGTTTTACGTGTTGGAATTCAATAACTTGCCACACGTCGCCTTCCAGTTCAACGGTCAAACCCGTCCGAAAATCGTTCACGCTAATCATGTTTTACTTTCCTCCATTTCCTTATTCAATGACAATCCAATCTTTGCTTGATTGGTTCAGCGCTTCACAGCCGGTTTCCGTGATGACCACATCGTCTTCGATGCGAACACCGCCCACCTCTGGCAGATAAATCCCTGGCTCCACGGTGACGACCATATTCGGCTGAAGAACCACATCTCCGCGGCTGGAGAGCATCGGAAGCTCATGCACTTCCATGCCGAGTCCATGACCCGTGCTATGGCCGAAAAAGTCGCCGTACCCATGCGCGCTGATGTAATCACGGGCGACCGCATCCGCCTCTTTCCCAGTCATCCCCGGGCGAAGCGCTGCAATCGTGCGATTACAAGCTTCCAATACAATATCATAAATCTCTTTTTGTTTCTCGCTCGGCCGCCCCAGCATGACCGTGCGGGTAATGTCGGACGCATAGCCTTGATAAAAGGCCCCAAAATCTAGTGTCACCAGATCGCCGAGTTCTAACACTTTATCACTGGCCACTCCGTGCGGCAAGGCAGAACGTTTGCCGGATGCAACAATCATGTCAAAAGATGAGGATGTTGCCCCCAACTCGCGCATATAGAATTCCAATTTAAAGGAAATCTCGTTTTCGCGCACACCGGGCTTGATGTCGGACAAAATCTTGCTGAAGGCTTGATCCGCAATCCGGGCGGCTTCTCTCATCACTGCCAACTCGTCCGCGTCTTTCACCATACGCAATTCATTCACGATGCCGCTGGTCGGTTGCAACTTGATGTCGCCAACAGCTTCTTTCAACTGCAAAAACTCGGCAAACGTCAGATGGTCTTGTTCAAACGACAAAACCTTGATGCCCAATTTGCGGCACTGCTCACCCACCGTGTGGTAAACGCCTTGGTGTTGCACCAAGGTCATATGCGGCGCTTGTTCCTGCGCTTGGATCACATAGCGGAAATCGGTCAACAACAGCTGTTCAGTGGCCGTGATCAGCACCACTCCGGCCGACCCCGTAAATCCGGTCAAATACCGGCGATTCACAGGATGGCTGATCAATAGCGCTTCGATGCCGCGCTCTTGCAGTTTTTGTCTCAGTTTCAATAGGTGTTTTTCCAACATCTTCACCCCTTGTTTTCCATGTTCCGGTTCGCCAGCTCCCTGATGGCGGCCAAGGCGAGCTCATAACTCAACGCGCCGAACCCCACAATCTGCCCGCATGTGACCGGCGCCGTCACAGAAGTGTGCCGAAAAGATTCCCGGGCATGGATGTTGGTCATATGCACTTCGATCACCGGCACATCAATCGCAGCAATCGCATCACGCAAAGCATAACTGTAATGGGTATAAGCACCTGGATTAAAAACTATGTAATCAACATTTCCTTCCGCGAGATGGAGCTGATCGATCAATTCCCCCTCAATGTTGCTTTGGTAACAAGCAACACGAAGGCCCCACTCCTCACCTTTTTTGATCAGGCCCGCATTGATATCTTCCAATGTAGTCCGCCCATAAACCGCCTGCTCGCGCTTGCCCAATCGATTGAGATTCGGGCCGTGCAATACGAGGACGTTTACCATCATGCCCACCTCCCGCAACACTTTTCGCCAATGTACACTCGGATGGTTAACCTAAATATGATTGCCCAGACAACTATCTATTTTCCCACGAACTTGCCGTTTTGTCCACGGGTCGAACGGTAATCGCTTTCCGCCCTGTCAAGCAGGAATCCTTAGTAACAGTGTTCAAATTATACGATACATATGCATGATCCGCACCTCCATCCCACTCTCCTCTCACACTTCCCCAACCATTGTGTTAGAATAAAATACACATTATTTGATGCCAATTACAACAAGGTGGTGCGCCTACGTGTCAGATAAACCCATTGCTTACGGCGGGCAAGCCGTCATCGAAGGCGTGATGTTTGGCGGGCAACACGCCCAAGTAACCGCCGTTCGCCGCAAAGACGGCAACATCGAATTATTCGAATGCAAAAAGAAAACCTCGCCAACACTTAACTTCCTGATGAAGATTCCCTTTTTAAGGGGCATTGTCGCGATCATCGCGGCCAGCGCCTCTGGGGCGAAACACTTGCAATTCGCCACAGAACAATACGAGTTGGATCATGCCGACCCAGATGATCCCGAACAAGCGCCCAGTTCGAACCAATCCAAATGGATGATGATCTTGGGCGTCGCCCTGGTAGGCATCCTGTCTTTCCTGTTTGGCAAAGTATTGTTCACCGCAGTTCCCGCCTTTTTGGCTAGTGTACTGTTTGACCGCTTCGTGCAAAACTTGGCCATCCAAAGTTTGCTCGAAGGAGTGATCAAAACCTTATTGTTGCTATCCTACTTATGGTTGATCTCGCAAACCCCGATGATCAAACGGCTCTTTCAATATCATGGAGCGGAGCACAAAGTGATTACCGCCTTTGAACATGGGGAAGAATTAACAGTAACCAATGTGCAAAAATATTCCACCCTTCATTACCGTTGTGGCAGTAGCTTTATCATTCTCAGCATCATCGTCGGCGTGATTGTGTACTCTTTCTTCAGTTACGACGGAGTGTGGGATCGCATCGTGACGAGGCTGTTGTTGCTTCCAGCCGTGTTGGGCATCTCCTATGAATTGTTGCGCCTGACCAATGCCGTGCGGGATGTTCCCGTTCTCACCTATTTGGGATATCCCGGCTTATGGTTGCAAAAACTTACAACCAAAGAGCCCGATGACACTCAGGTGGAAGTAGCCATCCACGCGTTTGTCCGCATGCGGGAACTTGACGCCCAAGAGGCTCGGCAACATGTTAAACCAGCTTCCCAATTGGTTCACTCCAGTTAGCCCATAAGAAAGAGGGTGATATGCGTGACCAACCCCGGTTCTAAGCCATATTGGCATTATCTCGTACTGGCTTTTGTCTTGTTTGGCGCCGTGATCGAATTCATCCAACAGCCCAGTCGGTTGCTCTTGCCGGCGCTAGTCATCGGCATCGTCATCTACCTGTACAAATTCCCACCGCGCTGGCTGTTGCGCTTAGGCTCGATGCGCTCACCCCTAGCAAGCAAACAAGCTAAAACCCATCCGCGCAAGCGCAAAAAATACCCGTTTCGCGTGATTGAAGGCAATAACAAAAAAAACTCGCTATAATGAAACGAGCCCCCGCTTTACACCAGAGAGGAAGGCGGGGGCTGTTTCATATTCTTGGGGGGCAATGGACAAGCGACACAAACGGGAGAACAAGATGAAATGACAACCATGTTAAACCAACTTTTGGACTTTATCCCCCAGCTTGGTCGGATGGGTTGATCTTGTATGTGATTTGCTTGCTTTTACCCCGTGCACTGAGATATTGGTCGAAGCTCCATTTGTTGAAGAAAAACTCAGCTGCTTTCACACCCGACATAAACAATTCCTCTTTCTTTTCCTTGGATAAAGAAAAATCAGTCATTTTCACACCGCTGATCGGCACTTGAATGGTGCGGATCTCTTCATGCTGTTGTACATACCGGTTGTCCCGCGCATCCAACATCGTATAGAGCAACGAACGGAACATGCTGAGCGGGCCGTCGATCTGATGGATTTGCTCTTCTCCTTCCGCGCAGAGCGAAAAGCCGAAGGTAGGCCATCGCGGATTATCTTGGTCAAATAACCAAACCGGAAAATTGCTTAACACTCCTCCATCCACCACATAAGATGTTTTGCGGGTAGGATAATGCATCAATTTGACCGGTTCAAAGAAGAAAGGGATGCTACAGCTCATGCACACCGCTTTGGCCACTGGGAACGAGTCGGGATCATAACCGTACTGCTTCAAATCCTGCGGCAACACCAACAATTGGCTTCGGGAGATGTCCGATGCGATAACGTGAAGCTCCACACCCTCAGGCAAATCCTTAAACGTCTGAATTCCTTTGGCCTTGAGCAGAGTAGAAACCCACTTCTCCAACTCTGTCGTCGGATACAACCCTTTTTTCAACCACAACCGCAAGGCCGGACCGACCACGGGAATATAATCATACCAAGAAGGGGCCAAAAACTGCAAAAATTCCTGCTCCATCAAAATTTCATATAATTCCTTGCCTGTGTACCCGGCAGCTAGCAAGGCCGCGATAATGGACCCCGCCGATGTTCCGGCTACTTTTTTCCACTTGTATCCCTTGCTCTCAGCGACGGATAAAGCGCCCACCAAACCAATCCCTTTCACCCCACCGCCTTCAAAAACGGCGTCTGCCCACATCAGCGTCCCTCCTCTTCAAATTCTCTCTGTTAAAAAATGTATGTGATAAAGGGCAAAAAAACCCAAGGAGACGAGTCCATGGGTTATTTCATTTCATCCGCTTCTTGTTCATCCGCTTCTTTTAAGGATTGCAAGTGGTCCACGATTTCTTTGTTAGCCGTTAAATACTGCACCAGGTTCTCAATGCAAGTAATCGAATCCCAACTCAAATGGTGCTCGATCCCCTCTACATCATGGTATATCTGGTCTTCGCTAACCCCGATCAAACGCAAAAACTCCTCCAGCAATTGGTGCCGATCCATCAAGCGTTTCCCTATCTTTTTCCCTTTAGAAGTTAAAACCAAACCCCGATATTTTTCGTAGACCAGATATTTGTTCTGATCCAGCTTTTGCACCATTTTTGTTACAGATGAGGGGTGCACTTCCAATGCTTCTGCGATGTCCGACACCCTGGCATAACCCTTTTGTTCAATCAATTTATAAATGTTTTCCAAATAATCCTCCATGCTTGGTGTTGGCATCGAAAGTCCCCCTATCTATGTAGCAACTGAAATTCAAAAGTAGTTTATCATATTTTTGCGGATAGAGCATGCTGATCTCCTATCCTTTTGTATTGATACGTAGCTCTGCCCCGTACAGTTGGATCATCTTCACCAGACTGGTACCCAAGTCTTCCAGCCGTTGCTGCAGTTTCTCGTCTTTTAATGTGCCGTCCGAATTGAATGCCATGTAACTTTGCGGTACAGACGGCATGGAAGGCAATGGCCACGCGTGTAGTGAGCGGCAGATCGTGTTAAGCGTATTGAGCGTGTTTGTAGCGCCCATCGCACCTCCGGCCGTGCCGAGCAACGCCACCCATTTCCCTTCCAATTCACGCGCTCCAATGAAATCTAATGCGTTTTTCAACACACCGGATATGCTGCCATGATATTCAGGTGACGCGAAAATGAATCCATCGGCTTCCGCCATTTTTTGTTTGAACAACCGAACGGTCTCCGGATAAGACGCTTCATCCACTCGCCCATCATAAATCGGCAACGGATCCTTGCGCAGGTCAAACACTTCCACCTCGGCACCCATCTTACGGGCCGCTTCGGCCACAATTGCTACTGCCATATGCGTCGTTGACTGTTCACTCAAACTTCCAGGGACTGCCAGGATTTTCATCCCACCTGCCACCTCTTTCTCTGTTTTCGTTTCTGTCGCACGATACAGTATACCGAATATCCCCTGCCAATGCTAGCGCGCTTTAAGGAAAACGAAGCACCGTTTTCCATCTTGCCCTCCCCTAATCATCCATAGCCAATCCTTGCGCATCCGATCCAATGTCCCAGATTCATGAAAAGATGCCTATGACATATCGCTTAGGTATTTACCATTCTCAATTGAGTGAGTATACTGAATTTAAAGACATTGTAGAGGAGGGAAAGATATGCCTGGCTTGACGGCACGTGATATTCATAACAAGGAGTTCAAACGGGCGATGCGCGGTTACGATGTGGATGAAGTTAATCATTTTCTCGATCAAATCATTAAAGATTACATAGAGTTTGAAAAGACGATCCAAACACAATCCGTGTTGAATGAGCATGAGCGGTACAACCAGATCGAGCAATTGCTCCAACAGTTGCTTTACGACGTGCAACAAATCCGCGAAGAGAACCGCCAACTTCGGGAGCAACTTCGAGAGCAATTGAAGGGAAGCTCCAACGGCGCTGATCACTATTCCCAACAGTTTTACCGCTAGCCGGCTCCCCATCGGCGAGGCGGGCTTTCGGGCAAACTCCGGACTGATGGTTGCCGGCGGAGTTCAGTCACCGATAGCGCCGAACATGGAAGGTCTGCGGGTCCCTCAAGCTTGATCGCGACCCGCCCGCCGCCTACCATTGGACAATGAAGCACCGATTCCGAACAAGCGGCCGAAAACACGAACCCCACATTTGGGGCCGAGCTCCTCTCCTCGTACGACCACCTCTTTAGCTCACGGGCTGCGCCTTCTCAATCAAACAACTTGACTGGACAAAAATCAATGGCATCGCAAGCGACCAACCGCAAGTCGATTCCATCCACCCGCCCTTGGATCGCTTCTTCTCGGGCCTTGCCGTGCATATGCCCATAAACGCACAAGGTCACCCCAAATTCTTTCATCACTTCCATAAACCCAGACTCCTTCGCGGAAACAGTCAACGGCGGAAAATGGAGCATGACGATCTTCTCTCGCCCAGGTTGCTCCTTCGCAGCTGCTTCCAAAGCAAGTCGTAGCCGGCCGACTTGGCGTTCATAGATCTTGCGATCTTCTTCCTCATTAAAAAAACGCTCCCCTGGCAACGTCCACCCCCTGGTGGCAGCCACAACTCGCCCTTCAACCAACGTATAGTCCGCATCTACCCACCGCATTCCTTCCGGTAACATCTCTCGTACTTTCTTCTTGCTGTGGGCGTAATAACAATGGTTGCCCGGCGACATCACTTTATAGCCCGGCAACTGATTGATCCAGTCAAAGTCGTACCGCGCCACATCCAATTTCATGGCCCAACTGATGTCCCCGGGAATCAGCACGGTGTCTTCCGGACCGACCAGGCGTAGCCACCCATCGCGAATCCGCTCATAATGCCGCGTCCAGCCAAACACATCCATCGGCTTTTCTATATCTTGATCAGGGTTGACATCATAGAGGGTAACCGGTTTGTTAAATGATAAATGCAAGTCACTTAATGCGTATATTGCCACATTACCACATCCCTCATCGATATTGACGCTTATGTACTGGCAAACCGAAGTTACCACCATTGTTTCAGAAAAAACGCCGCTTGGCAAGGTAGGCGAAGTTAGTTTTCAGTCAAGGTCAAGTCTTGTACTTTTCAGAACCATCCGGCAAACTAAAAGAAAGATACATAAAGAGGAGATGAAGCGATATGATTCTGTATGACGAACGTTTGGTTTCTCGTGAAGAAGCTGACATTGACATTGAAGACCGGGCTTACCAATTTGGCGACGGCGTGTATGAAATGATTCGGGTCTACCATGGACGCCCTTTTTATATGGATGAACATCTGGCCCGATTGGAGCGTAGCGCCACGGAAATTCGGCTGTCGCTACCTTATCCCATCACGCGCTTGAAACAGCTGTTGCTTGACCTGATCCAGCAAAATCACTTGGAAGAAGGCAATGTCTACATCCAAGTGAGCCGCGGCGTGGCACCGCGATATCACGGATTTCCAGAACAGGCTCGCCCACTAGTAATCGCCTATACACAACACGCCAAACGCCCATTGGCTGAATTGAACCACGGCATTAAGGCCGTCACGACGGAAGATATCCGCTGGCTGCGCTGCGACATTAAGAGCCTAAACTTGCTCGGCGCAGTGCTGGCCAAACAGACGGCCATCGACCATGGAGCCAAAGAAGCGATTCTCGTCCGCGACGGGATCGTAACCGAAGGAAGCTCCACAAATATCTTCATCATCAAAGATGGCACACTTCACACTCACCCTGCCAACCACCTGATCCTGAACGGAATCACCCGCCAAGTGATTTTCAAATTGGCGGACGAATGCGAAATCCCGATCAGTGAAACCACTTTTTCCAAAGAAGCGCTGGAATCGGCGGATGAAGTCTTCTTGAGTAGCACCACCATGGAAATCTGTCCTATCGTGGAAATCGATGGCCGTCCAGTAGGCCAAGGCGTGCCCGGTCCCGTGACCAAACAACTTCAAGAAGCATTCGTCAATGAAATCAAACGCACCACCCTTGCAGAATCATCCTCTTGATGCCTTTTTGTACGATCATGGAAGGGAACGGCCGGATTTTGAACTGAATCCATATAAGGCGGATGACTCCGCCATCAATTCATCTTACAGGCTACCGTGAATCGGTAGCCTTTTTTGTGCGGATGGCGTTTAAAAAAGATCGCACTATATAAGACAGAGGGTGTCATATATCCATTTTATACTGAACATGATTAGGAAAGGAGTTGAATGAGTTGGCACCATTAACAGAAAAAGTGGCACTTGTCACAGGTGGCAGTCGTGGGGCAGGCCGCGGCATCGCTGTGGAACTGGCGAAAGCGGGGGCGACCGTGTACGTCACAGGCCGTAGCCTCGATCAAAACAGCCCCGATCAGCCCGGAACCCTCAATGAGACGATATCTCTCATGACAGCCACGGGCGGAAAGGGCATTCCTGTCCAATGTGATCATACGCGCGATGCCGACACAGAAGCGGTGATTGAGCGAATTCGCCGGGAACAAGGACGTCTGGATATCCTCGTCAACAATGTGTGGGGCGGAAATCAACTGCCCATCACATCCGAACCCTTTTGGGAACAATCCCTTCAACATTGGGACCATATGTTCACCGCTGGTGTGCGAGCGCAACTAGCTGCCAACCATTTTGCGATTCCCTTATTGCGCGAAGGCACGGGCGGAATCATCATCCACACCACCTTTTGGGATCAAGACAAATACATCGGCCATTTATATTATGACTTGGCCAAAAACGCGTTGATTCGCATGGCATATGGACTGTCCATCGAATTGAAGGCGGACGGCATCGCTGTGTTGGCCGTATCACCCGGGTGGATGAGAACCGAACTCGTGTTAAAAGCATTTCAAACGGACGAAGAGCATTGGCAAGAAGTCGAAGCTCTGAAAAACACGGAATCGCCCTATTATATCGGCCGGGCAGTCGCCGCGTTATGCGCTGATTCAGACGTCATTGAGAAAAGCGGCCAGGTGCTGAGGGTTGGCGATCTAGCCAAAGAATACGGGTTCAACGACATTGACGGACGGTCAATTCCCCCGTTTACGATTTGACTTCCACCGTGCTCGTGATGCAATAGAAAAAGACCGTGCACTTTTCGTCACGGTCTTTCATTGCGTATCGTTAATCTTCTCTTTCTCTTCCACCAACTCAAACCCATTGCGATTCTGCAAAGTGACATCTCTGATCAAAATCGGCGATTTGTCAGTGTACTCCAAAGTTGTCTTATTGGACCCGCGCACCAAGTCAATCGTCAGCTTGGTAAATGACGGCTTGATCATTACAGTGTAAAGGGTGTCGCCTTCTCCATCCAGCGGTTTCTCAGCGACTTTCTCGATCTTTTCATCCAGCTTGAACAAGCTTGCCTTTTTCTCTTTCCCCTCCAGCACCAACCGGTACCGGGCGTTGTTAATCGTTTGAATGTCAACTTGGAACAAATCCTCAGTTGTATTGGGGACAAAAGAGAATTTAGTGGCATCATTGGCGCCCAAGCGCACCTGAGTAGCTGGGAACACTCTCAACCGCGAGCGTTGTTCGTCGTCCAGTGTCAAGACAGCTTGCCCGAAATCGAGGTGCCACGGCTGCTGATTCATCCAGACCCGTTCAACCATCTGCTTGTCGGTCACTGGGTTGGGTACAGGATAGTACAATACCGCCCCTTCTTTTCCTGTGAACCTCATTTTCAACTCTCCTGAAACGGGAGTGATGCCCGTCGCAATCCATTTTTCCGGCTGCCCTTCTTCTGAGAATGCCAAACGAAGCGGCTCGTTGGGATAGTACAAAATCTCAAAGGTGTACTTTTTGCCTGGCCTTACTTTGTATCCATCTCCAGAAACGCCGACTTTCGTCATTTTGGAGCCCATGGTATGGTAAAGCTCAATCGAGCCTTGCTTGTTGATGTGAATCCCGTATTGCGCATTCCCGTCCGAAGACTCCAAGTATCCGAAAAACCCGTTTAACTTGGCCAGTTCAAACTCCCCGCGCAAGTTGGAATTGCCCGTTAAGGTGTACGGCAACGAAAAATGGGTTTTGTCGTTGGAGAAATGGATAGACTGCACCAGCGAGTCCCCCGTGTTGATCTGATCTCCACCTTGCTGTCCTACCGCATTATCCGGATTTTCGAATAATCCCGTATAACTTTCTTCCGGCTTCCATTGTGAAACGGCCAGAGTCACCAAAACCAATGCAGCGGCCGCAATGGTAACAGTGGTGACGACACCTTTCCGTTTGGTCTTTTTCGACGCCGCGTTCTTGCGGCTGAGACCGCTACCTTGATTCCCTGCTTTGGCGTCGATATAACTCTCCACCGCGTGCAACACATCTGCATACGGATGTTTGCGATCTAAACTCATCAGCGCTAGTTTTGCTACCCTACTTGGGATTTTTCTGCGCTCCAGCTCGGCTTCACATTGCTTCAATCCACCCATTGGAGCTTGACCAGTAAGTAGATAGTAAAGGAGCTCGCGCCATTTCTCATCAAAACGTGGTGTTTTGGGATCCTTCATATAATAGAACAAAATGAGCGGCTTATGTCCGTTCAACAAAATATTCTTCGGATCCAACGTTGCGCTCAGGGGCAGAGGTAACCGCTCCAAATCCCGCAACGTTTTAAAACATTTCCCCACAATGCGCACAGCCACTTCGGGATCCATTGCCCGCTCTTTATTTACGGTTAAAGGCAAGGGGTCTCCAGCAAACGGCGGGTGAACCAATAACAGTTCGTTTTCCTCTTCGATCAGGTCAAGGATCGGCGCCAAATACGGATGTTGCAACCGACGAAAAGCTTCTTGATAGCCGTTTGGAAGAGGACGGCGGGTGATTTTGATGCTTTGTAGGAAAACTTGGGCACCATCCGAAGATTTCGCCTGTAGAAGTTGACCAGAAAAGAAATTGATCACATCTTCCACTTGGAATCTTTCATAAAATCGTCGCTTCACATTTGTATCCTGTTTCAATCTAGTTTCCCCTAACCTTTATGATAATAGATTTGATGAAAGTTAGAATGAATTAGAAAATAATAGCATATAGCTACTAGCACCTTTATGCTATCATAAGCAACCGAAAAATCAAGAAGAAAATTATTCAACAGTATAGAACTAAAAGACAACAGCAATGGTTTATGACATATAAATGTACATTATGTCAAGATAGACTCAAGCAGTGCAATCGCATTCGCGCCTGAAGGCAAGTTATCTCATGAAATTCCAGTCATCATCGGCATAACGCGTTGTCATGAGCTGCTGGGCAAGCTCCCTTTCCTGGTTGGTCAGTTCCCCGGTCTGGAGCTGAATCCCCATGCCTTCCCCAAATCCCTCAAAAAACGCCTGCTTAACTTCTTCAAGTCCGATTTCCCGATCGGCCAACTGGCGGATCGCCACCGCTTTAACTGTGAAAGCCTGTTTCAGTTTCTCTCTCACCCGGTCCGACGGAAAAAGCAACACCTCAAACAAGGCTTCTACATCCATGTCCAACAAAATGGACCCATGTTGCAAAATGATGCCTTTCTGCCTTGTTTGCGCACTGCCAGCGATCTTCCGCCCACCGACGACCAATTCGTAGTCTGAGGGGGAGTCGAAGCAGGCTGAAGACATTTCCCCTGTCCGCCCTTTTGGCGGGGCGAGGCTGGCGTCTAATCCCAACCTCTTGAATCCGGCCAACAAACCTTGGCTGATAACGCGGTACGACTCGCTGACCGTCTTTGGCATCATGGGATGGGCTTCTTCCACGATGACGCTGTATGTCAACTCCTGATCATGCAACACCGCCCGTCCCCCGGTCATACGTCTGACAAACCCAAATCCTTTGTCTTGCAATTTGTCAAAATCGATTTCTTTGCGTGCTTTTTGAAAATACCCAATCGACAAGGTGGGTTGCGACCAACCATAAAAGCGAATGGTAGGGGGGACTTTCCCTTCGCGATGCAAGTGCAAAATCGCTTCGTCGATCGCCATGTTCATCGCTGGCGCATGCGCTTCATAAGGAAGAAACCGCCAAATATCCATAACCTTTCACACCTTTTCTCGACATCTCAATAAGCATTACTTATTTTCATTTAATTGTATTCTATCACACAGCAGGCTGGTTGCCTCCTGCACGGTGGCTCGTCTTCACCCAGTCCACGCATGCCTGAACCGTTTCCGCCAACGAAGTGATTGTGTAGCCCAACTCCCGCTCCGCCTTGGCAGAGGAATAATAGACATTGCGTCCACACAATTTGGCCAAATCCCATGCAAAGGCCGGATCTTTCCCGGTAACCATTGCCCCGAGCTCTCCCAATATGGCTGCTAATTTCGCCCAGCTTTGCGGAACACGGCGAATGGTCAAACCCGTTTGTCCATAATCAGCCAGTTGTTGCAGAAAAGCGTGCAAGGATACGTTGGTTCCACCCAATATGTATCGTTCGCCAATGCGCCCTTTTTCCGCCGCGGCCAAGTGTCCACGCGCCACATCCGCAACATTACACACATTGATTCCACCCGGCGGGGCAACAAAAAGTTTGCGTTGCAACACGGCTTCCACAAACCCGCCCGCATCTGCCCGCATCCCCACGATGACTGTCGGATTGACTACCACTGCCGGCAAACCCTGCTGAACCAGAGCCAACACCGCGTCCTCGCCGGCTCGTTTGGCGATAGCGTATTCTACTTGCAACTCCGCACCGTTAAAGTCAAACGATTCATCGATGGCATCTCGCTCCGCCAATCCCACCGCCGCGGCCGAACTAGTATGGATAAATCGCTTCACGCCGCTTCTCAATGCTTCATTGGCGATGTTTGTGGCCCCTTCCACATTGATCCGGTACATCGATTGTTTGTGCCACTTTCCCCATGCCACTTCTCCTGCCACATGAAAAACCCAGTCCATGCCATCACATACACCCCGAATGCTTTCCTGGCAGGTGATATCCCCTTCCACAAAGGATAGTCCCGGTGGCAAACCATCCAGAGAAGAGGTTCGCCTGTGTAGCACAGTCACCTCTAATCCCGCCTCCAACAGACAATGGACGAGATTACGCCCCAAAAACCCTGTTCCTCCGGTTACCAACACCTTCATCCGCGCCACTCCCTTTTCTCGGTCATGTTTGACTTCTCTACTATACCATGGCATAAACCGGGCTACAGCCTTTATCGGCTGCAGCCTGGAATCGGGTCGCTTCGTGGCGAAGGTTCTTCCTGTCACTTAGCCTGCGGCCATACTTGTGCTGGATGAGAATAAGACAAACCATGCCCGTATGGATACAAGTCAGGGATGGTGACAGGCAATTTCCCTTGGGGTTGATTCGCTCCAAACACCGTTTCCACCGCTGCTTGCAAGGAAACCTTGCGGAATCCGTAAGCGTTCAGATAAGCATTTACATCAGGAAATTCTTTGATGTCATAAGGATTGCGGAGGCCGATCACGATGAGTGGTTTTTTCAGTGTTTGCAATGCTCGAACCAATTTGACTTGCTGTGGATACAAGTTGGCACTGTAGGTCCCGACCAACAGCACATCCTTATCCCGAGCCATGGCCACCGCCGCTTGAATCATGTCATCACTGGGGTTAACCTGGTTGAGGTACAACTCTTCGGCCTCAGCGTGATGCCGTTGGACATACTCAAGCAGCGAGTAGGGGCTGATAATCCCCACTTTTTGACCCTCGTCCAAGCGAAGCGGCAACAGATTGGCATCATTTTTAACTAGGGTGACCGCTTGCTGAGCCATTGCCAAGGCACGCGAGTGATGCTTGCCAATGCCCACCTTTTTGGGCACTTGATGCAACGGAACATAGCGATCAGTGAAAACACCGACTTTCCATTTGGCGCGCAAAATGCGCAACACCGACTGGTTGATCCGTTTCTCGCTCAATTCTCCCCGTTTCACCGCTTGCACAATCGCCTTGTGCACATCCAGCTGTTCTTCCGTGGTCAGCTCCGGTGTAAGCAAAATGATATCCGCCCCGGCCTGTACCGCTTTTACCGCCGCTTGAGGCACCCCGCCAAAATATCCAGCCACCCCCGCCATAGCCATACTGTCGGTGATGATCAAGCCGTCATACCCCAGCTTTTTACGCAGAAGCCCCGTGAGGATGGGCTCAGACAATGTCGCCGGCAGATCGGGGGTCGGATCGAGGGCGGGCACATGGATATGAGCCGTCATGATCGCATCCACTCCTGCGGCGATCGCGCGTTTAAAGGGCACCAACTCCACTTGTTCCAACTCCTGCCGACTTTTATCAATCACCGGCAACCCCAAATGCGAGTCTACATGGGTATCCCCATGACCTGGGAAATGTTTTGCGGTCGCAATCACGCCATTTTTCTGCAAGCCCTTGATTTGCTCTGCGCCCAACTCAGCCACCAGCTTTGGGTCCTCGCCGTAAGAACGGACACCAATCACCGGATTGGCCGGATTCACATTCACATCCACATTGGGTGCCAAATTCATCTGGATGCCAATCGCTTTCAATTCCTTGGCCGTGATTTCAGCAGCCTGGCGAGCCAGTGACGGGTTGCGGGTAGCCCCCAGCGCCATATTGCCCGGCAACTCCGTCGCTCCTGTCGTCAGCCGAGCGACCACTCCCCCTTCTTGGTCGGTGGCGATCAGAAGCGGCAGGCCCAGACGTGTCTTTTGCGCCATGGCTTGCAAGCCATTGGTCAACCGAGCCGTTTGCAGAGGTTCCTTCACATTGCCAGTATAAGCGAATAATATGATCGAACCCACATGACCTTGCTGTATCAGTTTGCGCGCCTCTTCCGTCGGTTTCTCTCCATAAAAACCAGCCATGATCATTTGTCCCACTTTTTCTTCCAATGTCATACGCGCCAATTGCCCAGTCGGCGCCGTGGAATCATTCACTGGCATAAATCCTGTCTGAAACACCACCGCCAAAGCCAGAGCCAAGCATAACCATCCACTTGCCGATCTCGCCATCCGAACTCCTCCTCGCAGGATATAATGACATGACATATCGGGTGGAAAAGGTGCGCCTTATGACAAACCAACCCTGTCAACTCCATATTAACTGATGATTGCAAATTTTTTAAGTAAAACCAAACGCTACGGCTAATAAAAAAGGGCCAGCGACAACGTTTGAATCAAGCCGTTGTCACCGGCCCCGCCAACACGTTTTCCTTACGGGGCGCCATGCCACCTACTCAATCGCAAGGATCTTTTCGTCTCCGCTTTTGCACTCGGCCTTATTCAGCTTCACACCTGCCCCTTCCGGCAAATTGGTAAAGATGACTGGTGTGATGATCGAGGTAGCGTGCTCCTTGATGTAAGCCAAGTCCACTTCCAGCAGTTTTTGTCCTTTCTCCACCTTGTCCCCTTCAGCAATAAAGGAGGTAAATCCTCTTCCTTCCAAGTTCACTGTGTCAATCCCCACATGAATCAGCACTTCCCGGCCATCATGGGCGCGAATGCCGATAGCGTGTTTGGTTGGGAACAAGTTGACAATCTCGCCGTCCACTGGGGAAACCACTGTTCCCTCTGTCGGTTCAATCGCAAAGCCGTCGCCCATCATTTTTTGCGAAAATACTTGATCTGGTACTTCGCTAAGCGGCAACAGCTTCCCGGTCATCGGAGCCGCAAACTCGCCTTGCTCCGCCGTTGTAGCCTCTGTTTTCGCCGGCTCGCTCGTTTCAACAGGCGCCGCGGTTGGTTTCTTACCCATCATCAATTGCTTCATCTGTTCTTTGATGTTGTCTGATTTGGGGCCAAAGATGATTTGCAAATGGTTACCCATTTCCAGCACACCCGATGCTCCCAATTGTTTCAACTGTTCCTTGTCCACTTTTTTCACATCATTAACCGAAATGCGCAAGCGGGTGATGCAGGCATCCAGGTTGGAGAGGTTTTCTTTACCGCCCAGTGCTTTCAACACATTTTCAGCCAAATCGCCCGTTGCCGCCGTTTCGTTGGTGTGTTCCAGCTCATCATCTTCCCGACCCGGTGTACGCAGGTTCCACTTCTTGATGGCAAACCGGAAGCCAAAGTAATAAATGACTGCAAACGCCAAACCGACTGGAATGATGAGATATGGTTTGGTGTCGATGTCCCAGAACATGATCAAGTCGATGATCCCGCCGGAGAAAGTCATTCCCGCTTTCACGCCCAGCACATCCATCAACATAAACGACAGACCTGCGAATATGCAGTGAACTGCATACAAAACTGGAGCTACAAACAAGAAGGAAAACTCAAGCGGTTCGGTAATCCCGGTCAAAAACGAAGTCAGGGCCGCAGATGCCATGATACCGCCGACCAGCTTCTTTTTCTCAGGGCGAGCTGTATGGTAAATAGCCAAAGCCGCCGCTGGCAAGCCGAACATCATGAACGGGAATTTACCAGACATAAATGTACCCGCTGTCGGGTCACCTTGGAAGAAACGCGTTTGGTCGCCCTTGATAATCTCACCCGCCGCATTGGTCCAGGTACCAAATTCATACCAGAACGGATTGTAGAAAATGTGATGCAGACCAAAAGGAATCAATCCCCGTTCGATCACACCAAAGATAAACGCGGCCACTGCCGTATTTTGCGCCGTCACAATATGGGACAGCTTGTCGATCTGCGTTTGGATTGGAGGCCAGACAAAAAAGAACAACAAGCCCATCAGGAAGGCGGCCACTGCCGTGATGATCGGCACAAAACGCTTGCCGCCAAAGAAGCCGAGGTACTGCGGCAATTCGATATCATGGAATCGGTTATATAGCAATGACGCCACAATCCCGATAATTACCCCGCCGAAAACCCCCATATGCAAGCTTGGTATCCCCAACACATCTACCGTTTCCACTCCGTTGAGCTTAGCCATCTCACCCAAGGTTGTATTCATGATGAGATAACCGACAACGGCTGCCAAACCAGCAGTTCCTTCGCCATTGGACAGACCGATCGCCACCCCGATCGCGAAGATCAAAGCCAGGTTGGAAAATACAATGCCCCCGGCGTTTTCCAAAATCCCAATCTGCAATTTATTCCCGATCGCGAGCAGCAAACCGGCTGCTGGCAAAATGGCTACCGGCAGCATCAGCGACTTACCGACGCGTTGCAGGATGCCAAAAAGTTTTTTAAACATCTTAGACGTCTCCCCCTATCATGGTTTGTCAAAATATGAATAAGTGCAAATCCGTGAGAACTTTTCGCTCCACGCAATCATTTCTTGTTTTGCCCAACCCGTCAAAAAATAAATAAGGCATGAGCAAAAAAAGACAGATGGGAGCGCTTGCAAAAGGGAACAAATCCCTTTGGACAAGCTAATCATCCAGCCTTTTTTCACTCATGCCTGATCGAATCAGTAACACGTGAAAACAAGAGCCACAAAGCTGTTTCGCACCCTTTTTATTGGGACGGGGATTGAAACAGCCCTTATTCAGTTGCTGATAATTCGCTGCAAATGTAATGTCAGGTAACTCACTTCAGCTAAGGGAACCGCTTTCTTCAATTCCCTCTCCATTACTTTTGACAGCTTCCAAGCTATATCATAACACATCGGATATTGTGAACGCAACAATTCTGTGAACCCTTCCGGTTCGGTAATATCTTCCTCTGCCACAGTGCGCTCGATGGCAAAGCGCAGATGGGTAACCAAGCGCAAGTAGGAGATGCTTTTGCGATCCACTTCTTTGTTTAGTGCTGTTTCCACCATGCGGATAAGCCGGAGGATCAGGCGCGAATACTGGTGGATCTCTGACAGGCGCCTGCGGGTCAAAGCGCTGTGAATGTGCATGGCGATGAAGCCCGCTTCTGCTTCAGGCAAACGAATTCCCATCTTCATTTCGATCATGTCGACAATCTCTTCTGCCACTTCATATTCCCGTTCGTACAGCGCGCGGGTTTCAACCAAAAACGGATTAGTGAACGCAATCCCTTGCTCCAATCGTTTGATAGCAAAACCGATATGATCCATCAGCGCCGTATGAATATGTTCATTTAGGGGTGTCTGAAACCGCTTATGAATATGAAGAACCACATCATTCATCACCTCAACTAACCGCTCATCCACTTGCGATAACAGCTGTTTGTATTGTTCTTGCTCTTTTTTGTCTTGCAGAACAAAACATTTTTCCACGGTTTCCTCTTGGATCAGTTCGCCCACTTTTTTTTGGAACCCGATGCCCTTGCCAATCAAGACCACTTCCCGCAACGCTGGATGCACCGCGATGACAACATTATTATTGAGGACCTTTTTGATGCGAAATGGCTCACTCATGTTTGCTTCGACCTCTCTCTCAAGCACTGATCCGATAACAAGCAATATACGATAAAAAGCCGTGAGAAATCAATCCCGAATTATTGGTCTGGACATGTGCTGGCAATCGTTTTATTTACATTTGAAATGGATACCTCCCATTTCAAGCATCACAACCGCCCTTATACGGCGACACCCCTCAGCGGGCGTGGTTTCTCGCTTGCAGTCTCATAATCTTTGAAATCCCTCCCTGAATCTTTAGATAAAACAGGTCATGCAAAATGTTAGCATGACCTGTTTCCCTTCAAATATAAGCAGTCTAAGCACTGTTTAATGTGTGTCTCCACTTCTTGATCAATATGACGTTTGGGGCACTTTCCCCCACACAGACATCTGTGTCTTATAAAAAACGGCTTCCATTCATCCACATGCCGCCATCCATGGTGATGCAGTCCCCGTTGATATAACTAGCTTCGTCCGACAACAAGAACTTAGCCAGTGCAGCGATCTCTTCGGGCTTCCCGAATCGTTGCAATGGCACCGCACGTCTAACAGCCTCATACGCACGCTCATCGGCGATCAATTTTTCTACACCGCCTGTGTTTTCAATCGGTCCGGGGGCGATGCAATTGATGCGGATCCCTTTGCTTCCCCATTCCACTGCAAGCGTCTGGCTCATCGCCAATACCCCCGCTTTGGCTGCGGCGGAGTGGACAACCCCAGCTGCTCCGGTCCAAGCGTAAGTGGCCACAATATTGACAATGGAGCCCGCTTGCCCATTGGCGATCCAATCTTTTGCCACCGTTTGCGTGAAAAACCACGTACCATGCAGGACAATGTCAACGACTGATTTCCAACCATTGGGAGACAATTTCTCTGCCGGAACCACAAAGTTGCCCGCTGCATTGTTGACTAAGTAATCCACCCGACCAAATACTTCTTTCGCCTTTTGCACTGTGGCCTCTACTTGATCCAACTGACGCACATCCATCGGAACCGCCAACACTTGTCCTGAAAACGTTTCCATTTCCTGGCGTGCCGCCTCCAAGCGCTCTTCATTGCGCGCGGTGATTACGACGTTCGCTCCTTCTTGACACAGACGAGCGGCAATCGCTTTGCCCATTCCATTGCTGCCACCTGTGACAATCGCTGTTTTCCCTTTCATATCGACACGCTCCTTTTATATTGATTGAATACTCATTCATTATTTTATAATAAAATGAATTCGCTAACATCATTTAATTAAAAAAACTCTTCACTATTTATAAGTGAAGAGTGAATCATTGATATAGAAAAACGCCTACCACACCAGACAGAGCCATCACCATGACCGGATGGAGTTTAAACCGCACCAAGGCCAACAGCGCGCACAAGCTGATCACAATCAGGCTGATGGTATGCCCGTCCCATTGTCCGACGAACATACTACCATCCGCAAACCGAATCGCCGCATACACAATCAGGCCGATGATGATGGGCTTCAATCCATACAATGCCGACTTGTACAACGGGTGTTTGTGCATACGAAAGATTAACGCTGTAACCAACATGACCAAAATCAACGAGGGCAACACCATGCCCAGCAAGGCAACGATCGCACCAAGCACTCCACCCACATGATAGCCGACAAACACCGCGCTGTTCATCGCTAGAGAGCCAGGTGCCATCCCTGCCAACACGATCATCTCTGAAAAATCCCCGGTGCCCATCCAACCATGAAGCCCCACTTCATGTTCAATTACTGGAATCATGGCGTATCCCCCGCCAAACGAAAACAAGCCGATCTTAAAAAAAGTGACGAACAACTCGATGAGCATGCCGAAATCCCCTTCCCATTACTCGCTCTCACTCTGCCTAAGCGCCGCCAGCACCCGTTTCCCACTGGCAAAACCCATCCCAGCCAGTGCCCCTGCCACCATCACAAGCAAGGGATGAACATGTAAAAAGAGCAATCCACCGACCGCTCCTCCCATGATAACCCAAGTCCACTTGTCACAAAGCGCCGACTTGCCCATACGAATCGCCGCGTAGACAATCAAGGCGACAACGGCTGCCTTCACGCCTTCCAGTGCGCCATTTACCCAATTCCAAGTGTGAATGTGATAAAACCCGAGATACATCAACAACACAATCGAAAACGCAGGCAACACGATGCCCACCGTCGCGCACAACACCCCCACCATGCCCGCCAGCCGATAGCCGATCACCATGGCGATATTCACCGCAATGGCCCCCGGGATCGACTGGGCAATGGCGGTCGCTTCTCCAAACTCCCGCTCATCCATCCACTGGCGTCTGTGAAGGATCTCTTTTTCAATCAACGGCAACACAGCAAAGCCCCCGCCAAAAGTGACGGGGCTGACTTTGCAAAAAGAAAGAAAGAGTTGCCACCACTTTCCCCTACCCTGCTTCATGGGTTTCTCCCTTTCCCAACATTTCCTTTTAGTCATTGTACAACATTCGCAACCGCAATGGTATAAAATTTCATTGATCCTCCCTAAAAAAACTACCTCCCTCCCCTATTAAACCCAAGAAAAAAGGTAGGATTAAATGGAGTTAGCAACTCAAAACTCGCCGTTTTTCTTGCATCGTTTTACGCAGGTGCCTACCATACCAAGCCAACCCCATTTTTAAATATGGATATTTTTTTATCAATTTTATTAACACCCATAAAAAAAGCGGATGGGAACCCTTGCCCCATCCGCTTTTAAACCATTCACGTTTTTAATCTTGCTTGTACCAGCGCAACACCGGTTTGCGGGCCGCAGTCACTTCGTCCAAGCGATTAACCACAGTATGGTGCGGCGCCTCCTGAACCAGTTCTGGCGTTTCTTCTGCTTCTTTCGCGATTTGGATCATGGTGTCGATGAAGCGATCCAGCGTTTCTTTGGATTCCGTCTCAGTCGGTTCGATCATCAGACACTCCTCCACAATCAGCGGGAAGTAGATTGTTGGCGGGTGGAATCCAAAGTCAAGCAAGCGCTTGGCGATATCCAGCGTCCGAACGCCCAACTTCTTCTGTCTTTTGCCCGACAACACAAACTCATGCTTGCAATGCTGCTTGAACGGCAGATCATAATACGGCTCCAACCGGCGCATCATGTAATTGGCGTTCATCACAGCGTTTTCGGACACTTGCCGCAACCCCTCAGGCCCCATGGTGCGAATATACGCATACGCGCGAACCAAGATGCCGAAGTTTCCGTAATACCCTTTGATGCGGCCAATTGATTGTGGCAGGTCGTAATCGAAGTAGTAGCTACCATCCTCAGCCTTGGCCACCATCGGCTTCGGCAAAAACGGCAACAGCTCTTTTTTCACGCCAACCGGTCCAGCTCCTGGGCCGCCTCCACCGTGCGGGGTGGTAAACGTTTTATGCAGATTTAAGTGAACGACGTCAAATCCCATGTCTCCCGGACGGGCGATTCCCAAAATAGCATTGGCGTTGGCTCCATCATAGTACAGCAGTCCGCCCGCTTCGTGAACCAAGTCCGCGATCACGTTGATCTCTTCTTCAAACAAGCCCAAGGTATTTGGGTTGGTCAACATTAACGCGGCCGTATCGTCACCCAACACCTTTTTCAATTCCTCTACATCCACCAAGCCTTTCTCATTGGAGGGGATGGTGATGGTTTTAAAACCTGCCACCGTCGCACTCGCCGGGTTCGTTCCATGCGCCGAATCAGGCACAATAACTTTGTCGCGCTTAGACTCCCCGCGGGACTCATGATATGCGCGTATCATCATCAACCCGGTCCATTCTCCTTGTGCACCCGCCGCGGATTGCAACGTCACCGCATCCATGCCTGTGA
The DNA here is from genome assembly GCF_900182735.1 of Laceyella tengchongensis. Classification (NCBI taxonomy): domain Bacteria; kingdom Bacillati; phylum Bacillota; class Bacilli; order Caryophanales; family Thermoactinomycetaceae; genus Laceyella; species Laceyella tengchongensis. The sequence goes on along the minus strand of NZ_FXTU01000006.1, from coordinate 88,437 downwards.
TTTCGGCCAAATCCCGTTGCAATTCGTACAACAATTCCAGCGCCCCTTGCACCGTCTCTTCCGCTTGATACGGATGAATCTTGGCAAACCCAGGGAAACGAGCCACATCTTCATGCACTTTGGGATTGTATTTCATCGTGCAGGAACCCAACGGATAAAATCCATTGTCTACCCCATGGTTGCGACGGGACAACTCCGTGTAATGGCGCATCAAGTCCAATTCGGACACCTCGGGCAGCTCGGCCGGTGTTTCCCGCATCAGTTCCGGCGGCAAAAAATCCCCTTCTGGCACATCCGATTCTGGTAAGCTGTATGCTACACGTCCTGGCTGGCTCATTTCGAAAATGAGTGCTTTTTCTTCGGTTGTTTTCATCACAGCAGACCCTCCAAACCATTCGCCAACATATCAATTTCTTCTTTCGTCCGCACTTCCGTCACCGCAATCAGCATATGGTTGGCCAGCTCCGGATAATCACGTCCCAGATCGTAGCCGCCGATGATGCCTTGTTCCAACAGCTTGCGATTTACTTCGCTTACGGGATGAGGCAATTTGACCACAAACTCGTTGAAAAACGGCTGGCTGAATGCGATCTCAATCCCTTCTACCTGGCTGAGTCTCTCTTTGGCATAATGCGCTTTTTGCAGATTAAGGCGCGCCACGTCTTGCATCCCTTGTTTCCCCAGCGCTGACATGTAAACCGATGCTGCTAGGGCCAACAGTGCTTGGTTGGAGCAGATGTTTGATGTCGCTTTGTCGCGACGGATGTGTTGTTCACGCGCTTGCAAAGTAAGCACAAACCCGCGCTTTCCGTTTTCATCGACCGTCTGTCCGACGATCCGGCCTGGAATGCGGCGCATCAGCGCTTTGGTCGTCGCAAAATAGCCGCAGTGCGGTCCCCCGAAGGACGGTGCGATCCCTAATGGCTGCGCGTCGCCAACTACAATGTCGGCGCCGTATTGCCCCGGCGGCTTCAACAGTCCGAGCGACAAAGGATTGGCGCTGACAATGAACAGGCCTTTGTGAGCGTGGGCGATGCGCTCTACTTGCGCCAAATCTTCAATATTCCCGAAGAAGTTGGGTGATTGCACAATCACCGCCGCCGTCTCTTCATCCGCCTCAGCAGAGAGCGCCGCCAAGTCAGTTACGCCATCTTGATGCGGCACTTCGACAACTTGCAGACCCAACCCCTTGGCGCTGGTCAACAGAATTTGCCGCGCCTCGGGATGCACGGTTTGCGAAATGACGATTTTCCGTTTGCGGGAAGTGGCCGCGGCCATGCTCGCTGCTTCCGAGAGCGCCGTATGGCCATCGTACATGGACGAGTTAGCCACATCCATGCCTGTCAATTCGCAGATCATGGTTTGAAACTCAAAAATGGCTTGCAATTCCCCTTGGCTGATTTCTGATTGATACGGGGTGTACGCGGTGTAAAATTCCGAGCGCGATACGACATGCCCGACCACGCTTGGGATATGATGTTCATACACGCCTGCCCCCAAAAACGAAACTACCTGATCCATTGAAGTGTTGCGTCCAGCCATACGATTCATGTGCTTCACCAATGTTAGTTCGCTCATTGGCGCTGGCAGGTTCATTTTCCCTTTAAAGCGCACACTTTCAGGGATTTCGGCAAACAATTCATCAACAGACTCTACGCCAATCGTTTCCAGCATTTGCTTTCGATCTTGCTCCGTCTGCGGCAAATAGCGAAATTTCATCTTCAGTTCTCCCCCTACCATCTTCAGCTGTACGGCGCTCACTTCGGCCGTTTATAGAAAGGCACTTTCACCACGCGCGCTTTTAAGCGTTTGCCGCGAATCTCCACTTCGACCACTTGATCCAAGTCAGTGAACTCTGTCTTCAGAAGAGCCAAACCGACATTCTTCTTCAAAGTGGGAGATTGCGTTCCAGTGGTCACTTCACCGATCCGTTCTTCGCCTACGTAGACCGGATAGTGGCTACGCGGAATTCCGCGGTCGATCATTTCGATGCCGACCAGCTTGCGGGCAAGCCCCAATTCTTTTTGTTTCGCCAACGCATCGCGGCCAATGAAGTCCCCTTTATCCAACTTGACAGCAAATCCTAGACCTGCTTCAAGCGGTGAAATCTCCGGCGACAATTCCTGGCCGTACAAAGGGAGGCGCGCTTCAAAGCGGAGGGTGTCCCGAGCTCCTAAACCGCACGGCAATACGCCCTGCTCCTTGCCGGCGGCAAGAATCTCCCGCCACAACTTGGGCGCTTCGGCACGTGCGAAATACAGCTCAAACCCATCTTCCCCCGTATATCCTGTCCGGGATACCAACGTGGGAACACCAGCGATGTTCACATTTTGCTTGAATTTGAAAAATTTGATTTCCGACAAATCGGTCTCCGTCAGTGTTTGCAGGACGCTCTCCGCCAACGGGCCTTGTAAAGCGAGTTGCGCGATGTCATCCGAAATGTTCTCGATGGTAACTTCGTCTGTTTGGTGCTCTTTCATCCAAGCAACATCTTTGTCGATGTTGGATGCGTTGATGACAAGCAGATACTCATTCTCTCCGGTGCGGTACACAAGCAAGTCATCAACTGTGCCTCCATCGGGATAGCACATGATCGCGTATTGCGCATCCCCGATTTGCAACCGACTGGCGTCATTCGTGGTTATCTTTTGGATAAAGGGGAGCGCGCCAGAACCGCTGATCCGCACTTCGCCCATATGGGACACATCAAACAGGCCTGCTTTTGTTCTAACCGCCTCATGTTCTTGCTTGATGCCGACAAATTGCACCGGCATTTCCCATCCGCCAAAAGGAACCATTTTTGCTTCCGTGCGGTATGTCTCATAAAGCGGCGTTCGTTTCAACTCAGACATCTGTTCCACCTCGCGTTCTTCAACAAATATAAAAAAGACAGAAACGTCCCTTGATGAAGTTGCATCGGGATTTCTCTGTCCTGATTACCTGAGAGTTGCTCCATTCCGTCGGATGGAGTTGCCCCGTTGGTGGCCCGCGAAAAAACCGGGCTCTCTCCAGAGTGGCGTCCAGCGGGCCTCCTTTTGCCTGAGAGATTCACCTGTGACTGGCTTGCTCCTTCGGCGCCATGCCAATGGCATGGTCTCTCCTCCCGCATTCAACCGCCGAACAATATGAACTTATCACAACCACATTGTGCCACATTTCCCGATGAATTTCGATACCTTTGACCAAAAAAGTTCGTTTTTTCTCCAGACACATGATTTTCCTCATTTTAACCCATACTGTAATGGGAACTCATGGCCGAAGAAAGGTGGGTAGATTTACAATGAAATCTCTCCCAATTCGCATGGATCGTACTTGGGTGGACGAATTTCAAACAAAAGTCGACCGTGACAGCGACTGGGCTGATTGGGAACGCTTTCAGCTCGCTGTCGAAGCAGCCGAAGCAGAAATTGTCCCTACGTTTGAATCTATCCAAAGTTTGAAACAAATTCAAGGGTTTGATCCACTTCCGCATCAAATTGATGTAACCAAACGCGTCATCAATGAGATGCGCGGCCGGGCCATCCTGGCTGACGAAGTCGGCCTGGGCAAAACGATCGAAGCGGGCTTAATTCTGAAAGAGTACATCATCCGCGGCTTGGTAAAGCGCGCGCTGATCCTCGTTCCCTCTTCGCTGGTGCTACAGTGGACACGCGAACTGAATCAAAAATTTCAAATTCCGGCGGTAGCCCAAAAAAAGGGGTGGATGTGGGATCAATACGATTTTATCGTCGCTTCCTTGGATACTGCCAAACGAGACCCGCACCGTTCGTGCGTCCTCAGCAAACATTATGACATCGTCATCGTCGACGAAGCCCATAAGCTGAAAAACAGACGTACAAAAAACTGGCAGTTCATCAATGAATTGCGAAAAAAATACTGTCTACTGCTCACGGCGACACCAGTACAGAATGAAATGGCCGAATTGTATAATCTGGTCACCTTGCTGAAGCCGGGACAACTCGGAAAACAGACCGATTTTCAAAGCGATTATGTAGCGGGCAAGCGAAAAGCGAAAAACGAAGCCCAATTACGGGAGGAAATCAGCCGGGTTTTGATCCGCAACCGGCGTCGTGACAGTCAATTACATCTGACAAAGCGGAAGGTGAAAACGATCACCATTGAGCTGTCGCCGGAAGAACGGGCCCTATACGACGGCATCACCCAATTCGTGCGTTCCAAATACCGGGAGGGCACCGATCTGAAAAGCATGCTGTCGCTCTTGGTGTTGCAGAAAGAGGTTTGTTCCAGCCGTGATGCAGTATTCCACACGTTATTCAAATTGGTCAAAAAAGGAGAAGAACAAAAAGAAGAAGTTTCGCCCGAAGTGGCTCATTTGATCCAGTTGTTGCGCAATGTTCGCTCATCTTCCAAAGTGGAGCAAGCGCTTCGCCTCATCAAGGAATTGTCGCCCGAAAAAGTGATTCTCTTCACCGAATTCCGGGCAACCCAAGACATGTTGTTGCGCGAGCTGACCCAAGCGGGGATTCCAGCGGTGCCCTTTCGCGGCGGTTTCAATCGGAACAAAAAAGATTGGATGATGGAGCTTTTCCAAAAACGAGCCCAGGTGATGGTCGCAACAGAGGCTGGCGGGGAAGGGATTAATCTTCAATTCTGCCACCACATGATCAATTTTGACATGCCTTGGAATCCCATGCGCGTCGAACAGCGGATCGGGCGCATTCACCGGTTGGGTCAGCAGCATGATGTCTCCATCTACAACTTTTCCACCCTCAACACCATCGAAGAACATATTATTTGGTTGCTACAAGAGAAAATTCAATTGTTTGAAACAGTCATCGGCGAGCTGGAAACCATTTTGGAGAAGATGGAAGACGAATCATTGGAGCACAATCTCATGCGCATCATGCTGGAAACGCACGATGAAGCACAAATTCGGCAACACCTGGATCGCTGGGGTGACACATTCCATCAGGTGCGCCATGCCGTCGCCGTCGAAAACGAAGCGAAAGAGGAATTGTTGCGCTATGAACCAACAACAAATTAGGTCGTTTACCGAACGATATCTTCGATTGCAAGGATGCCATATCATCGAATCTGGGCCAGCGCATATCACCACCCGGCTCTCGATTCTGGCGGACAAAGATTTGCTAAACCGCCCATTTTATTGGATGTATGTAGAAAAGATGAACATCGAACCGCAACCTGTCACACTTAACCTCGTGTTTGATCCAGCAAACCAAGCGCCAGGGTTGAAAGGAGAAGCCCTCTTTTTCGGCGCGCCCCGATTTTCGCAAATGTTGCGCTCCGCCCAAAAACACGGACGTTTTGCCCGTTTGTATCAAGTGCCCAAAGGCAAAGAAGCTTTCGCCTCCCAATCCAAGGCGTATACCCCGTGGTTGGGGGTCAATTACAAACTTTCCTACATCTGCGACCAAAAAAAAGACCGCTTGCTGTCGTTGGGCATCAATCTGATCAGTGGGGAAATCACCCCTGACTTTTACCAGCAAGCCCAGTCCTTCCAGTGGCAAAGCAAACTACCCGCCCACCGCCATCTATTGCCGCCGCGGCTTTCTCTGAATGAAGCGGTCGGTGAATTGGAGTATGTTGTCCATGAACAGATTCAAAACGAAGACCTGAGCTGGGCCGAGCAGGCGCAAGAGCGGTGCGAAGCGGAATTGGCCCAATTGGATTCGTTCTATCCAGACTCGTTATCTGAAGAAGCGGAGCGAGACAAAAAACAGCGCCGCGAGGAAATCGTGTGGCAATACGCCCCCCGCGCCGAGCTGCATTGCATCAACGCCGGCCTGTTTTACGCCGAAGCCCAAACATTTTCTTGAACACAAAAAAAAAGCGACACGCTTGCCCCACGTGCCACTTGCCCTTCTCTTATCCTAGCTGACATTAAACCCATTATAACCATTCGTGGGGCCGTCAACCCGACACCTGTTCCAATTCACTCGGCACAATCCACACTTCCATCTCCAACGCCTTCAACACTTGTTTGATTTTCTCCATGCTAGCGCCACCGTACTCATTGCGCTCATCGCGGGACACTTGTGGCGGGGAAACGCCCAGCCGCTTAGCCAGTTCGGCCTGTGATATCCCTTTGTAGATGCGAAAGGCGATCAATTGGCGGCCGATATTGTCCAATGTACAGCGCATATCGAACTGACCAGACTTATAGCTTTCATACTCATGGATTTCCCGCTTTAACCGCTCTCCAAAGAACCGCGCCGGCGCCAATCCTCGTTCGATTTGCTCTTTCGTCAACCCCATTTTTTCCAGTTCGGCCCTTTGCTCCGCCAAGAGCTGTTCCTGTTGCGCAACTTGCGTCATGCAACGCTTATACTCCTGCTCCGTCTTAATCATCGCTATCATCCTTTCATCAACTTCACGATCCCCTTGACCATGTCAAAATCGCGGTCCCGGCGAAAAAACTCATCAAATTTCATGTTCTGCCCTTGGCCGTTTTTAACCCCGGAGTACACTCCCTTGCAGTGAGGGTACAATTCCACCCGGTAGCGGTGCCACATCTCCAATTGCAGATTGCCGTATGCATCAAAGCGATTGCGATCCCATCCCCAGCATTTGTGGGGATCGAGGCGGTTCAATTGCTCAATCAACTTCCCGTTGAACACCGCCTTGGGATCAGGGGGGATAAAGTAGCCATCAATATCGTTAGGCTGATATTTATCAGTACAGAAAGAACCGTCGATATAAATTTCCTCCACCCCACAGGCCCACAGCTGCTTCACACAGATCTCCAGATTTTCGACCAAACGGCTTCGCCAGTATCCATCCCAAGGAAGCAGGGAATTTCCTTCCCCTTTGACAAGGATCGATTCTCTCAATTGCTCAAAGGTAAGTGGATAATCGCCTGGTTCCAATAAGCCGTATTCATTAAATCTCATCAGTCAGGATTTCCTCCTGTATTTTATCCTATTCAACTGCATAGCCAAACTTTACAATCACCCTTAACACATATGTTAACATAAATGACGAAAAAGAGGAAACCGTGATCACCGCTTGCAAGCGGCCGCAAAGCGCAAAAAAACCGCTCGCCACTTGGCGAACGGTCCGTTGCTACTTCTAATCATTGTTTGACGAGAAACTTGCTTAGAAAACGCCGGGTGCGCTCTTCGGCGGGATGCGCAAACACCTGCTCAGGCGGGCCCGACTCAACCACGACCCCTTCATCCATGAACACAATGCGGTCGGCTACATCGCGCGCAAAAGCCATCTCATGGGTGACAATCACCATGGTTTGACCTTCTTGGGCCAATTCCTGCATCGTTTTCAACACTTCCCCGACCAGCTCTGGATCTAGCGCGGATGTCGGTTCATCAAATAAGAGTACGCTTGGTTCCATGGCCAAAGCGCGGGCAATCGCCACCCGTTGTTGTTGGCCGCCGGACAATTGACCCGGAAACAAATCTTTTTTGTCCGACAAGCCTACCTTCGCCAGCAAAGCTTCCGCTGACCGCTTTACTTGCTCTTTGGGCTGCCCTTTGACCACCAGCGGCCCTTCCATAACGTTTTCCAGTGCGGTCATGTGGGGAAAGAGGTTAAAGCTTTGGAACACCATCCCCGTTTTGGCCCGCAACTTCCGCATTTGCTTCATGGGCACATCTTTTCCGGTGAATTGCAACACATCTCCGTCCAATTCAATCTCCCCGGCATCGGGGCGTTCCAACATATTTAAACAGCGCAGGAAAGTGGATTTACCAGACCCGCTCGGCCCGATCACACAGATCACTTCTCCCGGCGCCACTTCCAAATCAATGCCCTTGAGCACTTGATTTTGCTTAAACGCCTTTTGCAATCCTTTGACCCGAATCATCCGTCCTTCCCCCTTCCTACGAAGCATAGCGCCCATAACGTTCTTCCAGCTTATCTTGGGCAAAACTTAACAATGTGCACACCACCCAATAAAACAACGCGATCATAATGAAGACCGTCATGTAATCCCATTCCCGCGCACCGATCACTTTCGCTTGATAAAACATCTCTTGCACCGTGATCATCGCCAACAGGGACGTATCTTTGACCAAACTCATGAACGTGTTGGCCAGAGAGGGCAGGGCAACTCTGGTCGCCTGCGGGATGATCACACGCCGCATCGTCTGCCAATACGTCATGTTGAGTGACGCTGCCGCTTCCCATTGTCCTTTCGGAATGGAAAGAATGGAACCGCGGATCGTTTCAGACGAGTACGCCCCTACATTGAGCGACAAACCGATGATCCCGGCCAAGAGCGGCGTCAAGGTGATCCCGATCACCGGCAAGCCGAAATACAAGATGAAAATCTGCACCAAGAGCGGCGTACCACGGATGAGCGAAATATAAGCCCGCGCTGGATAACGGAACAGCGGATTGCTCGACATTCGCGCCATCGCGGTCAACAATCCCAAGACGAGCCCAATCGCCATCGTCAACAAGCTAATCCAAATCGTATCCATTAGTCCAATCAACAGTTGTGGCGCCGCTTTGATAGCCAATTCGACATCAAACAAACTTTCCCATCGTATTGCTCGCAATATCTCCATTCATCCCACCCCAAATTGATTCCAACCGCTTACCATTTCATAGTTAATAATTTCTATCATATATCTCGGATTTATTATTGTCAAACAAAAGAACGACTTCTATTCACCAATAGAAGTCGCTCTCAGCTAAAATCAAACCGTTACTCCCTCAAACAAGATAACACGCGCCGGCGCAGCTTCCGTGGTGAGCAATTTGATAGGCGCTGCCACCATGAAATACTCACCTTCTGGCACTTCTTTTAGACGCAGTCCTTCCATGATAATGACATCTGCACGGAAGAGAGTCTTATGCGTGGGATGGCCAGCTTGCGCGCGTTCGATACCCAACGCATCGATCCCTACCCCGCTAATCCCCTTACTAGCGAGATATTCGGCGCCGTCTTCAGCCAGAAAGACAAAATCAAAGTCAAATGCTTCCTGGAAAGAGTTTTTGGTTTTGAGCAGGTAAAACCCACCCTGGCGAATGTCGAACTTTTCCAGATCGGCGCGGGTGATCCCCCCTGTGACGTCAGTCAGGTCAAGCACTTGGCAGGGGCCCACCAACCGTTCCAGCGGAATGCTCTCCATCGTGCCACCATCAGGCAACATGTGCAATGGCGAATCAACATGGGTTCCGCAATGTACATCCATATCGACCCGCGATTCGCGGCAAGGCGCAGTGTCAAAGTCCTGTACAACCGAGATGCGGGGTTGCTTGGACTCTTTATTTTTGTATACTTGCATCCCTTCCGTAATCGTCATGGACACATCATACATTTTCATGGTTTGTTCTCTCCCTGCCTCTATGTAGTAATCATTTCCGTCGCTCTAACAACGCGGTGCTGCCGTTCCTTGGTCACCGGCCACCAGTGGTGCCCTTCTTCCGCTAGCAATGCATGGGCAGACGCCGGCCCCCAAGTGCCGCTTTCATAGAAGTGGAGCTTGTGTAGGTTCCGGTCCCACGCCCGACGAATCGGATCGATGAATTCCCAAGCCAAGGCCACTTCTTCCCAATGTGTGAAAAAGGTTTGGTCACCGACAATCGCGTCATGGATCAACGACTCATATGCTTCCGGTGTGCCTTGCTCACAATTGTTACAGAACTCCATCGCAATCGGCATAATCTGATTGTCAGAGCCGGGCTTCTTCGCATTCAACACCATATGGATGCCTTCATCTGGATTGATGGTGATGACAAGCAAGTTGGGGCCCAGATCGTTATTCTTATTGAAATACAAGTTCTTAGGCATCTCTTTGAATTGTATCACAATCTCCGTCGCCTTCGCGCCCATCCGCTTGCCGGTGCGGATATAAAAAGGAACTCCTGCCCAGCGCAGGTTGTCCACATACAGCTTGGCCGCCACGAAGGTTTCCGTTTCGGAAGCCGAATCCACATTTTTCTCATCGCGGTATGCCGGTACGGCCTTGCCGTTCAAAATACCCGCTTGATACTGCCCGCGCACCACATATGCACCGGCTTCCTCTTCTGTGTACTGGCGCAACGAACGCAACACTTTGATCTTCTCATCATGGATCGCTTCCGTTTTCAAGCGGCTTGGCGGTTCCATGCATACCATCATCAGCATTTGTAGCATATGGTTTTGTACCATATCCCTCAAAGCGCCTGCACGGTCGTAATAAGCGGCGCGCTCCTCCACACCCACCGTTTCGCTGGCGGTAATTTGGACGCATGCGATGTGATGGTGGTTCCACAGTGGTTCAAAAATGCTGTTGGCAAAACGGATCACATTGATGTTTTGCACCATTTCCTTACCAAGATAATGGTCGATCCGATAGATTTCTTTTTCTGTAAACGTCTGTTTGATCTGTTCATCAATCTCTTTGGCAGAAAGGAAGTCATTGCCGATTGGCTTTTCGATGATCAAACGCTTGACTCCACGTGTATCGCCAAGGCCGATCGCTTTCAGATTATGGGAAACCGTGGCGAACAGATCTGGGGCCACCGCCAAGTAGAACAAGCGGCAAGGCTCCACCCCATGCTCTGTTTCAAATCCTTCAATCAATGATTTGATTCCCTCGTAATCCGCCGGATTTGTCACATCGGCAACCGTATAAGTGAAGTTTTTAATGAATTGTTGCCATGATGCCTCATCAGCCACCTTGATGCGAGAGAATTCATCAACTGATTTGCGGACAGCTTCCCTAAATTGTTCATGGGTTCGCGGCCTGCGTCCGACACCGATGATTCGGAAAGTCGGAGGTAGCAACTTATTCATATAAAGACTGAATAGGGCAGGAAACAATTTCCGCTTGGCCAAATCCCCAGTCGCACCAAAAATGACCATGGAAAACGGTTCACTCACTCGGGCATGGTGGGACACATGGTTTCACTCCTTTGGATAACATAGCTCGAACACGTCTTTGCGCTTAATATGTGTTTGAGCACCTATGATCATTCGGTAGGATAAGTAAATACGCTCTAAATGAAATAACTTCAAAACAACCCTATTTTGCTTCAAGATGAAGAAATGCGCAAGATTTTCGGCAGAATTTTTTTCCATGCCCTCCATATTTGGCGACTCCCAGCGCCTTCAATGTATGAAAAAACTCTTCCTCTGATAAAGGAAGAGTCCTTGCTGCCAGCGACGATCCCATTACTTCGTGATATCTTGCCCAAACCATTTTTGGGAAATTTTGGCCAACGTACCATCTTGGCGCATGCTATCCAACGCTTTGTTGATTTCATCCACCAAGTCCTTGTTCCCTTTGGGCACCGGAAACGCGCTTTCTGAACGATCAGCCTTTACGTCGATCGTTTTCAAAGGCATATTCACAGACTTGAGCATTTCGGCCACCGCCAAACGGTCATTGATGCTCAAGTCAACCCGTTTTGCGGCCACGTCTTTCATCGCGCCCATCATGTCTTCATAGGCAATGAGATTGGCGCCGGCGTCACGCGCCATTTGTCCATAATTGCTTGTGGGTGTTTGTCCCGCTTTTTTCCCTTTTACATCTTCGATGCTTTTAATATCCTGATTGTCCTGATGGACAACGATTTGGGAGAAAGACACCGTGTATGGCTTGGAAAAATCAAAGACCTTTAGGCGATCCGGCTTGACGCCCACCTGATTGGCCACCATGTCGACTTTGCCCGTTTTCAAGCTGGTGAGCATCCCTTCCCACGGTGTTTCTACAAACTCCGCTTTAACACCGATTCGCTTGCTTACTTCTTCGGCCACTTCAACATCATATCCGGTCAGTTTTCCGCTTTTCTCATCATGAAAAGTGAACGGCTTATAAGTCCCCTCAGTCCCGATGCGAATGGTTCCGCGCTCTTTGATCTGGCTCAGCAGGTCTTTTTCTTGTGTTTGCACGCTGCATCCCGTGGCCAACACGCCGAACAGCGCGGCCGACAAGATGGTAGCGAACATGCGTTGCATCTTTTTCATCTTACCAACTCTCCTATCGGTATAATACCAAGTTAGTAGGTATGCATTAACGATTTTCTAAGATTGATCTTACTCATACCATAATCTTGTTGTCAATTACTATTTTTGCCTGTTAAAACAAAATAACTCTGCTTCTGACAAATCCATTTACTAAACCAAAGGTAAAACAAAATTTCTTATTATACAGATTTTTCAATAAAATGGGCCAGGGAGGACTTTCTGCCGAAAGCCCAACCAAGCCTATATATCAAAAAAGCTGCGGGATTGCCCGTACAGCCGGTCATACATGCGCAACGCAAATGAATCGGTCATACCTGCAATATAGTCACATACAATCCGGGCACGTTGTTCATCGGTAGAAGCCAGGCGGAATTGGTAGCGGTCATGTTCCGTAAGCAGGCGTTCTTCATTCATGAACGCTTGGAACAACTGCTTAATGACATAGGCCCCTTTCCATGAGATCGTTTGTACCCGCTGTGCATCAATTACCCTGTCTGAAACCAATTGTTTCAACTGCTCCAAAAGCGTCTGCAACTCGGGCGGAAGATACACGCGGTATTTTAAACGAGGCGAGTGAAAAGATCCTTCATTCAACTCCACCTGAATGTGGGTGATGAAGGTGGAAATCAATGCCGTAATCACCTTTTTCAATTTGTACCGCAAATGATTATGCCCTTGATGCAACGGGTTCAACACATTCCAGGCTTCACGCAACTCTTGGTATTCTTCGGAACGGGCGAAGGGGCGGATGCACTCCTTCAATTGCTCCAACTGGATGAAACCCAGATGGACGGCATCTTCGGCGTCATGTGTTCCATAGGCGATATCGTCCGCCAATTCAATGATAGAGCACTCCAACGTTTTATGCTTGGTCTGCCGATGCCGATCCGGATGATCCGTCGTAGCTAGAAAGTGACGGGTCTCTTCTTTGGTGAATGAAGAGCACACCCATGCAAACACCTGCCGGTCACAGGCAAAGACGCTCGCCTTTGGGGGTAAGATTTTGCCCGTTGCGCGGTACTGATCTTCATTGACCGCTTCATCCAACACAATGGGATATTTCATGACTGCCAGCAACAACGCTCTAGTCAGATTCAGGCCGAATTCCTCTTCTCCCTCCAGCCGGGTGAGAATACGGAATGTATGGGCGTTCCCTTCAAATCCGCCATAATCTCGCATGCATTCATGCAAGGCTTCTTCCCCCCGATGTCCGAAAGGGGGATGTCCCAAGTCATGCGCCAATGCGGCCGCTTCGATCAACGACACATCCAGGGCGTTCTCTTGATTGAACAACGGGTGATGGGCATTGAGATGGATCACTATTCCTCGCGCGATCTGTGCCGCTTCCATCGAATGGGTCAGCCTAGTGCGGTGAAAATCGCCAGCCACACTGCCGATCACTTGCGTTTTAGACTGCAAGCGCCGAAATGCGGCACTGTGCACAATCCGCCCAAAATCTTTTTCAAACGAATCACGGGCATCTGAGAGGTGGCGTGAAGAAGACGGCTTCCTCCGTTCCATGTCCGATGGATAATACAAATGATTTTCACGAGCGCGATAAATGATCAAAACACTTGACCTCCTCTGCTGTTCCGCAACCGGCTGGGCGATAAACCGATGCGTCGGATGCAAGCCCGTCCGACAGGCAAACCGCCGACGATGGCCCAAAACCTTTTCGGAAGCAGGCCTGGGATGTGTCTAGTTGACAGATAATACGGCGGAAAAACCATTTTCCGATGAGCTCCCGGTCACAAGTGAAGCCAATGGGAAAACGGCTTTGGAAACCGTCAGACACATTGATCGGGCTCATCCTTGCTTCCGTTTTATTGCGCCTCAAATCGCCAGCCCATCCTTTTTTAACTATATTACCGTATGATTGCGTAAAAAAACATTTCATCTAAGAAAACTTCCTTGGGCAACACCGCATATGAAACCATCAGCCCCAGCAATCGAAAAGCGATGTGCTGAGGCTGGTCACGTCCTTAATCTATCAGCTTCCGATGCATCAGGAGCGCAATGCAACAAACTCCTAATGTCATCAATGAACAAAACCCATAAATCAATATTTCTTTCAATTCTCCCAAGATGTTCCACCCCTTTCTCAATGGCAAAATATATAGAATTATCATACTTAAAACGCGATAAATTGCAACCGGCTCCCCATGGCTAATTTGTTATTCTTCAGCGAGCATCCGTTCCCAGCACAAAATGAAGACCACCATTTTCGCACGTGTTTGGCGTTGTGAAGGTCCTCGATTTCATTTATTAGAACATGGTCGGAGAAAATCGACGTGTTCTTTTAAGGATGTTAGACGAATAAACCGAGGCGGGACTCGCCTGGGCCGGGTCAGTTTCCAACCCAAGCATTCCGCTCGGTGGGATACAGGGTCCCACTCAAACCGTCTCCACAGTACCGTGTGCTTGCAACAGGTACATTTTATGGTACAACCCTTCTTTAGCCAACAATTCCTGATGGGTGCCGCGTTCGACAATCTCCCCGCGATGCAACACCAAAATAAGATCGGCGTCTTGAATCGTTGACAGGCGGTGAGCAATAGCAATTGTAGTCCGCCCTTTGCGCATCTTTGCCAAAGCGGTCTGAATCGCCTCTTCCGTTTCGGTGTCAACACTGGCAGTTGCTTCATCGAGAACCAAGATTTTCGGTTGGAACGCCATGGTTCGTGCAAAAGAAATCAATTGGCGCTGGCCGCTGGAAAAAGTAGCTCCCCGTTCCACTACAGGCTCTTTGTACTGTTGCGGCAATTTTTCGATAAACGAGTCTGCTTGCACAAACGATGCCGCCGCTTTCACCTCTTCATCCGTGATCATTTCGTTATGCAACCGGATGTTGCTATTCACGTCGCCGACGAATAAAAACGGGTCTTGCAACACCAACCCCAGCTTCGACCGCAGTTCCTCCTCATCAAAATGGTTTAACGGCTGACCGTCGATGCGGATCTCGCCCTGGCTAACCCGATAAAAACGCATCAACAGATTGATGATGGAGCTTTTGCCGCTGCCCGTGTGCCCGACCAACGCCACCGTCTGCCCCGGGTCGGCGACAAATGAGATGTTTTTGAGCACGTCGGTCTTCCCATCATAGGAAAACGTAACCTGGTCAAATTCGATCCGCCCTTCGGTGATCACGGGATGGTCATCCCCTTCCTTGGTGGGTGCGTACTCCGTTTGATCCAGCAATTCAAACACCCGATCCGCCGATACTACGGATTGTTGCAATTGATTCAACCGCATCATGATCTGGGTGATCGGTTCGAATAAACGGCTAAACAAGTCAATGAAACCGTACACTACCCCTACTTGAATCGATTGGGAAAACGAGAGGGAGCCAAAATAGTTCAGTACCAAGACAACTGCCAACACGCTCAATACTTGGGTCGCTGGGCGCAACATCAACCCGTACAGCCGGATATTTTTCATCTGTGCCTGGTAGTAATCTTCGTTTAACTGGCCGAATTCCGCACGCAACCGCGCTTCCTGCCTCAACGCTTGAATCATGCTCATTCCGTTGATGGATTCATTGATCTTGGCATTCATCTGGCTTAGCTGGCTCCGCAAAAACCGGTACACTTTGGAGCTCAGATAGCGATACCCCTGCATCAGACCGAGCACAATCGGCAAAAAGAGCGTGGCCCACAATGCAAGCTTCCAATCGAGGATGAACATAGCGATGAACACGCCTGCAACCATCATGAAATTTTGCAAAAAGGAAGAAAGGACGTAAATGAACAGCTCTTTTACTGCTTCCGTGTCATTAGTGATACGCGACACCAGCGATCCGTCGGGGATGCGGTCAAAAAACGAGAGACCCAGATGCTGCACCTTGCCGAACACATCTTCGCGTAGCTGGCGCACGATCCACTGCGCGACGGTTTGAAATGAAAGCGACTGATAATAAAGCAAAACCGCTGTGATCACTTGTAAGAGCAAGATCATTGCCGCAAACACCAGCAGTATCGTTATATCGAGCGGCTGATTGGGAACCAGATAATGATTCAAATAGTAGCTGACCAACAACGGTACTGCCACTTCTGCGCCGGTGGCGGCCACTAGCGCGGCAAAAGCAACCCAAAAGCGCGTTTGATACGGTTTAAGATAGTGGAGCAGACGTTTCGGTACCACCTTCTTCCCCCCCTTTCAATACCTGTGACTCCAATTGTTGCTGTAAAAACATGTGACGGTACCATCCGTCTTGCTGCATCAGCTCTTCGTGGGTTCCTTGTTGAATGATCCACCCCTCATCCAACACGATGATGGTATCTGCATGTTCCACGGCGCTCAAGCGGTGCGCGGAAATCAACGTCGTCTTACCAACCCGATTTTGGCGCAATGCTTGCAAAATGGCATGCTCGGTCTTGGCATCGACCGCGGACAGGACATCATCCAAAATCAAAATCTCCGGATTTAATAGCAAGGCGCGGGCAATCGACAGCCGTTGTTTCTGCCCACCTGAGACGGTAACGCCCCTTTCGCCGATGACGGTGTCATAACCTTCTGCAAATTGAAGAATGTCTTCGTGGACGCAAGCGATTTTGGCCGCAGCTTCAATTTGTTCTCTTGTCGCCTTCGGGTTCCCGAACGCGATGTTTTGTGCGACAGTGGCCGAAAACAATACGTGGTCTTGGGGCACATAACCGATCGCTCCCCTTAACGCCGACAAGGTGTAATCTGTGATAGGATGATTGCCGATGCGGATCTCTCCCTGGGTCACATCAAACTCACGCAACATCAAGCGCAATAACGTGCTTTTGCCGCTGCCCGTCTTTCCGACGATCCCCAGCGTCCCTCCCCGCTTCACACATACGCGAATTTGGGTCAGCGCCGCACTCTCAGCATCGGGATAAGTGAACGACTCCACGTTGAACTGAATGTCCCCCACGGGTTGCTCATCAATCGCATTGGGGCGCTCTTCAATATCGGGCTTGATGTTCAATAGCGATTGGATTCGTTCATAGGAAGCGCGCCCCCGTTCGACAATATTGATGAGGATTCCGTAAGCTAACATCGGCCACACCAGCTGACCTAGATATAGCGTGAATTGGAGCAATTGGCCGATTGTCAACCGCCCGTCCGCTACACTGATCGAACCGAATACCACCGCCAATAGCATCGACAAACCCACAGCCATCACAATCGTCGGGTCAAACAGGGCATCCACCCGCGCTACTGCCAGGTTTTTCTCCACCACATCATCCAACCGCCGCTTGAATTCCTGTTTTTCGGCTTCTTCTTGGCCAAAGGCTTTGACCACCCGGACTCCAGCGATATTTTCTTGCACCTTGTCATTGATGCGTGAAAAAGCTTCTTGCGCCAAGTGGAATCGTTGATGAAGCAACTTGCCGTACTGTTGCGTAGCCACGGCGATCAACGGCATGGGAAGCAGTGAAATCAGGGCCAATTGCCAATCGATGAACACAAACATCGCTACGATGACAACCATACCGGACACGAAGGAGTCAGCCAAGGTCAGCACACCTTCCCCGGCAGTGACGACCACTGCTTGAATGTCGTTGGTCGCATGGGCCATCATATCCCCAGTACGCCGCTGATGATAAAATCGCGGGGACATGCGGGTGAATTGTTGGTACAAGCGATCTCGCAACAACCTTCCCATGCGGTAGCCAGCGCCAAACAGCATCACGCGCCAAGTATAACCCAGCCCATATTTGCATAGGGCGACAAGCACGTTAACTACCGTCCAAAAAACCAGCAGACGCCAGGTTAAAGCATCGGCGGTAATGGCATCCACCACCACGCGCACGGTGTAAGGGGTTACGAGGTGCGTCAGGGACAACAGCATCAGTGTGCTGATCCCGATCAGGTAACTCTTTTTCTCCATCTTGAAAAACCACCAAAGTTGACGAAACATCATCATTGACTCCACCCCCGTTCTCTGTACAATCCCCCAAATACTTTGCAAGCCAAATATTTCGGTAATCACAATCTTACCTTACCAAATTGCCAATGTAAATACTTTTTAAAACTTTTTTAATAAAAAAGTTTAATTAACGACCTGACTATCAGTCATCTCAAGCTTCCTGGCTTATCAAAACAAAGCCGCTTCCACGTTAAAACCCGGTTCCCCCCTTTTCAAAGTGACTTAACCAAACATAGACAAATCAACATGCTTTATCCTCGGAATTGATGGCCTAAGTCGTTCTGGGAAAACTACCCTCGTAAAAAAACTCAAAGTGATATTACACGAAAAACGCATTAATGTTTGTGTATTTCACATAGATGACTTCATTGTTGAACGTAAAAAACGTTACCATACTGGGAACGATGAATGGATCGAATACTATTATTTACAATGGGACATCAAATGCTTAAAGAAAATTTCTTTATGAAACTACGTGAATCAAATCAAATTACTCTTCCGTTCTATGATGGTGAATTAGATACCATACAAAACGTTACACTCCCAGACACTTGTATAATCATAATTGAGGGCGTCTTTCTTCAGCGGAGAGAGTGGAGGAGTTTCTTTGATTTTGTAGTTTACTTGGATTGTCCAAGAAACACGAGATTTCTGCGCGAATCTAATTCCACTCAACAAAACGACGAAAAATTCAGAAAGATATATTGGAAAGCAGAAGACTATTATCTAGAAAATGAAGACCCCAAAAAACAAGCTAATTTCGTTCTAAAGAGTTAATTTAACATGGTTTAGCCCTTCCTTGATCCACGTGCTTAATCCATTCCATCATCGTCTCATTGGTAAGCCTGCATTTTGCGCTACGAAAAGCCTCCTCTCCCTCTAGCGTAGATTCCCTTATTTATGGTACGATTCCGATTGGGAATCCGAAACGAAAAGGAGGGTAGGGGCCCGCGTGGCTCCTCACCATAACATGAGCAAAGAGAATAACATTCGCAACATTGCTATCATCGCACACGTAGACCACGGCAAAACCACTTTGGTGGATGCCATGCTGAAACAAAGCCGCATCTTCCGTGAAAACCAGCATGTGGAAGAACGCGTGATGGACTCGAATGACTTGGAACGTGAGCGCGGCATCACCATTCTTTCGAAAAATACCGCGATCCAATATAAAGGATTTAACATCAACATCGTCGACACACCCGGACACGCCGATTTTGGCGGTGAAGTGGAGCGGGTGATGAATATGGTAGACGGTGTGCTGTTGTTGGTCGATGCGGTGGAAGGCCCCATGCCGCAGACGAAGTTTGTTCTGAAAAAAGCACTGGAACGCGGGCACAAAGCCATCGTAGTCGTCAACAAGATCGACCGGCCTCATGCGCGCCCGGATGAAGTGGTCAACACCACTTTCGATTTGTTCGTCGACATGGGTGCCAGCGAAGAACAATGTGAATTTCCTATCATTTACGCGAGCGGATTAACCGGCTCGTCTGGTTATGCTCCAAACGAACTAACCCCCACGATGGAACCGCTCTTCGAAACCATCTTGGAATACCTCCCCGCCCCCACCGTGGATCGCCAAGGGCCGACGCAAATGCAGGCCACCTTGCTCGGTTTTGACGAATACAAAGGGCAAATCGTGATCGGTCGCTTAAATCGAGGTTCCATTCGGCGCAATCAACCTTTGTTGCTGATGACGGCCACCGGCGAAACCAAGCAGGTGAAAGTAGGCCAAGTGTTCACCCATCAAGGGCTAGCCCGGGTAGAAGTAGAAGAAGCTTTCGCCGGAGACATCATCGCCCTCACTGGTCTTGGCAAAGTGGGGATCGGCGACACCTTGTGCGATATCAATCATCCCGATCCACTGCCGCCCATCACAGTGGAAGAGCCCACGTTGCGCATGATGATCGGCATCAACACCAGCCCATTCGCCGGTCAAGACGGGACATACCTCACTTCCCGCAAAATTCGTGAACGCCTCTACAACGAAGCGGAAAAAGATGTGGCTTTGCGTGTAGAAGACACGGATTCAGCTGATCATTTCATGGTGTCTGGCCGCGGGGAATTGCATCTGAGCATCCTGATCGAAAACATGCGCCGCGAGGGATATGAATTCCAGGTGAGCAAGCCGGAAGTAATCATTAAGGTGATCGACGGAAAGAAATACGAGCCTTATGAACAAGTAGAAATCGAAGTGAGCAGCGAGCAACAAGGTGCGGTCGTTGAGCTCTTGGGCAAACGCAAAGGGCAATTGCTGGACATGACAGTGTTAGATAGCGGCAACATCCAGTTTGTCTACAAAGCGCCATCTCGCGGCTTGTTGGGTTTCCGCCTCCAGCTTTTGACGGCGACACGTGGAGAAGCGTTGATGAACACCTTGTTTGCCGGATACGAACCTTATGCGGGTGAAATAGAGACACATGATTTTGGTTCCTTGATCGCATGGGAATCGGGCACAGCTACCACCTATGCGCTCCACTCGGCGCAAGAGCGGGGCCAACTATACATCACACCCGGAACAGAAGTGTATGAAGGGATGGTCGTCGGTCAGCACATCCGCGAAAACGACTTGGAAGTAAACGTCTGCAAAAAGAAACATCTCACCAGTATTCGCCGCGCCACCGCGGAAGAAGCCCTGCGTCTCGACACGCCCCGTCAACTTAGCATCGATGATGCTCTGGAGATCATGAAAGAGGACGAACTGCTTGAGATCACGCCCAAAACCTTCCGCCTGCGGAAAAAATACCTCGCCAGAAACGAACGGGCACGCCATCAAAAGCAGAAAAAATATGAAGCAGAATAACAGCGCAATAAAAAAGGTGGGTTAAGTTTATACATAACCCACCTTTTATTGTTGGGTAGCACTCCGCGCTTAAACTCGGCCGCGTTCTGACAATCACACCTGCAATACAATACCTGTTCACTTAGGTTCTTTTTTCTCCATCCATTCCTCATAACTCATACGTGGAATATCAAACAATTCTCCCAACTTAACATAAGTGGCTCCGGCCATCCTTCCCACCGGCCGCAGTCCCATGGTATCAATTCGCCCACGATCGACGAGTTCGTCGGCAACATGAAACTGCACTACTTCGCCGATCAGCAAGTCGCTATTAGGTTCCTTTTCGGTTCCACCCAGCGCCAAATGTTGATGTAACCGACATTCCATCTGGATTTTGCACTCCGCTAATCGGGGCACGGACACCACTTCGCTGTCGGCAAAAGTAAACCCGACTTGTACCGCTTCGCCAACCTCAGCCGGAAATTCGACCGCCGTTTCGTTCACCATCGTCACAATGCTCTCATCTACAATGTGAACAACATATTCCCCATGATTTAAGATGTTGCGTGCCGTATCCTTCATGACACCGCCCGGCTTGCGTGTGCAAGAGAAAGCCAACAGTGGCGGTTCGGTGGCGACCACATTAAAAAAGCTAAAGGGCGCAGCATTGACTGTCCCGTTCGGCCCTAGGGAGGTGACAAAAGCGATGGGCCTCGGCAACACGCTACCTATCAGCAATTTGTAATTGTCGGTCTTTGAAAGCTTCTTGGGATCAAAGCGCATATTAACCCTCCGTCTCTTCAGGCAACCAACTCGCCATATACTCCGCTACTTCGTACGAGAGGGCAGCCTTGGTCACCCGCAATGGACGGAATGTGTCCACCATGACAGCCAGTTCTTCCGTCCGGGTTTTACCGATGCTCGCTTCCATTTTCCCTGGATGGGGCCCGTGGGGAATCCCGCTGGGATGCAGGGTGATTGAACCTTCGTTTATGCCTTTTCGACTCATGAAATTCCCCTTAACATAGTAAAGCACCTCATCGCTATTCACATTGCTGTGATAATAAGGAGCTGGAATGGCCAAGGGATGATAATCGTACATCCGCGGCACAAAGGAGCAAACGACAAAGTTGGGACCGGCAAACGTCTGGTGAACTGGCGGAGGCTGATGAATGGAGCCGGTAATCGGTTCAAAATCTTCAATATTAAAGGCCCAAGGGTAAAGATATCCGTCCCAACCAACTACATCAAACGGATGAAAATCGTATAGATAGGCATGTAAGCGATTTCGTGCCTTAACACGAATTTCAAACGTTCCTTTTTCCTCATGTGTTTGCAGTTTTTTAGGAACCCGTATATCCCGTTCACAATAGGGGCTGTGCTCCATCAGTTGGCCCACTTCGTTTTGGTACCGTCGGGGCGGAGTGATTTCCCCTGTTGTTTCAATGACCAACAAACGGGTTTGCTCGCTCTTCATGTTCAAACGGTAAGTGGTTCCCACCGGTATCACCAAATAATCACCAGGGCGGTAGGGGAGATCACCAAAAATAGTTTCCAAAACCCCTTCCCCCTCATGGACGAAGAGAATTTCATCGCCATCGCTGTTGCGGAAAAAATAAGGCATCGTTTCTGTCGGATTGGCCGTAGCGATGGCCACATCTTCATTCACCAACCAATGGACACGCCCTTCAATCGGATCTTTGCCCTTCGGAGCCTCAAACGTCAAAAAATGCCGATGACGATTGGCCCCTTCCTCCTCCAACGGCACTGTCCAGTCTCTCAAAAACCGAGCCTCCCGCACTTGTGTCGGCGGATGGATGTGATACAAAATGGACTGAATGCCAGAAAAACCTTTGGTGCCCATCACCTGCTCGCGATACAAACTCCCATCAGGCTGTCGAAATTGAACATGTCGCTTGGCTGGGAGATTTCCCAGACGATGATAAAACGGCATGGCTCTCCCTCCTAATGATTCATCTATTCACTATTTTAACAAAATAACAAATACATTTCTTGAAAAGGTTTTCTCTTCTCTAAAAATAACGACGGATGTTATCACCAGCAAAGACGACGGCAACCACCCTATGCAAAAACGATTTGCTCCAACAGTACCATATTTGAAAGGATTTTCTGCATAAGCATTGAATTAGTTAACATCCAAAACCTCTTTTTTCCAAAATCAAGTAAGGAGATGTACGTGAATAATGAGGATTGCAAAAGAGCTATTGGCCTGGGGTGGTTCAATCTTCTTCGGCATTGCCTTCGCACTTTTTATCAGTATTTTTGTATTTCAACCCACCAAAGTTCTCGGTAGCTCAATGGAACCTACATTAAAACCCAACCACCACATCTATGTATCCAAACTTCCCCGGACGTTCACCTACAAGCCCCGGATCGGTGACATCGTGATCATTGACAGCCGCGTAAATCGTGCGCGCACATGGAAGGACGATTTACTCGATACCCCGCTGTTCTCCATGTTTAAAGAGCGCCATAGCCACGATGTCTGGGTCAAGCGCGTCATCGGCCTCCCCGGCGATACCATCATGATCAAAAGCAACCAAGTGTACCGAAACGGACAACGTCTGAAGGAAGATTACATTAAAGAGGCGATGTTCGATACGCCGGACGCCCATTTCGTCATTCCGGAAAACCAGATCTTCGTCATGGGCGACAACCGCAACAACAGCCGGGATAGCCGGGAAATAGGCAGCATCCCCATCGATCATGTGCTAGGGGTTAAAATATTCTAAATGTCGCCATGAACCAAGTGGATGACGCTGTCCCCTTGCAGTGTAGTTGGAGGCAAAAATGAAAAGCTAGGATGCCTTTTGCATCCTAGCTTTCTTTATTATTTCGCAAATTGCACCGCTGCGTCTTGCGCTTTGGCGATGGCATCCTTCAAGATGGCTTCTGCTTGATCCGGTTGTGCAGCCATTCCTTCAGCGACAACCGTGGTAACATCCGTAATTCCAATGAAGTTCATCACCGCATGGATATAACGATCAGCGAAATTCAAATCCTGCGCCGGACCATGGGAATAAACGCCACCGCTGGCATGCAGGTGAATTGCTTTTTTACCTTCCAACAAGCCGACCGGTCCTTGTTCAGTGTACTTGAAGGTTTTGCCCGCGATGCAAATGGTGTCGATATACGTTTTCATGCGTGGTGGGAACAAGAAGTTCCACATCGGCGTAACAAACACATACTTGTCCGCTTCCACAAATTGATCGGTCAATTCATTGATCCGAGCGACTTTGCGTTGCTCGTCTTCAGTCAGACCTTCACCTTTAGCCAGTTTGCCCCATCCGCTGAACACATCGGCGTCAAGGTAAGGAAGATCCATTTGGTATAAGTCAAGATGGATGATTTCGTCTTGAGGATTCAATTCTTTATATTTATCCAAGAATCCTTTCCCCAATTTGAGACTGAATGATTCGTTTTCTGCTTTGGGATTGGCAGTGATGTACAGTACTTTGGCCATTTGCGTCTTCCTCCTAAAAAATAATCAACTAATCTTTTGTAAGTATATTAAACAGATGATATTTTGTCAAGCTAGGCGGTTCCTTTATGTATTATAAATAACCATGCCAATTCTCATTCATCCATTCAACTTTGCGCAAATTGCACCGCTTGTTGTTTGGCAAGCTGAATCCCCTGTTGGAGAATTTGCGAGAACCGTTGCGGGTCTGATGTGCCCTCGGCAATGATGGATTGCACATCGGTGATTCCCATCAACCCCAAAACCAACCGGACATAACTGTCGGCATACTCCATCGCTTGCGCCGGACCCTGTGAATAGATTTGCCCCCGCGCTTGAATATGAACCGCCTTTTTGTTCAGCAACATCCCGACCGGTCCGGCCGCGGTGTACTGGTAGGTTTTTCCTTGCATGCAGACCAGGTCGATGTACGCTTTAAACATGGGTGGCAAACCAAAATTCCACATGGGTGTGACAAAAATATACTTGTCGGCGTGGATAAATTGTTCAACCAACTCACTGATCCTCCCCAACTTTTTCCGCTCTTCCAAAGTAAGAGGGGAACCTTCATTCAACTTACTCCATCCGCTAAACACATCGAAATCCAGTAAGGGAATCGGATCGCGGTACAAGTCCAGCTCTACAATTTCATCAAGCGGATTGGTCAATTCATACGTTCGCAAAAACTCCCGTCCCATACGTAAAC
This sequence comes from Laceyella tengchongensis, assembly GCF_900182735.1. Classification (NCBI taxonomy): domain Bacteria; kingdom Bacillati; phylum Bacillota; class Bacilli; order Caryophanales; family Thermoactinomycetaceae; genus Laceyella; species Laceyella tengchongensis. The sequence continues at coordinate 63,676 of NZ_FXTU01000006.1, read as the reverse complement.
ACACAGATTCCGACTCTGGTTTAGGATTAGCGGTGACATATAATACCGTTGCCAAAGACTCATCTCCTCGCCTAAGGCCTTTTAGCCATGAATGTTTCTCTATAAATTGAAAAAAACTGCCCGATCTGTTACCTGTTATAGGACATATCGATAATTAAATAACATACAACATGCTTTTATTACCCTATATGGATAACAATTATAACCTAAAATCAAATATTTGGTCGATTTAAAGACGACAGAAAAAAATAAGAAGTGGATCATATCCACTTCACTTCGGGCCATTGCATTATTTTCTAACGAAACGACATTCCTTGCCAAGCCATTTGGGCTCAATGCAAATAACGCTCGATTTCTGCCAGCCAGTCCGGATTGCCGGGTCGGATGTCCGTCTCTTCATTTAAAAAGTCTTCAGGCATCAAGGTGACCAATAACTCTTTGTTCCGTTTTTCTTTCGGCAATCGGACACATCTGCGTCCATGGTTAAACTTCACCTGCTGGAAAAATTCCCGCAGGCGCGCAAGTTGGCCCTCTGGGCCGTACCTGTGCAGGTGAATCATCGCTTTGACGCAGTCATCTTTGGCACTGGGATGGATTACATACTCTTCTGCGCGCGCCATCTGTTCAAAGTGCTCGGCCAGCTCATAAGGCGTGTAGGGAACAAAAGTGAAACGGTTTTTCACCAAATCGTTCCATTGCTCCCCCAACCATTCCTTTAACAAAGACTCCTCTCCAACTAAGATCAGGGCGCTGTCTGCCTCCCGCTGCGCCAGTATCTGCTTGATATGGCGTATGATGCTTTGACCGCTCTCTGTGTTAGCCAATAGCGGCAGGCGTTCAATGAGCAGGATCCCGCCTTTCCCTTGGTCTATGAATCGGTGCCACTCCCGCAACATGGCCTCCTCCGGCTGTTGCGCCAACAAGCCAGCATCCATGCAGATAACCTGATCCGAAGGTAGGATGCCTATTCCTTTCAACGCCCGGCCATACCCCTCGGCCACCTCTACCTGACCGGTGTCCGCAGGGCCACAGAAAACGGCGTGGATGGGCATCTCATCAGGCAAAGGCAAGCCTAGTCGTTTGCGCTCTTGTTGGTAATCCAAGTAGGTTACCACGTCTCTCATTTGTTGCTTCACTTTCTCCTGCCCGATCACCCGCTCCCACTCGGCCGCATACTCGCTTAACAATTCGCTTTCCTCTTCTGCTGACTGCGGTTTGGCAGTCGTAGAGGGGATATCTGTCAGGCAGCGCTTGATGATGGGATGGCCATTTTCCACTGACCACGCTTCATCGCATTTCGTCAAAGTGCACTCCTCAAACGTTCCCCGGCCGTTGTCGATCACATGAACCCCCACTTTGGATTGGGACACATGACAACGGACAAACGTAGGATCGGCGGCATGGGCGATACAGACTGCCCCGCGGTCGGGAAACTGCTTGATCTCCGTCTCCTGTACGATCCCTTCCGCTTTCTGCGCATAATAAATCCCGTACTCTTGCCCATGGTAGACCTTGGATCGCAGAATATCCAACCGCCCATCATCCAGCACCGTGACGATGTTGCGATTGAACCCAAATAGCTCGCAGCTTTCGACGATGCCTTTGCCGCTATGGTAACAGGCTATAGCCCCTTGATCCCCGTCATGTATACGCGTCCGCAAAAATTGGGGGTTCGCCTCCGTCCGGATCACCACTGCGGGCTTATCGATAAACCCATACAAGTCGCAATTTTCTACAATGCCACCTGCTTCTTCCTCAAACAAAAATGCACCACCCGGACAATTTTTGATTTCCGTGTGATGAAATCGGGGCAGGGCTCGTCCGGCCACCCGAACTGCCGCTCGTTCCTTACCGAGGGCATAAAACTTACATTCTTCAAAAACCCCTTTTCCCCCTTGGAAAACGATGCCCGTGGCTTTGCCATCATGGATCTGCGTTCGGAGGAATGTGGGGCTCCCGCCATGAACGCCCACGGCTGGACTGTGGTGGAAGCCATACACATTGCACTCCTCAAACCGGCCTTGTCCCAGCTCTTCCACAAACACTCCGTAACCCAATGTACCTGTGATCTTGCACTTGCGAAAAATGGGATTCCCTTGCGCAATAAACACCACTGCCAGTTCTCCGTGGCTGAGAAGTTCGCATTGCTCAAACAAGATTTTCCCCGCGCTTTGACACTGGACAGCAACATTTTTCTCACTGAAAACCGATGACCTGCGTACAATGGGCTCCGCATCATCATGCAAAATGGAGATCGCCGGACTTTTAGAGGCTATGACGCGGCAATCTTCCAATACCAAGGAACCTTTATTCATCAACACGGCAGGGGCTTGGGCCATGCGCGATTTCTTGATGGTCACGTTCTTGATCACCGCATAACCGGTTCCCATCTCGATGGTGGCAAACTTTTTACCTTGGATCACCACTTCCTTATCATCGCCGAGCCCTACAATTTCAATATATCGATCAAGCCATAAATCCTCTTGGTAGACGCCAGGCTCAACCTCAATCGTCGTGCCTGGTTTCGCATCCATAATGGCATCTTGAATATTGCGATACTTGGCGAACCACCTACGCGAAACGCGGATTATTGCCATCGATAGTCAAACCGCCTTTCCAACCCGTTACTTCTTTCTTCACTATATCATGCCACAATGCAAAGAAAAAAGTCGGCATTGGCCGACTTGTTACCTGTTGCCCCTGTTATAATATTCAAACAAATGGTCGCGAATGATTTTTTCCGGCGATTCTGTTGGTTCTTCGTTTTCAATGCTGTTTTTTTCTGCCTCGTTCACTGAATCAGGCACTTCATACGCCAGGGAATGGGAAATCACGAAGAACTCCTCCCAACTTGTGAATGGATTTATTTATCTAAATTATATTATAACAATAGAAACATATCAACATCTGTATTAATACAGAAAGGCAAAAAAATGAACCCCTGCCGATATCACTCTTAGGGTGTGTCTGGCAAATCAAGTTGGTAGGGAAGAAGCGGCGGAAAAAGCTTTTCTCGAGGAGCGCTCGCCACGCGTGAAGCGAATGAGAAAATGGTTTTGGAGCCGCTAGCCTATTCATCAGACACGCTCTAGAAGCAACATCAACAGTGGTTCAGTGCGCTGGAGCTCGAATCAATTGCCAACACCCTGCCACCACTCCCTGCCCCCCTCTCAAAAAAAAAGCCACCCTGCATATAGGGTGACTCTCTATCAATCATATTGCACTAATGAAACCACATTAAGCCCATCTAACTTCTTGCGGCCTTCCAGATAGTTCAGCTCAATCAGGAACGCAGCAGCCACCGGCACTCCCTGCAACTGTTTCACCAAATCGAGCGTGGCGGAAATGGTTCCACCGGTAGCCAGCAAATCGTCCGCAATCAGCACTTTTTGGCCCGGTTTGATCGCATCTTTATGCATAGCGAGCAAGTCCTTGCCATACTCCAAGCTGTAGCTGGCTTCAATCGTTTCACCGGGCAACTTCCCTTTTTTGCGAACGGGTACAAACCCGACTCCCAAAGCGTAAGCAAGAGGCGCGCCCACGACGAAACCGCGCGCTTCAGGGCCCACGATCACATCAATCTCTACGTCTTTTAATTGCTCTTTCAATTCGTCAATCGCCGCCCGGTATGCCGCGCCATCTTGCAAAAGGGTGGTGATGTCTTTAAACCGAATCCCCGGTTGCGGATAGTCTGGAATCACTCTGATTTTCTCTTTGAAGTTCATTTGCTAAGCCTCCTATATGTGTGAAAGCAATCGTTGACACCAAGAACTGGCACAATTCCAGATATGTCGAGTACACAAGGGTGCGAAATACTTCTTCTCGCTCTATCTGTTTTTGATACAGCACCGACTCAGTTAATGGTTTTTTGTTTGGATTAGGATGAATCTTGATTTCACCTTGATTGAGCGAAATAAAGCCACACTCCGCAAACACTTGAATCATAAAGGAAAGCGCCCGTTTTTGCAATCCCGTGACACGAGCCAAAGACGAAAAATGTTTGGACAATGAAATTTTCTCCTTGCCGACCAATACGCTGTACAGCTTCTTAAATTCTTCCCGGGTCGGGGTTTTGACCAGCATATCGTCAAATTCCTTATCACCGAACAACAGGTACAAGCGTTCAGCATTGGCAAAATAAGGCAAGCTCTTTTTGCAGACTGACATGGTTGGCGGAGCTTGCACCCATACGACGCGCTTCGCCCGCTTGATCTGCTCTTCATCGCATCTGCCTTGCCCTAGCGCTTCCCACGAAACCACATGATACTTGGCTCCCCGCAACAGTTCCTCATCCTCGGAACCGGCTCCGCAGACGAAGAGGCACTCCTCCGCATCCATATCTAGAAAGCGGTCCAGTTGTTTGCGGTTGCTGCGCCAATCAAATATTTGCAAATGGGGGATGGCCACATCCTTGATAATCAACTGTGGCGAACGTTTGCCATTCCACTCGTTTACCTGCAATTCCCCCAATACGCGCAACCGGGCGCAAGGGGAAATCTCCTTCTCCATGCCTCCCGCTCGGAAAGCGATGCCTTCTAGCAAGTGTTCCCCATCCTGCAAGATCATTTTGACATGCTCATTATCGCGCCCCATCAGTTGCAACCGCAACAATTTCAGATTGTCAAACGCAAACAGGGGAGTGGGATTGCCCATGCCGTATGGAGCGAGCGCTTCGATTTGCTCTATCAAGGGCAATTGCACCCGCTCCAAACGCAATTCATCTTCCAATGCCGTTTGCGGCACATAATCCTCGTCCGTCAACCATTGTTGTGCCAGTCGGCTGAGGTGTTGATGAAAAGGAGCGATGTTTTCGATGGGCAATGTCATCCCCGCTGCCATGGCGTGCCCCCCGAAATGCGGCAACCATTCCTGGCATTCCGCAAGCGCGCGGTACAAATGAAAAGCGGAAATGCTACGCGCGGAGCCTTTGGCTGTGCCTTTTTCCTCATCAATGCTCAGCACGATCGCCGGACGGTAGTATTTTTCCACCAAGCGTGATGCGACAATGCCGACCACACCCACGTTCCACCCTTTTTGGGCGACGACGATGACGTGTTGGTGCCGCTCCTTATCCTGCTCCACTTCGGCAATCGCTTCTTGGGTCATCTCTTCCACTAATTCTTGCCGTTCCCGGTTCACCTCATCCAGCTCTTCTGCCAACATCCGCGCTTCCTCTTCATTATCGGTGATCAGCAACCGCACAGCCGAATCAGCCGAATCCAGGCGGCCGCTGGCATTGATCCGCGGCCCCAGCGCAAAGCCGACATGGCCCGCCGTCACCTCCCGCTGAATGCCGGCAACATCTAGCAACGCCCGCATTCCGGTCAATTCCCGTCGATTCATCCGCTCCAAACCAAAAGCGGCCAAAATTCGGTTTTCATCCGTCAACGGAACCAAGTCCGCAATGGTGCCAAGTGCCACTAATTCCAACCACTCTTCCGGAATGCGTCCTAAAAGGGCGGTCGCCAGCTTGAACGCCACCCCGACTCCGGCCAACATCTTAAATGGATATGGGCACCCCGGTTTCTTGGGATTGATCACCGCATAAGCGTCCGGCAGCTGCTCCGGCGGCTCATGGTGGTCGGTGATGATCAGATCGAGTCCGAGCTGTTTCGCCACCTCTGCTTCCGTCACCGCGCTGATCCCCGTATCCACCGACACCACTAAGCCAAAACCACGCTCTTTGGCCAAGGCCAGCGCCTCTTTATTTATGCCGTACCCCTCCCGAAAACGGTTGGGGATATAATAGTCCACATCCGCCTGAAGCGTTCTCATCACATGGAGCAACAAGCTGGTGCTACTCACTCCGTCTGCATCATAATCGCCGTAGATGAGAATTTTCTCTTTGTCCGCTATCGCTTGCTTGATCCGCTCCACGGCAGCCTTCATTCCGTCCAGCAGATAAGGGTCGTGCAAATATTCCAATTTTGGCTTGAGAAATTTGTTGGCCGCTTCACTATCATCAATTCCCCTTCGCACCAAGAGCCGGGCGATCAAGGGGTCAATTCCGCACTCGGCGGCCAGCTTGGCGACCACCGCCTCGTCCGGCTCCACTTTATGCCAACGCGTTTTTGCGTGCAACACGTTCACGTTCACCTCGCTTTGCGTCATTCATTATATCACAAAGCCCAAATAGGGCAGGAGAAACTTATTGTCATGAAAAGAGGCCGCAGGCATATCGCCGCGGCCTCTTGAAGCCAGATTGGCGGTTATTCCGCCGCCACCGGCTCCCCATTTTTCTTTTGCATCGCTTTCCACTTCCAACCAATCCACAATGGGCTCGCCACAAAAATGGAAGAATAAGCCCCGGAAATCAGGCCAAACAACAGGGCCAAAGAGAAGTTTGCGATGCTCTCCCCGCCCAACAGCCATAAGGCAAAAGCGGCAAAAGCCACCGTCAACACCGTGTTGATCGAACGCGTCAAGGTCTGGTTGATGCTGACATTGACTACCTTCGCCAAGTCTTCCCATTTCTTCGGCTTCATCGTTTCCATATTTTCACGGATCCGGTCAAAGATCACGATGGTGTCATTGATCGAATACCCGATGATGGTCAATACAGCGGCGATAAAAACGACGTCCACTTCTAAACGCAACAGTGAAAACATCCCGATGGTAAACAGCGAGTCATAAACCAAGGCGATCACCGCCGCCACCCCAAACCGCCACTCAAAGCGAAACGCCACATACACCACGATACAGAGCGACGCGATCACGGTAGCCTTGATCGCATTGCTCGCCAATTCGCGCCCGATGATCGGGTCTACTCTTTGTTCTTGCACTTTAGGAGTCAGGTTAAACGTTTCTTGGAATTTTGCTTTGATCTTTTGAATATCTTGCCGTGACAAGGACTTGTCCACACGGAAGATGACAATCTCATTTTTCGTGCCACCTATACGGATGTTGGGATTATTGTAGCCCATATCCTCCAGCGCCTCGCGCGCTTTCTCGATCTTTGCATTGGGTGCCAGTGAAATATCCAGGCGGGTTCCGCTTTTAAAGTCGATTCCAAGGTTCAGCCCTTGCCATACAAGGGACACAACACACACCGCCATCACGGCTAGGGCGATGAGCAGATACGTTTTGCGGTGCTTGATGATATCGAACTTATAGGTCACTGATCTCATCCTCCCTTACGCCAAACAATCCTGGCCGCTTAAGCAAATTGGACCGAACCAAGAGCGTCATCATGATCCGCGACAGCGCCACAGCAGTGAGGAAGCTGACGATAATCCCCACAATCAGCGAAACCGAAAAGCCCTTGACTGCGGAGGTACCGAAGATGAACAGCACAACCGCGGCAATAACGGTCGTGATGTTGGCGTCGAAGATGGTCAGGAACGAACGCTTGGAACCCGCTTTGACCGCACCAGCGATGCTTCGTCCGATCCGGAGTTCGTCGCGAATCCGTTCGTTCATGATGATGTTGGCGTCGACCGCCATCCCGATCCCTAGGATAAACGCGGCGATTCCTGGCAACGTCAGGGTCACATCAAGCAACATGAATGTCAACAGCACGAGGTAAGAGTAAGCGATAAGCGTGATCACGGCGATAAAGCCGGGCAAGCGGTACACACCGATGACGAAAATAAAGATGGCGATAAGCGCGTACAATCCAGCAATCAAACTGTCGCGCAACGAATCAGCGCCAAGCGACGCGTCAACGGAGTAGCTTTGCACTTCTTTCAACTTCAGTGGAATGGCCCCAGCATTGAGCAAGTCGGCCAATTCCTGTGCCTCTTTCACATCTTTTTGCCCCGAGATCTGTGCCTCCCCACCCGCAATGACCGTTTGCACTTGCGGCGCGCTGAGCAGATTGTCATCCAAATAGATCGGAAGTTGTTGTCCTAGGTAGGTGCGCGTAATGTTTTCAAATTTCTTCGGGTCTTTCAACTTTAGCGTCACCACGGGACGGTTTAATTGGTCATAACCCACACCAGCCCCGTTTTCCTTGAGGTCTTTCCCTTCCATCAATATCTTTTTACCGGTAGGGTCACGAAAGGTCAGCTTCGCTTGTTTTCCAAGCATTTCACGCGCTTTGTTCTGGTCTTTGACCCCAGCCAGTTGCACGCGAATACGGTTGCCCCCTTCAACGGTGATCTCCGGTTCGCTCACCCCCAACACGTTGATCCGGTTGTTCAACGCAGCAGCGGTGTCCTTCAGGGCATCTAGGCTAACATTTTTTTGTTCCGTTTCATACAGCACTTCAAACCCGCCCTGGAGGTCAAGGCCTTTGGTTATGTTATTCCATACGTCGAGTGTGGTTGTGGCGACAGTGCCCAGTATCACCACCACCATCAGGCAAAAAGCCACCAGTTTGCCCTTGCGAATCTTCATGGTTGCTCCTCCTTTTATGTATCACACCAACATACTCATTATCCGGCGCATCTGAAGGAATGTCAATTTTCAAGGAGCTCACGATTAATGACAAATGGGTAAAGTTATTATTTATTTTCCTAATACTCTGTCTAACGTACGCCTAGTCTGATTGTAATGAATGCGTCCAACCCTGTCAAAAAAACGGGGCGAACATTCCCAACTCGATAGAAAATGTTCGCCCGTTTTTTATTTTTGCTCATCATCATCTTTATATACCGACAGCATCAGCCAGTTCATAAACCGATTCGCTTTTAGCGACATGATATCATTAACCAGGCGGTTTAACCGGGGCCAGCCGCGCCGGTAATTTTCGGAGACGCAGGCCCAAATCTGTTCACCCGTCACATTTTCATAACCATACATACGAAATTCGGCCGCTTTGCTGTTGCAGAGATCCTCGATGCATGTCATCAATTCCTGCTCGCTCATGAATTCGCGCTGTGATTGCTTCTGCCGACTGACTGACTTTAACGATCCTTGTCTTGCCATGGTGTTCCTCCTCGCTCTGCGTATCAAAAACCTGCCTTTTGTTCATATCCTCTTTCGGTTTTTAGAATACAAAATCCTACCCGTACATTCCACAATTTTTTTGGCATGAGTCGCACGGACAAGTCATACGTTTTAGTAAACTTTTGCGAAAGAGAGGCCGAACTATGAAAAGCAAGGGATTTTTATACGGGACGCTGATTTTAGTCGGCGCAGGCCTTATCACTAAAATCCTTGGTTTTGTTTATCGGATCGCTCTTTCCCGCATCATCGGGGACGAAGGCATGGGGCTGTTTCAAATGGCGTTTCCCATCCTGGTTTTCACCATTGTGGTCACCACCGCTGGATTGCCGGTGGCCATCTCCAAATTGGTCTCCGAAGCTGAGGCAAAAAACGAAACGGAACGGATTCGCTCCATTCTCATTGTATCGATCTTCATCGTCGTTATCACTAGTGTGTTGATTACCAGTTTTGTCCTGCTCTTCGCTCCATGGATTGCCAAAACGCTACTCACGGACCAACGGGCAGTTTATGCGTTGCTCGGCATCGCACCAATCATTCCTATCATTGCCATCTCTTCGATCTTCCGCGGATATTTTCAGGGGCGGCAAAACATGAGCCCTTACGCCATGTCCACCATCATTGAGCAAACCGTGCGCATTTTTACGGTGTTAATATTAGCCACCATCCTGCTCCCTTACGGTGTTGAATACGCGGCGGCGGGCGCCATGATCGGCATGGTAATCGGCGAATTTGCCGGGCTTTTGTATCTGCTTTATTCATTTAAACGAGATGCTGGGCGCCCCAAATTGCGTAAGCTCTCATTTGCCAAGAAACAACATTCGCAACAATGGCGCGAAAGTCTGCGCGATCTGTTGCGCTTGGCCATTCCTGTCACCACCAGCCGTTTGGTTGGTTCGTTTTCTTATGCGATCGAACCGATTGTCGTTTCGCAAAGTTTGGCTCTCGCCGGCATCGCCACGGCCGCGGCAACTGGGTTGTACGGCCAATTGGAAGGCATGGCGATCCCGCTCGTTTTTTTTCCTTCATTCATCACTTACGCGCTGTCCGTTTCGCTCGTACCGGCGATCAGTGAAGCGGCAGCGCAAAACAATACCCGCTTGGTTTCTCACCGCCTACAACAGGCTGTCCGCTTAAACCTGATTGTGGCATTGCCAAGCGCCTTGCTCATGTATATGCTGGCGGAACCGCTATCCATCCTGCTCTACCGCCAAACCGATGTAGCGCGGCTAATCCAAATCATGGCTCCCTTCACTGTGTTGCATGCCATGCAAGGCCCCTTCGCATCGGTATTGCAAGGATTGGATAACGCGAAAGCCCCCATGCGCAATTCCATCATCGGAGCGGTAGTTAAGACCATCTTGATTTTTGCCCTCGCTTCCCAGCCGGAATTGGGGATCGACGGGGTCGCCTTGGCCATCAATTGCGGCATTGTCATCGTCACGACCCTGCATTTCATCGATATATTAAAAGTCATTTCTTTCCGTCTTCCTTTGAAAGATCTGGGCAAACTGTGCGTCGCCACCGCAGCCACAGGCTTAGTCACCTATACCTGCATCCATATGGAACACTGGACCTTATTCGCCCAAACCGCGGCCGGCTTTTTCGGCAGTTTGTCCATCTACGCGCTGTGCCTAGTGTCGCTCTCACTGATCCGCAAAGATGACGTGCGGCGTATTCCCTATGTCGGCAAATGGATGGCCAAATGCCTGCCCCATTAACGCGTTGGGCGGTCCTTCCGATCAATGTACAACCGCCCTTCGTAGTTCACCGCCGCATAAAACACCTCTTTAAAATCTTTCAAACCCCGCTTTTGGATTTCCGCCTTGAGCCAAAAGCGGTTTTGCCCCAACTTTTTGAGTCCTTCTTCCTGCACCTTCCCGTCGATGATCACGGGGATAGGCATCCGAAACTGTTTGAGATCCCGTCTCACATCCTCCTTGAATGCAGGCCGTTTCTCCTCTTTAGGAAACACGCTCAGCTTCCCTGTCGTTTCCAACACCGCAAATTCCACATCGGAGACATCGGGAATGTTTTTTTCCCGCAACTGGGTGAGCAAATCATCCAGATTGTATCGCAACTTGGCCATATTCTTGTCGACGATTTTCCCATTTTCAATCAACGGAACCGGACTACCCTCCACCCAATTCCGAATCCGTTCGCTTTTAATCAAAATGAAGGATAACAAAATTTGCAAAGCAGCTAACAGGATGATCGGGGAAATCCAGGTGATCAGCGGTTCCTCTTTGTTTTCGATGGCCATGGACGAAATGTCGGCGATCATGAAAGAAACAACCAAATCAAAAATCGACAACTTACCGATCTCCCGTTTCCCCATGACACGCATGATGACTAGGAGAAACACATAAATGAATACGGTGCGCAAGAGGATAGACCCCATGTTTCGGCAACCTCCTTTCATCCAGACTTACAGGCTCCCCTGACATCGCTCCACGTGACGTAATTCACCGGTTAGTTTCCGCAGCGCGATCCATTTTTATGTCTGACCCGGACAGTGATATTTTGGACTCGCCTGTCATAACATGTACCAACTTGCCCAAAGGAGGTCAGAGGATGAAAGAAGCTTTGTTTGACACTGCAAAAAAGGGATGGCAATCCCCTTGGCTTGTGGGCCAATGTTGGATCTGGGGAATCATTTTGTTCTGCTCTTTCCTCGCCGCGTTGGGCCTCAGATATACGTCGTTGCCGTCAGACAATGTGACAGCCATTTCCTACATTGTGAACGCAGGCGCTCTCTTCGCCGGCGGACTGGCTTCCGGACGCCGCGCGGGGCGGAAAGGATGGATGATAGGCGGAATTCAAGGCGTGCTGTTCGTGTTATTGGTCTGGCTGCTGAGCTTCTTGGCGTTTGACGCGGCCCCTACCATCAACCCGTTGGCTTTTCTCTGCTTCGCCTTCGCCGTCGGTGGGTTGGGCGGCATGATCGGCGTAAACACTAAACCATGACCAAAACACAAACCGCCTTCCTCCGTCCAATTGGCGAGAGAAGGCGGTTTGTTGTGCTAGGTTACTGATCCCGTGGTGCGATACACATCTTGATACGGTTTTTTCGCCGACTGTTCATAAGCGGTGATGCGATCGGCGTGAAGTAGCGTGGCACCGATGTCATCCAAGCCTTTCAGCAGTCGCTCACGCCGGTAAGGGTCGACTTGGAATCTCCATGTCGTGCCTTCATCGTCCCGCACCACTTGCGCTTCCAAATCCACTTCCAAGCGGTACTGCCCCCGCCCCGCTTGTTGGAAAAGGTGCTCCACATCCTTTTCTGGCAACACGATGGGCAACATGCCATTCTTAAAACAGTTGTTGTGAAAAATGTCGGCAAACGAGGGGGCGATGATCACTTTAAAACCATAATCGGCCAGCGCCCAAGGTGCGTGCTCGCGCGATGATCCGCAACCGAAATTGTTGCGGGCGAGGAGGATGCTCGCTCCAGCATAACGTGGCTGATTCAGCACGAAAGACGGGTCAGGTTCCCCATTGGGCAAATAGCGCCAATCATAGAAGAGAAATTGTCCAAACCCAGATCGCTCCACCCGCTTCAAAAACTGTTTAGGAATGATTGCGTCCGTATCCACATTAGGCCGATCCAACGGTGCAACAATGCCTTGGTGACGAACAAATACCTCCATCAGTTAACCTCCTCCAGCTTCTGTAATTGCCCCGGCTCCACAAATCGACCAGCGATCGCCGCGGCGGCAGCTGTGACCGGAGACACGAGATGGGTGCGCGCTCCCCGCCCTTGCCTTCCTTCAAAGTTCCGATTTGAAGTGGAAGCACACCGTTCCCCCGCCGGTACCACATCGGGGTTCATCGCCAAACACATACTACAACCCGGCTCACGCCATTCAAAACCCGCTGTGATGAAAATCTCATGCAATCCTTCCTGTTCCGCTTGCCGTTTAACTTGTTTTGAACCGGGAACCACGATGGCCCGGACTTTTGGTGATACCTTATGTCCTCGTACCACTTGTGCTGCAAGACGCAGGTCTTCTATCCGCGAGTTGGTACAAGAGCCGATAAATACGTGCTGGATCGGGATGTCCGAAATCTTGGTGCCGGGTTCAAGCCCCATGTAAGCCAACGCTTGCCTTGCCGCAAGCCGTTCCATTTCTGTGGGGAAGGTATCAGGATCAGGTACGATACCATTGATACTAGTGCCCATGCCGGGATGGGTTCCCCATGTGACCTGGGGTTCCAAAGCAGAAACATCAAACTGGATCACCCGGTCGAAGACCGCATCGGGATCTGTAACCAATTCCCGCCACAACTTCACACAGGCGTCGAAATCCTCCCCCTTCGGCGCATAGGGACGGCCTTTTAAATAAGCAAACGTCGTCTCATCCGGTTCGATCAGACCTGCCCGGGCCCCGGCTTCAATCGACATGTTGCAGATGGTCATCCGTTCTTCCATCGACATGGCTCGAACTGCTTCACCTGCAAATTGGATCACATGGCCTGTGCCGAAATCAACCCCATATTGAGCGATCAAACCGAGGATCACATCTTTGGCGGTCACACCTGGGCGTGGTCGACCAGTTAATTCAACCAACAGCGTTCGAGGCTTTGTTTGCCACAAGCATTGAGTCGCCAGCACATGCTCCAGTTCACTAGTACCAATGCCGAACGCCAGTGCACCAAACGCGCCATGCGTCGATGTGTGGCTATCTCCGCATACAATCGTCTTGCCTGGTAGCGTCAACCCTAATTCCGGGCCGATGACGTGGACAATCCCTTGTTCTTCGCTATGCAAATCGGCCAAAGAAATCCCAAACGCCTCACAGTTCATTTGCAAGGTTTCAATCTGCTTGCCCGCTATCGGATCTGTCACTGTAAATGGATTGTCGGTCGGCACATTGTGATCCATGGTCGCGAACGTAAGTTCAGGCCGTCGCACTTTCCTACCAGCCATGCGCAACCCTTCAAACGCTTGCGGCGAGGTGACCTCATGCACTAAATGCAAATCAATGTACAGTAGATGCGGCTTGCCTTCTTCCGCGACAACCACATGTTGCTCCCAAATCTTATCAAACATTGTTTTACCCGCCACATCTGATCCCTCCCCTTTTTGCATATTGTGCCAATGCTTCGCGCACCTTGGCTCCCATCTCCGACGTGGTTAAGCGAGCCGTTCCCGGCTCACCCAAATCTTCCGTTCGCCATCCTTCAGCCAGTACCGACTCAATCGCGGATTGGATGGCATCCGCCTCTCTAGCCCAACCCGCCGTTTGGCGCAACATCATGGCGACGGACAAAAACATGGCCAATGGATTGGCTTTGTTTTGACCCGCGATATCAGGCGCAGAGCCATGAATCGGTTCATACAGCCCCGGACCCGTCTCACTGAGGCTGGCGGAAGGCAACATACCAATCGAACCAGTGATCATCGCGGCTTCGTCACTCAATATGTCCCCAAACATGTTTTCCGTCACGATCACATCAAAACGGCTTGGACATTTGATCAATTGCATCGCCGCATTATCCACCAACAAGTGGTTCAAAGTCACATCGGGATATTCAAGTGCCAACCGTTCCGCCGTTTCCCGCCATAACCGGCTAGTTTCTAGTACGTTAGCTTTATCCACCGATGTCAGGAGGCGGCGACGCTGGCGGGCCATCTCAAATCCGAGCCGCAAGATTCGCTCGATTTCCGCTTCTGTGTAGTGCAAGGTGTCAACTGCTTCCCATTCCTGCCCGCTCCGACGACGTTCCTTCGGGGTACCAAAATATAAGCCACCGGTCAACTCCCGCACGATCACCATGTCTACATCCTGCAACAGCTCCCCCTTCAACGGGGATGCTCCCTCCAAGCCAGCAAAGACGGTAATCGGACGCAGATTGGCGTAAAGCCCAAGTTCTTTGCGCAAAGCGAGTAAGCCCGCTTCTGGGCGCAAATGACCTGGTTGGCCATCCCACTTGGGGCCGCCAACCGCCCCTAACAAAACGGCATCGCTGGTGCGGCATAATTGAAGCGTCGCTTTTGGCAACGGCGTCCCCTCTTCATCAATGGCTGCCCCACCGATTTGCCCGTACTGAATTTCAATGTTCCGTTGAAAGAGGCGAACGATTTCTTCCAGCAAATTCACCGCCTCTCTCGTGATCTCGGGACCGATTCCGTCACCCGGTAACACGGCAACGCGCATACTTCCCACATCCTTTCTGTTAATGATGGTTCGTCGCTAATACAGCTCCTGCCCGCACTTTTACCATGATGCGGTTGATCGCATCCAACAACGCTTTGGCCGAAGCGCCAAGCACGTCATTGTCGATGCCACGCCCTGTTCCGACATGGCCTTGGTGCTTCACTTTGACATAGACTTCTGCCAGCGAATCGATGCCAGACGTAGTCGATTGGATGCGATAGTCCATCAGCTCGATCGGCTCGGGAAGCAAGCGCTGGATCGTCTGATAAATCGCTTCGACACTGCCGTTTCCTGTAGCCGCTTCTTGGACGAACTCCCCTTCTGGCGTCTTGATTCCAATCGTGGCCGTGGATACGCCTTGCGCGCCATAATGCACTTGCAGAAAAACGAGTTCGTACGCATCGGCCCCTTTCTCTTTGCCAGTCAAATCAGCTGCCAGGGCCATGATATCCTCATCTGTAACCTCTTTGCGCTTTTCCGTCAATTCTTTGAAGTGTTTGAACAGAAGATGGAACCGTTCATCGTCCAATTGAATCCCCAATTCTTCACACTTGTTTCGGAACGCGTGACGGCCTGAATGCTTACCGAGCACGATGGCATTGGAAGAAAGGCCGATCATTTCTGGGCGGATGATCTCATAGGTCAGCTTGTTTTTTAGTACTCCGTCTTGATGAATGCCCGATTCATGCGCAAACGCATTGGCTCCGACCACCGCTTTGTTGGGAGGGACAGCTAAGCCGGTGTACTTACTAACCAAACGGCTAGTACGTACTATTTGGTTTAGTTCCAGCCCTGTTTCGGCTTGGTACACTTGTTTGCGAATGGCCAGCGCAATGGCGATTTCTTCGAGTGAAGCGTTGCCGGCCCGCTCACCAATGCCATTAATTGTGCACTCGATCTGCTCCGCCCCTCCCTCGATTGATGCCAAGGAGTTGGCCACTGCCAAGCCCAGATCATCATGACAGTGGGCCGAAAGCTTGGCGCGGTGGATGTTGGGCACTCGCTCCCGCAAATAGCGGAACATCCCAGCATATTCTTGCGGCGTGGCGTAACCGACTGTATCGGGTAGATTGACCACTGTCGCACCCGCATCGATCACTTTCGTCACAATCTCGACGAGAAAATCCCAATCGCTTCGCGTCGCGTCTTCAGCCGACCATTCCACATTGCTAGTGAAGTTCGCGGCATATCGGACTGACTCGACCGCCTTTTGCACTACTTGTTCTGGCGTCATCCGCAACTTATGCTCCATATGGATCGGCGATGTTGCGATAAATACATGGATGCGGGGGTTACCCCCCTCTTTGATCGCCTCCCAGGCCGCATCGATGTCATTTTTCGTGGAGCGTGCCAAGGCGGCGACAGAACATTTTCGAATCGTACGGGCGATTCTTTGTACTGATAGGAAATCACCTCGTGAGGACGCCGGGAAGCCCGCCTCCATCACATCCACACCCAATCGCTCCAATTGGCAAGCGATCTCCAACTTTTCATCTGCGTGCAGATTGACTCCGGCTGATTGCTCCCCATCCCGCAACGTGGTATCAAAAATCTCGATTTTTCCCATTTTTCGCTCTCCTTTGCATCCTTAAATCTTGAAAGCTCCACCCTCGCCATCGCCAACTTTTCTAATCATGCTTCCCGCAGGTTCACACGCTTGTCGAAAACATCCCTGGCACTTTTGTGCCCCGCTGAACCGTAAGTTGGCGGAAAGCCTCTGTCAACTTCGCCGTAATGGGCCCCGGCTTCCCACTGCCGATGATGCGACCGTCCACATTCACGACCGGAATCATTTCTGCCGCTGTGCCCGTCAGGAAAACTTCATCGGCCACATAGACATCGTGCCGTGTAAACGGAACCTCCGCACAAGGAATTTGAAACGTCTCGCACAACTCCATCACCACATTGCGCGTAATCCCTTCCAGCGCGCCAACATAGGTCGGCGGTGTGCAGATTTTACCGTTTTTCACAATAAAGATATTATCGCCAGAACCTTCGCACACATATCCATCTTGATTGAGGGTCAACGCTTCATGCACTCCTGCCCGTGCTGCCTCTAGGCGCACCAGGACGTTGTTGAGGTAATTCAATGATTTGATTTTGGGGTTGAGCGCATCCGGGACATTGCGACGAGTCGGAACAGTGACAATTTCCAATCCCTCATCGTAATACCGCTGCGGAAACAAACTTAATTTTTCCGCAATGACAATCACGCTCGCCTGTTTACAATTGCGTGGGTCCAACCCCAGGTCACCCACACCGCGAGATACAACCAATCGAATATAAGCATCGGGCAGGCCATTCTTTTCAAGCGTTTCAACGACGACCGCTTCCATTTCCTCCGGTGTGAGCGGAATGTCGAGCATGATCGACTTGGCCGACTCATATAGCCGGACAATGTGTTCTTTCAGGCAAAAAACGTTGCCAGAATAACAGCGAATCCCCTCAAAGATCCCATCCCCGTATAAAAAGCCATGGTCAAACACGGAAACCACTGCCTCCGACTTGGGAACAAATTCACCATTCAAGTAAACCCATTTTTCCCGCATGTTAAGCTCCCCCTTGTGTTTTATTAATAAGGAAATGAAAAAACCCCCGACTCAACAATCAAATGGCGCGCATTCCTGTCAGGTGCGGCCGGTTTCGATTGCTGAGGCGAGGGTTTCGCGGTACCACTCAGCTTCTCCGCTTTCTCGCGAAAACGGACTCGGCGAGTCCAAACGACTCATGCCCGGTAACGGGGGCAACCGTCGCTTTTTACTTGGGGGCTGAGCCCTTTTCAAAAGCGCAACTCCAAGGTGAGATTCGAAGTGGGAGGGTGACCGTCTTTTCAGCCTAGAGACAGCTCTCTGTACACACTCTGCACTTCTACTAGTCCTCTTCATCGCTTTTTGGTCTGAGGTAATACCCACTATGTTATTTTTTAAGCAGGAACATTGCTACTTTTCTATCAATTTATTATGTGCATTATAAAACTTCACTTATCCTTTGTCAACAACCCCATCCGTATGGACAATACCAAGCGATTTAAGATTAAAAATCAAACAAATCGTGTTGAAAAATAGGATTTGTCAGATGATATGTTTTGTTAAATGGGATTGCCGCTTACTTATTAAAAACGATTATAAGAAGTCTTCTCTACCTTGTCAACAAGAATTTTTTAATCCGTATTCTCCGTTTTTTATGCCTGATGGCACAGGGCTGAAGCGACCTCCCCCGTATTTAAATAGGGGGATATTCATGATCAGGTCCCCTTTTACTAACATTTAACATTAACAATAGTTTGATGAAAACAATTTAAATCCAATCAGTTTTGTATGGATTGGTCATAAGAAAAAGCCCTTGGCCCGTTACCAAGGGTTTCCCGGATCATTATTCCGCTGATTTGGTAGCAGCCGCATCATCAGCGGTAGCCACACTGTTGATAGCCGAGCGTTCAAACACCAAGCGGGTGTTTTCGTTCACTTTCAGCGTAACTTTCTCTTCACTCAAATCCACAATGGTGCCGTGCAACCCACCAATGGTGACAACCTTGTCCCCTTTTTTCAGATTGCTCAGCATCTGGTTGCGCTCTTTCTGCCGTTTTTGTTGTGGACGGATCAAAAAGAAATAAAAAGCGACAAACACCAATAGCATAGGGAGTATTCCCATTAATTGTTGACCCATGATTTACCCTCCTGTTCAATTAAAAAGCAGCATTCGGACTTAACGATCCATAATACTTCATCATGAACTCATCGCGGAAATCAAGCAGGCGATCTTCGCGAATCGCTTGCCGCACTTGCTCCATCAGCTTAAGCAGGAAATACAGGTTGTGATAGGTCGTTAAGCGCAACCCGAACGTTTCATCCGCCTTGATCAGATGGCGCAAGTACGCACGTGTGTAATTGCGGCAGGTGTAACAATCACATGCCGGATCAAGTGGGGTGTAATCCCGCGCGAATTTGGCGTTGCGCACTACCAATCGGCCTTGGCTAGTCATGGTGGTTCCGTTGCGCGCAATACGCGTCGGCAATACGCAGTCAAACATGTCAATCCCCAAAATCGCCCCTTGGATGAGGGCATCCGGCGAGCCTACACCCATCAAGTAGCGTGGTTTGTGCACAGGCAGATGTGGTGTGGTATAAGATAACACTTCATACATGACCTCTTTGGGCTCGCCTACGCTCAAACCACCAACCGCATACCCCGGCAAGTCCAACTCCACCAATTGCTTGGCACTCTCTTCGCGCAGGTCTTGATGCATGCCTCCTTGCACAATCCCAAACAGCGCCTGGTCATGCGGTCGTGCGTGCGCTTTGATGCAACGCTTCAACCAGCGGTATGTACGTTCGGTGGAAGCTTTAACATACGCTTTTTCAGCCGGGTGTGGCGGACATTCATCAAAGGCCATGATGATATCCGCTCCGAGCGCGTTTTGGATTTCCATCGCCTTTTCCGGGCTGATGAACAGCTTTTCCCCGCTTAAATGCGAACGGAATGTTACCCCTTCTTCTGTGATGTTGCGCAGCTGGCTCAGGCTGAACACCTGAAATCCACCGCTATCGGTCAGGATGGGCCGATCCCAATTCATGAAGGAATGAAGGCCACCCGCTTCTTTGACAATGTCATGCCCCGGACGCAAAAAGAGATGATAAGTGTTGGACAAGATAATTTGCGCGTTCATCTCTTTCAATTCTTCCGGGCTCATTGTCTTAACGGTGGCTTGCGTTCCCACAGGCATGAAGATCGGCGTTTCGATCGTCCCGTGCGGTGTATGTAAACGGCCCAAGCGGGCACCAGACTGCTTGCATGTTTTAATCAGTTCATACCGAACAGCCAAGATGTTTCCTCCTACCAAATTTGCGTCGCTAATAACCATTATAGAGATGATCACATCAAATAATCAACATCGCATCTCCAAAACTGAAGAATCGGTACCGCTGTTTCACCGCTTCTTCGTAAGCCTTCATGATCAATTCCCTTGTCGCGAAAGCGCTCACCAGCATAAGCAGGGTAGACTGCGGCAGGTGGAAATTGGTGACCAAGCCGTCAACTACCTGATAAACATAACCGGGATAGATGAAGATATCCGTCCAGCCGCTATCGGCCCGCACCTCTCCGCCGTGGCGGGAGGCCACCGTTTCTAGTGTGCGCACAGAAGTGGTTCCGACCGCAATTACCCGCTTCCCTTGCCGCTTGGCCTCATTGATGAGGGCAGCTGTTTCTTGGTTCAGCTCATAATACTCAGCATGCATGTGATGATCTTCCACTCTTTCCACCGTCACCGGCCGAAATGTGCCCAAGCCGACGTGAAGGGTTACAAACGCCAGTTTCACCCCTTTTTGCTTCGCTTGCTCCAGCAACTCCGGAGTGAAATGCAATCCCGCCGTGGGCGCCGCCGCCGAGCCAATCACCCTAGAAAAAACGGTTTGATAACGCTCCGGATCGTCCAATTGCTCATGAATGTAAGGAGGCAGAGGCATTTGGCCCAATTCTTGAAACAGCGACTCTACATCGTCTACCTCGTATTCCAAGCGAAACACACGGCCGCCCGCCACCTCAGTAGATGCCTCGGCCACTGCCCGCAAACGCCCGCCGCCAAAGCAGACCACCGTTCCTTCTTTTACTCGCTTGGCCGGTTTGACCAACGCTTCCCAACGGTCTTCTCCAAGCGGCTTAAGCAAAAGCAGTTCGATTTTGGCGCCCGTCTCCTCTTTGACTCCGATCAATCTGGCTGGCCGAACCCGACTGTCATTCAGCACCAACACGTCTCCAGCTTCCAAATAATCAAGCAAATGCGGAAACCGGGTGTGCTCCCACGTCTGGCGCTTGCGGTCAACCACCATGAGGCGGGAGCCCGTCCGGTCCTTGATCGGGGTTTGGGCGATTAATTCTTGCGGCAATTCAAAGTGATATTGTGCTACGTCCATCTTGATCCCTTCTCTCAAACAATTCAAACCTTCCACTTGTCCCGTAGCTTGTCTGTTCAAGCCCATAACGGGACAAGTCCAACCCACCCGAAAAGCGGCGGCCATCTAGGGCATCACTCACCGCTTCCGGAGAAACGAAAAGGCGGGTGGCTGTTGAAACGGTTCGCCACCCACCCCCGCTGACTGCACTCTAACGAAAAAAACGAATCAGATAACTAACCAACGACAAAATCACACTGATGAGAATGCAAGTCATGATCGGAAAATAAATCTTCACTTGCTCCTTTTCCACCACGACATCCCCGGGTAAGCGACCCAGAGGCAAATACTTGCCGCCTACTTGCCATATCAGGCCGACCACAACCAGGATGACGCCGATGATGATGAAGGTTTTCGCCACAGGATTCATTTAGGCCACTCCACTTGTAAATGTTCGCAACAGCGCATGGTGACCATCCGCCCACGCGGGGTGCGTTGCAAAAAGCCGATTTGCATCAAATACGGCTCGTACACGTCCTCAATCGTGTGCGATTCCTCACCGATCGTCGCCGCGAGCGTTTCCAGACCAACTGGGCCACCGCGAAACTTTTCGATGATCGTCATCAACAGCCGATGATCCACATGATCTAACCCCATTTTATCCACTTGGATGCGATCCAATGCGTCACGGGCTCCCGCTTCGGTGATGATTCCCTCTCCACGTACCTGCACGAAATCGCGCACCCGTTTCAGCAAACGGTTGGCAATCCGCGGCGTTCCCCTTGCTCTGGACGCGATTTCAACCGCTCCTGCTTCCTGGATCGGCACCTGCAACAAATCGGCCGCCCGAGAAACGATCAAGGTCAATTCTTCCACCGTATAATACTCCAAGCGGCTCATCACGCCAAACCGATCCCTGAGCGGCGAAGATAGCGACCCGGCCCGCGTCGTCGCCCCCACCAGTGTAAACGGGGGCAAATCCAACCGGACAGAGCGCGCGCTCGGCCCCTTCCCGATCACAATGTCGAGCGCGAAATCTTCCATCGCCGGATAAAGCACTTCCTCCACTGACCGATTCAAACGGTGGATTTCGTCGATAAACAACAGGTCATGCGGTTGCAAATTGGTCAAAATGGCTGCAAGGTCACCCGGTCGCTCAATCGCCGGCCCCGAAGTGGTGCGTATGCTAACCCCCAATTCGTTGGCGATGATATTGGAGAGCGTCGTCTTCCCCAATCCAGGCGGCCCGTACAACAGCACATGATCCAACGCCTCGCCCCGCATTTTGGCCGCTTCGATATAAACTTTAAGATTCTCTTTGACCCGCGACTGCCCGATATATTCACTGAAAAAACGGGGGCGCAGACTAAATTCGGCCATTTCTTCGTCTTCGTTGGTCAATTTGGCCGAGATGATGCGGTCATCCATCGTCCGTCCCCCCTC
The DNA here is from genome assembly GCF_900182735.1 of Laceyella tengchongensis. Classification (NCBI taxonomy): domain Bacteria; kingdom Bacillati; phylum Bacillota; class Bacilli; order Caryophanales; family Thermoactinomycetaceae; genus Laceyella; species Laceyella tengchongensis. The sequence continues at coordinate 41,295 of NZ_FXTU01000006.1, read as the reverse complement.
ATCGCTTCATCATCGCCTGCAACGCTTTCTTGATCCACTCTTCCGTGGACACAGACGCGTCAATCCTTTGTCCGCTTTCGCGCACCGCCCACTCCGCCTCTTCCTCATTATAGCCAAGGGCCAACAGCGCATCAATCACGTCGCGCTCCGCGTTTGGCACCACTGGTGGCAACGATGCGGTTTCGGCAGCCAGATCCAGGCTTGGCTCCCAACCCAGTTTGGCCAGCTTGTCCTTCAGGTCAAGCACCAACCGTTGCGCCGTTTTCTTGCCGACCCCAGGGAGCTTGGTCAAGGTTTTGACGTCTTCAATATGTATCGCTCGAACCAAAGCTTCTGGCGACATATGCGTTAACATAGCCAAGGCCGCTTTCGGCCCGACGCCGGACACTTCCAACAGCAGGCGGAACAGGTTGCGCTCCCGCTTGGTTTTAAAGCCATAAAGCAACTGCGCGTCTTCCCGCACCACAAAATGGGTGTACAGCATCACCTCTTCCCCGTCAGTAAACGCAAACGGATTGGGGACGAACACTTGATGGCCGAGCCCGCGCACATCAACCGCCAGATAGTCGGCTTCGTGGTACACGACTTCCCCTTTGACGAATTCAATCATGATTTCATTCCCCACTTGCTTAACTTATGTATCGATTGCGATGAATGCGCTTCGCAGATGGCGATGGCCAACGCGTCGGCAACATCATCCGGCTTAGGCGCGCGCGGCAGATTCAGAAGCATTTTCACCATCTCCTGCACCTGCTTTTTTTCAGCCTGCCCATACCCGACCACCGCCATTTTCACTTGCAACGGCGTGTACTCCGTGATCGGCACGCCGGCTTCCTCTGCGGCCAGCATCATCACTCCGCGCGCTTGCCCTACCGTGAACGCCGTGGTCACATTGCGGTTGAAAAACAACTTTTCAATCGCGACCACGTCGGGTTGAAAAACGCGAAACAGCTTGGTGCACGCGTCATAAATCTGTTTCAATCTGGTTGCGGTCGGCAAGTCGGCTTCCGTTTGGATGCTGCCGTATTCAACCGCCTTCAAATGGTTTCCCCTCCGGTCCAACACACCAAACCCGACGATGGCGATCCCCGGATCAATTCCCATGATTCGCATGGTTTGAAGCCCCTCTCCATAAAGCGAACATTCATTCTCAGCAAATTATACCATACCCGGACAAAAAAAAGAGCCCTGCACGAAAGAACGCGCACAGCTTGTCTTAGGACGGGTTCGGGCAAATGAAGTTAAAGTAGGTGAGGGGGTGAAAAAGATCTTTGCAATAGCGAATAGGAACGTCCTTAGTGAATATCTTTCTTTTTAAACCGGCCGCCGCGCACATCATGGACATGCCCGATGGCCAAAAAGGCTTCGTGGTCGATCTCTTCAACGATTTCTTTGAGCTTGGCTTCTTCTAGACGGGTCACCACGCAGAAGATCACTTCCTTATCCTCTCCCGTGTAAGCGCCTTCAGCATTAAAATAAGTAACCCCTCGCCCCAATCTGCTCAATAGGGCGTCTCCGATGGCCCTGGATTTCTCGCTAATAATCCAAACCGACCGTGTTTCATTAAATCCTTCGATGGTGATGTCAATCATTTTGAACGCGATATAATAAGCGATCAGCGAGTACATGGCCCGATCCCAACCAAACACAAAGCCAGCGCTACCCAGAATGAACAAGTTGAAAAACATCACAATCTGGCCCACCGAAAACGGGGACTGCTTGGTGAGCAAGATGGCCATCACTTCCGTGCCGTCTAACGATCCACCGTACCGAATGACAATCCCGACGCCAATCCCTACGATGATCCCGCCGAATACGGCAGCCAACAGCGGATCATTCGTCACCTTGTCCACATGATGAAACAAGGAAGTGCTGACCGCCATAGTCAACACACCCAACAATGTGGACAAAGCGAACGTTTTCCCGATCTGCTTATATCCGAATAAAAAGAAAGGCAGGTTGAGAACGAGCAAGAACAGTCCCAGATTCAACCCTGTCAGATAAGATAAAATGATAGATATCCCCACGATGCCGCCGTCGATGACGTTGTTGGGCACCATGAACAGTTCCAAACCGATGGCAACCAAAACGGCGCCAATCATAATCAAAATGATGTGCCTGAACAGATACCAAGACCTGCTTTTCTTCTTCTCCATGATCCTCAGTGTCCTCCATTTACAAACCCATTTCACGATTTGCTACATAAACGGCATAAGTTGCAGAACCGACTCCTGTATGCTCACGGATTACCTGTTTCGGAATATGCTTGGATATCGTACAATTGGTCGATGGTGACAAATTCATATCCGTTATCTCTCAAGTAAGCGATAATCCGGGGCAACGCTTTAACCGTGTTTTCGATTTGCGGTCCACCGAAGGAGTGCTGCAAAACGATGCCGCCCGCTTCAATATCCTTTTTCACTTTATTGACGATATCATCGGAAGAGTTTCCTTCCTGCCAATCCAGTGTGTCCACATTCCATGGGATCATTTTGTAACCCTTTTTGGTTAGATGGGCAGTGATTTTCTCATCAATCACCCCAAATGGCGGACGGAAGAAGAGGGGTTTTTTGTGGATGGCGCGGTAGATCAAAGCGTCAGTAAGTTTGATCTCAGCATCCAGCTGGGCCATGGTGAGCTTGGTAAGTTCTCGGTGAGAGTAAGAATGATTTCCCACCACATGCCCTTCCCGCACCATCCGCCGCACCACTTTCGGGTACTTTTGAACCATCTTTCCCACCACAAAAAACGTGGCTGGAACCCGTTCTTTCTTTAGGACAGATAACACTTGGGGGGTGTATTGCAAATCAGGGCCATCGTCAAACGTCAATGCTACTCGTTTGCGCAAACGCGGGTGTGCTGGTATAGCTGTCTTCTTTGCATCAGCTGCCATCGGCGGTTTGCCCAACATCACATCCTTGGCCCCGCTCAAACGATGCTGTTCAACCGGCTGGCGCGGTAGCTGCCCGTTTCCAGAGGATGTCTTCTGTTCCTGCCGGGCTTTTTGCACATATTTTGTCGCCGCGAGGAGCGCCTCATCATTTTGCATGCAGCCGATCAGGCAGACCGCACACAATCCCAATATCCCCCATTTCATTTTCCGTTGATCTGGCATTCCATTCACTCCTACTGTACGCAGAAATCTCCAAATCAATCGATGTTAGCGCAAAGGGATGGGTTCTGTACGGAATAACTACTTTTACTGTCTGCACTCTCGGTTCGGCAAGTATAAACGAATGCTGGGGGCAGATTCATCGGTACGAACTCCAAGGACATCTCTGCAAACCACTCGGAAAACTGGCGCTTCATCTGCAACGAATATTGGAAAGCGACAAACATCCCCCCTGGTTTCAACGCGCCCGTCACTTGCTCCAGCAACGCGTCTCTCAAACCCTGCGAAAAACAGGCGAACGGAAGACCCGAGACGATCACGTCAACCTGATTTCTTCCCAACTTGTTCTGTTCAAGCACCCGGAGCAACTCCAATGCGTCCGATTCGATCTGGAACTGCGGAAAACGCGTTTGCAGTGACTTTCGCAACGGTTCATCTTGCTCAAAAATCATCACATGTGAACCTGGTTGCGCCAATTGAGCTAGCGCCTTGGTAAACACTCCTGTGCCCGCTCCCAATTCCACGATGGTCGATGCAGAAGAAAACGGAATCTTGCTCATCATCGCCTTGGTCAAGTAGCGGGAGCTGGGAGCCACGCTTCCCACCAGATGTGGGGTTTTAATAAACGTATGAAAAAAACGTAACCGTTCTACCCATGGTTGAGACAAAATGGTCATACTCCCCATCCCTTTCCTAATGCCGATTAATCCAATTGGATTTATAATATTATTCTATCCCGTTGCTGTTTCTTCTACAAGCGTCCCCTTGACCCACCTTTTGTATAACTGAGAAATTTGGGCAATGGCGCCAGCCGCCCGCGCCCTAAGCGACCGGAAAGTGATCACTTCCACACGCAAAAAATGGTAGGATAAAAGGCAAACGCTATCTAGCAAGAAGAAAAGAGGGTTGGTCATGAAGAGTCGTGTGTCCACCGACTTCATATTGTTGTTCATTGCCTTCGTCTGGGGCGCCACTTTCGTCATCGTGCAGGACACCATTCACACCTTGCCGCCATTTTGGTATCTCACCTTCCGCTTCTCGCTGGCAGCCGCCGTGTTGCTCATCTTCGCCTTCCGGCCAGATCACACGAAATTTTCGATAAATTGGCAACACCATTTGCTGGCTGGTTCGATATTGGGCTTCTTTTTGTTTGCCGGCTACGCGCTACAAACGCTCAGTCTGTTTTATACCACTTCGGGCAAGTCTGGGTTCCTCACCGGCATTTCCGTCGCCTTGGTTCCCTTTTTGGCCAAACCGATCTTAAAAACCGCGATTACGCCGAATGGGCTCATCGGTGTGACCATGGCCGTCATCGGACTATACTTGCTCGCTTTCACGGATTTCCATTCCATCAACACCGGCGATCTACTCGCTTTTCTCTGCGCCATCTTTTTCGCTTTGCAAATCGTCTACACCGGCAAATACTCTCCCCACGCTAACCCCCTTCTCTTGGTTGCGATTCAGTTGAGCGCGGTTTCCTTATTAAGCTTCTTCTCTGCGCTCCAGTTCGAACCCTGGAAAGAGGTGTGGCGCGCGGACATTCTCTTTAAACCCCTTGTCTTGGTGACATTGTTGATCACTTCCTTGTTGGCGACCACCTTGGCATTCATCGCGCAAACCCATGTGCAGAAAGTGGCCCACCCCACCCGCGTCGCCCTCATATTCGCCATGGAACCCGTTTTCGCTGCGCTCGCTGATTATGTTTGGTTTGGCACCGAACTAAGCTGGCGCGCGATGCTGGGCTGCTTATGCATCTTGGCTGGCATGATCGTGGCCGAATTACCGCGGTCTCTACTTCATCGCCACAAGCGAACCCAATCACACTCACCCTAACTCCATGATGAACACCCTGCCCCTTTGTGCACGATAAAAGTGCATCAGGGTGCAGGGTGGTTGCTTTTGAAGGGCAAACTCTTTTTTGAGCAACAACTTATTCATTGACAATATAGAAAGACTTTAACTAGAATATAATTAATCCGAGTTTTGCACTAAACCAACTTATATGCATTCGTGCATAATCTATGCATATGGACAAAGATTGATGAAAACATTGGAAATCGTTCTCGGGAGGAGACCATTATGAACCGGATTCGCGCGAGTTTGATTGTTCTCTTTATTTTGCCGTTATTGTTCATAAGCGCTTGCCAACCGGCAAATAAAAAAAAGACGCACTATCCTCTCCGCGTAACCACGACCACCGGTATGATCGCCGACATCGTGAAAAACGTGGGAGGCAAGCACGTCCAAGTCACAAGCCTCATGGGTCCCGGAGTAGATCCACATTTGTTTAAAGCATCCCAAGGCGATCTTCAGAAACTGGATGACGCGGATCTGATTTTTTATAACGGACTCCATTTGGAAGGGAAAATGGGAGAAATACTAAGGAAAATCGGAAAAACAAAATCCGTGGTGGCTGTTTCCGACCATCTTCCCAAAAGCAAACTGCTCACTGCTGAAAAAGATCAATTAGACCCCCACATCTGGTTTGATGTCCAACTGTGGATGGAAGCAACCAACCGGGTCAAACAGACGTTGAGCCAAATCGATCCCCAGCACCGACAAGATTACGAGCGCCAAACTCAGCAGTATTTGGCAAAGCTGGAACAATTGGATGAATACGCTCGCCAGCAAATCGGCTCCATCCCCAAAAGACAACGCGTGCTGGTTACTGCGCATGACGCATTTGGCTATTTTGGCCGCGCCTACGACATGGAAGTGGTGGGCTTGCAAGGAATCAACACCACGGCTGAATATGGCATTGCCGATGTTTCCGGCTTGGTAGACTTGCTCACTTCGCGCAAAATCAAAGCGGTATTCGTGGAATCAAGCGTGCCGAAGCGCTCTATCGAAGCAGTCGTGCAAGGTGCCCGGCAACGGGGGCATCACGTGCGCATCGGGGGACAGCTGTTTTCGGATGCGATGGGCGAAACCGGAACGCCAGCTGGAACCTATATCGGCATGGTGCGGCACAATGTTGATGTCATTACGGAAGCATTAAAATAAATGTAAATGGGGTGAACGACAATGAAACAAAAAAATGCGGCACCCGTGTCTGTGGAGCGTTTATCCGTCGCATACCATAAAAAACCGGTGTTAAGAGAGATCACTTATGCTTCGCCTGAAGGGGAGCTGATTGGGATCATCGGTCCTAACGGCGCAGGAAAATCCACCTTCATAAAAGCCGTATTGGGCTTATTACCTCTCACCGGCGGCTCAGTCCACATCTACGGGCAGCCCTATCGAGCCACTCAGCAACTGATCGGCTATGTTCCCCAACGCGAATCCGTCGACTGGGATTTCCCGACCGACGTTCTCGATGTGGTGATGATGGGAAGATACGGGAAATTGGGATGGTTTAAGCGCCCTGGAAAATCAGACCGCGACATCGCCATGGCTTGCCTTGATAAAGTGGGGATGGCCGACTTTGCCAAACGGCAAATTAGCCAGCTGTCGGGCGGACAGCAACAACGGGTGTTTCTGGCGCGGGCGCTCGCCCAAGACGCGACCATCTACTTTATGGATGAACCATTCGCAGGCGTGGATGCTGCTACAGAAAAAGCGATCATCCAAGTGTTGCAAGAGCTGAGAGCCCACAACAAAACGGTGTTTGTCGTACATCATGACTTGCAGACGGTCACCGATTATTTTGATTCAGTCATTCTTCTTAACATGCGGCTGATCGCGGCAGGTCCCACCAAAGAGACTTTCACCGTGGAAAACCTGCAAAAAACTTACGGCGGACGACTCGCTATATTGCCTAGACAGTTTGATTTGACAATGATGGGGTGAAATCATGATCGAACCTAATGCATTATGGGTTGTCGCGGGCACCAGCGTGTTAGGCCTGACCAGCGGCATCATCGGCAGTTTCGCCTTTTTGCAAAAACGGGGTTTGATGGGGGATGTTCTTTCTCACGCCGCGTTGCCGGGCATCTGTTTGGCATTTATGGTCACAGGCACGAAAAACATGTTTGCATTTTTAATCGGTGCGCTACTTACTGGTCTGGTCGCATCATTTGCGATCAACTTCATCACGACACGCTCGCGCATCAAAGAAGATACCGCCTTGGGACTCACTTTGTCTGTTTTCTTCGGGTTGGGCATTGTGTTACTCACGCAGATCCAACACAGCCCTAACGGAAACCAAAGCGGTCTGGACAAATTTTTATTCGGGCAAGCCGCGGCGATCATCCAGTCGGACTTGTTGTGGTTGGGCATCATTTCACTTTTATTAATCACTCTTTGCGCGCTGTTTTTCAAGGAACTGAAACTTCTTTCGTTCGATCCGGCCTTTGCCAAAAGCATCGGTTTTCCTTTGCGCCCTTTGGAATTCCTGTTCATGTTACTGTTAGTCACCACGGTGGTCATCGGCTTGCAAGCGGCGGGCGTGATCTTGATGGCCGCGCTCCTAATCACCCCGGCCGCCGCCGCCCGTTATTGGACGGAAAGGCTTGGGCAGATGGTTGTCATCGCCGCATGTTTTGGCGGACTCTCAGGTTTGCTCGGCTCTTGGGTCAGCACGTTTGGCACGCAATTGTCCACTGGTCCGATCATTGTGCTGTCGTCCACTGCGCTGTTTTTCCTGTCGATGTTATGCGCACCCCAGCGTGGTCTGATCGCTAAAGGCTGGCGTGCAGCCCGCCTGAAAACGAAGTTGGCCGAAGAAGCGGCTTTGACCGCCTTATACGCCTGGATGGAGCGAAATCAACAACCCGCGATTCCCGAGTCGGAGTTACCAACCATCTTGCTTGAAGCCAAGTTGTCCCCCAAACAGCTGGACAACTTGGTGCGCAAAGGCTGGCTATGCAGGCAGGATGGGGCGCTTACATTTAGCGAAACCGGTTGGAAAGAAGCTTACAACACCACGTTGTTCCAACGGTTGATGGAAGTGTGGGCCATGTACGAGACCTCCATCGACAGCCCGGTTCCCTTGCAAGAGGTCGGGCGCAAAGAAGAGTTCCCCGCGCAATTGCGGCGCACTTTGCTCGGATTGTTGCATAGGCACCAGCATGCGCCTCGATACCTGCCAGATCATCTCGCTCCATCTGAACAGGGGGGATTCTTATGAACGAGCTATGGATCATCCTCACCGGTATGTTGGTAGCCTCCAGTTGCGCTCTGCTTGGATGCTTCCTGATTTTGCGGAAAATGGCGATGGTCGGGGACGCCATCAGCCACGCGGTTCTGCCGGGGATCGTCGTCGCGTTTCTCGTCACCGGCGACCGCCATTCGTTTCCTATGCTTTTGGGGGCGGCCGCATTCGGATTGGTTACAACCTTGCTGATCGAGTCGTTGCGCAAATCGGGAGTGCAAGCCGACGCAGCCATTAGCGTCACTTTCACCTCCCTGTTCTCGGTCGGAATCATTTTGGTTTCATTGTTCGCAAGACAAGTCGACTTGGATTTAGATTGCGTTTTGTATGGCGAGATCATCTATGTCCCTTGGGACACCATCATCTGGAACGGTTTGGACTGGGGGCCCAAAGCGGTATGGATTGTAGGAACAACCCTCGTGCTAAATGCACTGACCATCCTGCTTTTTTATAAACAACTGAAGCTAAGCGCCTTTGACCCCGCTATGGCGGCGGCCCTCGGCATTCCCGTCGCATTTTTCCACTACCTGCTGATGGGATTGGTATCGGTGACCACCGTCGCTTCGTTTGAAAGCGTAGGGGCCATTCTGGTCGTCGCTATGCTGATTGTTCCAGCAGCCACTGCCTATCTCCTGACCGACCGATTAAGTCGGATGTTGCTATACAGCGTTCTGACTGGTTGTCTCAGTGCGGTCACCGGCTACTTCTTGGCCGGCGCCTTGGACGCTTCGGTTGCTGGGGCCATGACAGTGATGGCAGGTGTCTTTTTCATCCTCGCATTGTTCCTGTCTCCACGCCACGGTCTAGTCACACGCTGGTGGCAACGAATGCGGTTGCAGCGTGATCTGGCATCTCACGGCGAATAAAGGAGACGCCTCTTTCCCTGATGAAGAGAAAGGGGCGTCTCGTTTTCTCATGCATAGCATAGGATGTTAAATCAATAAATCGTATTTACTCTGTATCCAGTTTGCCCAGCGGTCTGGCCGGATCGGTTTCTTTTTCCGCCCGCTTCAACATTTCTTCCAGATACGCCTGGGATTGTCCGCGCGGAATCGACAAACTCTGCCAGCGATCTCGTTTGAGCCATTTTCCGATGTAAACCATCTGTCCGATATGGCCAGAATAATGAACCACTTGCCTCTGTATGGCTTGTATCACCGTATGTTTCTGCCCTCTGATCGTCACTGTCATCAACAAATCGTCGGGCGTCAAGGACTCGACCGTATCCAGAACCATCTGCCAGCCTTGTTGCCACTCTTCTTTCAATGCAGCTAGCGTCGGATAACCTCCGTCAAATTCGGCCTCTCTGTTCCGTGTAGGCTTCTCCCCGTCTGTAGTCAAAAAATCGGTCCACCGAGATCGCATGTTGCCGACCAAATGTTTGACGATGATCGCAATGCTGTTCGATTCATCGGCTGGAATCACATTGATCTCTTCATCATTCAATTGAGCCAAAACCCGCTCACCCATCCGCTTGATTTGGCGGAAATTATCCAGCGCGACAGCTAAATATGCCTGTCCTATATCCATCCGGATCACCCCATTTTGTAAAGAGAAAATATCGATTATTCAATCTATTACCTCTACACTGCATTACATATACAAATAAACCCAGGATGGCAAGCTCCTGGGCTTGTCGATGCGTTGTCATTCTGCAAAACCGGCCAATTCTTCTTCATCTACATCGATATTGGCGTACACATTTTGCACATCATCGTGTTCTTCCAGCGCATCAATCAACTGAAACACTGCTTTAGCTGCATCTCCTGCCAGATGCACTTTGTTGGATGGCACAAAGGTCACTTCTGCGGTGGTGAAAACCGCTCCGGCTTCCTCCAGTCCCTTCTTCACATCTTCAAATGCGTCGGGCGAAGTGGTGATTTCAAACGTTTTGTCCGTGGCTTCCACATCATCGGCCCCGTACTCCAACGCGATCAACATGCATTCTTCTTCATCCATCGACACAGCTTCGCGATCGATCACCAAGTAACCTTTGCGTTCAAACATCCATGACACACATCCGCTTTCCCCCATGTTTCCCCCGCGTTTGGAGAAAATGTGCCGAATGTCGGCGGCGGTGCGGTTACGGTTGTCCGTCAAGGTCTCAACCATGATCGCTGTTCCGCTTGGCCCGTATCCTTCATATGTGATGGCTTCATAATCTCGACCATCTCCGCCTCCGGCCGCTTTTTTGATCGCGCGCTCAATATTATCATTCGGCATGTTTTGCGCGCGTGCTTTGGCTATGGCCAAACGCAACTGATGATTGTTGGCCGGATCTTTGTCGCCCATACGGGCAGCCACATAAATTTCCCGTGCCAATTTGGCAAACATCTTGCCCCGCAAGGCATCTTGCCGACCCTTGCGGTGCTGGATGTTTTTCCACTTAGAGTGTCCTGCCATCAGCTTCACTCTCCCAACTTTGTTTATAGACCCCAGTCGCGCAAATACCGGAAATCGACACCCACCGTCCGGTTACCCACCTTTAAGATCACGGGCATGGTGCGCTTGTACTGGTTTTGAATGATCCGTTTGCTTACTTTAGCGATGAATTCATCCTCAAACCCCTGGGCCCGCAATTGGTCCAACGTGTAACGTTGATCCACCATATAGTGAAGCAAACAATCCACATCTAGGTAAGTAAAGCCCAACTCTCCTTCATCGGTTTGCTCTTCCCACAAGTCGGCGCTAGGTGGCTTGGCGATGATCTGCTCCGGCACTCCCAAATAGACCGCCAACTGGCGCACCTGCGTCTTGTACAAGTCCCCGATCGGGTTGACAGCGGAAGCGGCATCGCCAAATTGTGTGCCGTATCCCAACAACAATTCCGTCCGGTTGCTTGTACCGATGACCAAGGCGTTGTAATGGGCCGACAAATCATAAAGAATCGTCATCCGCTCGCGCGCCATTTTATTACCCCGGCGTAGCGGTGTCGCATCCGGCATCATGTCAAAGTACGCATCGATCTGCGGCGTGATGTCGATCGTGAGCGCCTCCACCCCGGTCGCTGCAATGGCCGCCTCAGCATCTTCCAAACTGCTCGGACTGCTTGTCTTATAAGGCATTCTGACGGCAATCACATTCTCCGGGCCAAAGGCGCGCACGCTCAAGTAGAGGGACAAGGCCGAATCGATGCCGCCGGACAAGCCCAAAACCACTTTGCTAAAACCGGCTTTGGTCACCTCTTCGCGAAGGGCGGTCGTGAGCAACTCGGTGGTTAACTCTTCATTCAAGCGCAGGAAAGGCGCTTGTTCTAACATATCGGCCACCATTTTCATAACCATGTTCCCTCCCCGCTCCGTTTGCGTTTGATACGGGTCAATTCCCGCAAGCTGATGTCTACGTCTTCATCGCGCAACATCGGCATTTGGAAACGCGCTTTCCGCACTTTGTCCAAATCGAGGTCAGCGATGAGCAGCTCCTCTTCAAACAGGGAAGCGCTCTTTTCCACTTTCCCGAACGGGTCCACGACAGCAGAACCCCCAAAGAAGGTCACCCCGTCTTCCGTTCCCACACGGTTAGCGAACAATACGTAACATCCATGCGCCATCGCTTGGGCTTGCAAGATGGCGTGCCAAGCTTCTTGTGAACCCAAGCTCTCGCCGTGTGGTTGGCGCGCAGGCGAATTGGAAGGGACGATCAGGATTTGCGCCCCGTCTTGGGCCAACAGATAAGCGGTGGAAGGGTGCCAAGCATCTTCGCAGATTTGGATGCCCACTTGACCGAAACGGGTTGGAATGCTACGGATCATTTGACCTCGTCCGAAATAACGGGCCTCATCAAACATTCCATATGTAGGCAAATACACCTTCCGATACAGGTAATGAAGGCTTTGTTGGGTGACATATGCAGCGGAGTTGTACAAAATGTGCTCAGGGCTGTGTTCCACAAAGCCGAACACGAGATCCATCTCACCCGCTGCCTGAATCAATTGCTGAATGTCGGGGCTGAAAGGATCCCTAGCCATTTCGTAGGTCAAATCCATCAGATTGTACCCCGTCACACTCAGCTCAGGGAAGATCAAAAGATCCACCTGCTCCTCTCGGGCCCGGTGGATCATTTCCTCGTGCAATTCCAAATTAATATCCACTCGCCCCAAGCGTGGTTTGATCTGTGCAAGTCCTATTCTCATGCTTTGGCCTCCTCAGGCAAAAACAAGGCTATATAAAATCAATCTACATCATACCATAAGCTTTTCCATCTACCAATAGAATAGTTGTTTCGATTGTGATTTCCATTTGCTTCGGCATTCCGCTATTTTATGCAAGTACGGCAGGGAATATTTCAACCGGTACCCTCGTTTTTGCTCTGCCAAACCAATCGCTTCCCTCATGAATTCATTGGGGAAAGCGAGCAACACGGACAGGACTTTTTTTTCAAACGAAGACAGGAGGCGCTCTTTTTCATACTGAACTAAAAACATGCGCAACCATTCTTCCGACCATTCATTCTCCACCAAGATGCGTGAAACCATTTGCCACACATCACCAATCTGGGCATCATACGACGCCGTCTCAAAATCGATCAGCCAGACACGCCCCGCTTTATCAACCATCCAATTGTGGCTGGCCAAATCGCGATGGCTTAGGGCGTGCAAGCGGCGCTCTTTCAATGAAAAGCGGGTTAGAGGGAGTTGCCGCAATCGCTCCCAAGCCGCCAAACCATCCAGATAAAAATCCCGGCCGTGCGCCAATAGAAGCTCGCGCAGGGGCGCTTCCAATTGCTCCACCTTTTGGAGCACGCGGTAAAATTGATTTAAGCGATCGGCAATCCGTTCGGACAAGAGAAAGGCCGCCTCATCTATCGGCGGCGTCATCAATCTCCGACCCAAACGATGGAAAATCGCCAATGTCTCAACCATTTTCTCGACATCTTCTCTAATGGAGTACCGGCCCGTCTTTCCTTCAATAAACGGCATGAACAACCATTCTCCGCCATCTGAGCGGATGGGTTGCATCGAAGTGAACCCCCTCAGGCGCAACTCGTAATCTACTTGAACCCACCACCTGAGCCAAGTCGGATGCACATGTTTGGCGATCCACTTCTGATGATCCGTTTCGATACACCAATTTTTGCGGTAAGGCTTCATCTGGTGTACGTTGCTATGTAGGACGGTTTCCACAAGGGATCGGTGGGGTTGTTTCATCGCTCCTTTCCTTTCTCTTCAAGCTAGTGTAGAAGAACTTTCTTTCAATTTGGCCGGATGCACTTGCGCCGCCTGCGGTTGATACCAAGCTTGGTAGGCCGGTTTGCCCAGTTCGGGATCATGGGAAAGCGGCGAATTCGTCGAGGATGGGTCGTAAGCAGCATCGCTCCCCACGCTTCCGCCTCCACCCACTTCCGTTTCCTCTTGAATCATCGGGTAAGCGGCCGAAGCAAGCGGCGCCTCTACGGTCATGTGTGCCTCATGTGCCGGTGGATAAAAGACCGGATATGCCGGTTGATACATTGAAGGATAAGCTGCCGGGTAGGGCGAAGGATATGCTGTCGGATAGTAGGGGGCAGGCGGAAACGCAGGCCAGTGCCCATAGACAAAAGCGGGATAAGGCGGCATCGGCGGGGGATAATATCCCGGCGGCCCTTCTTCCCATTCCCCTTCGAAAAACGAGGAATCCCAGGGCGATGAAGACCCCCATTGAAACACTTCCGGCTGCTGTATGTCGGGCACTTGGGGGGGTGTCGGCAGAGCGGCAAAAGGCGCACCCGTTTCTTCCCGCTCCTGTTCAACAACCGTCTCTCCCTCCTCCAAGCTGGGGGACGCGGCTTCTTCCCATGTTTTGCTTTGTTGCGTCGAGACCACCGGCACTTTGCCTGTGGGAATGCGTATTTTTTCGCCCGCTTTCAGTTCATCCGTATCCGCTAACGCCGGATTGGCTTCACGTATCCGTTCGATTGGGATGTTATACTTTTGGGCTAGTTGCCATAACGTATCGCCCGCGCGGGCAATATGGATTTTCATGAAACAACCCCCTTATCTATGGTTTGTTAATTTTAACCTATGCGCCAATCGACGCGATCTTGCTTAACAACCATTGAAACATTCGGTTTCCTGCCATTTTTTTTGACTCTGATTCAATTTAAAATAAAAAGCAAAACCGTGGTGGAAGAGAGGCACACCTATGCGCAATAGAAAAAAATTCTATCAACTCTTTCTATATGCCCTGGCCGTGTGTTCTTTTGTCTTGCTCGGCGCCGGATTCACGATGGCAGTGGATGCTTTGATTCGCCCCAGCAAGAGCAATATAACCGGCCAACTAGCGGTACAAACAGACGCTCCGCCAGCCACTGACAGCATGTTGCTAGGATTGGGCGACTCGCTGACTAGGGGCATCGGGGACAGCAACGGACAAGGCTATTTCGGCTTAGTCAAACAAAAACTGCATGCAAAACATAATCGACTCAGCGCCATCAACTTAAGCGTCAGCGGCCAGACTTCAACCCAATTGGCCGAGCAAGTGAAAAAGACCCGCACCAAGCGGTTGATCCAACAAGCCCGATGGGTGGTTATGACAATTGGTGGAAACGATCTATTTCGAAGCACCGACCGTCTGCAACAACTTAACCCAAAGCAAATCGAGCAGGCCCGAATTCGTTACGAGCGGAATCTGCGAGCCATCCTGAGCGACGTGAAGGATGCTAATCCGCATACGACTGTTTTTTTATTCGGATTGTACAACCCTTTTGGCGACGTAAACATCCAAGGCGCCAACGAGCATGTGCTCAAGTGGAACGAGTCCATCACCCAGATCGCCCAATCTTTCAATGGCGTTGTCGTCATTCCAACATTTGATTTGTTCCAACTGTCACCTGGACAGTATTTGTACAGGGACCACTTCCATCCAAACGGAGATGGATACCAGAGGATGGCAGACCGCCTGCTACAGATCATATCCGATCAGCCAGGAGAGGGGAAAAACAGCCAATGAAAACGAATCATAACATCGTACTCTCTGTTGAAGACTTGGGCAAAAAAATCGGCAAACGCGACATTGTCCACCACATTTCCTTTGACGTCAAAGAAGGGGAGATCTTCGGTTTCCTCGGCCCGAACGGTGCGGGTAAAACCACGACAATCCGCATGCTCGTCGGTTTGATCAAACCGACTTCAGGCACGGTTCGCATCTGCGGACACTCGCTCAGCGCGGACTTTATGAACGCCATACGCCATGTTGGTTGCATCGTGGAAAATCCTGAACTTTATCCCTACCTTTCCGGGCGGGAAAATCTGGAGCAATTCGCTCGCATGCTTCCTGACATCCCTTCTGAGCGCATTGATGAAGTCGTAGACTTGGTTGAATTGACCCCCCGCATCGATGATCTGGTCAAAACCTATTCCTTGGGCATGAGACAGCGTTTGGGCATTGCACAAGCGCTGTTGGGCAACCCAAAGTTGCTCATTTTGGACGAGCCAACCAATGGGCTTGATCCAGCGGGCATTCGCGAATTGCGTAACTTCATCCGCCGCCTCGCCAAGGAAAAAGGCATCAGCGTGTTCATCTCCAGCCATATCCTGCATGAAGTCCAACTGATGTGTGACCGGGTGGCTATCATCAATCAAGGCACGATCGTCCAGACGGCAGCCGTCCAAGACTTGATGCAACAAGAAACCCTAGTGGAATGGGATCTGAAACCGGCGACAGACGGCCGGGATCGGTTGGGACAACTCCCTTATGTCTCTCGGGTTGAACTGCGTGAGCCATCCAAAGTCATCGCGCAAATGCCGCGGGACAAGATCGCCGAAGCTAACGCCCATCTCGCCGGCGGGGATATCCAAGTCTCAGGAATACGCGCACACCACCCGACACTCGAAGACATTTTCCTTGAGCTGACAGGAGGTCCCGCCCATGACGAAACTCATTTATAACGAAATGGTTAAAATGATCCGCAAGAAACGGCTGTGGGTTATCGCCCTTATCTTATTGGTATTGATCCCCATCTTCACTTATGCGCAATATCGAACTACCGAAAACGCAATCAAACAATTGGGCACTTCCAATTGGCGCGCTATCTTGCAACAGCAAATCGTCGATCAACAAAACCGATTAGCCTCGGCACGCGTTCCAGAAGAATGGAAAAGCTACATCAAGCTCAGCATCCAACAAAACCAATATTATCTTGATCACGACATCAATCCCGCCGCACCGGGGGCTCCCACTTTTGTCCGCAAGTTCGCTGAAGACGCCGTCTCATTGTTTTTCCCTTTGCTGGTCGTGATTCTGGCAGCGGATATCGTCTCCTCGGAGCATGCTGGCGGCACGATCAAGCTCCTGCTCACCCGTCCGGTGGCGCGCTGGAAGATTTTGCTCAGCAAATACATCACCTTGCTCTTCAGCGTGTCATTCATGCTGATCTTGACAATTGTGTTTGGTTATCTGCTCTCCGGCATCATCTTCGGTTATGACGGCTGGTCGCTCCAAGTCATGATCGGCTTCAACCAACAAGGGGAGCACCTCAATGTGGATCATGTGCAACTGATCCCGCAATGGAAATATATTTTGATGGCTTATGGCTTGGCTTGGTTTTCCTGCATCACGGTGGCCACCATCTCATTTATGGTGTCCGTACTGGTGAAAAACACCGCCTCCAGCATGGGGATCATGTTGGCGGCGGTCATCTCTGGCAGTATTTTGTCACAGTTTGCCCCCAACTGGAGCGCACTGAAGTATTTGGCATTCACGCATCTCAGTTTGACCGAATATCTGGAAGGGCAACCGCTCATGTTGGACAATGTCACACTTCCGTTTTCATTGGCCGTCTTAACTGCGTGGTCGGTTGTTTCCCTCATCATCGCCTTCGTGACGTTTTCCAAGCGGGATGTACTGGCATAATGTTGTCTCTCTCTAACTAAATGCGCGGCTAACGGCAACTTCGGCAATAAAAAAGCACCTGCCCCCAGGTGCAGAAGGCTACTGGCAATCAATCTGTGCCAGTAGCCTTTTTAATTGGTGAAGCGATTCTCCACCGCTGGATGGGTGTGCCGTACATGGAACATACCAGCTTCCGCGGGGCGCTTAATTTCGCAGGGCCGTTTGGCGTTCTCGATAGTAATGATAAGGAAACGACCCCAACACCCGCACTTTGCAACCGAGGGCGGTAACTTCCTCAATCGCTCCCTGCAACAACACATGCCGGATCGGCAACTCCGCTTCGATTAGAAAAAAATAATTCCCCAACCCCGTCTTGGTTGGACGCGATTCAATGCGGCATAAGTTGATCTTGCGCCAAGAAAAGGCGGCCAAAACTTGGTATAACGCCCCGGGATAATCCGCCGGCAAAGTGACCTGCAAACAGGTTTTGTGTTTGCCGTCCGCATCCTCAGTCGCAAACGCGGGCCGCCCCACCGCCCAGAACCGGGTGAAATTGTTGGGCTGATCCTGCACATCTGCTTGACGAACTTGCAGTTGATGGCATTCCGCTGCTTGTGTCGTACCAATCGCCAACCATTTTTCATCAGCTTGCTCTCCAACTTTGGCCGCGGCCAAGGCGGTACTGTCAGTATGAACAAATGTCACGCCAGGGATCAACTTGCGCACCGTGTGATAGCATTGGGCAATCGCTTGAGGATGAGACAAAACATGCGTAAATTCAGACAGTTTCGTCGCGGCTTGATTTGGGTGCGCCAACAAACAGTGGGAAATAGGGTAGATCAGCTCTCGCCATATCGGCAAATCGACTTGATGCACAAGATGATCCAACGTCATGTGGACGGAGCCTTCTAACGCGTTTTCGATCGGCACCACGGCCACGTCCGCTTTTTTTTCCGCCACAGCCTGCAAGGTGTCGACAATCGTGGGATACGGTTCCAACTGCACCGGGTGCCCTTCGAAGAGCGAGCTGGCGGCGGCATGCGTAAACGTACCGACCGGACCCAAATAAGCCACTTTGTTATTCATCACACTTTCATCCCTTCGTCTTTTTCCCCCGTGCCGACTACGAGCGCCCGTCGCACACCGCTTAATTCACGCAACCCCGCAAGCACTTCTTCAAAGGCTTCCACTTGCGAAGTGTCAATGGACATCGACACATTGGCTTCCCCTTGCAGAGGAATGGTTTGATGAATCGTCAGGATATTGGCGCGAGCCTGCGCTAAAAAAACAAGCACGCTTGATAAAACCCCTGCCATATCGGCCAAAGTGAGCGACAACGTGATGATTTTTTCTTTCACCATGGCGTTGAAGGGGAATACATGATCCTTGTATTTATAAAATGAACTGCGGCTCAACCCTACTCGTTTGACCGCTTCCTGCACATTGCCTACTTCGCCCGCCGACAGCATTCGCTTCACTTCTAATGTCTTCTGCATCGCTTCCGGCAATGTGTCTAAACGCACCAACACAAATGGTTCACTACCCATCCCGTCACGTTCCTCCATCAATCCAACCTAATTGTAATATTGCGCACATTTTACCCTTTGAAAGCGCTGTCAATCAAGTTTTTTTTGATTTTTACTCCATGCAAACGTCAAAAATGGGCTCTAGTATTAAAAAGACAGCCCCCATTTTCAAACGGAGGCTGTCAACGCTTATTCCTTTGTCACCAGTTTTAAGGGCACTGGTATTTTTGCGGCCGTTTTCTTTTTCTGCAAGGCGTCCGCCGCTGCTTTCACGCCTGCTTTGCCAATCGCTTCCGGTTGCTGTGCCACGGTAGCGGCAAGCTTACCCGCTTTCACAGCGTTAAGGGCATCCTCATTGCCATCAAACCCGACCACCAAAATCTCTTTTCCAGCGCTTTCGATCGCTTCGATCGCCCCCAACGCCATTTCATCATTATGGGCGAACACCGCTTGGATGTCGGGATTTCCTTGCAGGATGTTTTCCATGACCGTCAATCCTTTAGTGCGATCAAAGTTTGCGGATTGCTTAGCCACCACATTGAGCGAGGCATCGGCAACCTGATGAAACCCGCTTCCGCGCTCCCGTGTCGCCGAAGCTCCCGGCACCCCTTCCAATTCGGCCACTTTCGCGCCCTTACCCAACTGCTGGACAATATATTCGGCAGCCATTTTTCCACCTTTGACATTGTCAGAAGCGACAAAAGTGGCCACCGTTCCTTTTTCCGCAGAACGGTCAAGCGTCACCACCGGCACCCCAAGATTGTTGGCCGATTGCACCGCTGTCGAGATCGCCGACGAGTCCGTCGGGTTGACGAGCAACGCGTCGATTCCCTGTTGTAACAAGTCTTCCACATCGTTGATTTGTTTGGATGTGTCATTCTGGGCATCAACCACAATCACTTCCATTCCCTTCGCACGGGCCTCGTGTTGGACTCCGTTTTTGAGGGACACAAAAAATGGGTTGTTTAGCGTGGACACGGACAATCCGATTTTAACATCGGACAAGTTCTTTTTTTCCGCCGGCTTGGCCCAGTCCGGAGGCGTCAATGAACATGCTTGCAATAACAGAAAAGAGAAGGCGATGATGGACAGAGTCGCTTTTTTCAATGTGAACCCTCCTATGCCGTTTTTTTGCGGTCAAGCCAAACAGCAATCAGAATAACGATCCCCTTAATAACCATTTGATAAAAGGAAGATACCCCCAACAAATTGAGACCATTGTTCAATGTGCCGATAATCAATGCACCGATTAGCGTGCCGACGATGCGCCCACGGCCACCTGACAAGCTGGTGCCCCCCAGAACGACAGCCGCGATCGCATCCAACTCATAAGAGGTACCTCCGGTCGGTTGCGCCGAATTCAGGCGGGAAGTCAGAATCGCCCCCGCCAGAGCGGATAACGTACCGGCCAAGGCGTAAATGATCACTTTCACGCGTGACACGTGAATACCTGAGATGATTGCCGCTTTTTCATTCCCACCGATAGCATAAGTTTGGCGGCCAAACGGCGTGCGGTGGAGAAGCAGCCACAATACCGCGAAGGAGATGAGCATGGTGATCGCGGGAACAGGAATGCCCAAGAAGTATCCGCGCCCAAACAATTGAAACCAAATATTATCCCCAAGCCCCGTGATGGGGTTGCCATCGGTGTAAACGAAGGTCAAGCCGCGGTAAATCGTCATCGTGGCCAAGGTCGCGATGAAGGGGGCCATTTTCCCCTTGGTCACCAGTAAACCGTTGACCATACCCAGTACCGCCCCGATCAGGCAGCTGAGCAAAATAGCAAGAATCGGGTCCACGCCAGACACAATCATGCCAGACATGAGCACACTGGATAATGCCAAAATGGAGCCCACGGACAAGTCAATGCCCCCCGTCAAAATGACAAAGGTCATACCAAATGCGATCAAGGCATTGATGGCCACTTGTCGCAACAGATTTAAAATGTTCAATGGAGCCAAAAAGCCGGGGTTTAATACAGATACGATAATGACCAAGAAGGAAAGTCCCAACAACGGCCCCAATTTTTTGGCCACATGCCCAGCTCGATCCATGTAATTGCCGCTAGCCTGTTCTCTCATCGTTTGCATGTCACTGCCCTCCCGTTGCCAATGCCATGATTTTTTCTTGTGTGGCTTCCTGACCGCTCAACTCACCGCTAATCCTTCCCTCGCGCACCACCAGAATTCGATCGCTCATTCCCAAGATCTCTGGCAGTTCGGAGGAGACCATGATGATGGCCACACCGCGGTCCGTCAGCTCATTCATGAGCTGGTAGATCTCCCTTTTCGCTCCTATGTCAATTCCCCGCGTCGGTTCATCTAGGATGAGTACACGCGGTCCGATGCCGATCCATTTAGCGATGACTACTTTCTGTTGATTGCCTCCAGAAAGGTGACCAGCCTTTGTTTCCGGTGATTCAGTTTTGATCATCAAGCGTTTGATAAGCATATCTACAAAAGCCAGCTCGCTATGTTGATCGATGAACCCCTTTGGTGCAAAACTACGCAGGCTGGGCAAGGATACGTTTTCCCGAATGGTAAAGTCCAAGGCTAGCCCCTCGCCTTTGCGGTCTTCGGTGATGAATCCAATCCCCAGGTTGACGGCTTGGCGCGGCGTTTGGATCGCTGTTTTCTGCCCATTGACCCATATTTCTCCGCTGTCCAACGGGAGCAAACCGAAAATGCCACGCATGATTTCCGTTCGTCCAGCACCCAACAAGCCTGCCACACCCAAAATTTCACCTGAACGGACGGAAAAGCTGACATCTTCAAACACACCGGCACGTGTGATTTCTTTCACTTCCAACACCGTTTCTCCCGGATGGGCATGGCGCTGCGGGAAACGCTCTGTCAATTCGCGTCCGACCATCTTCCGCACCACTTCATCCATACTGGTTTCCGGGATCGGCTTGCAATCAATGGTTTGGCCGTCTCTCATCACGGTGATCCGGTCGCAAATCTGAAAAATTTCTTCCATGCGGTGAGAGATATAAACAATGGAGACACCTTCCTGTTTCAGCCGGCCGATCACATCAAACAAACTTTCTATCTCCCGCTCTGTCAAGGCCGCTGTCGGCTCGTCCATGATGATGACCTCGGCTTGGATCATCAGGGCTTTGGCAATTTCAATCATCTGTTGTTGCCCCACCGAGCAAAGCCCCGCTTCCTGATCCAAAGGAATCAATACATTTAGCTTTTCAAACTGCCGCTCGGCTAACGATCTCATTTTTTTCACATCCAACAAGCCCAAAGCCGTGCGCGGTTCTTTTCCCACAAATAGATTTTCTAGCACCGTCATATCGGGCCAGATATTCAATTCTTGATGGATGAAAGCGATTCCATTTCGCTCAGCATCTTTAGGATTGGAGAACGTCGTCTTTCGCCCGTCGACCTCAATCGTCCCCCGGTCACAACGGTGCAGACCGGTCAAAATATTCATCAGGGTTGATTTGCCGGCACCGTTTTCCCCCATCAGCGCATGCACTTCCCCAGCCTTCAGTTCAAAGTCGACTCCCGTCAACACCTGATTTTTGCCAAACGCTTTATGAATGCCAGACATCTTGATGTGCATGAACCGCCACCCCTTTCTAGAAGATCGTGCCCGCATGGGCGTCAGGCACCCATGCAGCATGTTTTGGGAATCGGCTTCCCTGAAGTCACAGACTCTCCTCTACTTCCTGTCTTGTCGGCATACCGCCTTGGGCGCCAAATTTCATCACCGATAGAGAAGCGGCCCGATTGGCAAAACGCAAGCTCGCGGCGATGCTTTTCCCCTCGGCTAGGGCTACCGCAAAAGCGGCATTAAATGTGTCCCCCGCCCCCGTCGTGTCGACTGCCTCCACTGGATATGCGGGAACAGTCACTTCACGCGTTCCGTCATGATAACGGACACCTTGTTTGCCCACAGTGATGAACAATTTGTTTGGATACTGTTTTAACGCCTCTTCCGCCGTCAACCCCGGAAACAGAATCTCCGTCTCATGTTCATTGGGTGTAAGATACGACGCCCGTGCAATCACCTCCGGGCTCACCGTTCGCGCCGGTGCCGGGTTTAATAGCAACGGGACGCCACTGGCGTGACATACTTGACTTACGTATTCCACGGTTTCTTCCGGGATTTCTTGTTGGATCAACACCATATCCGCTTCATGGATGGGGCGAAGCGCTTGTTGCACATAGGATGGGGTGACCAAATCATTCGCCCCTTTTACAACAACAATACTGTTATCTCCTTCTGCCAGCACAATGTGGGCGGTACCGCTCTCTGTATGTGTAACCGGTTTCATAAACGATGTGCAAACACCATTTTCCTCTAAATTACGGATAATGATTTCTCCATAATGATCGTCTCCCACGCAACCGATCATGGTTACTTCCGCTCCCAACCGAGCTGCCGCCACCGCTTGATTGGCCCCCTTGCCGCCGGGAACCGTTTTAAACGATTCTCCAAGCACCGTTTCACCAGCGCCCGGCCTTTTGTTCGAGGTGACGACCAAATCCATCGAAGCGCTTCCAACCACAACAATCTTAACCACGCGCATCCACCTTTCTTGTCGTGAGTCTCTCCACAAATGTCACCGGCATTTGCACATTTCTTTGATCGATCTTCTCTTTCTTTATGAGTTTGAGCAACAACCGGGCAGCTTCTTTCCCCATATCGTATGCGGGTTGCCTGATCGTGGACAACGGCGGGAACAACAAGCCGCTCTGTGGAATGTCATCAAATCCGATGATTTGAAGTTCATCCGGTATGCGTTTCCCCAGCCGTAACGCTTCATGCAAGATCGCGGTAGCCACGACGTCATTGCTGGCGATGATCCCATCTGTGTCGGCGTATTTGGCAAACAGCTCGGCCGCCCATTGCGTGGCATCTTGAAAGGAAAACGAATGGGTGTTCATCACGTAAAAATCGACATGGGAGTTGCTCAATTCTTCAAGCGCACCCCGAAAACGGTCTTGCGCTGGCCGGATATGTTCCGGACCTTTCAGCAATGTCACCCGTTTGCTGCCTCGCCTGATGATTTCGCGCGCCGCAATTCTTCCCCCTTCCACCCCATCAGCATAGACGGAAGGGTTCCCGTCTGGTGTGCGATCAAGAAACACCATCGGGATAGGAAAACCTCGATAATCTGCCTTCCCCGATTGGTTTGCTGCCATAATGATGCCCATCACATGATTTTGCGTAAACGTGTTGATATAATGAAGCTCTTTCTCAGCATTTTCGTCACTGTTTCCAAATATCAAGTGGAAGCCGTGCTTCTGTAACTCATCTTCCACCCCGCGAGCCAACTGCGGAAAGAAGGGGTTGGTGATGTCCGGCAACAGTAGCCCAATCCATCTCGATTCGCCTTTGAACAAGGATCTGGCCACTTCGTTGGGGCTATAATCCAATTGTTCTATCGCCTCAAGCACACGTTTTCTCGTGTTTTCATGGACATAGCCTGTTTCGTTCAATACGCGGGACACGGTGGCAACGGATACACCCGCTACTTTTGCCACATCCCTTATGGTAGCCAATGCTTTCCCCCCTTTTCGGTTTCGTGTAACCGGTTACATAAAAAATAACACAATCACTTTCTTATGACAACTGTTTTCCATCCGTTGGTCCCCACTCACAACAGTCGTTTATGTTAAGATAGCATTGCTATATTAACATAAAGGAGGCTCCACCATGCAAATTTCCGTACTTTTCGTCTGTTTAGGTAACATCTGCCGTTCTCCCACGGCGGAGGCCGTATTTCGTCACTTGGTGAGACAAGAAGGCTTGGAAGACAAAATCCTCATCGATTCCGCCGGAACAGGGGACTGGCATGTTGGTGAACCGCCCCATCACGGAACGCGTAAAAAGCTGGACGAGATGAGCATCTCCTACGAAGGCTTGCGCGCTCGCCAATTCAAAGCGGAAGACGTTGAGCGATTTACCTATATCATCGGGATGGATGACAACAATATCGCTGATATGAAGTCTATCTACAACCGCCATGCCGCCGGGATAGAGCGCTCCACCCGCAACCTGGACACATGCTTGCGTCGGTTTGTCGACTTCATCCCCGGCACTACTTACACCAAAGTGCCTGACCCGTGGTATACCGGCGATTTTGATGAAACCTACCGCTTGATCTCCAGCGGTTGCCGTCATTTGCTCACCCTTATCAAACAGGAACACGGCCTGTAAACATCAATAACCCCACGCATCCTCGCGTGGGGCTAATTTATATTGCCTTTAGCTATACGGTTATAAATCGAGTTCATCATTAAACTCAAATTCCATTCCACCGATGATGACGGTGTCCCCGTTTTCTGCGCCGCGTTTACGCAGGGCGTCCTCCACTCCCAATGTCCGCAAAGTACTGGCAAAACGCAACACGCTGTCTTGGTATTGGAAGTTGGTTTTCTGCACGAGGCGGTCAATCCGTTCCCCTTCAACCACATACAGCTCATTTTCCCGACGGATGGTGAAATCAGGCGCACCCGCCTCCGCTTTGTACACTTTCCGCTCCGTAGCAAACTGGTGCTCCACCACCGGTGCGGGCGGCGTTTCCCGTTCTACTTTGTCCAACAAGTCAGCCGCTGCATACATCAATTCCTTCAGCCCTTGCCGCGTCGCCGCTGAGATCGGGTAAATCGGAATGTCCGCGTCGAGCTGCTCCTTAAATAATTCCAATTGCTCTTCCGCCTCCGGCAAGTCCATCTTGTTGGCGGCGATGATTTGTGGCCGGTGTGCCAAATCTTGCCGATACAACTTCAGCTCTTCGTTGATCTGCAAATAGTCTTCATAGGGGTCCCGCCCCTCCGATCCGGCCATGTCAATGACATGGATGATCACTTTGGTCCGCTCGATATGCCGCAAAAACTGATGCCCCAAGCCGACACCTTCGTGTGCACCTTCAATCAAGCCGGGCAAATCGGCGATCACAAAGCTACGTCCATCGTCAATGCGAACGACACCCAAGTTGGGCACCAAGGTGGTGAAATGATAGGCCGCAATTTTCGGTTTGGCGGCGGAGACAACCGAAAGCAAGGTGGATTTTCCCACACTGGGATAGCCGACCAAGCCGATGTCCGCCAACACTTTTAATTCCAGTTCCACCCATCGTTCTTCACCCAAATCCCCGTTTTCGGCAATTTCCGGAGCGGGGTTAACCGGCGTGGCGAAACGAATATTCCCCCGACCCCCTTTTCCACCACGGGCCACGACCGCGCGCTGGCCGTGCTCAACCAGATCCGCCAACAATTCACCTGTCTCCGCATCGCGCACCACGGTGCCCGGCGGTACTTTCACGACAAGATCGTCCGCTCCAGCCCCATGCTGTGATTTGGACCGGCCATTCTCACCGCGCTTGGCTTTAAAATGGCGTTGGTAACGGAAATCCATCAAGGTGCGCAACCCTTCTTCGACAACGAAGACCACATCGCCCCCTTTGCCTCCATCCCCACCAGCGGGGCCGCCATACGGAACGTATTTTTCACGGCGAAACGCCACCATTCCGTTACCACCATCGCCGCCTTTCACATAAACCTTGACCTTATCTACAAACATGGTTCTGCCACCTTCCTGCACCTGTCTATTTCTTCTGCTGATCCGTCTTCAATTCCAGCTTCAATCCTTTGCCATGCGACATGAGATTGCATGAGCCTCTCCAGCGGCAAACGGTTCGCTGTAATTCTCTCCAATCCTCTGCCGAACCAAACAAAGTAACCATATCCTCCCCGTCCGCAGTCACTTCAACCTCCAAAACGACGTTGTCCATTTCCTGCATCAACGACAGGGTCACGCTTAAATAGCTTTTCTCATGTGCCAATTTCTTTTCCATCCATGCCAACACCACATTCATCGCCGACAAAAGCCGCTTCTCATCTGCCTGGCTTATCGCCTTCATCTCTTCACTCATGCTCACATGCAGATCCCAGTGTTTAAAACGGTGTTTCAGCGTCAATAAGGCCACCGCCAACGGCGCGTATTGAAACTCGGACAGCATCCGCTCTTGTTTGGCTCGTTCTACCCACTGTTCCAAGTATGCCTTGATCCGGTCTGTTTTGTTCAACATGATGTAGCCCATCATCACTTGAATGTGATTTAAGGCGTCATGCCGCTCGTGGCTCAACAATCGTTTGATCCGTTCCGCTTCTTCTTCGCATGCTTGTTTTTTAGCGTGTATGTATGAGAAATAGCCACTTCCCAATAGCGAAATCAGGGTGGCCAAAAAGAAAATGAGCTCCCCCGCCTTTCCAAATGGTTGCATGAACCAACCGCCCATGAGCAGGATGGTCAGCCAATGGGTTTTAAGCATTTGAAACAGGGTCCGCCCCAATGAAAATCTCTCCCATCTCGCTAGTTATCATTTAATTTCTTATTTTACATTACTTTGTGGGAAAATAAAAACCCCGGCAAGTTGCCAGGGCTTGTGGTTTCGCTTAAATATCCGATTAAGCTTGTGCTGCAGCTGCTTCTTTATCAGCCACAGGAATGATGCTCACACGCTTTTTGTCGCGACCAAAACGCTCAAAGCGTACTACACCATCCGCTTTTGCAAACAAGGTGTCGTCTCCACCGCGGCCTACGTTCACACCTGGGTAGATTTTGGTTCCGCGTTGGCGAACGAGGATGTTACCAGCCAATACGAATTGACCATCTCCACGTTTCACGCCCAGACGTTTGGAAATGCTGTCACGACCGTTCTTTGTGGAACCTACACCTTTTTTAGATGCAAAACATTGCAGGTTAAGTTTTAACATGTTGTCCACCTCTTTTCATTTTCTTTTGCGTTCTTGTATTGTAACATATTTAGGAAACTCATCAGCCACATTTTTCAGTGAAACGGCCATAGCTTCCAGCAACAAGTGAATCTTCCCCCGCGTCTCGGGGTCGCGCACTTCACGCGGCAGATGGCAATCTACTTTGCCATCCCCATCGTCGGCGCTGTGAACTTGCACATCAAACATCGTTTCGATGGCGTTCACCATCCCAATGGTAATCCCTGAAACCGCGGCGCAAACCAGGTCTTTTCCATGTTCAGCGAAATTCGCATGTCCTTTGACCATGACTCGTTCCACTTGCCCAGCCGTGTTCCGCTCCACCAAAATCCGTATCATTAGCCCTCGATGCTTTCGATCACAACTTGGGTAAATGGCTGACGATGACCTTTTTTACGTTTGTAGTTTTTCTTTGGTTTATATTTAAACACGGTCACTTTTTTGCCTTTGCCGTGCTTAACTACTTTACCAACTACTTTGGCACCCTCAACAACAGGAGAGCCAACTTTGATTTCACCGTCTTTGTTCACGAGCAATACTTTGTCAAAAGTTACAGTTTCGCCTTCATTTGCATTCAGTTTCTCGATGTACAAGACACTGTTTTGCTCCACGCGGTATTGTTTACCACCGGTTTCGATTAAAGCGTACATCTACAATCCTCCTCTTGATAGAGACTCGCCACGATCAGGAAAGGCTCAAGCCTTTTTGAGATCCTGTCATGTGCGGTAATGACAACAGAACTTATGTTAGCACACCTGCATGTTCTTGTCAAAAACTTTTCCGGTGGTAAGTATGCCCAATCTTCCTTGGCGTGTGAATGGGCCGTCCCCAATCGCTCTTCGGCAACAACTCTTTCACTTTCAGATGGTGCAATCCTTTGTTTACGCACGCGTCCAACAGCAGTTGCTCCGACACGCTACCCAGCACCCGGCCATGGCGATCACGCACTTCCCATTCGTGGACAGTTTCTTTGTACAGCTGTTTGACAGCCCCCTTCAAGGTGAGATCCCCCTGCACACTCCGTTTCCGTCTCCGACCGGCTTTTGTCGTACGGTTGCCTGCGCGGCTCAACAAGAAGCGAATGTATTGGAAGTTTTTCTGCCGCCAAGCCATGATATTGGAGAACAGCAGAAATAAGGCAATTCCGGCGAGGTGAATCCAAACCCCTGATTCTGGAAGGATAAAAGCACATGCCAACAAACATGCGGACAGCCCCATTCCCAACAGCAGGGTGAAAGTGATGCACAGCCGGTAAGGGAAAAAATAACTCATGGTTGCCTGCAACACCTTGCCGCCGTCCAGCGGATAAATCGGCAACAAATTAAAACCGGCGATCATACAATTGGCCTGGATGAAATAACCCGTCCAATGCTCGCTCCAAAAACCGGCGCGATAAAAGAGCAGGCTGAATAAAATCATGAACAAATGCTGAAAGGGGCCGGCCAGCGCAACCACAACTTCATCCCGCGCTGGCGCCGTCCCCCATTCATCCACTCGCAACACGCCGCCGAAGGGAAGCAACTCCAGCGAACCAATCCGCCATCCCACCGCCCGAGCAGCAGCGAGATGGCCCAGTTCGTGGACTAACACAACGACGAAGAGCGTCAATAATTCAATGAAGTAGCCTGTCCACACCCCTGAGCCAATCACCAGCCAAAACAGCGGATGGATCTGGAAGCGAACCCATTTGCCTCCCGCCCTATTCAAACGGTATCACATCCGCAGGATCGACGAATTGTTGCTTCTTTTTCAGCGCAAAGTAAAAATAAGCCTGTTCTTTCAGTTCCGGAACGGTTCCCAACGCTTGTCCCCGCTCGACCTGGTCTTTTGGCTTCACTTTGATTTCCTGCAACCAGCCGTACCATGTCTCATGCCCATCGGCATGTTCCACGATGACCAACCGCCCCATCCCTTTTTTCTCACCCGCAAACGTCACTTGCCCATCTCGGGCCGCTTTGACGGAAGCGCGGGGGGCAGTACGGAGGATCAGCCCTTTGCGTTTTTCATCAAACGGAAGCACCAATTCTCCCCGCACGGGAACGAGCCATGGCTCTTCCTGGGGCTGCGATGTGGATTTTTTGGGCATAAACGCCGGCAAAATCGCTGGAGAGCCACCCACATACCGCTGATACCACTCCGAAATGCTGGCGAACGACGTTTCCTTGGTCAATGATTTGGTCAGCCAAGTTTGCACCGGATGCATTGCTGGAGACTGGGATCGAAACACCAGGAAAGTTAGCACAAACAGCATCATGGCCAAAATCAACTGTGTCTGGAGCTTCTTAGACCCTTTGTTAGAAACCCGCTGTTTCCAAGCGGGCTGATTCCACGGTGCAAGATCCGGGTTCGGCTGTTCTTTGTAAAAATCAAACTCGCTTCCCCAGACGCGTTCAGCCGGCAACCCTTTTTTCAACAACCGCATCTGTTCTTTTCGCCGCTTTTTATGCTGGAACGACCAATCATTGCGCATAGTCATCACCTGTTTGCCCGATATTTACAAGCACCTGCCGTCGCGCGAGCCAATGCCTGTCGCTCACGCTTGTCCCCCATCGTTGTACTCAAACGCGCGCTGTCCAGATTGATGGTGCCTGTAACAGGATATGAACGGTCAGGCGATGATATGCAAAAAGCAAAAAAGGAATGGCTCCACCTATGGGAACCATTCCTGCACTGTCACGCGAATCCTAACCAGCGTTTCATCCGCATGACCACACTCTGTTCCTTGTCCAGTGCCATCAGCGGCACCATCTCGCCCTGGATGCGGCGAGCGATATTGCGGTAAGCTTTGGCGGCAAGGTTTTTGTTGTCAAAGCTGATCGGCTCGCCTAAATTACCGGAACGGATCACTTGTTCATCATCTGGCACGACGCCCAGCAGATCGATGGCCAGCACCGCCACCACCTCATCCACATCCATCATGCCTCCGTCCCGTACCATCTGCTTGCGCATGCGATTAATAACTAGCTTGGGCGGGGCGATCTCTTCTTTCTCAAGCAACCCGATCACCCGGTCAGCATCGCGAATCGCGGCGTTTTCCGGGATGGTCACGACGATCGCTTGGTCCGCACCAGCCACGGCATTCTTAAATCCATTTTCAATGCCCGCCGGGCAGTCGATGATGACGTAGTCAAACTGCTCTTTCAACTCCGCCACCAACCAGCGCAACTGATTACTTGACACGGCTGTCTTGTCTTTCGTTTGCGCAGCTGGAAGCAAATACAGCTCCTCACAACGCTTATCCCTGATCAACGCTTGCTCTATGCGGCACGTTTTTTCAATCACATCAACCAAATCATAAATGATGCGATTCTCCAAACCCATCAACACGTCGAGATTGCGAAGACCGATATCCGTATCGACCAAACATACCTTTTTGCCGGTCAAAGCGAGCGCGGTCCCAATGTTGACTGAAGTGGTGGACTTGCCCACGCCCCCTTTTCCGGACGTTACAACGATACTTTCCCCCATCCATAACCTCCGTCTAATCCTACACTCTCATGAACCACATCGGTATATTTCACCAAGCAATGACTGTAAGATGGTTATAAATTTAATCGCCTGCGATTCTCATTCCACTCGAGTTCAGGACGCAATTGTCCAAGTTGAGAAATTTTTTCAACGATAATCTGGTTGTCCGCCAGATAAGCAAACCGCATCCCTACTTCTGAGTCATCCCATTTGTCCGGCGGGCGGGAAATGACATCAGCGATGCGAAGTTGAGTTGGACGCAGTGTGGAGGCGACGATCACCGCATTCTGATCACCATGGCTACCTGCGTGAGCCAATCCGCGTAGCGATCCCAACACGTAGATGCTGCCGGTGCATTGGATCGTTCCTCCCGGGTTGACATCACCCAAAAACAATAAATTTCCGCTATGTACTAACACCTGTCCAGAACGCACCGTCCCGGCCTTCGTCGCCAGATCTGTCTCCGCTCCGCGCAAATACGGCATGCCATCCGCCTCAAACCGATGAATGATTAAATTCTGGCGGATAGAAAACAACTCCCGCACCGCCAATTCTTCTGTGCGGGTAATCTGCCGTTGGCCCAATTTGATGGTGACTTTCATATCCGGGCCATCCCAAATCTGGGCCGCCTGCGTATTTTCCAACTTATGCTTCAATTCCTCCAAAACATAAGAAAAGGGTCGCGAATCATCGAGAATAAACAGCAGGCCTTCTTTGTTGCCCTTAATTGTAACGCCCGGTTTCATCACTTTCCCCATACTCATGTCACCCCGCCTCACTAATGATTTCGCTCCTCCCCTTTATTTTCCTTCCTTTTCCATTATAAGCCGCATCAGCGAATAATCGTATCAAACACGACCTGCCGGTTCCGCTTTTTCATGTAAACATAATGTATGAACCGGAAAATGGGATAGGCGCTGATGGCGTTAAAGACCAACGTCGGCACGATATGTGTCATGAAAGAAAAAAGGAAAGGCATGTTCGTGAACCCAAACAAACGATACCAACCATACACCAAGAGTGTATAACAGCATTGCCCCAATACGATCGCCACACCGACAATCCACACAAAAGGCGGAAAATGATTGGCCAACAAATACGTGCCGTAGGCTACTGCCGCCAATGTGAAGGCAGTGACCCCCCACGCCGGGCCGTAGACGATGTCATGCAACAATCCGAAGGAGAAGGCGAACATCAGCACATAACGTTTGGGCAAATACAAAGAAATGACAATGATCCCACTAACCACCAATTGGGGGATAACGACAAAAGTGCTCCCCCACGCCTGAGGGAGCAACAACTGGAAGACAGACCCTTCTAACAAGAAGAGGATCAAGAGGAAAGCGACGAAACCCTTTTTCACCGTTTGTCCCCTCCCGTCTTCGATTGAAGCTCGTTCTTGTGTTGTTGCAACTGCAACTTTTCCGGGTCTCTCACGACCATTACATAGTCCAGCCGTTCAAAAGTAGCAGACGGTTTCACATACGCGATTTGTTCAACCCCGCTTTCGCCGGGTTTAATTTCAGCAACCGTCCCAATCAGAATACCACCTGGATAAATATCTGACAATCTCGATGTTACCACCGTTTCACCTGGCTTAATTTTGGCGGTCACCGCTACTTTTTTCATGATCAACCGTTTCTTCACCGCATCATATCCTTCGATGATGCCCAAAACCTCTTCATTCTCCCCTTGGATCATCGCGGCGATGCCAGGGCCGCCACCCGTGTCAGTCAATAGTTGCACATCCGCCATATGGCTGGTCACTGACTGCACTCGGCCGATCAGCCCTTGCGAAGTGACGATGGGCATTTTTGGCTCCACGCCATCTGCCTTGCCCCGGTTAATGACCACCTTATTATGCCAACGGTCGGTGTTTCGGAATACTACGCGTGCCGCAATGTATTCGATGGGGTTTTCTTTTGCGTATCCCCATTGTTTTTTTAATTCTTCATTCTCCCGCTTCAATTCTTTCAACTCCGCTTCCATGCGAGCCAACTCCGTCTTCGGGGAGGCAGCTTCCGTGGAAGAGGAAAGGGCCAGCGCCGAATGCACGGGCGTGTAAAAAATGCCTTCTACCACCGCCGCTACATTCTTTACCCAACTTTCCGGACCGATGAGAAGCCCGCGCTCACCGCGCGTCATCCCCACCGAAATAAACAGCAGCAGCGACAAGCAAACAAAAATGAGAATGTGACGAGCGTCATTGCGTCGCATGGCTTCACTCCTTCGGGGCGATTTTCATTTCTCTTCCGGCTAGCCCGCGAAAAAGGGGCGCCGATCCGCCCCCTTCCGAGCCAACCGACGACTGCTAGAAAAAGCGCTTGCGCCGAAAACGGTCAATCGCCGAAGTGGGTTTAAACAGCCCGATCTGCTCCAGGGCCGAACCGGTACCGACGGCCACGCAATCCAACGCGTTTTCCGCCACATGGCATTCCATGTGGGTCTCTTCACTCAAGCGGACATTCAAATTGCGCAACAAAGCTCCGCCACCCGTCAACATGATACCCCGGTCCAAGATGTCCGCCGACAATTCCGGTGGCGTTTGTTCCAATGTCTGCTTGACGGAGTCGATAATCGCCATGACGGTTTCGTTTAAGGCCTCGGCAATTTCACTCGTCGTAATCTCAATCATGCGCGGCAAGCCCGTAATCAAGTCCCGGCCTTTGATCTCCCGCGAGTCACCGCCCTGATCATCAGGGATAGCTGAGCCGATTTCCAGCTTCAGCGTTTCCGCCGTGCGCTCTCCAATCAGCAAATTGTGTTTGCGACGAATGTATTGGATGATGGCATCATCCATTTTGTCACCAGCCACCCGCAGCGAATGACAAGTCACGATCCCCCCCAAGGAGATCACCGCTACCTCCGTCGTCCCGCCACCAATGTCAACCACCATGCTTCCCGTCGCATCCCACACGGGCAAACCGGCGCCGATCGCAGCCGCCAACGGCTCTTCAATGGTGTAAGCATCCTTGGCCCCAGCTCTAACAGTCGCCTGCTCCACCGCCCGCTTTTCGACCGCGGTGACTCCTGACGGCACGCACACCATCACATTGGGTTTGCGTGGCAAAATGATGTGCTGGTCAGAAGCCTGCTTCAAAAAGTATTCAATCATCGCCGCTGTTGTATTGTAATCGGCGATCACGCCATCTTTCATCGGGCGGATAGCCACGATATTACCAGGTGTTCGCCCGATCATCGCTTTCGCTTGGTTCCCAACCGCCTTGATTTCTTCCGTTCCCACTTCCATCGCCACCACAGACGGTTCACGAACCACAATCCCTTGCCCTTTTACATAAACGAGGGTATTGGCCGTTCCCAAATCCAATCCCATATCTTTCACAAATCCGCCAAACACGGCAAGCCCCCCCTTTCATTCATTCAAAATCAAAATATTATCAAACAGAAAGCCTCTCCACATAAGCTCCTGGTATAAACCGCCCTCCACACCCGAGCAAATTCGGACAATTTCGTCAATAGGAAAACAGCACTAAGAAAACGGCTGTTAGTCAGGCGATGGCATGCGCATGATCAAAGGGATTAAAACCTACTCGGCAATCAGCCCTTTCTCTTTCATGCTGAAATACGTTTGATCCCCGATAATTAAATGGTCCACAACGTCTATGCCCAACAATTTACCGACTTCCACCAACCGCTCTGTAACCAAGAGATCCTCCGTGCTGGGCGTGGGGTCGCCGCTGGGGTGATTATGTACGCAAATGATTGCGGCGGCGCTACAGCGGATCGCTTCGTGGAAAATTTCGCGCGGATGCACAACCGAGGTGTTAAGGCTTCCTTTGAAAATGCATTTTTTGTCAATCACACGATATTTTGTGTTTAAGTATAGGCAGATGAAGTGTTCCTGTTGCAGGAAGCGGAGTTCATCCATTACGTAACAAGCTGCATCATCCGGCGACCGAATCGCATGGCGGTCTTCCGGCATCATACGTGAAATCCGCTGTCCCAACTCAATGCCAGCCATCAACTGAATGGCTTTGGCCGGCCCGATTCCGTGAATGCCCATTAACTCTTGCAACGAAAGTCGGGTCAGGCCTTTGAGCCCGCCCCCCTTGTTCAACACCCGCTGGGCCAACGTCATCACGGATTCACCCGTGCTGCCCGTGCGCAACAACAAGGCAATCAACTCCGCATTAGAGACATAATTCGGTCCTAACCGAATCATGCGTTCACGCGGCCGCTCCTCTTCTGGCACATCGCGCAGCAACATGTAATTGCGACCGGTTTCATCCATCATCTATTCCTCCTCTGCCTCTCTCCACTTCCATTTAGGAATTTGATCCCCACGGGTGTGCTCGGCAGAGTTGTTACGTTTGCATTTATCTTCTATGGTACCAACGAATAGCCCATGTCTTGGAACATTTGATCCAATTCGACCAATGAAAGTCCGACAACATTGAAATAACAGCCGTCGATCTTGTCGATCAGACATGCGCCCAAGCCTTGGATTCCATATGCGCCCGCCTTGTCGAGCGGTTCTTTCGAATTCACGTACCACGAGATTTTTTCATCTGAGAGCGACCTCATCCACACATGGGTCATGCGATGGCTGACACGTTCACGCACCACTTGGCCATCAGCCACTTCAACCAAGGCAATGCCCGTGTATACTTGATGCGCGCGGCCTTGGAGCCTGGAAAGCATCTGAACCGCTTCCCGCTCATCCCGCGGTTTGCCCAAAATCTCACCGTCACAGACCACTATCGTATCCGCGCCGATGACAAGAGCGGCATCCAACTGCCGGGCCACATCCTTGGCTTTGCGGTGCGCCAATTCCTCAGCCACTGCGCTCGGAGGGCACGAAGGGTCAAACGTTTCATCGACCTGGCTCGTTTTCACCTCAAACGGAACGCCTAAGCCCGCAAGTAACTCTCGTCTCCGTGGAGAACCGGATGCCAAAACAATTTTCGGCCGCATATCGCGTACACACCTTTCAGTGATAAGTAAAAAGTAAAAAAGAAGGATGTTCCTTTAAGGAGTGCATCCCGTCCACGGAAAAAAGCACCTCTGCGATTAAGGTGCCTTCCAACCTTGGAACAATTTAAGTTTAGCAGATGAAGAACCGCCCAACAAGCGATGGTCAACGCTTTGTCAAAATTTGTTTTCCCCTCCTTCTGCCGCCGCTTTGGCCACCCGTTCATAAGCCAATGCATATCGAACCAACCCTTCTTGAATCTGCCACAGCAACGCTTGATTAGGATGTTTGTCTGCCGTTTCCCCGCTTTGAATCGCCAAATCCAAAGCGCTGAGGCATTGGTTGAGCGACGACCGTAACGCTGGCGGCAACCCCTTTTCCATCGCGTGAAAGTCGGAGAGCATCTGTTCATATTCTTTTTTCCAAGAGGATTGAAATGCGAATGCCGGCGTCTCCGTTTGGGGATTGCCCTGTATATTGACGATGGCGGCGTTCCCCAGCTGTTGGATCAGTTGGTTTCCACGCACAAGCAAGCGGGCCAGCTGTTCCCGCTGGTTCCATTTCTCAGGCAATGTTCCGGTCATCTGCCATTCCTTTAAATACACTTCCACTTCTTTTTTTTGATAAATAGCAGAAAGTTTCAACGCTTCATCCCTTGTCCAACCCATTCCCAGGAAGATGCGGTAAGGGGGATGATCAGACATCACCGCGGCTAGCCCTTGCGTGCGATATTCCTGCACTTTCTTTTGGGCATGCTGCTTGTTTTGAAAATTCCCCGCTTGCAACATCACGACCTTTAGCGCTGGAAGGGGGCTTTCCACTTCCTTGTCCTTAGCTTTGTTCCCTTTGGCGTCCGTGAGCGGCATCTCAGCCACCATATTGCTCTTGGGCAAGTGATCATCGATCGACCGGGCCGAATGAGAGGCGTTTTCCAAAAAGAAAATCCGCAATATGGAAAAGCCCATAATCAGTCCCACCACGATCGCGGCAGCGATCGACAGCAGGAGTTGTCCCAATTTCACGTTTGACGGGCGCATTTTCAACTGTCTTTGCACAAAGGGATTGTTGGGAGAGCTCCACTCGATTACTTGTTGCTTTTTATCGGCGCGCCCCAAGGTAAAAGAAGGCGTTTGTCGAATCGGCCCGGCGATTGCTTCCTGCGACGCCTGCCACCCCTCCTTCTCTTGCGGATAAGCGGTGGTGGAGACGGGCGCCGTTCTCACTTTTTCCCATGTCACTTGTATACCTCGGGCATTGGCTTTTTCCTGCCGCTTCGAAATGGTGATCGCTTGCCCTGTTGGTTTATCCGCTTTGACAGAAGACGTTTGGGATGGATGGGGTTGGATGGTCACTTTCATGCCAGACTGCTGGGAAGAAATTCTTGGTTTTGTGTTCTCCATCGCAATGATCCGCTCCTTCAAAAATCTATTACTAGAGTTTATGAATTCATAGAGAAGATAGAACCTGAATTTCCGGCCAATCAGCAAACCAGCTAAAACCAGCGCACCATCCATTCAACCAATGACTGGCCGCGCCATCGAACAGCAGAGCAGTGATCATCCCTGCCGCCAAATGAGGAGCGTACGGCAACGGGGAACGGCCCGTCCACTGGCCGCAGGCGAGCGAGCGTCCGACCACCGTCAAAAAGGCACTCCAACTCGACAGCCACAAGGCGAAGAACAAATCCAATCCCAACAGCCAGACCGCCATCGCCAGCAACTTCACATCTCCCATACCGATCCCTTTGGTCTTCCGCCATACGAGATAGCCGACACCGTAAATACCCAGTGCCGCCAAGCTGAGCCATCCAAACGAATCTGGACGCTCAAACCAACTATGAATAGCAAAGAAGAGGCTCCCCCCCAAAGTGAGGGAATTGGGTATCAGCCAAGCCATCAAATCGGTCAGAACCACGGTGAACAAAATGGACAAAAATATGACCATGGCAAACTTGTCAGACAAAGAACGCGGCTGTTGCACCACCCACCAGACTAGACCTGCGTAAAACGCCATGATCCCCACCCGGGCATAGGCGAAAAACAATCGCTCCGCCGTCGGTCGCATCCGACGGTAAAACGCGCGCACCAGTGTATCCTCCCTCCTGCGTCGCAAAAAGCGCTCCGCACATTCCGGCAACCAATATGCTCCCATTCCCGCCGCTAACACCGCCAATCCTTCCCACTCAACCATGGGACAACAACCACTCTTCTTTCACCGCTGCACGTTCCACTTCCTTGCTTTTCATCAGAGCCTGCACGGCCATGTCCATCGTTTGCATCCCCACTTGTTGACCCGCTTGCATAATAGAATCAATTTGATGAATTTGTTCAGCCCGAATCAAGTGTTGCACCGCCCGGGTGTTTACGAGCACTTCAAACGCGGCGATCTGGTTGTTGTATCCATTGCCAGGAAATAAGCGCTGGGCGGCGATACCTAGCAAACTCATAGACAATTGCGTACGGATCAGGGTTTGCTCTTCGGCCGGAAACTGATGGATGATGCGTTGGATGGCTTGCGCAGCCCGAGCAGCGTGCATGGTGGCCATGACCAAACGCCCCGCTTCCGCCGCATACAGCGCCGCCCGAACCGCCTCTGGCTCCCTTAACTCCCCGATCATCAGCACATCGGGATCTTGCCGTAATGCCGCCTGAACACCCGATTGATAACTGTCCGTGTCCAGGCCAATCTGCCGCTGGATCACCAAGGATTGTTGGGAGCGGTGCGTATACTCAATCGGATCTTCCAACGTGATGATCAAGGAGGAGCTTGTCTGATTTTTCAGCTCCAACAGCGCGGCCAACGTCGTCGACTTGCCGCTACCCGTAGGGCCGGTGACCAGTAAAATCCCTTGCTTCTTTTGGCTTAAGCTGAGGAGCGCTTCCGGAAGGCGCAATTCCTCGGGGCTGGGAATGTCGCGCGGAAACAAACGAATGGCCAACCCTACCCCCGTCTGAAGCCGATATGCGTGGACACGCAACCGAATTTCGTCAAACTGAAAGGCAAAATCCAATTCCCGGTCACGGATCACCTTTTTATGCGCGGCCAAGAATGACCAAATCATTTTTCCTTCCACTTGTTCCTCTGCCAACAACTCCATCTTGCCCTGTATGCGCACCCGTGGAGGCTGTCCTTCCACCAAGTGAAGATCAGAAGCTTCATTTACGATGGCCAAGGATATCCAATCAGTGATTTGCATGTCTAGCTCCTCCCATGTTCCATTTATAACCAATTTCCATTGTAAGGAAAAAACAGCCAAAGAAACGTGTCTATATCAAGAAAATTTGGGCAACATCGATGTTCCCCTTGCCGGACGCGGCGTAATCGAGTAGATTAACATAAGAATCCATCCAGCTAAAGGAGCGGACTTATGCTAACTGTTCATGAATTGACTGGCGGCTATTCGCGGGTGCAACCCGTCATCCATGACTTGTCTTTTGATGTGAAACCGGGTGAAATGGTCGGCTTGATCGGTTTAAACGGAGCCGGTAAAAGCACGACGATCAAACATATCCTCGGCCTGATGACCCCAGTTGCCGGGAAAGTCACCCTCCATGGGAAAACATTGCAGGATGATCCCATTGCATTCCGCTCACAAATCGCCTACATACCGGAAACCCCACAATTTTATGAAGAACTTACCTTATGGGAGCATCTGGAGTTGACGATCCGCGCATATCGATTGGACGAAGCTGAAGCTAGCCGGCGTGCCCACGACTTGTTGGAACAATTCCGTATGGGTAAAGCCAAGCATTGGTTCCCTCACACGTTCTCCAAAGGCATGCAACAAAAAATCATGATCTTATGCGCTTTTCTCGCACAACCTGCCCTGCTGATCGTCGATGAACCTTTCGTCGGCCTCGACCCACTGGCCATCCAGACGTTACTCGATCTGTTGCAGGAAGGTAAACAGCAGGGGATGGGCATCCTGATATCGACTCATATCTTGGACATGGCAGAAAAATACTGCAACCGCTTCATCCTTCTGCATGATGGGCGCATTCGGCTAAAAGGGGATTTGCCAGCGATGCAACATACGCTCAACAAGCCCGGAGCCAGCTTGGAACAGCTGTTCATTCAGGTCGTGAAAGGGTGAATCGCTTGGAAACCTCCACTCTATTTTGGAGCCGCATGCGCAGTTCTTGGACAAAGGCATTGCGGCTGATCCGCATCATCGCAGGCGGGGGAGGCACCCCGATCATCTTGGGAATCACCATCATCGCTTTCTCATTCGGATATAACCAATTGCTGGCTTGGTTGCCTGAATCGTTTCCGTTGGCACCCGTTTTGGCCGTCATGATCGGTCTTTTCCTGACCCACCACCGCATCCGAACCTGGATTAAGCCGACTGACGCGGTGTTTCTGTTGCCCTTGGAACCTCATATGGGAAGATATTTCCGGGCGAGCTTGCTCTACACCGGCGCGGTGAAGCTCCTCCATTTGGGAGTGATCATGAGCATTTTGTATCCGTTATACCGCGCCAACCTAGGCACACTGGGAACCTATGTCGTCACTTGCTTTCTCTTGGCGGGAGTCCTTCTTCTCAATCTTGTGCAGGAATGGCAGGCGACGAGACTGACCGTCAACTCTGACGCCGGCGACTTGCGCTTATGGAAAATTTGCCGCTTTGGTTTGAACCTTCTGTTGGCCTACGACGCACTGGCATCCGAATGGTGGTTTGTGCTCTTGCCTCTCACCGCGCTGGCCATCTGGTGCTGGCAAGGGTTTCACCTGATCCCACAAGCCCCCTATCCCTGGCAGCGTTTAAGTCGACTGGAGCAAGAAACCTTGGCCCGATATTACGCCATCGCCAATTGGTTCGTGGATATGCCCCGCTACAAACGCCCATTTCGCCAACGCAAATGGTTGATCCGCCTCGTCAACCGCTTGATCCGCGACGATGCAGTTTACCCTTACCTCTATTGGCGCACATTGGTGAGGCAGAGCGATCTGTTGGCGATGTTTGCCCGCCTCTTGGCATGGGTAATCCTGCTCTCTTTCTGCGTGCCCCATCCGTGGGTCATCACCCTGCTCACTCTCTTGGGCAACTGGATGTTTACTGTACAATTGCGGAACATTGAACATGCAGCGCATTACCCGGTCTTGTTTAAGCTCATGCCCCGACCAGCATCTGAGCGGTCACAAGCACTTCAGCAAATCGCACGGCTGTTATCAACCGCGTTTGCGTCGCTCATCGCACTGGTCGGCCTTTTGGTCGGTTGGCTGGACGGTAAGGGATTGGTCATCTATCTGATAATCAACGGCGCGGCGATTCTCTTCTTTAGCCGCACCAAAAGATAAAAGACGGGAGCGGCTACTGGCCAATCCCGTCTTTCTCATATCAAACGATGAAAAACGACTCCGCAACAACGGAGTCGTGAGAATGTTGACAAACCCTGCGAATCAACTTTGTTGATCGCAGGGTTTTTGTATATAAAAGGGATATAAACAATTAATGGATGAATATCAACCCATATAAACTTAAAACCACCTCCCTTACCTGCTCTCGAAAGCAGCATAGCCAACTTTTTTATGTTTTGAGCCACAGCAGTTAGGAGGCATTGCTCTTGAATTTTTGCAAGCCCCCTGTAGCGTGCGTATCGA
>NZ_FXTU01000005.1:0-255733 GCF_900182735.1 Laceyella tengchongensis | reverse complement strand
CTAAACATAGAAAAAACTCCTTATAGATTGTTTTTTATTGATTCGACAAAAAAGGCTGCTGACCCTGCCTTTCAAGGCAGTTTGTCAGCAGCCTCGCATGGATCTTTTGATCCATGCCTTCGTTTGTTCTCATAGGGGACCGGAGCCAACAATCTCTCGCCCCTTAATAACTGATCAACGCGGCCATCACCAAACCCACGCCAACGCTCAAGCGCGATGCGAAAATGGCGACGGGCACATTCCCCTTAGGGATCTCTTTGACCACACTAAACGGGGCCAGTAAGTTAAACAAGTAGAACATGATAATTTGAAACACGATCCCCACGGAACCCCAGATCAATAAGTCGACCACGCTCACCGAGTGGAATATCGCCGAAGCCACCACCAACATCAATCCGAGCATCTTGCCGCTCAGATCATGAGCTGCTGCCGTCGCCGCATTTTTTTTGGCGGGATCATCTGTGTTCGCGCCCTGCCGAATCAATTCCACTTCCTTGTAAGGTGTCGCCCATAAGAAGGCGATAAACCCCACAATGACCAGCGGGATCGTCACGGCCAAGTATAATGCAAAATTCTGGAATAAAGCTAGTTGACTCATCTATTTTCCCCTCTCTCCCATTAGACCGACTGGCAAATAATAGGAGCGGTCGCCGGTGATGTGCTTGTCCACCCTCGCG
The DNA here is from genome assembly GCF_900182735.1 of Laceyella tengchongensis. NCBI lineage: Bacteria > Bacillati > Bacillota > Bacilli > Caryophanales > Thermoactinomycetaceae > Laceyella > Laceyella tengchongensis. Next base: position 255,056 of record NZ_FXTU01000005.1, on the reverse strand, counting down.
ACAATCGCCGAGGCTTGACCACCGATCAAAAACGAGCTCCACAACAACTCCCCAGTAAACGGACCACGCCATGTCTCCACTTCCACTCGCTCCATCTCAGCCAATTCTTGATAAATCATCATCTGCTCCCAATACAACGTTTCCTTGTCATGGGCGATGATCGCGCCATTGCGGTCATACAGGGTGACGGCTCCGCCTTCCCGACCGAAAATCGGCTTCCGCACATATGCCCGCTGGCCATGAAACGGATTATCCATATAGGTGGGCAACATGTAGCGTTGAATGCACGCCCGTTCCTCCGCGGTGTAAAACAACTGTGAGTCGCTCAAGTTCCATATCAGCGCTTGCATGGCTTTGGTTTGCGACAGCAACGCCTGGGGTGGATTGATTAACGCCAAGTGCTTGTCGGCAACCAATCGCAACAAATGTTTTCCTGTCGGATATCCATGTTCATCCTCGTCATCGGCCAGAATCTCCAACGCATGTAGCCGATACAACACATCCACCGGGGCAAACCCGCTCTCATCGGGCGCATACAGGCGACTCCCCTTGACCGCCAGCTCCGACAGCGGGACGAATGCGGCTTCCAACCCGGATTCCCGAAGCAAATACTTGGTTGTCCCCGCGTCTTCCTCGTGCCAGTCCAACGCGCTGAACACCACCCGTTCGATGGCGTAACCGCTCTGCCGGTATCGTTCCACGAGTTCTTGGAAAACCGGGCGGAAACGGCGGTGTTCGCCTTGGTTGGGATCAGTGGCGCCAAAGGCCTTACACACCAATCCGTTTACATAAAAAGCTTCCACGATACATGTGGGAGTGTCACTGTTAAATTCGAGCATCTTCAATCCTTGCGGCGTATGGGCAAAGTCAAAACGACCGATGGCGGTGGGTGCCGACGAATTGAGGGGCAAGCGTACAGCTCCCCACGCCGCTTCCGGGATACCTAGCTCCCTTAACAGGGCATCAGCCCCTTCCTGAACGATGCGAGCCGTTTTTGCGAAAATCTGGCCTAAGCGCTCTGTGGCAAACGCCAGCTCTTGGCGAAACGCTTCGCTAATGGGATGGACAGTAGCCAATGCATATTCAGATTGATCATCTTTATCCCAATCCCATGTGAAAATTCCGGCTTCCCGAATCGGAGCATAAATTTCCGTCCGCCGCCGCGCATAATCGTCACGTCGCATCTTATCCGCTGGAGCCTCCCGATTTCCGGCCAATCCCTTTTTTGAAATCGACGTCGTTCTCGGTAACCAAGCGGCTATCCGGTTTGATGTAGGCGAAGCGCTTCCCTTTTTTTACCACATAATTGTCTGGATCATAGTAGCTACCATCATCGTCGCAACGCCGATCCCGATTGTCGTCAAAACACAGCTCGATATCTTCATCGCCGCACCCGGCCAAGGGCACGGCAACCATCGCAGCGGCAAACAACTTCACCAACCGTTGGCTTTTCCCTTGTTGCTCTCCCATTTTTCCCCTCACTCTTCCGTTGTTGGCTTGGCGTAAATCACATACACTTTTCGGTTTTCATCCACTTCCGTCGATGTCTTCTCCCATTCTTGATCGCCAATCATCAGATAATCACCCAATAAGTGCAATAACGCTTCTTGCGGATCATAGAAACGAAGCCGGTGAACCAAGGGATAATCGTCCATCCCCTCGCGGAAATGGCGCACCTCCATACAGATCCCTACCCAGTCTGGCATGAAGACGGGACCGGATGGGGCTTCATCCTCATCGGGGCTTTCAATGACATATATCACATACAGATCCCCTTCAATCGCGGTGGATGTTTTCTCGTAGACGCGGGTTCCCTTGACCAAGTAGTCGCAAGCAAACCGCATCAACACTTCCCCATTCGACAAGGACGAATAACCGAAAAGGCTGGGAAACCCCTGTTTTTCATCACACAGCCGATATTCCAATCTGACCATGGCGCTCCCCCAACTTTCCTTCCATTCTCACATCTGACTCGGTTTGCACGCCAGCAATGGTCCTTTTATCAGCGGACAGGCGCGCAACTTTGACATACAGCTAGGTTCGATACCTTTAGCTTTGCGCGCCCGCTTTGCTCTGTCTTTGTTTGAACCAGCGACCAAGCAAGAGCACCGCGGCAATCAGCAAAATGATGAATCCGTATTTGATAGAGGGTTCTTCGAAGTACGCTTTGATCAACTTCTCATCGACAATCATTTTGGCGGCGGTAAACGCCAAAACTCCCGAACCAATATATATGATCCATGGGTATTTGTCCATCAGCTTGAGGAAGACGGTGCTACCCCAGACCACGATCGGCACGCTGATGATCAGTCCTAGCATGACCAGTAAAAAGTCGCCATGAGCCGCGCCCGCAACTGCCAACACATTGTCCAAGCCCATTACCGCATCGGCGATGATGATTGTGCGGATCGCCGCCCACATGCTATCTGCGGCTTTTACATCATGATCTTTCTCCTCAATCAACAGCTTAAACGCAATCCAAGTTAAAATAATCCCGCCGATCAAAAGCAAACCAGGTATTTTCAGCAACCAGACGACCGCCAGTGTCGCCAATACCCGGATCACAACCGCCCCAAGCGTCCCCCAGATAATCACTTGTTTTTGTTTGTCCTTGGGCAAATTGCGTGCGGCCAACCCGATCACAATCGCATTATCACCCGCCAACACCAAGTCAATGATCACAATTGATAGCAACGCTGTAAAAAATTCCATCATGTTTGATCATACACCCCCGAAAATAGTATCCTTCCACATTGGCAAAATACACAAAAAGACCTTTACTTTTCCAAACTCAAAATCACGCTTGGAAAAGTAAAGGTCTTGCCAACAACGGTTACGTTGCCAACAAAGCCGGGGCATATGCCCGTAATGACGACTTTGCTGTAACAGCTACTCCCCTTTATTCAAAACGAGAAAGTATTCCATTAGCGAACTACCCTTCTATCATAGTCAACGGCTTATTCTCCGTCAATGGATAGAGCTGACAATGTTTCCAGAACCCATGATGAATTTCGTAAGTTTCAATTCTTTTTTCACATAATAACATACTTACGCCACAAAGTCGCCTATTATGTAACGGCAAGCGAAAAATGGGACGCATATGAGAAGAACGATGAGAAAATAAAAAAGCTCCCGTAAACCGGGAGCTGGTTGGCATAAAGCCCGCGCTGATGCCTGTGCCTGTGTTCCTGAAAACCCTAAGCCATCGACGTTTTATTTAGATTTATTTCGTTTGAGCGTCCCCGGCTCGGGAGCCATTTGATTGATCATGCATACATTCACACCCGCGCCATTCACCTTGACCGCGCGGCTCCAGTTCAAAGCACGGTAAGCGATATTCTTGGCGTAGGTGTTTACATCAAACTTTTCGCTCACCGGTTCTTCCAACTCGACAGTCAACACAATCTTATTCATGGTGATTCCTCCCTTTTTCTGCTGGGACGCCGCCTTATCCCCCTCTGAAGGCACAAGGGGAGTCCACTTCGACAGACACCCCTGTCCGTTTGGCGTAGTGCTCGATCACACGCAGGCGCTGGTTCAACTCCCCCATCTCCCCCTCCAGCTCAAACGCGCAAGACGCGCGGTTTTGTTCTTTCATGCCAAACAGATAATGAAGGAACCGTCCGGTGTTGGCTCCTGTCACAAATACGCGCATGCGCAGCGGCTCGCTGGCGGAGAATGAAGAGAGTTGCCGGCGCACGTTACCCGCTTCCGGAATCAGCAGGGATTTAAATGCAATGGGCGTTCCGTACTCCAAAACGGAGTCCGCGTCGGCGCCCCATGCGTTTCGAGCTCCCTTCTGCACTTGAAAGGCAGCATGCGGGTTGGCGGGGACACTGACGACGCTGATTTCCACCAAATCGATTTTTTCAATGAGATGGCGATGAGGAGCCAATTGCCGGCGGTGAAAATAACCACCAATGGAAAACGATCTTAACGTGCCTTGCTCGATTTGTTTTCGAATCCCCTCAAGGTGGGGGTCCGGGGATCGGTTCACTTGGGCTATGACATACAATCCACGGTGATCCAGATGCGCTTCTAGCACTTGGCCAATCGGTTTTTTATGGTCATGATAAGCCAGTAGGATCGGATTTTTCATGTATTGTTCTATGCTGTCGTCAAACGCTTTCGGATCGATCGTATCCCCATGGCGGTCTCGCTCATGAAAGGTACTGGCATACCCCTCCAGCAGAAGCGCGCCTTCTTCGGCGTCCTTGAATTTACGGATGCGATGAATGACGGGAAATGGTCGACTCATGGGAACCTCCTTTCCAAAAGGAAGCGTGGGGCCACATCCGGCCTCACGCTTTCTTCAACAGTGCCTTGACGACCCCATCAGCAAACCCACCGCTCTTGTGCGGATAGGCGATGGCGGTGCGCACCGTCGCTTCAATCTTGTTTTTGTCACCCTCCAGCGGAAAGACCCGTATCGTTACATTTCGGCGCTGGGACAGCAAGACCGACGCCCGGTTCGCCAAGATGATCGGATAAGTGGTGGTCGTTCCATCGACAGCGTCTAACGTGGTGAGTGGCGCAACGCTCATACCGTAAAATTTGCCCAGCTCCCCGCTGATGATCGTGGCGCTTGGGCCGTACATGTCTTGTGTCTTCACTTCCCCGGCCTGAACCAAATTCCAATACAATTCAGGATGGAGATACATGGCGATGTTGGCCGGGTCCAAATTGTACGGGGCTCCCATCGCCGATAACAAACTCATCACAGTTTGCGTAGCGTTAGCCGGGGTCAAGCTCCCTCCTGGCACGGCAGCGGTCTTGTCGGCAGCGTTGGCTAGCAAGCCATGGGTGGCATCATCTAGGAACAGCATTTTCTCTTCCGCCCGCATCAGATTGATCGCCAGTTGGTTTTTCAGAAACGCCATCATTTCCGGAATGTTTTCCTCTTCAAATTCGGTTGTCGCTTCCGCCGTAATCATCAGTTTGCGGTGGTTGAAAACAACCTTGCCGTAGTTGTCGCTCACCGGCTGGGACGCCACCGTCTCTCCTTCCGATCCGATCAGCGAAGCGGTAAAATCATTGGCCACTACCGGCAGCTCAAACGGGTCCTTGGGAGCGTTAAAGATTTGATGGTAATTGCGCACTTTGGACTGCTGGCGGATTTTGTCTATGATCTGCGCGCCCAGCGATTCCGGCTCCCACTGTGTCTCCGGCAATTCCCCAGCCGCTTTCGCCTCGATCATTTTCAGATCGGACAGGGAGATTTCCTCACTGTAGCTTTTGCAGTGGAGAATCGCGTCCAGCAATTGCTCATCCGCAGGGGATAAAGCTGCGTACTTGCCCGAACTAATGTGGATCCGTGGGGTTCCTCCGGCGTAATAACTACGGGTGCTTCCAAATGGATAAGTAGACATCTCGCTCACTCCTTAAATGATGTTGGTGGCCTGCAATGCGCAGACCCTGCTTAAACGGATATAAACAACACGGTTAAATTTATATAAATATTCTCCTATACGTTTATTTTACAACGGGTCAAACGCCCGGGGTAGAGACAATCCCTTCACACCCTTGGCTCCGCTTATGGGAACAACGCCCCCCATGTTTGCGGGCCGACGATGCCATCCACAGCCAGACCGCGGGTCTTTTGGAAGGCCTGCACTGCGCGTTTGGTCACCGGACCATAGATTCCATCCGCCGGCACACCCAATCTCTCTTGAACTTTTTTGATATCATCCCCCCGCATCATCGGGCGGGTAACCTTCAACAAACGGCGCAGGCCACTTCCCGTTGCCGGCGACGCAGAACCGCCTTGTCTCACCCGGGCGATGAATGATGGCCATTGCTTAAGAAGATTTGCCGGACAATTTTTTCCGGACCAGTGCTTATGGGGAACCACCCGGCTGACTGGAATCTTGTACTTATTCATGAGCATTCTGACAAGCCTGATGGCATTTTCTTGTGCACGGACAAAATCCCCATCAGCGTTCACGCAGATTTCGATACCGATGGATTTTCGGTTGCCGGGGCCATTCCTCCCGTCCCCGGCATGCCACGCCACCTGGTTTTCCGGAATGTGTTGGATGATCCGTTTGTCGTCAACGGTAAAATGCCATGACGCGGTTCGGGTATTCCCTCTTGCCAACAGGCGGGCGTGGGCTTGTGCATCCGCCCCTTTGGCGGTATTAGCCGTTTCATGGATCGTGATGTACTCCGGTTTCATGGTGATGCGGGGGCGGATATGTCGATGGGCCACCGGAATCCATTGTTGTTGAATGTTCATCGTTCCAACCTCCATTTCACTAGGCATCCCCTAATCGTGGGGTTGGTGTTCGTCACCATGGATGCCTATTGTTTCTTGTCCGTTTTTTCATGCAACACCTGAATCGCCTTTTCAATGGGGCCTGGAAGTTGCAAGCCCATCCGGCCTGCGTTTTCGGTAATACTCAAGCATTCATTGGCAGCATAAAAAAAGACCGCCCCATCCCGGAGCAAGTCTTCAGTCCCCAACAACACATCCAGCAGATGGCACATGGCGATCACCCAGATCATGCCAAATTTCCGCAAAATGCCTTTGCTACCGATCTGACTAGAAAGCTTCTTCTCATAAAATCCGGCCAGCAGGCCCGTCACAAAGTCAATGCACACCAAAATGCCCAACACGATCAATCCCGTGGACCATCCTCCAAAAATATAAGAGGCTACGGCACCCGTCATCGCGACCGTTGCTTTGATCGTCACACTCTCCTGCGCCAATTGTTTGATCATCTCTTTCACATCGCACCACCTTTTTTCGTCTATTCACTACCCACAATCCACCCGACAGTGGGCATGGCGGAAAATGATGCTTTCTCGTTGTCCATCAGCGGTTGTTTCCCTTGCCGCATAACCGGGACTTCGCCTCTTTGCCTTTAACCATCCACTTGATCCACAAGCATGTGCCAAAGTTGCGGGTCTTCCTGCCCCACGGACCATAACCCGATGCCACGAGCCTTGAACTCATATGCGGCGATGTCCCCCTGCCGCAAAATGGTCTCGGCGAAGGGGAACACGGCGATGCTAAATCCGTCGGCATCCCCCAAATAAATGCGGGACAGCCAGATCCCCTGATCCCTCATCCGGACTTTCACCGGATAATCTCCTTCTGTCAAAGTGAACGGAGCGGAGTGGAGATAATCCCAGTCCTTGATAATCAGCTTGTCCATCCCGTCTGGCGGTTCCAGGCGGGTGTCCAGCTCGTCGCCGCTTTCCAAATAAAAAAAGCCCCACTTCTCATCCCATGTGATCCCTGACCGAGGAATGCGGCCCAACGTCTGCTCCGTCCCATCGGGCAGGATGATATCCATCGCTTCTTGCGGGTAATGCCAGTGGGAATCAGCCCCGACTAGCAAATCGCAGGACATAGCAACATCTGATTGCACCCCCCACGCGCCAGCTCCCACTTCCTCGGCCAAGGTGTGGCGGATGACCGGAATATCATTGAGGAGGCAGACCACTTCCCGTCCCCGCACTTTCATCCGCAATCGGTAATAGGTGTTGAGGGCAAGGGGTCCACCTGGCCATTGGGTTGCTAGGCGCGTGCCTCCCTGATGCAATTCATATCGGCCGCCTTTGTAGTTCATATTGAGGCAAAACCAGAGGTCTTTAAACAGCACCCCTGCCATTCCCTCTTCCTCCACGCGCAGGTTGGCATCCACCGTGACATTGGTGAAACGGGAGGTGTTGAGCGTGAATTTGCCGGAGCCGGACACCCAGGTATACTGGCGGGGGGCGGGGTCATTTTTGTCTTTGTTCACCTTCCACGCACCCGAATGGATGATGTATTTATCGGAAGGCAGCTGATCTTGCCAATCACGAAAATCATCATAAAAGATGAGCGCTGGTTCTGGCGGCCGCCTGACCGCCTCCAAGGTCAGCTTAAACTTGTTTTCATAAGGCCAGGCCGCCATCCCATTCCGGTCGCGGAATTTGCGGGGCATCAGCGTAAAGGTGGCTTCCCCCGCTTCACGGCTTTCCTGGAATTGCCGGCATACGCGAAAGCCGTAGAAGATGGTGCCATACTGACTTCCTTCTCCCAACACTTCAAACACATGCTCTCCCGGCGTCAATGTCAACCGAGCCACCTTGGTCCAATGCACTTGGCGATGATAAGGGTAATGTTGGGGCACTTCACCGATCACCTGGGGAATCCCGTCGATTTTCACCACCAACTTCTGTTGATCAAACCACGGATACTCCACTTGCGCTACGACATCATAGGCTCCCTCCTCAGGAACATAAAATGTCCATTTGGCATAGCCTTCCGTTTCCCCGGCGGTGGGCTTGCGCGGAGACACGTAGGCGCCGGTTCGGATCATGGCACCCTGTACCACATCCGCGTCGTCCACTGTCTGGTCAGACACTGTCCCATCAAAGGAAACGACTTGATCCTTGCCGTAAGCGGTCAAAAAGGAGCGATCCCCAAACCTGCCATTGTTCAAGCTTGTCGTATCAGCGTCTTCACCAGCATCCACATAATCATAGATGTGCAAGAAGAGTTGGTGCACGGCATCCTGCTCGTCAAAATACGAGAAAAAAGGGATATAGGCTTGCGTTTCAGCCCCGCCCCGGTAAGAGTCGGTATGCGAAAGCTCCCCGATCATCCACCGCAAAAAATCGGGAAATCCGCCCCCGAAACCGCGATAAGGCTGCGAAGCCGTTTTCGGGTATTTGCTGATCTCCCAGCGGTAACCGTATGCCGCCACCCCCATGTAAACCTGCATGGGATCAAACGCGCTGACAGCGTAACGGATCACGCTCCGCTGCCAATCCAACGGCGCAGTAGAGCCTGGCGCCGAGCCAGCCCACGCAAATCCATAAGTCATGATCTGCGCTGTGTCGCAACGGTCTTTTAACCGCCCATAGTCACACCACTTCTCAGGTCCGATGGTTTCATGCGCCGCAACCATCGGCGGTAGATCGAGATGGAGAAACCGGTTGGCCGTGCGGCTTTTTATTTCGGCAAACAAGCGGTCGTACAGCTGGTAGATGTTGTCCACTTGGTCATTGGGCAACCGCTCAAAGTCGGCATCTAGGCCATCCACCCACGAATATTGGTTTAGGATGCGGTGAACTTCCTGAATGAACCGATCCTGCGCCCCCTGGTGATTGGACACCACCGGATTGATTCTGGATGGCACCCCGTCGTTCTTAACCGTCAACAACCAGCGGATGTGCGGCCATTTCTCATGAATCTGCCGGGCGCGAGCCATCGCCTTTTCTAGATCGCTGATCGCCTCGGTCAACGAGCCGTCCGCTTGTATGTCAAACCAAAACAGGCAGACAGCAGAAAATTTGTTGCCGAACCGCTCCACCACTTCCAGCTGCTCGCTCGTACGGACCCACGACAAAAACTCCCGGTGGCGTGTTCGCAATGAACTCACAATCGCTCACCCCCTCTTCCCTTCAGCCACATGTCCACCTCACATACCAACTGCCCCGCCCCGCGGCCCGCACCCCGTTCATCGTCCAACTCCACTTGATAGATCCCAAACCCGGCAGGACAAGTGTGGAAATTGCCGCTGTATTCTTGTGTCATCTGCTCGTTGATTTCCACGCGGCGCTTGGTCGCGCTCAACATGACCTGATCGTTGGCGCTGAGCGGAGGCGATACGATCAGTTGCCGTTGCCCGTGTTGATGAGCAAAACGGATTCCTTCCTGTGGCGTATTCCGGGTCAGAGCGAGGTGAAAATCCACGCCACCAGTCACCCGCTTGGCCAGGTCTTTCTCCCTGCTTACCGCTTCCCGATTGGGGACGGCGATCTTCCGTTTCCCGCGAATCACCCCGTTGTAATGCTTGCGGCGGATCACCGTTCCCGCCCCGTCCCGCTCTCTTTGCAAAAACTCTTTGTTAGCGGGAACATAACCAGATGCCGCCCGTCCGATTTGCAGCATCAAATCAGTCAGCCAGGCCGTTCCTTCGCAATCATTCATCACAAAGCGGTAGTCGATTCGGGTCACCTTCCGGTTGGGCGTCACTTGAAAGGTGAAAAAATACCGGGTCCAAAACTCTTTTTTCATCCACATCACCCGTCAAATGACCATTGAATTTCTGAAGCGTGCCCTGTCCATACGGTGGCGATGGAACCGCCTTGCAACATCATATCCGTGATTTGAATCTTGCCAGTCACATCAGAAACGACCAGACGCAGGTCGATCTTTTTCACATTCTTGCCGCTGTTTGACGCAAAACTTTTTTGAAACGGTTGAAATGAAGACATGTTGCTCACCACCTTCGCCTGTCTAAGGGTTTGCGCCACCCGCATCTTGTCTTATTTAGGCCAATGGGAAAAACTTCATCTCCGATTGCCCGTCATCATAATGAAGCACCACTTCGACGCCCACTTTGCCATTCGGCCCTTTTTTGAGATTCTCCGTCGCCGCCTGCATGCTCACGGTGTAGCTGTCCCGGTGGGATGGTTCCACCGTTTGGGTCAGTGTTTTCTCCACACCGAGCTGCCCTTGGCACATGAACGATGCATTCCCCGAATAACCCCGTGTTGCATTAATTTCCCATCCGTTGTTCACCCAGTAGGCAAACCCGTCGTCAGCTCTGGAATTGAGCAGATAGTTAAACACCATCAGTTCCAGCATCTCGGTACGCTCGACAGAATCTTCCGATTGCAGGAACCCCGCTTGCGCGACCCCTTTCAATAAGTCTGTTAAGGTGGGAGCCGCCGATTCCAATTCCAACACGGTGTTCCACGGGGCCAACACATCATACTGCCAACGGGCAATGTGCGTTTTTGCATCCATCCCCAACTCTTCATCATAGACGCGGACGATGTCCCCAATGCGGAAAGCTTCATGTTCCAGTCCAGACAACATGGACAGATCGCTGGCTTTAACCCGGTAAGACAGCCGCGGCTTGCTCAGCTTGTCCAAGATTTCCTGCGCTTTCTCCTTCAATTGATAAGGATTGGTGAAGCGGTCATCTTTAAATGTGCGCGTGCGAATCTGTTGGGAATATTGGAAGTTCTCCACATACTCTTTGCCATCATTGGCGTCTTTGATGGTCAAATTGCCTTTTCCGTATGGGTACAGCCTGGTGATCAGATCGGTCGTATCATAATCAGCCTCAATCTCATCCATGTTCTTGCGGTAGACGATGGCGATACCGGGATCGCGGAATCCGCCCACTTTCACATGATCTACCGTCATTGTCAGCGGGTTGAACCGAATGGAGCCTCCCCATAAGTCGGCCACCTCCCGCAACGCAGTCAAACGGTTGGTCAACCCTTCATCAACGGACATGCTACGCACGGTGCCGATATCGCACCGGCCCACCCGCCACTCTGTGCCCGTAAGGATGTCGCGGATCACTTCATAGGGCGTCGCGTCCGGCCACTGGGTTATAGCCATCGGCTCGGCATATTGCAAGTCATACCAGATGGCCTCGGCGTAGACTTGCGTTTCCCTCTTGCCCGATCCCTTGCGGGAATGATGAACCCGGCGAATCACATACATTCGCTGCCCCAGCTGAATGTAGTTTTCGTTCTCCAAATAAACACGCTTCGCATCCTCATACGGGATGGATAAATCAACCGTCTCTTCGCCGTTGATTTCCTCCGTGATCACCAATTCGGTCAGATGATCCAGCACTGCTAGGCGCCTGCGCTGTTGATCCAATACAAGGATGGGCGTTTGCGCCAGCTTGTGGTACGGTTGCTCATCGGCCGCCAGAGGCTGGTTGTAGATTACTCCGTCCAGATTGTAACGCCCGTTTCCCAACCGGTTATATCTCACTTGTCCCACCCCTTTCAAAAGCACGCTACGCTGCCATCACGGCTTTCTTCTGATCCATGGCGACCCGTAAGCGTTGCGCTCCAGATATTGCGGGCCATTGCCTGCCGCTGGGAATGTCTCCGGAAACGCACCATTGTCAAAGGCAAGCGAATAGCGGATGCCGCCCACGCCCGCCCCTAATCCATTGCTGTTGTTGATATTGTCGGAACCAAGCGGTGGAGCCGACGGCACAGGATTGATACCAGCCGGGCTCAAGCCGTGGAAAGAAAGAGCTGCATTGCAAAAACGACCGATCCAGTAGTTCCCCGCTTGCAACATGACCGGCCCCGTGGTGAACGCAACCTCTTTCCAGCCGGTGGTCGAACAATCCACCGCACCGGTTTGTGCGATCAGCGTGCCCGGATACCCATTGTTATCCGTGTAAACGGCAAACGAAGTTAATCCGCCTGACACGGCAGCCGACACTTGCCCTCCCATCATGTCGCAGATGATGGTTTCATGCGCTACAAATGGAAAGATGTCAATGCTGTTTGCCAGCACCGCCACCCCTGTCGCGTTGTTTTGCGGGGATATGCCGTGGGAGCGGTATGTGCCTGGATAATGCTTCACCAGATAAGCGAGGAAACTGCTTCCTCCGCCACCTCCCCCATTCTGTTCTAACGCTACCACTCTCGCTTCAAGCGCGGCATGCTGGCTATCCACCTGTTCCATCTTGGCGGACTGGTTGGTGATGTGGGTATAATCGGCCGTGATCACATCGCTTGCCTGTTGTTGAACATGGAAAACCACCGCACCATATTCCGCCTGCAACTCATATTCGGATGGGCTGACAATTTGGCCATTCCGTTTGATGACTGGCTCCGGATCATAAAGCCAATTGTTGTCGGGCCCCTCATAGATGCGGTACCTCAAACCCGGATCCGGCATATCCGTGTACGGCAACAGCTGAACACCCGTTTTTGGGGCCGTCTTCATCCCCAAGACGTCTTCCATATTATTAACAGCATGTTGAATCCCATTGAGATGGGCAGAGAGGATTTCCACACTTCCCAGTTTTTTAAAGGGTGTTTTAGCCACTGACTCTCGCCTCCTTTATTCTGATGCAAACACGGTGGAGCGGGATTCCCCCGCCCGCACCCATTTGTATTGGTTAATACCAACAACTGCGGCATGTAATCTTCACCTGGTCCACCGTCGCCGCTCCCAGCGGGCTCACCTGCAACTGGTTCTCCTTACCCGGGAGGGTTAAGGGGAAGATTAGTGAGTCAAAGGCATTGAGCGCGCTTTGTTTGGTGCCATCCGTTTTCAATAGGTAAGCCGTTTTTAGACGGGAATCGATCACCAATCGCTCACCAAATCCAAGCGGTCCTTTATATGTCATCATGCTACCATTCAGTCCCACTTCGAATCCTCCGTCCATCCCGCCGCTTTCCCCAGTGATTTCGATCAACGGTTGCGATGGCGCCGTCCCCTTGCGCTGAAACGACAACATCCCCGATTCGCTAGTAAACACATCATCTTCCACAGCATAAGCCAAGGGATCCGCAGCAAGGAATGTGAGCGTTGCCTGCCCTGTCAGAGCCATCTCCTCCAACTCCGTCTGATCGGTCAGCCGTGCGGTGTAGGCTTTGTCCGGTTCATCATCAAACGTAAGCATTCCCGTCCGGTCGTCGTTTCTGAGCCAAGCGGCCACGGCCCGCACTCGGTCCCGGATTTCCCGCAAGGTTTGCCCCGTCAACAGCACCTCAACAGATATGTGGAGCGCGTCCACCTCATTCCCCATGTCATACACGCCCGCCTTACCGGGGACTTTCACCGTTTTCGCGGCGATTCCGGGAGATATGGGGCGCTTGACATCCAACACCCGCAATCCGTGCTGCTCACTATGAATGCCTGCAAACGTGAACCCCATCATACTCTCCCCCCAAATGATCTCGCTTGGCGCTGGTGAAGTCTCCACAACTCTTGGCTGATCAGGCGGATATCTTGGTCATTTCTGACATGCATCTGCTCCACATTGATCATGAACCCGCTGCCACCGCCCACGCCCGCCATCTTGCTGGTGATCCCCTCTGCCAGAGCGCTGAACGTTTTATTGGACAGGGGCAGAACCGCTTCACTGTACCGTCCTTCCCCGACCACAGCCATGGTGGGGCTGGTCACAATCCCCCCTTTGGCCAAACCTGGCAACGAGAGCGTTGGCAACTTGGCACCAGTCAAACTGTTGATCTTGGACACGACACTGTTAAACCCATTGATAAATGGGCGTACAATATCCAACGCTTTGTTGATCCACTTTTTAATGCTGCCAAAAATCCCTTCCCAGATGGACGACGCTTTGGACTTCAAGCTTTCCCATGCGCCGGTGATCGCGGATGTGACCCCGTTCCAGATCGAGCTGGCCATATTCTTCACGCCGTTCCAGATGTTAGACAGCCAACCTTTGACAGTGTTCCAAACGGACATCGTGATCGATTTTATCCGATCCCACACGGATGTGATCGTCGACACCAACCGATTCCATATCGGGGCGAAGAACCCGACAATCGCATTCCACACCGAGGACAGGAATGAGCTAATGGCGTTCCAAACAAGGATGACGCCTTCTTTCACTTTGTTCCAAATGGACGTAAATGTGTTCAGCACCCAATTGAGATAGCCGGTGAACAGATTGACGATTGCTTGCCAGATCGTCGTAAAGAACGCCACAATCCCATTCCACACCGATTTGACTGTGTCGTCGATCAATGCCCAGATCTCTTGGAAAAACACCACCAAGAGCCAGAACGGGAGCGTGAGTACCGTGAGGATCGTCGTGCCCCACTCCTGGAAAAACGAGATAATGCCATTCCAGATGGTCGTGGTAAACGCGACGATTTGATCCCAGTAAGTGACGATCAAGCCGACCAACCACCCGATCGGCCCGGTGATCACCGCCAGGATGGTCATCCCCCATTCCGAGAAAAACGTGGTGATGCCGTTCCAAATCGTTTTAATGGTTTCTACGATGCCGTTAAAAATAGTCGTCGCACCCGTCCACAGCCAATTCCAGGCCGCTTGTAACCATCCCGACACCGTGTCCCAGTTCTGCCAGATTAGATACGCCACCGCCGCCACCGCCGCCCCGGCCACCATCCAGGGCAACAAAGGAGCCATCGCGCTCCAAGCAGCGATAGCCATTGCTTTCAGTGAGGCGGTCAATCCGATGAATGAGGGAATCAACGCCCCCAAGATGGCCCCCGCAACCGCAACGATGGCCACCTTCGTCTCTTGAGAAAAGGTCTTCTCAAATCCTTCCACCACGCCAAACTTGGACATGTTTGCCACCAGCCGCTCAATCGCCCCCGCAATGGTTTCCAGGGCGGGGCCGATGGTTTTATCAATTGTGAATTGGCTCAACTTGCCAAATGCCTCACTCAGTTGCTCTCCTTGGGTGGAAGCGGAAACCATCGAGCCGACTACGCCCAAAGCACCCGATTTGATCGAGCTGAACAGGTTCTTTGACGACTTCTTGGCTGCTTCCAGATTAAGCATCATGTTGCGGGTGCTCTGTGTGACTTGTTGGGTCGCCATCGCCAATTGCTGTCCGAGCTGGCTGAAGTCCGCAGTCACTTGAATATACGCTTGTCCCAACTGCTGTGCCATCGAATGCCTCCTTTCTCAGTCTATGGTTCAGAAGAAGAACGCACCGGAATCACGTCCGGGCCGATCTTCTTCACGATCTCGTCAAACCGCCGTCGCCGTTCCGCTTCAGAAAGCACCGGCCCACTTCGCTTCGCCCTGGCGAGCGGTTTGTATAAATCAGTCGGTTTAATCCGCTTTTTGGAGTGGGGCTGTATCGTCGCAGCGGTCATTGCCGCCCAAAACTGGCGAAGCTGATCCTGCCGCCAAAAGTAGCCCTCATACAACTCCCGCAGTTCGGCCGGAGTAAGTCGCCAAAACTCATCATGCGACAGGCCAATGCAAATCGCATCCCGCCTTATTTGATGCCAGTCCCAGACATCGGCTCCGTCGGCGGTGCTACTTTTTTTTGACCGGTCTTTTTTTGCGCTTCCAGCTCCCTGATCTGCTCCTCCGTCATCATCGACGTGGCGAACGCTTCGCCAACGGCCATGAAAATTTCATTCATGTCCCCTTGTGACATCACTTCTCCCGCCTCGGTCAAGGACAGCCCATGGTGCTTCAGCAACCCGGCCCAAGCCAGGGCCCGCATGAACTTGATGGAGATGCGAGACGTGTCCTGCATCTGTTCACTGATTTTGGGCACAGTCAATCCTGTCGCTTCTTCCAGTTCCGCCAAGGCGTTGAAATCAAAATGGACGGTGTAGGTTTGTCCGCCGGCGACAAATGAGCGTTGGCCTTTCACTTTGTTTGCCATCATCACATCATCCTTTTCATCGTAATAAGCCGGACGAACCCGCTGTTTCCTTTAAAACGGATTGGCCCGGCCAGGTGTTATCTCCGCATCCCACAACCGAATCACACAGCGGCCCGTTCGTCAGACCGCCGGCGTCCACTCGCCATTCATCTTAAGCTCCACCGAGATCGTGGAGACATCATCATCGGGAAATTCCGTAGACATGGATTCGATCAGACATTCTACATCTTCCACATTGACCCCGTTTTCCTGGCGGCGCACCATGATGGCCGTCCGGTTTTTAAAGGCGTTCTTCAGGGCCAGATAACCGGCATCGTCCTTCACATATAACCCCTCCAGCGAGATGCTGCCTTCCTTTTTGCCGTACACATATTGTTGAGTCGTCAGCCCTTTATGGCCCGCTTCAATCAGGTTTACCAACTCCTCGATGGATAGTCCGGTCTGTTCCCCCACCGCGATCCAGTTGGTTCCTTCTTTCACCATGAGCAATACCGTGCTTCCGTTGGTTGCCATCTTTCATTCCCCCCGAGTTTTGTCTTGTTGTAAACTGTACCCGCGCATCGGTTTAATCGGTAACCGAGCCAGAAACCTCGCTGTCCACGATGGTTGGCGGCTCAGTTGCGAATGTACCGTTTGCTTTCAACTCCACGGAAACGGTGGAAACATCATCGTCTGGGTACTCGAAGCTGATGCTCTCCACCACCACTTCCGCGTATTCAACGTCAGAAGTGGACGTTCCATCAAACACAGCCCGCTTGACATACGCTTTCTTCCTGTTCTTGTAGCTGTTTTGTAGCACGAGCAATCCCTTTTGGTCTTTATCGGTCGGCGTGAATGCCAAGGCCTCGATGGAAAGGGTGGCTTCCCCTTTGCCGTACACATACTGCTGATTGGCGACGGTCTTATGCCCCGCTTCAACCAAGTTGACGGATTGCTCTTGGGATAACGAGGTCTGTTCACCAACCAGGATGTATTTGTCGGTGAATTGACCCTCTCCATCATGGTCTTTGTCATATACGAAAATCAAAACAGAACGCCCATTCATGCCCATATCCATTCCTCCCCAAAATAAAAAACGCATCCCGCAAGGAGAGCGTCTTCAGCATGTTGGCAATGCAGCCTGAACTACTTGAATTCTTGGATGGTGAACTGGAGCGTGACAACCATCACGTCGATTTTCTGCGTCAGCAACTTGGCTTGTTCACCGGGAATGTAAATCGGGCCGTTGCAGGTCACCATGACGGATTGCCACTTGGTATAGTTGAGTGGATCATCCGGATCAGGGATCACCAGCGGCTGACGGTGAAAGAGTTCATACACCCTTTCAGCGATGGCTTCTACCTCTTTAAATGTGCCGTCTGGTGTGGCGTTGTCCAAATCCTGACGATAAAAACAGCGGATATCTTTGGTAATCGTCCGCGCCTTTTTCGTTTTGCTGGACGCCGCGCTATCTGACGTGTCGGTGACATGGCCGGTGGTTACGATAAACCCCCTTAAATCCCGGTATTCGGGATGACTTGACGTAATCTCCGAAAAGTCCAGCTCATACGTGTAGATCGCTGGGCTCAGGTTGGAAACCCATTTGCCCTCAGACGGGTCCCAATACGTTCCCCCGGCCCCTATCCAAGAGAGCAAGCCATTCTTGTTGGGGACGCCATTGGTGTAGGTACCCACCAACTTGGTGTCCCCTTTGAGCTTGTTGTAAACGGCATCCGTGATTACGCTCACTGTTATCACCCCCTTTCCCAGGCCCCGTGGTTGTCTTTAGGGCGTGTCTGGTGAATCAAGTTGGTAGGGAAGAAGCGGCGAAAAAACCTTTTCTCGAGGAGCGCCGATGCATAAGTGAAGCGAATGAGAAAATGGTTTTGGAGCCGCTGGCCTATTCAGACATGCTCTCGTCAGATCTTTTTGCCGATCAAAATGTTAGCGATTTGCTTCCCCTCTTCGCTGAGCGTCGGCCGCAGATAAGGACGGGGCGCTTGTTTCACATGTCTCCCGGCGGAGTCCGTTCCCACAAACCCAAATTCCAGCCGAAGCGCGTACGGAGTGTCGGCTGACAAATACCCATGCACGACTCCCTTTTTTACTTCCACGCCCGACTTGATCGACCGGATCAGTTGTCCTGTCACCTTCTTGGGAGATTCCCTCGCTTTCGAGGGGCTCGCCCCACTTGCGTTAGAACGACTCAGCCTTTTTTTGCACTTAGCGGCGGCGTGGTCCATAGCCGCCTCCATCCGTTCCCGCAATTGGTTTTGCACCATCTCTTCATACGATTTGATGTTGATGTCAACCCGGATCGGCATCTCGCTCCCCCCCCTATACCTGCCCCAAATAGGTGCATGTAAAGCGGTACTCCTCCCGCTTGGCATCCACATTGATCACGGCTTTAATCAAATAATTGTGCTTGTCGTCAATCCGCAAAATATTGCCGGCCACCGGTTCAAATTGGGTTTGCGGGTCAGGCCCAAATGAAAAATAACGGCTCCGAATCTCATAAATGGTATCCTGCCACCGCACATAGCCGTCCCCTTCCTCTTTCCAGTTCAGGGTACGAATCTCACACCAATAATGGCCCGGATGGCGCAACTGGCTATCCGCAGTGAGGACCACCATCTTATGGCGGAGCTTTCCAGCGTTCACACTCATCGCACTCCGCCCCGATTCTCATAAAGATACGCAACCAACTCCAAGCATTCATGCTTTAAATCCATAGGAATCATAGGGATGTCCATGGACGGAGGCGGATTTTGGAAATCGGTCCAATATCCTGCTTTATAGGAAACGGAGATGTTGTCCACACCTGCGGGCCAGGCTCCATGCAAAATACCGGTGTGCTTCTCCACCCGATAAGCGCTAGGAGGCACCTCCGCCCCATTCACCGTGACCGACGAGATGGATACAACAGGATAGGCGCGGAGAAACAACTTGCCATCCCCCGTACCACTGTGCGTTTCGACCGTTTCCCGGTACGTGAGGCCCCGGCCGTGCTTCTGCTCCACTTCGGCCGTCGCGGCCGCGATCAAGTGCTGGAGAACCTTATCTTCTAATTGGGACATCAAATCTAATTTCAAATATTCCTTCACTTCTTGCAGAGTGACAAGCGCTGGCATCTTCATGCACCTCCTTGCGAATCGATTTCCATCAGAAGATAGACATCAAATTGAAAGTCGGCCGACACATTGGTTAAAGACACTTTGATGAAATTGGCCCCCAGTTGGTCTTTGCGCACAAAAATCTCTGATTGTGGGATCAGAGCCAAGTTCTCCGTCTGGCCACAAATGAATTGTTCATTGTAATAAACAATCGGAGTGTTCTGAGCCGGATCGACAGTGGATTGGGAAATGGACGCCGCATATCGCCCTCCTTCTTTGGGCCCGATCAACAACCGCAACCGGCTCGCGTGTCGCACATCGATCCAGTCGGTGTAAACTGTCTCCCCCTGCTCAGCGGTCAACGTAAATTTGGTCAGCGTCTCAGCCATGAAAATTCACCTCCAGCGGAAAAAGATAGGCGCAACCCTCCGCTCTTGCGGAGAACTGCGCCATGTGGTGCCAATCCATCGCGCCCCGCCACACCCATAAGCAGCTTTAGCGGGGCGCAAGGCCATTTATCCTTGTACTAAGAATAACACGTTGCCCGGGTTTCGTGTTCCCAACAATGCTTCACAATGGATTCGCAGGAGGGTCAGCGGAGGGTCATCTCCGAACCGCTCAATCAAGGGCTACACGATGACATTTCCCGCTTGCAGATGGTAATACCCTTTTTCTAAGTATTGATGAAACGCCATCAAGCAAGGGAATGCAAACGATTGGCCGCCCACCTCCCGCAACCACACCCCCAACCAGTGCGCAAATAGCTGTAACAATGCGGCCATACAGCCGTTGCCATCACCGCCTCCCATTTTCTCTGCCATATTCATGCCGAAGTCAACATTCACCGATGTCAGCGGCCCATACGCCGGGCGATTGCCTACAAAACAGAGCGGCACATCGCCCAAGTGCTTATCTTTAGGCCGGACATCAACCACACATCCGAAATCGTGCGCTTTTCCATGGAAAAAAATCACTCTCGTTTCCACCGCATACCGATGGGTGATAAGCCTTTTCAACACAGCATCTACCTTATCTTGTTGCGCGGCGAGTGCGGCACAGACAGCTGCTTGCTCGTTTGCGGACAAGACACCGCCCACAAGTAGGCTCACACCAACTCCCCCTCTCCCTTAGCATCAACGCCCTGGCAAAAGAAAAAACCAGCCCTGTCGAGCTGGCTGTCCGGCATTATGGCCTTTCTCCTTGCGTGCCATCTTAAGAAAATCAAATACGTTCTCTTGTACCCGTGGATAAATCATAGTAATACGGCTCATCCCCTTGAAAACACATGCAGATGGGATATGGAAAAGCATCATACCCTTCCACCTCTTTGATTCGCTTGCCCAGCCATTTGACCAACAGCTTCTCTCCAACCAAAAGATATGCATCCAACAGATCTTCTTCTAACAGCGCGTCAACATCGAAGTCATCACCGAAATAAAAGGATCCTCCGGCCACGCCTTCCACACGGATGATATCCGTACCCCGATCTTCTTCAAACAGCGGTGCCCGATCAAAAGGAGCGGTGTGGGGATACGCATCAAAACCGATCCCATACTTATCTGTCACCGTTTCCAACATGACTAGCTGGGTTTCTTCTACATAAGGGAAAGTGAAAATCTGTTTGATCGCCTGGATGATCGCTTCCCGTTCTTTTTCAAATATATCCAAGATCTTATATTGGTCTTCTGTAGGAACTCTCATTCTTCATGACCTCCCATAATATTAAGGTTATCTGACTTGAACCGTTGTCTCTTCATCATCATCGTGTCTGTTTCCGTAATATATCGCTTCTCCTCCTGTGTGAGGCACATTGGTATGGATATTGGAAGGTAGCAATAACATTCGCCCCAACTCTTCGTGATGGTGCCACGTAAACCCAAAATACTCGTTTCCCTTTTCCACCCAACTTATAAAAATGCTTTCAACATCTTGCTTCAGTTTATCACGAGCCACAATTTCCTTGTATAATTCAGGGCAGGGCTCTCCGCGTATGACCTTATTAATGTACGCTTCCAGAACATTGCTCTGGATGTGAGGCAGATGTTGTTGCAACGTGTTCTTTATGCCCGAATTATCAAAAAATGCCCTGTATTTTCTGCATAATCTGTTTTTTGACCCTCCGTATTTGATCGTGTTCAACGCAAGATCTAATAATTTGGCCCTATATTTTTGATCACGATCCAATTTATCCCTGACCATGATATTTAGAATATGAAACTGTCTTTTTTCAGGAATTTGGTAATGTCTGACTGCAAGCTGAAATTCGTCAAATTTAAATGGAGTGAAGTCAGGGAATTTATTCACTTTCACATTAAATTCCTTATATCCTGTTTCGTCATTCCCTATGACAACTTTTTTCGTTTTTCCATAATACTCCCTTCCTGTAAGGGAAATTTTCTCTCCTTTATAGTTAATGACCTCGTATGCGCCATTTGCATTTTTCTTGTCACTTACTTGGCCTGCGTTTTTGTGAATTTTGGGATATTTATTACCTTCCGCCCATCGCTTTGCCACATCTGCCCTTATTCCCCATTTGATCAACAGTTTTCTTAATTGATCTATTTCCGCATCTGTTGCCGGTGTAAACTCTCTATATGGTGATTCTATGCCTACTGGCATAATAAAACATGCGCAATTGGCATGAATAGGTGGAGCAAGCACATTTTCTTTGATATTCATCACTTTATCGTCAATTTGGATGATTTCTCCCTTTTTGGCAAACAGTTCTCCTACTTTTTTATTCTCTTCACTCATTCGGCGGCAAAAGGGGCAGCTGCGACTATGGTCTTCTAAAACCCACATTTTTTCTTCAATCCCCGCTTGCCTCATGGCATCTTCAGCAGCCAAGTTAGATATTTTGACCATTTCATAGTTGATGGTTTTCTCATCTTTTTTGGCATCGTCAATAAATTTAAGTATTTCATCCCGTAGTGTTATCAGATTTTCAGCACGGTTATAAAACTCTTTTATTTTATTTTTGTATTTTTCCATTACATATGCAGCGAATTGCTCAGACAATGACTCTAATTCATTGTCAACAAAGTGCTCCTTATTATAAGCCTCATCTGAAGCGATAACCGTTTCGGTCATGCGAGAACCTGCTTCCTCAACTAATTTAGCCATCACCTCCCTATGTGTTTCCATGATTTCTTTTTCCAAATCTGAATACATATTTTCAACATATTCATAAAAACGTTTTTTTTCCCCTCTCGCAAAAGGTCGATTGGTAGGCTGACTATTCACATTTGTTCTCCACTTTTGCAATATCTCTTTAAATTGATTTGAAAAATCGATTTGGTATTTAGATTGCAACGCGCTCAATTGATCATAAAAAATACCAAAAATCGGATCAGTCTGAGCCTTTACTTCATATGACATGAAAGTTAAAAGCTCAAAATAGTATTTGTGGCCAAATAAAGAATCGGGTGGCAATCCCAACCCGATCCGTGCTTCATTTAATGTGATTTGATTTCTTTTGAACGCTTTAATGATGTTCATCCCATTTCCCCCTTGGAAAAATGAAAAAGGCGCTTTTAACCAAGCGCCTAAGGGACTTTTCAAGTTCTCAGATCACTTCATTTCAGAGCTTTTACGGACTTTCCTTGCTGACCTTTTAGTTGAAACGTATACAGGTCCCCCAACAGTTCGTCCTGTTCCAGACCGAGCTGGGTTCGCGCCTCGTCCAGTTTCATGATCCCGGCGGTGAAGGCTCCCTGAATCCGTTCGAACTTGGCATTCACATTCTCTTGCAAGGCTTGAATCTTGCTGAGGTCAAATCGGGCGACGACCCCTTCGTGGGCCAGCAATTGGGAAGTCAGCTTGCTTTCAATTCGTCTCAAGGCAGGAATGATGGTCTCATCCCACAAGTGGCGACGCGCTTCGCTGTAGTTGCTGTATTTGCCGCCGTATTTGATCCCCACCCAGCTCGGCAACAACACCGGGTCAACCCCAAAGGCACCGCAGATGCGGGTTTCGGTCATGCTACGCAACGCCTCAAACTCCATCTCCTGAAACGACAAGCCGATCTGCTCATACTTAAGGCCTTGACCCAACACCGCCGGCTTAAAGCGATTTTTTCCGCGTGAGCCGCGAAACCAGTCCATCCAACGCTCTCGGGTGCGTTCCACTTCTTCTTCACGCATCTTTTGATCGGTGGACAAGATGCCGTAGGGCACTGCCGCGTTGTTGAAAAAGGTACGGGTGAAATCCGTCGCCTGATTGTCGATGTTTAATTCCCTCAGCACCCGCGCGAGCGGAGACAAGCCCTCAACTTCATTCAGCGGGTCTGGAAACTTGAGATGGATGATTTGTTGCGGCAAAAATTTAAACTGCTTGCCATTCAAGGAGTATTGGTAATAGCGAATCTTGTTGTTCTCGTCGAAAGCCGGCACAACCATGTCTGGGCGTAACACATCCAGCTCCGTTACCGGGCCAAATTGGGCGTTTTTATCACGATGCAACAGAATATAAGCATTGCCTGAGGTGTTGAGGTAGGTGTGGACCAATTCCCACAGCTCATAGGTGGACAGATAGGGATTGGGACGGTTGATCAGCTGTTTCAGCCAATGGTCGGGCACCTCGACATGGCCCATCTCTGATGGCTGGTACACTTTTAGCTCCGCTTCTGGCGCAGATGTGGCGATCATGATGATGCAGGCGGAAGCAATGCTGTTCTTGCGGTACCCTTCATCGGTCAATCGGCTCAAATCGTAATGTTGATTAGTGCGAACTTGCGTCCAAGTCGTCATATAGGACGGCACAGAAGCCGCTTTCCCTTCGAGCCGATCCGCTTGTTTCTCCATAAACCGCTTGATGCGGGTTTCCAAGTCGTACATACGACTCACCTCCACATTAGATAAAAAGCTGTATAGGCTGATGTTCTTTGAGACCCCAGCAGGCCAGCGCCAACGACATCACACAGTCGTCGTGACCCCCAGGGGGATGGGAATAAGAGAGATGTCCAGTCGGGGTGAGGTGAAATTGGAATGTGGACAGCTCATGAAGCAACTCCGGCAATTCGGGGAATGTGATCGCCCGTTCCGCGATCAGAAGCGTGAGGTGCTGAATCAGTTGCTTCTTGGATATCGAGGTGAAAACAAACCCTTCCACATCGATCCCCCGGTCATACACACTCTCGCAAACGGCATCCCCCACCCCTGTGGAATCCATCCACACTTTGGCGTGGTTATACCTCCGAACCAATGCTTCCAAGCAATCAATCTGCGTCTTCCAATCCACTTGGTTGAATCGTTCGAACGCCACCACATGCCTCCGGTTTACATCGATCACCGTGATGACGGAGTAATCGACATGCTTGGCAACATCAAACCCGATCACATATTCCCCGTGCTCCCGCGGCGCCTCTAGTTCCCCCTCGACACAATGGCGGATGCCGCGGAACACGCCGGCGGATTCCTCTAAGAATTCAGCGTCAAACTCTTGCCGCACCACATCGGCTGGCAAGCTCTTTTTCACTTCCTCCAGCTCGGATGCCGGCAGGTACGGATTGCTAGCGCTGGGGAATCGAAATGATTCATAATCAGGGAAATCGCGGTCTTGGCCGCGCATGTACAAATCAAAAAACCAATTCCGCCCTTTGGGGGTGGAGATAAACACCGCCTTGCCCTTCCGGTCGGCCAGTGCCGGGCGCAAGGCCTCTTCCCACGCCTCCCGCTTGATCATGGCCGCCTCGTCGACCACCAAAAAAGAAACGCCCTCCCCCCGGAGAGCGTCAACATTCTCAGCTGACCGAAACTCCAAGATCGAGCCGTTTTCCAACTCAATCCGCATGTAGCTTTTCAAGTCGTTCACAACAAAATCGCGTATGGCTTGGCTGATAATGCGATATGCGATCCAAGCCTGACGGTAGTAAGGGGCCACCCACCAACACAATGCGCGTTCGTTCTCCAAGGCGAACTTCATCATCTCCATCGAGCAGGCCAGCGTTTTTCCCCACCGCCTGCCGCAAGTGGCGATGCGAAAACGGGCGGGGCTTTGATGCAACACTTGTTGTTTGGGATGGGCATGGTACCCTGCAATTGTCTCTTCGCACTCTGGTTCATCTTGCACAAAGAGCTGGTATTCCTCATGCACATACCCATCCGGGGCGAACAAATCCCTATGCATGCCTCACTCCCCCTCTGCCGCCGACGGGCTTAACTGCACCTTAATCTGTTTCTTTTTCGCTTGCACCTGCGTCTGCCGCTCCTGCATGAGAAGATCCAAATAATCCTGCCGGCCCCAGCGTTTGGGGAAACGCCGCTCCAGACGCCAGGCGGCCGCTTGCCACTTCCCGTCGCGGGCCGCTTGTTCGATCAACGCCAAATCTCGCATTTCCGCTTCCGCCAGCGCCTGTTCCACAGCAAGGGCAAACTCCCGATATTGCCCGGACTTTTGTCGTGCCCCTCTGCGGAGCCAATTGTATAGCGTCTGTTTGGAAATGCCTGCGTAGGCGGCAGCCGTCTCAATATAATTGCCCCCACGGATCACTGTGACGATCTTCTCCTGCAACGCCGGGGTCAACTTCGTTGGTCGTCCGGCTTTTGATCGGTCAGTCATTGTGTACCACCTTCTTTCTATCCCCGCCCTTTCTACCCATCATACTTGCAAACAGCTTGCGCCACCGCGCATGAAAAAAGCTCCGATCAACCAGATCGGAGCTTTCCATTTCATTTCTCTGTCGGTGGAGGCTACTTAAGGGACACGATCCCTTGTATTAAAGATAACACAAGCCTCCCCACCTAAGGTGCCAACGATGGTTCAAACATGATTCACTTTTTCCGCATAGCGGCGTTCCTCACAAGCCCGCCCGTACAACCCGCATGAAAAAAGGGAGGCTGGACCTCCCTATTCTTCACATGATGTTCAATGCGACCGCTAGCTTTTTCAACGCCGATTTTTTCAAGCGTTGATAAGTCGATTTGGAAAAACCAAGCTTGTCATAAATGTAACTGTCAAAATGCCGCATCGGATTAAAGTATTTTTCCTCAATAATGGCCTTTTCCTCCATGTTCAAAACCTCCAGCGCCCGCTCCACCTGTCGAAGCTTCATTTGCTTCGCCGCCCGCAACAGCGCATACTTCTCGGTGGATGACTGGTATTCTGAATAACCTTTGCTTGTCCGATGTTCATAAGAAGAAGTTATGGAAGGTAATAGGTTGGACAACCCTTCCTGCTCCAATTCCCGCTCATTCTCCAACGAAATTTTGAGCAAGGGATACTCGTACAACATTTTTTCTAAGCATTTCAACACCTTTTTCCACTCCATCTGTTCGGTATGAGCAGACGTATCAACCATTTTTCGCATAGAAACGCACCTCACCTCATTATTGTGCTCGCAGGCTGACTCCACGGTGATCAACGAAACAGGAAATCATAAAAACCAATTTCTCCCCAAAGGAGAATAAATAAGCAAAAAAAGAGCGCTTGTCTGCTATGATCTCCCTTTTGGTTCCAATACCTCTTTTATACACGCGAACTCAGTGAAATGCGGATGATCGTTTACCTTCTTGATCAACTTTTTCTTAAGCAGCACGGCCAGGTTCTTATTGACCGTTTCCCGGCTCACCCCCAGTTTAGCAGCCACTTCCCGTTGGTTAAAATGACGCATTCCCTCTTGCTCCTGCTCCAACGATTTGATCCAAATCAACAAGCAAAGTTGAAAGCAATTAATATCCCATTCTTTGCATTGTTGCATGATGTCCGGCGATATCGTCACGTTCATTTCTTTCCCTCCTGTTAAACGAGGTTAAACTCGGCGGCTACGGCCCATATTTCCTGCTCTTCGGTATCCATTACCGTTACCTCTCTTTCCACACACACACCAGATAAACAAGCTGGTTTAGCTCTTCACTGAAAACCAAATCGACGACCTGTCCACTTTCTTGGCCAATTCCGCATAAGGCACACCCTTCACCGCGTTCACGGGCGTAACACGTTAGACTGCGCTGATCCAAATAAGACTTCATCATTCAGCCTTTCCTTAACTGCACCACTATTTTTCTATATGAATAATTATACAACAATATTCTCCTAAAAGGAGATATAAAAGCTGATATTATTTTTCATTTCGTTTATTATTAATTATTTTATCTCCTATTTGATTATACTAAGTGAAGAATATATAATAGAATAAAAACAAATCGGAGATAAGCGAAGCCACCGATACAATCTACCCTAGATGGAGGAGATAGCCATGACCTTAGGAGAGCGCTTGCGCCTGCTCAGGGAATCAAGGAAATTGAGCCAGATCGAACTGGCCCAGGCTTTGGGCATTCCCAATCAATCCATATCCAATTATGAACGAGATTATCGCAAACCCCCATTTGACCTCATCCAGAAATTCGCCGACTACTATGAGGTATCCATGGACTACCTGCTGGGAAGGGAAGAATACCTTTATGACTCGGGAAAAGTAAAAGATGTTAAAGCTTTTTTAGCTGATGGGATCTTTGTATACGATCACATCACCCTTGATGAAGAAGACATTGCCTTCCTGAAACAATCCTTTGAATTCATCATCAAAAAAAAGCTAAAGCAGTCAGAGGGGAAATAAAGCAAACCGAAACAACATATCCAGTGGGCCCGCCTATTGGTTGTGTTGTTTCCCCCTCATTCGGCCCTCTCCTCGGCCAACGCTTTGACGGTCGCGATAAATTCATCCGTTTTCCCTTTTGAACCCAACGCCTCAATCCGGCTGGACAACGTCTTCAAGTTCACGTACTCGCCCACCAGCTCCACATCATAACACACTGCCAAGTAAGACAATACGTCATATAATGTGCCTTGCGCCTTCCCCATACCGCCATCCTCCCTTTTTCCATAAGTGGCGTTCTACCTTCATATTAATCCGAACTTGTCCTACCAAGGTGCCAAATATGTGCCAAATCAACCCCAACAGCTGGTTGCGGCATCAATCCGCCTTCACCCAGCCTGTCCGCATCAGCAACACCTATTTGCACTAAATGCAATTATTTAATTTAAGTATATTTGCATTTAGTGCAAATGTAAATACAAAAACGAAAAAAATAACGGCTTTTTTTGCATAATAAGTAAAAAAACCGATTTACATATACCAATTACGGTTCAGGGATGATACAATAAATTGTAGATAATGCAAATATAAACTAGATTGTGCATGACAAAATACCGGGGTGTTAAGCATGAGTATGTTAGGAGAACGATTGAGGGAATTAAGAAAAAAACACAAAAAAACGCAAGGTGACATCGCTAATCACCTGGATGTAGACACCGCTACCATCTCCAGATGGGAACGGAACCAGTACGAGCCGGACACCAGCCAGCTCAAACAGCTGGCTGCTCACTTCTCCGTCTCCGTGGATTACCTGTTGGGTCACACCGACAGTCCCTCCCCTGACTTCCGTTCTCAGTCGCACATCGACCTACGCGAGGTGCGACAGGCCCTGGCCGAAAAACCCCTCACTTGGGGAGGGAAGGCGATTCCCGAAGCAGATCAAACCCAGATAAGGGAAATCCTCATCGCCATTTTGGATCGATTGATTGGCAACAAATAGAAAAGCAGAAGCTTCTTACACATTCTGTTCAGGTCAACCCGCGCATTCTCTGCTGAATGCGGATCAATTCGTCGATTTCCTTTTGCGTTAAGAGTTTTGTCTCCAACAATAACGCACACAGGCTCTCAACATCCACGCCCGGATCATCTTTTGGGACTTCGCTGTGGCAGTGGGTTGTTTTTGCATTGGCATTGCTGTCTTCAAGATGACCTACCATTCTGATCACTCCCAAGATGAATAAGCTAGCACATGCTGCTAAACCCTGACAACACTTCTGATTTCACCGCTGATTTATCGTGACAAGCTCATCTTTCCAACGTCATACCTATCCGCATCATTGATTGGGATCATCCGAGCCAGGGGCCTTATGCATACGTAGGCCCCTCTTCTTCTGCTCTCTCCTGTTTGGACAAAAGAGTTGTTTAATATTCATTATATACGAACATATGTTCACATTCAAATGCTGTCTGCCCCACTTGTCGCACCATCTTGTTCGCATCAAAGCAAAGCCCGCCTACATTTCCAAGCCGACACTTGAACAATGCAGGCGGGCTGGTCATCCCGTCCACTCATGCCGGCGCTGACCGACAATCCTCCACGATCCTGGTAAACTCAACCGGCTCCGTCTTTCTCCTCCTCACGTTCGCGCCGCGCCAGCGCTGTCCCAAATCGGAGCGCGGCAAACATCACCACAATCACCACCAACCCGATGATAATCACATACCCGGGAAACGGCATTGGTTTCGGCAGCTGCATCCCCACCCCATAAGCGAGTGCAGCCATCACCAACCCTACCGCGGTCCAACCCATCCATTTCATGTTGACGGTTCCCCTTTCCACTGTTCTCCCACATTCCTCCCCTAATTGCAAAAGACGTGGATTCTATCATACTTATGAGGAAACATGCTAAATAAACTAGTTATCTATCCTATTCGTAAAATGGTTCGTTTTTTTGACAAGGGAAACCCGAATCGAACAATACCAGGGAACAGGAAACACTAGCCCATCAGTACCCTAGCATCTTATTCACAACACGTATGAGTCATTTTAAATAACTTCCCATTGGCCGTTGCCTTGATCTGAACTGCAGGATTCTCTTTCTGAATCAATCCTTGTCCAGCACCTATACTTGTATCTACCCGCATTCATTCTAAATACTCCCTTCTATCTTTTTCAGTGTTCCATCCATAGCGACATTTTCTTTTCCATATGGATAAAACCCCTCATCTCTCCTTTGATGAGGGGTTTCGCTATTTTAGATGCTGCTTTACTCTTTCATCCTGATACGAGTACAGTGCCAGATACACGACGCCTGGCTCGGCTTTGGTGTCATCTGTCCATTGATAATTCCAACCGACAACGGTGGCGAGGCGTTCCCCTTGTTGCAGTTGGTGCAACAAGTTGGTGAATTGGTTCTGGGTGGCTTGAACCTCTAGCTTAATCCAGATTGGCCGCAGGGCTTCGGACGAAACGATACCTAATTGTTCGTTCACCACATCCGTATCAGGCGGAATCGCCGGCGAGTCCTTCGCTTGGGCGGGAGACTTGAACAGCTCGCTGATATCATCGAGCAGCTCTATTTTTTTCCAGGATGCGCCCGCCGTATTGACGGCTTGTTCCAACTGGACCACATAATCCGGCTGGTTTTGCATGACGGGGACCTTTTTTTCCAATCCGGCCAACTCTGCCTGTGAAGGTTCGATCGGCAACTGGTAAGTGGAAGCAGTATATTTTTCATACCGCTTCAAATTTCTCGTCAGCCGTTCGCCTTCTTGCTTCAGTTGCTGGTACTCCAGATAGTCCGGTTGCAATTGATGGTAAGCCAGCCCGAGTAAGCCGACCAACCCCAGGCACCAGAGAAAGCTCAATGTTTTCCCCGACTTCCAGCGTTTTGGGGGGATGGGTTGCCGGATGGTCAGTCACCTCCTTGCGATAGCGGAACACTTTCTTTTTCCTTTTGCAGAGCGAAGTGAAACCGCACAATGACTTGATTTTTATCCGCTTCTTTTTTCACTTTGGCCGCAGCGCATTGATCGCCGACACAATCGATCCAGCCTTCGCTGAAATGTTCGTTCTCTTCTTGCGCCAGCTTGCTCACAAAGTCGGACGCTTCTTGCATGGAGGGAAACAAAGCCCAGCCATCCAGCCGATTGCCCAGCCCTTGCAACTGAAACAGCCGAGCACCCGCGGGCATGGTAGTGACAATGGCTTCCGCCGCTTCTTTCCAAGCTTGGCGTTTCCCCTCAGCACGTTCAATGGTGTCGCGGTAGGTGAAAAACGCTTGGTACTTGTCGTAAAACTTCTGTTCTTTGCTTTCTTCTAGCATTGCTTCGCTGACAGCGCGCCGCTTTTCAATCACGGCGTCTTCTATGCGGGTCACTTTCTTCTCCAGCACCCGATCAAAGTATAAAACACCGCCGATCCCAGCTCCCACGACCAACAAAATCAAACTCAGCCACCAGAAAAAAAAGCGGCGGGACAGCGGTTGGGGCGGCAAAAAATTCATCGTCCCATCCCCTCCTTCTCGCCTACCATCAAGCCGAGCGGGACAGCAAGCGAGCTTCCCACAAAGCGCAACGCTTTCTCTTTTAGCGCTTCGGACATGACTAGCTCCGCCGCTGGGGCTTGGGTGACTTTGGCCAATTGGTTCTGCTCTAGCCAATGTTCCAATAAAAACATATCCAATCCCTCGCCCGCCAGCACCCATTCCGCTTGCGGACACGCAAACATCCGCTGCTTCTTCTCATCCATCAGTCCGTACAGCTTGGCCAGCAATGCTTCACCATACGCATTGATCTCTTCCTCACTCTCTAACAGAGGATGAAGCGGATTGGGGTGCGGTCGATCCTCTCCCTCCATATAATCCGCCACCGGCAGGGAAAACACTTGGGTGTCGATCAATTGATTGTCGCTGAAAAAGCTCGCTTCCACACCCAGTTTGGAAATTTGCAAAATCAGCGACTGCGGGGCGATGAGTCCACGATAAGCATTGGACCAGCGATAGAGGCAGAAAGGAGCGATATCAATCTGCACCGGATCTAAGCCGCAAAAGCGGAAGCATCGTACCAGTGCATCCCTGTACGAGCGGGACATCAGAGCCAACATGATCTCTTGGCGATCCCCATCCGCCCACACATGATCGATGAGCTGATAGTCAAACACCGGATCGGGAAACGGAAGCTCCAACAGAGGAATCAGTTGCTCTTTGATGTAAGTGCGGTATTGCCGTTTCCGCATTTCCGGCACCATCAACCTTTTGAAAATCACTTCCCGGCAATTGATGCCGATACGAACGCGCTCCGTGTGCAATCGCCGCCCCAGCAAGGCCTCCTGTATGGTTTGGATCAATTCTTCACGTTCCAGGAAGTACGGCTCTCTGG
The DNA here is from genome assembly GCF_900182735.1 of Laceyella tengchongensis. Classification (NCBI taxonomy): domain Bacteria; kingdom Bacillati; phylum Bacillota; class Bacilli; order Caryophanales; family Thermoactinomycetaceae; genus Laceyella; species Laceyella tengchongensis. The sequence goes on along the minus strand of NZ_FXTU01000005.1, from coordinate 222,936 downwards.
CCCAAATGCTAGGCAAAGGATGAACCACCATCTGTTGTAGTTCCATGGATTTTCGTCGTTTTTTCACTTCCACCAGTTTGAAAAAAGAGGCGGAGAGCTCTATTCCTATTTGATAAGACATCACGCGTTAACTCCTTTGCTCTCAACCAGATGCTGGCTCATCATCACGATCTGTTCGATATCTTCATTATATTAAACCAGATCATGAAAAGAGTGACGAAATAGAAAACTATGCTTCGTTTCACCCTTCATTTCTTTCGATGACTTTTCCCCATTTTTGTCTTGATTAATCCTCTGGTTGCCAACTCGCCACAAAGAAAAAAGCCGGCCAATTGGCCAGCGAGATTGTACGTATATCAGCCCCGGGCTCTGTTTTTTGAAGCGTCCGGCCGGGGCTCACGATGATGATAACAACAAACCGAGCAACAAGGCCTGTTGTGCGTGCAGGCGGTTTTCCGCTTGCTGGAATACCACCGATTGCGGGCCGTCGATTACGTCGGCGCTTACTTCCAAGCCGCGATAAGCGGGCAAGCAGTGCATGAAAATCGCATCTGGTTTCGCGCGGCTCATCAGCTCCTGGTTGACCTGGTACCCAGCAAATGCCTGCGCCCGTTGCTCCTTCTCCTCTTCTTGCCCCATGCTCGCCCACACGTCCGTGTACACAGCATCGGCGTCTTTGACCGATTGCGCCGGATCATAACTGAAGGAGAAGGTAGAACCAGTGACGCGGGCGATGGCCTCCGCTTCTTGCCAGATCGCCGGACTGGGTTCATAGCCTTTCGGCGTGGAAATGGACAGATGCATGCCGGTCAGCGCCGCGATGTGCATCAACGAATGCAACACATTGTTGCCGTCTCCTACATAGCAACAAATACGGCCGGCCAACTCCCCTTTGCACTCAGCCAGGGTCATGATGTCCGCCAAAGCTTGACAGGGATGCTCCCGCTCCGTTAACCCGTTGATCACTGGAATGTCCGCCGCTTCTGCCAATTGGGTAACCAAGTCGTGGCTATGGGTGCGGATCAAAATCGCATCCACATACCGCGACAGCACGCGGGCCGTATCCTCTATCGTCTCTCCCCGCCCCAATTGCAACTCTTGTCGATGGAGATTCAGCGCGTGACCACCCAATTGAGCCATGCCCACTTCAAACGAAATGCGCGTCCGGGTCGACGGCTTATCAAAGATCATACCCAAATTTTTTCCTTGCAACGGGGCTTTCTTCACCCACTCCGCTTTGTCGGCCTTCAATTGCAGGGCATGCTGCAAAAACGCTTCCGCCTCCTCAGGCCCCCAATTGGCCAAACCGATGAAATCCTTATCTGTCCATTCCGTCGCCAAAGGCGCTTCGATCATGTTTCCTCAGCCCTTTCGATTTCGTTCTTCGCCGGCCCATTTCCATGAACGCTCCCCTCACCCGGAAGCGGCCATGGAAAAACGGTTTCAGCCGCCATCGGTGAATCCGGCATGCGCTAGTCGGCTGGAACCGGGGCCGTCCATTCCCATTCCTGCACCACTTCTTTAATCAACGAAACGGCACGGACAATTTGGCCGTGCGTTACCACCAAGGGCGGCAACAAGCGCAAGACGTTCTCCCCGGCCACCAGCGTGACCAATCCTTGCTCCAACAGCGATTTAACCACCGGGCCGGCCGAAGTGTTCAGCTCTATCCCTAACATCAGCCCTTCGCCGCGGATTTCCTGTACGCTTGTTAATCCGCGCAGCTCTTTCTCCAACAGTTGTCTAAGCCATGTACCTTTATCCCGTATTTCAGCCATCATGGATGGTTGCGACAACTCTTCCAACACGGCTCGAGCCACCGCCATCGCCAAACGACCACCACCAAATGTCGTCCCATGTGATCCAGGTCCCAATACTTCTTTCCAAGCTGCTTTGGCTAGCATCGCCCCTACAGGGAAACCGTTGCCCAATCCCTTGGCCAAAGTGACCACATCTGGCTCAATCCCGTACTTTTGATAGGCGAACCAATGCCCTGTCCGGCCCATGCCAGTTTGCACCTCATCAATCATCAACAAGATGTTTTTCTCCCGACACCAAGCCGCCAACGCTTGGACAAACGCTGGATCAGCCGGTCGAACGCCTCCTTCCCCTTGCACCAGCTCCAAAAGCACCGCCGCCGTCGTCGCTCCTGTGGCTTGCTTGACCGCCTGAATGTCCCCGTACGGCAAAATGCGAAATCCCGCCGGCAATGGGGAGAAACCATCTTTCACTTTGTCTTGCCCGGTCGCCGTCAACGTCGCCAATGTCCGTCCGTGGAATGAGCGCTGAAAAGTGATGATTTCCGGCTCCTGAATGATTTTCACCATCTTGGCCCAACGGCGGGCGAACTTAATCGCCGCTTCATTGGCTTCCGCCCCACTGTTGGCGAAAAAGACGGCACCCAATCCACTCATCTTGCACAAGAGGTTCGCCACTTCCTGTTGCAAGGAACTGGCAAACAAATTGGACGTGTGCCAGATTCCTTGCGCCTGAGTGATGAGGGCTTGCTCAATCCGCGGGTGTCGGTGACCTAAGTTCACCACGCCGATCCCAGAGGCAAAGTCGAGATATTCCTTGCCAGACTCATCCACCAACACGGCGCCAGTTCCATCAACGAAGTGAATCTCATGCTGGAGATACGTCGGAAACAATCCCATGGTCGATCACCTCTTGATTGACGATGCGGGTACCCGCACCCTGTTTAAACCCATTGGCATGAGCGCCGTTCACAATACGCACTTCGGGAATCCCTTGCGCCAGCGATTGCAAAGCCGACCTCGCTTTCGGAATCATGCCTCCCGTGATCGCCCCGTCCGCAATCCCCTGTTCTATGGTCGCGGGGTCTGCTTCCTGGAGCAATTGGCCACCGATTTGGATGCCGTCAACGTCACTTAATAAAATCAGCTGGTCGGCACACATAGCAACAGCAATCGCCGCCGCAGCCTCATCCGCGTTGATGTTGTACACTTGACCATCTCCATCCACTCCCACAGAGGCGATGACTGGCATCCAGCCTTGCTTAAGCACATGATCGAGCGCCTCCACATTCACGTCGGTGACACGGCCGACATAACCCAACTCAGGGGCCGCGGGTTCCGCCTTCAACAGCTCTAAGTCCACCCCGCTTATGCCAATGGCCGCCACTTGTTGGTTGATCAGTTGCGTCACCAATTGCTTGTTCACATGTCCGGACAAAGCCATCTGCACCAGCGACAACGTCTCTTCATCGGTCACGCGCCGCCCCTCGATGAACAAGGGCTTTTTCCCTTGCTTTTCCATCAATCGCGATATCATCGGGCCGCCGCCATGAACGATGACCACTTGCGTTCCTGCGCGCCATGCGTCAAAACATTGGGCAAAAAACGCCGGATGAATCCGTTCCAGAACACTGCCTCCCACTTTTAGCACAATCAGCTGTTCCATCAGCCTCTCCTTCCCGTTACGTGCGGTAGCTGGCATTGATGCGCACGTATTCATATGTCAAATCACATCCCCACGCCGTCGCCGTGGCCTGGCCCCGATGCAGATTGACGCGGATGATTACTTTCTCCTGGTTCAACTCCTCGCGCGCCTGTTCTTCATCAAATAGCAACGGCATGCCTCCCCCAATCACTTGCACGTGTCCCAGGTAAACATCGATTGATTCCGGTCGCAAAGAAGGCTCGCCGTAACCAGCCGCGCACACAATTCGCCCCCAATTGGGGTCAGCGCCAAACACCGCCGTCTTCACCAGGCTGGAACCGACCACCGCTTTGGCGATGTTTTGCGCTTCCTGTTCGTGGATCGCCCCTTCAACCACGACCTCGATCAAGCGCGTCGCCCCTTCTCCGTCACGGGCGATCATCTTGGCTAACTCTTGGCAGACATACTGAAACGCTTGTTGGAATTTGGACCAATCAGCATGGTGCATGTCGAGGGGAGCATGCCCGGCTTCCCCACTTGCCATCACCAAAACCATGTCGTTGGTGCTTGTATCCCCATCGACTGTGATCATGTTGAATGTCTGATCAGTGGTCTTCCACAGCAAAGATTGGAGAATCTCCGGTTCAATCACCGCATCGGTAGTGATAAACGCCAGCATGGTGGCCATATTGGGCTTAATCATGCCGGAGCCTTTGGCCACCCCTGCAATGGTCACCGGTTTGCCCTCAATCTCCACGCTCACTTCCACTTGCTTCGTGCATGTGTCAGTCGTCAAGATCGCTTCCGCAAACGAAGTGTCTGGCGCTTTTAACTTCGGTACCAGCGCTTCAATGCCCTGAATCACCTTGTTCATCGGCATCAATACACCAATAACACCGGTCGAAGCTACCGCCACCATGCTTTGCGGACAGGCAAGTTCTTCGGCCAGCTTCGCCCGCATCGCATAGGCATCCATCATCCCTTGCCGTCCAGTGCAGGCATTGGCGTTGCCGCTGTTGACGACCACACCTCGCAATTTCCCGGACACTCCCAAACTATCTTGGGTTACTTGGATCGGCGCCGCCTGAAAGGCATTGACTGTATATACAGCGGCAGCCGTCGCTTCCCGTTCGCATACGATTGCTCCCAAATCGGGCCGCTTGCGTTTGATACCCACATGCATCCCTGCCGCTTTAAACCCTTTGGGCGAAGTGATGCACGCTCCCTTTTGCACTGTGAATGCAGGTGACAAAACCCCTGATTCTTTCCCCATCTTCGCTCCCCCTTTTTATGGAAACAGCGGCGACTGCATCAATCCGGCTGTGGCAGCCCAACCCATCCGCAGATTAGCGTTTTGAACCGCTTGCCCCGCTGCGCCTTTCATCAGATTGTCGATCACAGACAAGACCGTGATCCACCCCGTCCGTTCATCCACATGGACACCGATATCGCAAAAGTTGCTACCTTGTACCGCTTTGGTCGACGGCCAGCCAGACTCCACGATGCGAACAAATGGCGCGTCCTCATACACTTCCTCATACATGTGAAGCACCTCTGTTGTCGTATATTTATGCAACATCGGTGCATAGAGACTAACCAAGATCCCCCGGTTCATCGGCACCAAATGCGGAACAAACCGCACCCGCACTTCTGCACCCGCAAGCCGTTCAGCCGCTTGCTCAATCTCAGGGATATGCTGGTGTCCATCCACTTTGTATGGGCGTAGATTCTCATTCACTTCACTAAAAAGCAATGACTGATCCACCTTGCGCCCTGCGCCGGTCACACCCGACTTGGCATCGATCACCAAAGCCCGCTGGTCAATCATCCGATGCTGAAGCAGGGGAAGCAAGCCCAGCAGCGTCGCCGTCGGATAACAACCGGGATTGGCGATCAGATCAGCGGTACGAATCTCTTCTGCAAACCATTCCGGAAGTCCGTACACCGCTTCGGCAAGCCACTTGTCTGGCGCCGCTTTTCGGTTGTACCAATCCTCATAGCTCCGTCCGTCTTTCAGGCGGAAATCCCCCGACAGGTCAATAACCAACTTCCCTTGCGCCCGCAACTGAGGAGTTAATTCTCCGCTCACACCGGGCGGTGTCGCCAAAAACACCAGCTCAGCCTCCTGGCCGATCTGTGCGATATCAAGCTCCTGAAAAGTGTAGGCGAGATGTCGCAAATGTGGATAAGCCTGGGACAATGCATCTCCCGCCTGTGAAGTGGAAATCAGCATCGCCAGTTCCAAATGCGGATGCCCTTCGATTAGCCGAATCAACTCCGCCCCGCCATACCCCGTCGAACCGATAACCGCTGTTTTCATCACTAGCCTCCCCATCACTTATCACATGCCATTGGATCGTTTTGCATTATTATACATCTATATTTATTTTTATTCAATGCATTGCATAAAAAAAAGAGCGATGAATCACACAGGTTTGTGCGTCCACCGCTCTTCACTTCCCATGTTCTTTTTGGTCATCCCGATAGATGAAGCGTCACTTTTTCTCTGCCAACCAAGCCGCCAATTTCTCTTGATCCTGGCTGGAGATATGTCCTTGCGAAGGCATGCTGCCCTTGCCTTTTTGCATGATTTCCACAATCTGCTCTTTCTTCAGTTTGCTACCGATTTTCTCCAGGCTCGGTCCAAACCCTCCTTGAAGATTGCCTCCGTGGCAGGATGCACAGTTGTTTGCATAGATTTTGTCCGCTGTCAAGTTCGCTTGCGCCTCTTTGGACTGAGTCGGCTCTTGTTTGGCGCTATTACCGCCGCAACCGGATACCACGAGGGCGATTGCGCTCACTCCCGAGAGAAGAATCATCCGCTGTTTGCTCTTCATCATGCGTGATCACCTCTGCCTATTTTTTAAACCAGTTGCGCCCGCCTTTCGCTTGCGAGCGGGACAAGGTGGGCTTTTGCTCCTCTTTCTGTTCATCTTCCCCGACATACATCTGCGTGTCGATCAAGCTGGCTTTTGGGATCTGCGAGGTTTCCCGGTTCTCGTCCGACGCTTTCAACAAACTGCGCTTGTACAAACGCCGACTCTTGGCTGCGTCGGTATTTTCTTCGGCAGCCGGCTCATTTTCAACGACCGGCATCTCGCGCGATGTTTTCCGGGTCTTTTTGCGCACGGCAAGCGTTTTGTCCCCTTCGCCATCCAGCGCCGTCTCCGCTTCCTGCGCCTGGGTTTGATCCAGATCGTCTGCTTGTTTCTTGCCACGCGATTTGAAGAGGTTGGAACGCGTGCGGCTAGAACGCTTAGACTCAGAAACAGTCTCTTTTTCACCCTGCGAATCGTTAACTTCTTTGTTTAACTCTCCACCCTGTATATCATCACGATAAATAATTTCTTGATCCTCATATGGTAACGTCTTCTGCCCTTCTTTGGGTCTTTCTCGGTGAATTCGCTGTTTCTTACGGCGTTCCCGCTCCATGGTTGTCCGGCGTACTTTTTCCACGCTGATTTTTATGTTATCGCTCGACATGCTTCCACCCGGAAACATCTTTTCGAGCTCCTCCACTTCTTGCTTTCTTTTCTTCCCGACGATGACGCTCACGATGATGATCACTGCCACCACCAAGACGACGGCGCCCCCGCCAATCATTATCATATCCATCACTCAACCTCCTTTGTCCCCATGAAGACTCCCATTAGGGCGTGCCTGATTCATTCTAACCTACTACCTCGCCGATGTCGGCTTCAATTGCTAGGCCCGCCTCAGTCTAGGGCGTGTCTGATGAATAGGCCAGCGGCTCCAAAACCAATTTCTCCTTCGCTTCACTTGTGCATCGGCGCTCCTCGAGAAAAGGTTTTTCCACCGCTTCTTCCCCACCAACTTGATTGGCCAGACACGCCCTAATGGATACAACGTAAAAGACCGGCGATGTAAGCCGGCCGCGGCGAAGCTTATTTTCCTGTAAAACGGGGCTCCCGCTTGTTAAGGAACGCGTCCATCCCCTCTTTGCGGTCGACTGTGTCAAACGTCAACCCAAAATAAGAAGCTTCTAATCTGAGTCCGGACGGAAGATCGATGTCGACCCCATGATGAATGGCTTTTTTGATGTATTTGAGAGCAATGGGCGCTTTCTTCGCCAATGTTTCAGCCAAACGCTTCGCTTCCTCTAGTAGCGCCTCTGGCGGCACCACTTTTTGCACCAGTCCGCAACGGGCCGCTTCATCTGCAGTCAGCATGATCCCTGTCATACAGAGGTATTTCGCCATCTGCCTGCCGACCAAACGGCTGAGCCGTTGCGTTCCCCCATAACCGGGAATGACGCCCAGATTGATCTCCGGCTGGCCGAATTTGGCCTTTTCGCTAGCCAAGAGAATGTCCCCGCACATCGCCAACTCCATGCCACCGCCAAGGGCAAATCCGTTGATCGCCATGATGACTGGCTTATCCAGCTCTTCCAACCGGGCAAATACCCTTTGTCCGAGGAGCGCCGTCCGCTCCGCTTCCTCACTGCTTTCGATCTGGTTCAATTCGGTGATGTCGGCACCCGCCACAAACGCCTTGTCTCCCGCACCGGTGATGATCAACACACGCACCGCGTCATTGCGCTCCACCCAATCGATTGCGGTATCCAACTCCGTCAACACTTCTCGGCTCAACGCATTCAACACTTTAGGGCGAGACAGGGTCAGCTGAGCCCATCCTTCCCCTTGATCACACACAATATGCTTCCAGTTGGTCACGTTGGTTCCCCTCCATCTCAAACGGTGATGTCCTAACCTTATGCCGTTGGGAGCTTATTGACACGGCCGCCCATGGCATGATACCGCGCCGTTTGTCGCACATCTTGACAACCCATTCTAGGCGTGCGCCGATTTTTCCTTCTTACCCCTTTTTGTTCATCATCTGGCGCAGGTATGCTTCGATGAACGCATTGATCTCTCCATCCATCACTGCCTGCACATTGCCGACTTCCGTTTGCGTGCGGTGGTCTTTGACCAAGCTGTAAGGGTGGAAGACGTATGAGCGAATCTGGTTCCCCCAGCCAATCTCCGTCTGTTCCCCTTTCAGTGCTTGCATCTCTTTCTGTTGCTCTTCCAACTTGCGCTCATAGAGACGGGCCTTCAGGATTTTCATCGCTTTTTCCCGGTTCTTGATCTGGGAGCGCTCTGATTGGCACGTCACGACGACCCCGGTGGGAATGTGCGTGATGCGGACCGCCGAATCGGTGGTGTTAACGTGCTGTCCACCCGCGCCACTGGAGCGATAAGTGTCTATTTTCAACTCGTCGGGACGCACCTCAATCTCCACATCATTATCAATTTCAGGCATCACATTGCAAGACACGAAGGAGGTGTGTCTGCGACCCGAAGCGTCAAATGGCGAGATGCGCACAAGCCGGTGTACCCCTTTTTCCGCCTTGAGGTAGCCATAGGCGTTAACCCCTTTGATCAGAAGCGTCACGCTTTTGACACCTGCTTCCTCCCCAGGCAGGTAGTCCAACGTTTCCACTTTGTAACCGCTCCGCTCAGCCCAACGGGTATACATGCGCAACAGCATTTCCGCCCAGTCTTGAGATTCGGTCCCCCCTGCGCCGGGATGGAGTTCCAGGATAGCCGAGTTGCGGTCATACGGCTCGCTCAGCATCAGCGCCAGCTCAAACGCATCAATCTCTTTGGACAAGGAGCGCACCGCTTTGGCCAACTCCTCCTGCAAGCCGGCGTCTTCGCCTTCCTCGTTCATCAGTTCGAGCATCAGCTGGCACTCTTCCTGACTCTCTTCCAACCCCGTCATCACTTCAATCTGATCTTTGAGATGCTTCATCTCATCGATCACTTTTTGCGCCTCTTCTTGATTGTCCCAGAAGGTAGGCGAAGCCATTTGCTCTTCCAGTTCACTCAAGCGCGCCTTTTTTTGATCGAGGTCAAAGAGACCCCCTGATGTCCGCCAAACGCTTGGCTGTAGTCGCTAGCTGTTGTTTGATTTCACTCATTTCCATTTTTCACGTCACCTCGACTGACTGTTTATGCCTATTATATCGCCAAACCTCTCACTTTAAAAAGGCAGGGAGGGACTCCCTACCTTTCGTTGCCCGACAGTCACGACTTATCCATTTTTCAAGCAACAGTTTTTGTACTTTTTGCCGCTTCCGCAAGGGCATGGGTCATTGCGGCCCACTTTATCCGCCCGGCGAATGGGCTCCTTTTTCGGCGCATCCGCTTCCTGCTCGGAACTGCCGGAAACGGCGGTCGGATTGACAGCGACTTCTTCGCGCTCCAACTCTTCTTCTTCCGCGATAACTGATTTCATCACATACTTGACAATCTCTTCTTGGATTTCTTGAATCATCGCCTCAAACATGGCGAAGCCTTCAAACTGGTAAGCGCGAAGCGGATTGTCTTGCCCGTACGCGCGCAAGTGGATCCCTTGGCGCAATTGTTCCATCGCGTCGATGTGATCCATCCACTTCCGGTCGACAGCGCGCAGAATCACCACTTTGGAAAACTCCTGCAAGCGCTCGTTCCCCAGTTCCTCCTGGCGTTCTTGGTAGTATTTCTTCACTTCTTCAAAGATGTCGTCCACCATCTCCGACGGATCTTTGCCTTCCAAATCTTCTTCTGTCAGGCGACCTTCGGGCAGTAGGTTATTGTTGGCATACTCCACAATCGCCTCGAGATTCCATTCCTCTTCCAAGTCCTCGGAGGTGTGGACTTGCACGATGTTCTCAATCGCCGCTTTGGCCATGTTGAGCACGACATCCTTGAGGTCGTCGCTTTCCAACACTTCGCGGCGTTGCTTATAAATTACTTCCCGCTGTTGATTCAAGACATCGTCATACTGCAACACCCAACGACGGGCGTCAAAGTTGTTGGCCTCCACCTTGCGTTGCGCATTGGCCACCGCACGGGAGAACATTTTGCCTTCGATGGGCTGGTCTTCAGGCAACCCCAACCGCTCCAGCATGCTTTCAAGGTTTTCCCCACCGAAGCGGCGCATCAGATCATCCGACAAGGAGAGGTAAAACTGGGAGGAACCTGGATCGCCTTGGCGTCCCGAACGTCCACGCAACTGGTTATCGATCCGCCGGCTCTCATGTCGCTCGGTTCCGATGATGTGCAAACCACCCAGTTCGGCCACACCTTCTCCCAGCACGATGTCCGTTCCGCGGCCAGCCATGTTGGTGGCGATGGTCACCGCCCCACGCTGTCCGGCTTGCGCCACAATCTCCGCTTCTCGGGCGTGGTTTTTCGCATTTAACACCTCATGCGGGATGCCGCGTCTCTTCAGCAACCGGGACAGGCGCTCCGATTTTTCGATCGAGACAGTACCTACCAGCACAGGTTGCCCTTTGGCGTGGCGTTGAGCAATCTCTTCCACCACCGCGTTAAACTTGGCCTCTTCCGTTTTGTATAGCACATCCGACAAGTCTTCGCGCAATTGTGGGCGGTTGGTCGGTATCTGATAAACATCCATGTTGTAGATTTTGCGGAACTCTTCTTCTTCCGTCTTTGCCGTACCGGTCATCCCAGACAACTTTTTGTACAGGCGGAAGTAATTTTGCAGGGTGACGGTGGCCAGCGTCATGCTTTCACGCTGCACTTGTAACCCTTCTTTGGCTTCAATCGCCTGGTGCAACCCATCGCTGTAGCGGCGGCCATACATCAAACGGCCTGTAAATTCATCCACGATCACGACGCCGTCTTCATTCACTACATAATCTTCGTCGCGCTTCATGATGGCATGCGCTTTCAATGCCTGTTGAATGTGATGGTTCAACGTAACGTGCTTCATGTCGTACAAGTTGTCGACACCGAGGAAGTTCTCCACTTTTTTCACGCCGTCTTCCGTCAGCGATACCTGTTTGGTCTTGATGTCGATCGTGTAATCATCGCCTTCTTTCAAGCGACGCACGATGTTGTCGGCGGTGTAGTACAAGTCGGTCGCCTTGTTGGCTTGCCCACTGATAATGAGCGGCGTCCGCGCTTCGTCGATCAAGATGCTATCCACCTCGTCGATGATCGCGAAGTTCAGCTCCCGCTGGGTCAATTGTTCCTTGTACAACACCATGTTGTCCCGCAGATAGTCGAAGCCAAACTCATTGTTCGTACCGAAGGTGATATCCGCTTGATAAGCGGCCCGCTTTTCCTCTGGCGACATCATCGGCAAATTTAGGCCCACAGTCAACCCCAGGAATTCAAACACCTGGCCCATCCACTCTTTGTCCCGCTTGGCCAGATAATCGTTGACGGTAACGATATGGACACCCTTGCCTTCCAACGCGTTCAAATACGCGGGCAAAGTGGACACGAGGGTTTTCCCTTCCCCCGTTTTCATCTCAGCGATGTCTCCTTGGTGAAGCACCATTCCCCCCACGAGCTGCACGCGGAAATGGCGCATGTTCAACACGCGTTTCGCCGCTTCACGCACCACGGCAAACGCCTCTGGCAGAAGGTCGTCCAGCGTCTCCCCTTTTTCCAGTCGGGTCCGGAACTCATCCGTTTTTCCTCTTAATTCCGCATCGCTCAATGCTTGAAACTCTGCTTCCAGCGAGTCAATGTGATCCGCGATGCTGAAAAATTTCTTCAATTGCCGTTCGTGTGGATCGAATAATTTCTTAAGGGTACCTAACACCTTATCATCTCCTACTTAGAGTTGGTTTTTTTTATGATGTAACGCATTTTCGGCACCGACATTGTCAAAAGGCTACTCATATCAGTTTATCAAATTTATGCACCTTTTTCACTTGCGCCGTGATAAAAAAGGAGGCGGACCGCTTACCGGGGCCCGCTTCACCCCTATTTGCGATTTACCAACTCTCTCAGGATATTGTAGAAACGATGGGCCAATTTTTTGCGGTCCCCTTCGCGGTCAATGTACTCCCGTCCACGCCGCTTAATCTCTTCCCGCTCTTGGTCGCTGAATGAGCGCACGCGTTCAATCGCCTCAGCCAGCCCTTGTGGATTCTCTGCCCCAGCAAAAACCCCGACTTGGTTTTTCTCCACGATCTCACGCACTTCCCCGTCAACAGTGGAGATGATCGGCAAGCCGATAAACGTGTAATCAAATAGTTTGTTGGGTCGGGCCCCACGGAACACCTCATTGTCAGCCAAGGAAATGATCCCGCAATCGGCCGCATAGGTGTAGTCGAAAATCTCCGACTTGGGCACCGGATCAAGCAGGTGGATGTTATCTAACCCTTCTTCTTGCTTAATCTGTTGCAATTTTTCCTTCTCAGGCCCGTCCCCGATCAAGACAATCGCTGTATCCGGCTTCAAGTGGCGCCCTGCTTTCACCACATACTCCAATGCGTTGGCCGGGCCGTGCGCCCCGGTGTAAATAGCCACAAATTGATCCTCGGTCACGCCCATCTTACGCCGAAAAGCGGTCCGCTTCTCCGGATTTGGCTGCCAAGAGCTCACTACAATCCCGTTGGGGATCAAGTCGATTTTGTTCGGGTCGATTCCCTTGTCGGCGATAAACGTGCGTTGATGCTCCGTCAAGACGATGATCTTGTCCGCGTTCCGATACAGGAACGACTCCATCCAAGTGAGCAACTTGACCACATGTTTGTTGTTCAATCCACCCATCTTGATCAGGGAGTCTGGCCACAAGTCGCGCACTTCCAGCACAAACGGGCAACCTTTTAGCTTAGCTAGCATCCAGCCCGCAAAAGCCGTGAACAAATGGGGCGAAGAAGCGATCAACACATCCGGTTTTTTCTTCAACAAACCAGCTAAAAAGAAGACAACCGCAAAGCTTCCCATGTTGATGATGCGGCGAAAATCGTTCTGCTTGTGGGGAAAAGACCAAAGCCAATTCAACTTCAGCCCTTTCACCTTCTCGATTCCCTCTTTTTCAGCCTCTGTGATAAATGTGCGGCGCGGATGAACAAATTTGGACAAAAACAGGGTTACTTCTGCCTCTTCCTCCTGCGCCCATTCGCGCGCCAGTTCATAATGACGCGTAATTCCCGCAATATTCGGGGGAACGGCATAATGATTGGCTAACCAGATACGCAACTTCTTCACGTCTCCTTATATCCATTCCGATTTATGATCACTGTCATGTTTTCGTACAACCGATTTTCTCCATTATAGCTGAATCTATCTCAGGCCTCTCATCGAGGCGGTTGCTACAGCCAAAACGTTTCCCGGCCTTTCTATCTGGGACCTGCACGCTTGGCTCGAAAACATAAAAACTGTGTATATTGTAATATTATTGTCACTTTGTTACAGCATCGTAATAGAAACTAGTGACACTGTAACATAAATGGTCTCGGTTTGGGTATCCCTTTTGAAAAATAGTCAAGTTTGACATTGGCGTGACAGGTGCGCGGAGCGAGATTTCGCCGCGCCACTCATAAGCGTCTTCCCCACTTCATGACATGATTTCCCGCTTGGGATCGCTCATACCTCAAGCGATCCAACAAAAAACCGGCCCCTTCCCTCTTGCGGAAAGAGCCGGTTCACCTCGCTTATTTGCCCAAGTCTTTTTGCAGTTGATCCATGATCTTCTCAGCCGCGCGCCCATCGCCAAACACTTCGTGCACTTGGGAGAAATCGACTTCAAATCCGTTGACTGCTTCCAAGATGCGGGTTTGATCTGCACCCACCAAGACATTGGTGCCCAGTTCGACCGTCTCGGTCCATTCTGTTTCGTCGCGCATAGTGATGCAAGGCACTTTGGCGAAGAACGCTTCTTTTTGCACCCCGCCGGAATCGGTCAAGATTTTCTTAGCGTTCACTTCCAATTGCAGCATATCCAGATAGCCGATTGGCTCAATCAGCTTCACGTTTGGATTGGTGATTTCCAAGCCGAGCGGCGCCAGCTTGCCTTTGGTACGAGGATGGAGCGGCAATACCGCCGGCACCGGCAATTCGTTGATGGCACCGATGATTTGGCTGAGTCGGGCCGGATCATCAGTGTTTTCTGCACGATGCAAGGTGATCAGCACATAGCTACCGGCTTCCAGACCTAAGTCGGACAGGATCGTCGATTTTTCATCGGCCAGGCGGCTGTTATAACGAACCGCATCCAGCATCACATCGCCGGTCAAGTGAACGCCTTTGGTGATGCCTTCCGTGCGCAGGTGGTTCACCGCCGTCTGCGTGGGGCAGAACAGCCATTCAGACACATGGTCCGTCAACACGCGGTTAATCTCTTCCGGCATCCGCCGATTGAAACTGCGCAAGCCAGCTTCCACATGGGCGACGGGAATATGCAGTTTGCTGGCTGCAAGCGCGCCTGCCAAGGTGGAGTTGGTGTCGCCATATACCAACACGCAATCCGGCTTCTCTTTTACGATGACTTCTTCCACTTTAGCCAGCATCTCCCCCGTTTGGGCCCCATGTGATTTGGAGCCGACGTGGAGATGGTATTCCGGCACAGGAATGTGCAACTCTTCAAAGAAAACGTCTGACATCGATTTATCATAATGTTGCCCGGTATGTACCAGCACCTCTTGCGCGCGTTCGCGAATTACGCGCGATACGGGAGCCGCCTTGATGAATTGCGGTCTCGCCCCCACAACAGTCAACACTTTCATGTAATTGAAACCTCCTGCATCTCACCAGTCGGAATAGAGAGAATCTTTGTCTGTCCTTTGCTATCATAACACAGGTCGGGTACTTTTCTACAATCGCCACGACATCTTATCAAACAAAAAAACAGTGAGGAGCCATCCAAAACGATCGGGTCGTTGCCTTCAAGCTGGGGAAGACGGGGGCGCTGCCAGCATTTGCAGTTGATGCCACTTCCTAGGTTCAAGCGCGCAAAGTAAAAGCCCCCGCCTTCATAGCGGGGGCTTTCTTATCACTCAGGTTCGATCAACCCGTATTTCCCATCTTTCCTTTTGTAAATCACATTCACTTGGTTGGATGCGGCGTTGGTGAACACGAAGAAGTTGTGTCCAAGCATGTCCATTTGAAGCATTGCTTCTTCCGCATCCATCGGCTTGAACTCGAAACGCTTTGTTCGCACGAGATCAAGCTCTTCCTCATCTTGCACCGCCACGGGAGCCGCTTCCATCTCCCGCGCATGCTCTTTGTAACCACTGCGGAAGCTAACATCCTGGCGTGCTTTGCGGTTAATCCGCGTTTTATACTTACGGATCTGCCGCTCAAGCTTTTCAACCACTAAGTCGACGGATGCGTACATGTCCTCGCTGGATTCTTCAGCACGGACAATCACCCCAGGGAAGGGAATCGTCACTTCCACCCGATGCTGATCTTTGATCACAGCCAAAACGGCGTGGGCTTCAGTCTCGCCGACATCCTCAAAATACCTTTCGAGGCGGCTCAGCTTCCGCTCCACAAATTCATGCAACGCATCTGTTACTTCAAGGTTATGACCACGGATGACATATCTCATAGAGAAATCCTCCTTCCGCTTTGTACTACTTCTATTCCCCGATTTTGATGAAATCCCTCCTCTTTTTTTACAAAAATACAAAAGAAAATTAAGGAAATCTTAAATAAACACACACAGAATTGTAATATTATTCAAAAAGGTTAACTTGCGTTAGGCCTGACTTTCTTTTTTTTGGAAATTAAAAAGCCCCCCAGAGCAAGCTCTAGGGAGCGGGACATTCGTTGTTTCCAAAGCGAATTACTTTTTCACAACGTTTGCAGCCTGTGGTCCACGGGAACCCTCTACGATTTCAAATTCAACTTCTTGACCTTCTTCCAGCGACTTGAAGCCTTCCATTTGAATAGCGGTGTAGTGTACGAATACGTCTTCGCCACCCTCACGCTCGATGAAGCCATAGCCTTTTTCCGCGTTAAACCACTTGACTTTGCCTTGCATAAAACACAATCCCTTCTCAAATCGTAGTCATCGCATAAAGAACGCACTCTTATGCCACTTAACTATACCATTTGTCTAAAAATACTGTCAAGGTAGTACTTTAAGCCTACAAACGGGCTCCCTCTTTGCTCAAACGAGCGCCGATAGTCAGATAAAGCGAATGGAAAATGGCATGGGAACGTAGGCCCTTAGTCAGCGTAGTCATCACAACACTTTACTCAAAAACGCCTTCAAGCGTTCGTGTTTAGGCCGGGAGAAGATCTCAGACGGCGAACCTTCCTCAACAATCCGACCATCATCCATAAAGATGACCCGGTCGCTCACTTCACGGGCGAATCCCATCTCATGGGTGACGACGACCATGGTCATCCCTTCCTCGGCCAATTGTTTCATCACGTCCAACACTTCTTTAACCATCTCCGGGTCCAAAGCGGAGGTGGGCTCGTCAAACAGCATCAACTTGGGCTCCATTGCCAACGCCCTGGCGATGGCGACCCGCTGCTTCTGCCCGCCCGACAACTCGCCGGGAAAAGCTTCGGCCTTGGACCGCAATCCCACTTTGTCCAACAGCGCCAACGCTTTGGCCTCAGCTTGCTCTTTCGGCCATTTGCGCACATGAATCGGCGCCAACGTGATGTTGTCCAACACGTTTTTATGCGGAAACAATTCAAACTGCTGAAACACCATTCCCACTTCCGTGCGAACGCGGTTAATGTCCGTCTTGGGGTCCGTCAGGTTAAACCCGCCGACCACGACGCGGCCCGAACTCACTCGCTCCAACAGATTAAGGCAACGCAGAAAAGTGCTTTTGCCGGAACCGCTGGGCCCAATCACGCAAACCACTTCTGATTCTCCGATTCGTACATGGATGTCTTTGAGCACATGATGATCGCCAAACCGCTTATTGAGATTTTCCACCTGGATCATTTGTCTCACCCTTTCCGTCCGTTTGGATCTAACCGTCTTTCCATATAGCCCACCAGACGGGATAACACCAGGGTCAGTACCAAGTACACCAAAGCCGCGGTAATGTAAGGGGGCCATCTTACAAACGTGTTCTTGGCCGTGGCGAACGCCGCATATGTGATGTCGTTGACGGCGATGACCGTGACCAGGGAGCTATCTTTGAGCAAGGCGATAAACTCATTGCCTAACGGCGGCAACATGCGCTTAAAAGCTTGGGGGAGAACAACCAACTTCATCGCTTGCCGATAAGTCATCCCAAGCGAGCGCGCCGCTTCCATCTGTCCTTTGTCAATCGATTGAATGCCACCCCGGAAGATTTCGGCGATGTATGCCCCAGCATTTAGCGACAGTGCGATAAAACTGGAAGTCGCGGCGTCAGGCGCAGGGAGGCCGAGCACATCTTGGAACAACGCCGGCAATACGGCAAAATGAACAGCCAAAATTTGAAGCAAAAGCGGTGTCCCCCGGAAGAGATCCACATAGGCGACCGCCGGCAGACGCAACCACGCTTTGTCCGATAATCTCATCAATCCCAATATAAGTCCGATGAACAAGCCCGCTACGACCGCCACCACGGTTAGTTGAATGGTCATCCAGAGACCACGGATGAACAACTCCTGGTATTCTAAGATGACAGACCAATTCCACTCCATAGTTATCCACAACCCCCTTCTCTTGAACTCTTCTTTTTTCAGTTATTAACAGACTTATCCACATTATCCACAACGTCCACAGGCAGTTTTCCACACAATTTATAAACAAGTTATCCACAGAAGCAAGGGTTGCACATAGGAGCGACTGAAGTGACCGTCGCACGGGTGCACGAACGAGGATTAGTCCCCGTTCTCACTCCGCTCAATGCTTGTCCCCCGTTTGTAAATGTGGTTTTGCGCCGTTTACTTGTGATCACCAAAATATTTTTGATAGATTTTGTCATACTCACCGTTCTCTTTTACTTTTTTCAAACCTTCATTCAGCTTGTTCAGCATGTCCTTGTTGCCCTTCTTCACGGCCATCCCGTATTGTTCGACCGGCAAAGAAGTATCCTCCACCATGTTGAATTTGCCTTCGCCCAATTTTTTGTTAAACTCCACCACCACAGCACTATCGACTACCACAGCGTCCAAGCGACCGATTTGCAAATCATTGATGGCCGAAGGCGTTTCGTCGTAAGCCTTAATCCCTTCATACGTCTTGCCAAACACTCCTTGGACAACCGCTTCCCCCGTAGTGGCTGCCTGCACCCCGATCTTCTTCCCTTTCAACTCTTTCAGCGTCTTGATATTCGAATTTTTCGGCACCAGGATATATTGCTTGGCGTCAAAATAAGGCGCTGTAAAATCAACGGTTTGTTTGCGGTCATCAGTAATCGTAATCGCCGCCACGCCGACATCCACTTTGTCCCGGCTGAGTCCTTCAAAAATAGCGTCAAATCCCATATGAGTGATTTGCACTTCCATCCCCACGGCTTTGCCAATGGCGCGAATCAGTTCGGCATCAAACCCGCTGATTTCCCCATTTCCCTCTTGAAATTCAAACGGAGGAAACTCGGCGTTGGTACCAACCTGAATCACATTGTCTGCTTTCGTCTGCGACTGCCCCCCGCAACCGGTTAGTAAACCGGACAGAATCACTGCCAACGACGCGAACAGAATTCCTTTTTTTCTCATCGCCATCTCCCCTTTTTTAATAATGAATATCTAATCATTGCAAAATATCGTGCTCCAATAAGTCGTTTGAATGGATTTATTATACATTTGAATGATTATTTATGCAATAACAAGACTTTTCCATTCATGTTCATCACTTCACAATAAACCTTTTCGTATGCCCATTTTCCTCTTTCTGTATATCTCCGATTCGATTCACCCTCTCTCATAAGTATGCAAAATATCAATTTACCTCGATCGCTTTGGCACCTTCTCTCTACAAACAACAAACACCCTGGCCAAGTGTACCCTTGGCCAGGGTGTTTGCTTCAATTACTGGTTTACCAGTTCTTTCAATTGTTTGCCTGGTTTAAAGGCTGGGACTTTGCTAGCTTCAATCGTAATTTCTTCTCCCGTTTGGGGATTGCGTCCTGTCCGCGCTGCCCGTTCACGCACTTCAAAATTGCCGAAGCCGATCAGGGTCACCTTCTCGCCTCCGCTCAGCGCTTCAGAGATCGTTTGAAAAACGCTGTCAATGATCAGGCCCGCTTCCTTCTTTGTTTTTCCCGTGCTTTCCGCCACACGTTCAATCAATTCAGTTTTGTTCATGTTCAACTCTCCTTCAATTTTGGTACTGTCTATGAAAATGCCTATCATAAGGTGTTGACGAGTTTGATCGTTTCTATACCTCTTTTATCTAGCAAACGTCACGGAACAGACTTTTTTCACGCCAGCCTGCCGCAACGGTTTCGCACACTCTCGCACGGTCGCCCCCGTCGTGTACACATCATCGACAATGAGAACAACCTGATTGGCCACATGCCTCTTCCACGCTCCGTCCGCGAGGATCACACTTCCTCCCAGCGCTAACAGCCGTTCTTCGCGCGTCCGCTTGCTCTGGTAAGCTGTATCCTTGTTTCGCACAAGCAAAGGGCACACGGGCAACCTCAATCTCCGTCCCACTTCATCCGCCAGCTTCTCCGCTTGATTAAATCCCCGCTGGATCAATCGCTCTTCATGAAGAGGCACAAACGTGACGAGTGAAATGTTTTCCCTGGCGTAATGCACCCGCGCCACTTCGGCCATCCACCGTCCCATCGGCGTCGCTAAGCCCTCTTTGCCGCGATATTTGAAGAGCCGCACCCACGCCGCCACTTGATCGGTGTAGGCAACGGGGCTTCGATTCATCACCCTTTCCTCTTCAGCAATCCGAACGCAATCGAAACAAACGCCCGTCGATGGCGCTTTATCAAACCCGCGGCCGCACACTTGGCAGATTGGCTCCTTGATTGGCTGCAACGATTCCAGGCAAACTGGACAAAGGCGCTTTTCCGGAGGCGCGAATAAACGAGCCTGCATCGGAGTGCCGCAAAACCAACAAGCGGATGAAGGCGGAAACAGAAACGACCACCACTCCTTCAATGTGAATACGCCTCTTTTTGGAGAAATCCTTCTTTTGCCGCCCAATGATTTAGCCGCTTGATCTCTTTTAGCGCCTTGATCTGAGCCTCGGTTCGTTCCTCCGCCACAAACCACACCTCGCCCTCTTGATAGTCAGCCCGTCTCCCCACCCGGCCCGCAATTTGCACCAAACCAGCTCGGTCAAACACGAGGTGGTCGGCGCCTAACACAAGCACATGCACGCGCGGCACAGTAACCCCGCGTTCCAAAATGGTCGTGGTGACCAGCCATTTGCGGCTACCATCCCTAAACCGTGCCACCTCTTCTTCCCGGTCGGGCTGCGCGGCGTAAACGCCGGCGATCTCTTCCTGCGGCCAGCCCAGCCCGATCAACCACGTCACTACGACCTTCACATCCTGTACGCGTGGCACGAACAACATCGCTTGCCCAGATCGCGCCTCCACCTGCTTCAAAAATCGTTCCACAACAGGGATTGGCCGGTTCCGCCTCAGCTTGCGCCACAATCCCCACACCACCGCCAACCGGGGTTCGGGGAGGGGAAAGCCGTGGTGGCGCGCCGGCAAAACGACACATGGCAACCGCCCTTGTTTCGCTAAACTTTGCCATCCGACCGGCGGCGTCGCCGTCAACAGCACTTGTTTGCCCGATGGGGCCAAGGCTCGGTGAAGCCCCTGTTCCAGCGCGTGGTGGCCGTACAACGGAAACGCATCGACTTCATCGACGACCATCCATTCAAACGCCTGTGCAAATCGCCACATCTGATGCGCTGTGGCGACAACCACTTCCCCGGTGAGCCAAGCATCAGCCGAACCGCCATGCAACGCCAAGACGCGAACCGAATTGAACGCTTGCCTGATGCGCGGCGCTAGCTCAAGCACCACATCTTTTCTGGGGGTCACCCATGCCACTTTCTTCCCTGCCCGCAAAGCTTCTTCCAACAACGGGAACATCATCTCCGTCTTGCCTGCTCCCGTCACCGCCCAGACAAGAACCTGCCGCGCCGAACCGCACAAGTGCCCCCTCAGCTCTGTCACCGCCCGCCGTTGGGCTATGGTCAGCGGATATCGGATCGCACCAATCTGCACTTCAGGCAATGACGGAACGGCGCCCGAAGCCCGCCCCTGTGTCTTCGTAAACAGAAAAAAAGGCGTGCAGGTTCGAGAGCGGCCCATGATCAGGCACGTTTCGCAGACGACGCAATGTTCTTGGCAACTGGCGCAAGTTCGAACCACCAGTGTGCTCCCACCTGCTCCACACCGTTCACATCGCCAATGCCAAGCTGGCCGGGCGCTGTCAACTCCCGGCCGCATATCGCATTCCCCCTTCAATATCAGCCATTGCAACACGCGCCGCAATCTTTCCGATGCGTCTGTTTGCCCATGTTTGAGCAACAACGCTTCGATCTCTTCCAACAGTAGAGCCCTGCCTGTCAAAAACGGTATCCACTTCTGTCCGGTCTGTTTCACTTCATCCCAATCCCCGTCAGTAAGCGCTGGTAGTGGTGCCAGCCCCGTTTCCATATGGCGCGGCAGGCTTCGTTTGCGGATGAAGGCGGCGGCCAGCCCAATCGAACAGGTTACGCCTAGCCAAGTGATCTGCCGGCCCTGCTCCCGCCAATGCCGCTCATCAACTTCAGGCGCTAGGCTCATTCGCCACTTCTCGTCGCCTGCCACCTGATAGAGGGCAATCTTCATCAGAACCTCCTTTGATTGGCATAATTTTACATTATTTTGCAAAAAACGGGCCATTTCCTTTTTTGCGCATTAAAAAACAGGCCGTATCGGCCTGTGCGCAGGTCATCCATATGACCCGAAAAATGAATCAAATCTCCCGTCTCTTGCCCTTTATACCAACCATCGCTTTGGCAAAGCTGCCGTCATGCTTCACGCCAAATGCCGTTCCGATTCATTGTCACCATTGGCTTCCATTTTGCGCAAATCAAGTACCACCAGCTTTTCCTTGCCCTGTTCCTGTGCCTGCAACCACTTTGAAATGGCCTCATCTGTCTGGTGCTCCTCGTCTATGTGCAAAACTTCCAGATGGGGAAAGCGATGTATCAACCGTTCGAGGATCGCCTTGGTGTCATCTGTGGAGCCCGTGTCGATGCAAGTGATCTTGCCCGGTTTGCCTTTGGCATCCTTCCAACCATGATATGACCGGATCATCCATTCAACCGCTTGCTGGCTGTTTTCCGTGATGAGCACAAGATGGACAGCCTTGTTATGATAAGTGTTTCCATAAAAGTTGGGAATCGTTTTGACCAAAAAAATGACAGCGAAACAAAGGGCTGCACTCCATAGAACCCAATGTTCCATCACATCGCCCCTCCTCTTCTGATCATTCTATGCGAGAAAGGCAGGGTTTGTGTGCATACCTACGACTAGGCTAAATCAGTTGTACCCATCCATACTTCAACGCAAGCAACACAGCTTGTGTGCGATCCTGGACGTTTAATTTGTAAAGGATGTTGCTGACATGGTTTTTTACTGTTTTTTCACTGATATACAAATGTTCACTGATCGCTCGATTATTTTTTCCCTGTGACATCAACCTCAAAACTTCCATTTCCCTATATGTCAACACTTCTTGCCATGAGAGTGGAGGAAGCGAAGCGTAGTGATAATACATCGCTCCCTCCATCCGGCTAAGGCGACGTAGCTCATTCACTAACCGTCCCATCATGATCGGATGGATGTAAACGCCTCCATGAGCGATAACGCGAATCGCTTCAATCAAGGAAGCCATCTTTAGATCCTTCAATAGATATCCTGACGCCCCAGAGCGAATCGTTTCTAGCGCATACGGGTCAGCGCGTTCAGACAAGATAAGGACTTTTGTGTGAGGAGCCATTTGACTCAGACGGTACGTCGTTTCCACCCCGTCAACGCGGGGCAAATGCAAATCCAACACCACGAGATGGGGTGCCGTGGTTCCACAGATCAAGGGGACATCGTAGCCATCCATGCATTCCCCAACCAACACCATGTCTTTCTCATTTTCCACCGCTTGCTTCAATGCTTGGCGGTACTCCGTATCCGCATCGGCAATGAATACGCGGATCGGCAATGACAGTTCTGTCTCGGGGCGATTCCCGTTGCCATGTCCAGTCTGTGGCTTCCTCTCTTGCAAAGGGCTCACTCCCTTCTCATAATATTCGCTCTTATTTAAATTTTATCATGAAAAGATGAAACTAGAAACTGCAAAGAAACCCTGATCAACCACAAACAAAGGAAATAGTGGATATAACAGCTTCCTCTTGCTTTCACTATACAAATGGAAATTCGGCCTTTCTGCCAGCACCCTGTTGTTTTTACAAAAAAAACAGCTGGACGCTGGCAACTGCGACATGCATTCGACGTCAAAGCTACCATAGGTGTCATCACGGGCTTTTCACCGATTGCATTTTTCAGCGCCATGTTATACTTTTAGCCTAGATGTAATTATTCTGAAATGGCGAGCAATCGTCAACCCTTACTGACAAAATCACCCGTCTAAACCTTTCCCTCATTTATTCATCTTCATGCACCCTTCGCCAAAAAACAAAATTTTCCAACCAGACTCAAAAATTGAAACCACTTATGCAGACAGGAGTGAATCCCCATGACCTCTCATCAAGTACATACTGTTTCTGCTGAGCCGCGCATTCACCGACGGAGATTTCTCAAGCTGTCCCTTGCCCTTGGCGCTCTCTGCCTCGGCGCGCCGCTTTATGCTGGCATCATTGAAGTGAGCTGGCTGGAAACAACCCGCCTCACTCTTCGCTCGCCGCGCCTGCCCACCTCATTTGACGGTATGCAGATTGCGCACATCAGCGACCTGCATTTTGGTCACCACTTCGACCTCTCCCAGTTGGACGCCATCATCGGGCGTGTAGAGGCACTTAAGCCAGATCTGCTCTGTTTCACTGGCGATCTGATCGACAATCGGCTGTCAAACACGGAAGCCAAGAGCATCGCCCGCCGACTTCAACAATGCAACCCGCCGCTCGGCAAGTTTGCCGTACTGGGAAACCATGATTACTTTGGGGACGTGGCGTTGGTCAAACAAACCCTTACCGATGGTGGCTTTCATGTGTTGATCAATCAAGTCTACCCACTGGTCAAAGGCTCGGACACCCTCTACCTGTCCGGATTGGATGACCATATGGAAGGACAACCCGACTTGGAAGCAGTGCTGGCCCAGTTGCCGAATGACCCCCATGCCTTCCACCTCCTCTTGGCCCATGAGCCCGACACAGCAACAACCCATCGCACAGCTCCCATCGATTTGCAATTGTCCGGACATAGCCATGGCGGGCAAATCCGTTTGCCTTTTTTGGGTGCGCCGATCACTCCTCCTGGAGGCCGACGTTACCCGGCTGGTCTCTACCGGCTTAATGAGCGGTTTGCCTTGTACACCAACCGCGGAATCGGTACCACCATCCTCCCCTTGCGGTTCTTGTGCCGGCCGGAGATCACCGTGCTTGAATTAAAAAGGGGATAATAAAGCAAACGAAAAAGCCCAATGTCAAAATGACATTGGGCTTTTCGATTCGCCTTACAGCACAGCTGCGGCGTCTGCTTTCAACGCTTCCGCTTTATCCGTTTTCTC
Source organism: Laceyella tengchongensis (assembly GCF_900182735.1). Lineage (NCBI taxonomy): Bacteria > Bacillati > Bacillota > Bacilli > Caryophanales > Thermoactinomycetaceae > Laceyella > Laceyella tengchongensis. The sequence goes on along the minus strand of NZ_FXTU01000005.1, from coordinate 198,151 downwards.
CCATGGCAGTTCCACATCGGTGCGGCCAAAATGACCGTAAGCAGCCGTTTGGCGATAGATTGGACGGCGCAAATCCAGTTGACGAATAATTCCAGCTGGACGCAGATCAAAGTGCTTTTTCACCAGTTCCACCAATACCTCTTCGCTCAGTTTTCCTGTGCCAAAGGTTTCAACACGGATAGAAACAGGGCGGGCAACGCCAATCGCGTAAGCCAATTGCACTTCGCACTTATCAGCCAAACCGGCAGCCACGATGTTTTTGGCGACGTAACGCGCTGCATACGCGCCGGAACGGTCCACTTTGGTCGGGTCTTTTCCGGAGAAGGCCCCACCGCCGTGGCGAGCGTATCCACCATATGTGTCAACGATGATCTTGCGGCCTGTCAAGCCAGCATCCCCTTGCGGCCCACCGATAACAAACCGACCGGTGGGGTTGATGAAGAATTTAGTCGCTTCATCCATCATTTCCGCCGGCACGATTGGATTGATCACATGGGTTTGGATATCTTGTTTGATTTGATTCAAGCTGATTTCTTCCGCATGTTGTGTTGATACCACAACCGTATCAATGCGCACTGGCTTGTCATCTTCATACTCCACCGACACTTGGGTTTTTCCGTCCGGGCGCAGGTACGGCAGGGTGCCGTTCACACGGACTTCATGCAGGCGGCGAGCTAATTTATGTGCCAAAGAGATCGGCAACGGCATCAGTTCGTCCGTTTCATTGCAGGCGAAACCAAACATAAGACCTTGGTCACCGGCACCAATCGCTTCGATTTCGTCTTCGGTCATGGACCCTTCGCGTTTTTCCAACGCTCGGTCCACCCCTTGCGCAATGTCAGGGGATTGCTCGTCAATCGAGGTCAGCACCGCGCAAGTATCAGCGTCAAATCCGAATTTGGCACGGGTGTAACCGATATCGCGGATCGTTTGACGAACCAGCTTTGGAATGTCCACATAGCAAGATGTGGAGATTTCACCCGCTACCAGCACCAAACCGGTGGTCACGGATGTTTCGCATGCCACGCGGGCATTTGGGTCTTTTTCTAGAATCGCATCCAGAATGGAGTCGGAGATTTGGTCACAGATTTTATCCGGATGACCTACGGTTACCGACTCGGAAGTGAATATGCTGCGTTTTTTCTCTGCCATTGGTTTTCCCCCTTCGCGCAATCAGTCGCAAATAAAAAACCCTTTCCATCGAGGAAAGGTGCTATGTTCTCCTTTTAATAACATCCTCGAGACTTTGTGGAGCAAGTCTTCTGCCTTCATCTTCATCTAGTTATAAGGAGACGAGTTCTACATCATCAATAGAATAACCTAAAGGCCCCGCAATTACAACTAAGATCTATGGGAAAACAACACATTTATGTGCATCTCGTCGCCCCGTCCAGCACAAGGTGTACACAGGCCCTCGCCATGGCGCCGGGCAAGCGCATCACGGCCTGCGGTTGAGCGACCTATCAACCTTTTTTATTTTGCGGCGTGTACCGCATCACCACATGGTAGGGACGATCCGCTATATTGCCATCGTAATCGCTAATGCAGATCCGGTATCTTCCCGGACGCACCCGAACCCGAATTTCTTCATGCTCCCCTTCGTCCCCCTGGTCTTCTTGCACATCCATACGCCCCGCAAAAGGATGTTGCAATACGGGGTCAAACCGCGGAGTAAACGGCCGCACTTCGAGCGTGAGTCGACCTGGCTCGGCGATTCGCAATTCCAACCAATCCCGGTCGTTATGCCGATCCATGGTACCCTCAATGATCTGAATTCCCGGCCTGACAGAAATTACCGCTGCTTGGTCGGCATCATCATTGGGCTCCATCGCATCGGGACCGAGGCGAGCTTGGCTGGTCAAGCGATAATGCGCCTCCCTTTTATCCAGTCCTTCCACTCCGATCTGTACATGGCCCGCCCCCACCGGGAACCGCACGTCTCCTTGCCGGGAGATTCGCCTGCGGCTGAGCGTGCGCCCCCGCTCATCATACGCTTCTAGCAACAACTCGGAAGCCGGCCCTAGCACAGACACTTGCAGTTCCAACCATCCTTTTTCATGGATTGGTTGCTCAAATATATCCGGATCGCCGCGCCGGCTCACTCCGTACACTTCTAAGCCACTAGCGATGGGCTTAGCTTCATCCTTGCGGTCATTCGGCTCATAGGGATCCGGATGCAATGTCCCGCGAATCGCTTGAGCGGCATCTACCTGCCCGTAGCCCATCTGCTCATCCCAACGCCAAGCGGAAGAAGGAGTACGGCGGGCGGTCTGCATCAAGTGTCGCCTCACATCTGCCGGTGTGTATTCGGGATGCAATTGCCATACCAAGGCGGCGACGGCAGCCACTTGCGGAGCGGCAAACGAAGTTCCATTCTGCATGAGCGGATTTTCTTCGGGTGTCAAGCGAATATTTTCCCCCGGCGCGACCAAGTCAATTCCCGGCCCCCAATTGGACGTGGGATCATGCCGGCCGTCCTGGGTGGCAGCTCCTACCGCCAACACGGTGGGATAAGCCGCCGGAAAGTACAACGGGTGATCAAATGCCAGGCGCCCCTGTTCATCATACTTGGCGTTGCCCACCGCCGCTACGATCAACACACCTTGCTGCTCCGCCTCAGCGACAGCCTCAGCCAACGCTGGGTGGTGACGCCAACTCCCTTGAGCCAACACGATAATCCGGGCCTTACGTGAGATCGCCTCTCGGATGCCGGCAATGGTGCGGCTCATTTGGCCATCACTGCCATCTTCCATCACTTTGACCGGCATGATCCGGCCTTTTCCCATGGGCGTTCGCCATTGTCCCGCCCCCCACACAGAAGCGATTACTCCTGCCACTTTCGTTCCATGACCCATCCGGTCGTGAGGTGGTTCATCCGGGAAACGAAGATTGACTCCAGGTACCAAATAGGATCGCAACAGGGGATGCTGCAAGTCGACTCCTGTGTCCACGACCGCTACTACAAACGGGTCCGTCCCCAACGAACCACTTCGCCGCATGAACGCTTGCCATGCCTCCGGCGCTTTGATCTGATCCAGAAACGAAAGCCGAAACGCATCGGGTTCTTGCGCCGGCAACGGCTCTCGCTGACCTGCCTGCTCCCGCGCCCGTTCTGATCCGCCAGATGACACAGAGCCCATGACAAATACAATCGCAAAGATCGATCCCGCAAGCATTCGGACAAATATCATCGCTCTCACCAAAAAGTCCTATTATTTTCAAAAACAGCACCACAAATTGGGTGGAATATGTCGAATAAATCCGATAGAATAATTAATTGTAAACAGCTTTCATTATTGTTTTTCAGTTTGAATTTAATTGTTTGTAGTCTAGTAACATTCTAAATAGAAAGAAAAATATCCTTTTATTAAGAAAGACAGGAGAGGTCACTAAAACCAAACGGCAAGTGGGGATTCAAAGATGCAAAGAGTAAACGACAGCCGCATTGACCGTGTCAAACAAAAACGGCGCAAAAAATGGACATTCCGTATCATTTCCATCGTCACTGTCCTCGTGTTGGGATTCGGGCTGTACTTTGGTTCGCAAATTTGGGGCGTTTTCGCCAACAGTGGCAAAGAACTCAAAAAGTCCGACCTGCGCGATAAAGAAGTCGAAATCAAAAATGAACCGTTCACTGTGCTTTTGCTCGGAACCGACCAGCGGACAACGCGCCCCAATGATTGGCGGGCTGATGTCATGATCTTGGCCGCCATCAATCCCAAAACTAAAACGGCCAAAGTGGTAAGCGTTCCGCGCGACACCTATATCACCATCCCCAACTCCGGTGGTGTAAAAACGAAAATCAACGCGGCTGCTTACTATGGTCGCCAATCGGGTGTGGGCGATGTGGAAAACGTCCGCAAAACCCTAGAAGAATTGCTTCATGTGCCGATTGACTACTACGCACGCATCAATTTCCAAGGGTTCGAAGACATTGTAGATGCATTAGGCGGCATCCAAGTGACTCCCAAGTTCAAATTCACCCAAGCGATGATCGGTGGAGGCTACGCCAAGTTCTACCCAGGAAACACTTACACCCTCAATGGAAAAAAAGCACTGGCTTACGTGCGGGAACGGCATGAGGATCCCCGGGGCGATCTGGGGCGCAATGAACGGCAACGGGAAGTCGTCTCCCAACTGATCGACAAACTGGCCAGTTTCGACGGGGTAACAAAGTTTAGCGAAGTGTCGAAAGCGGTTGGCAAAAACTTCGAATACAGCTTCGATATCACCGATTTCCCAGCTCTGGTGAAGATTTACCAAGGGATTCCGAAACAGAACATCGAAACCATACAAATAAAAGTATTTGACGATAAAGTCCCTGGTTCCGGCGCAGTGTTGCGCATTCCTGAAGAAGAGAAACAACGGATCAGACAACTATTGCAAAAGCAATTGGAGTACAAGCCCAAAGAAGGGCAATTGAATAATGGGAACAGTGACGTTGACGGCACGGCAGACAGCGGGAGCGATGGCAACTAGGGAGGCCATCACTCCCTTTTCTTTTTCCATCCATATGCGGACAGCAACACAAATAGACGAAGCACGTTTACAAACCGCAAAACAAAGGGAATGATAACGATACGAAGGGATTTTAGTTCCGGCAGATTAGGCACAATATTCCGCCTTCTTTTATCTTATCCGAGACCCCCAGCTTCAGCAAATACCGCAAAGAGAGGTATGCGCCATGAACAAAGTGGATCAGCGCCGCGCCCAGCGCAAACGGCGCAAAAAATGGTTCAAATATTTGGCCGTAGCAGTCACCCTGTTGGTGTTTGGCTTCGGCATTTACTACGGATCACTGCTGTGGGGCGCCTTGGCCGACAGCAGCAACCGCTTGGATACCTCAGCCTTGCGGGACCAAGAAGTAAAAATCAAAGAAGACCCGTTCACCGTCTTATTGATCGGTACCGACCAACGCACCAACCGGCCCAATGATTTTAGGACCGATGTGCTGATGCTGGCCGCGATTAATCCGAAGACACAATCCGTACTGTTGGTCAGCATTCCCCGGGACGTCTATATGACCATCCCCAACTCCGGTGGTGTGAAAACACGCATCAACGCCGCCCCCTTCTACGGTCGGCAATCGGGGGTGGGCGTGGTGGAAAACACGCGGGAAGCCGTGCAAAATCTGCTTCACATTCCCGTCGATTATTATGCGATGATCAACTTTCAAGGGTTTGAAGACATTGTCGACTCCTTAGGCGGAATCGATGTCAACGTGAAGCAATCCTTCTCGCAAGCGATGATCGGCGGAGGCAAAGCGGTCTTCCAGCCGGGGATGATGCACCTCAACGGCAAACAGGCCCTCGCCTACGTACGCAATCGCAAAGACGTCGCCGGTGGGGACTTCGCCCGCAATGAACGCCAGCAAGAAGTCATCGGCCTGTTGCTGGACAAATTGGTCAGCTTCGACGGCATCAGCCAATTTTCAGAGATCACATCCACTCTTGGAAAAAATTTTCAACATGGGTTCCGGATGGACGATATCCCTGCCTTGATCAAAGTGTATCGTGAGATACCCAAACAAAACATCCATAGCATCCACATCAAAGTGGTCGACATCAAAGTCGGCAGCGCAGATATGCTTGACATCCCACAGCCTGAAAAAGAGCGGATTCGCAAAATGCTCCAGCAACAATTGGAATATCAACCGAAAGCGGAATGGCTCGACCAAACCGATGACAATCCCTCACCTGATGCAACAAATTAATCACAAGAATGTCAAATTTCTTCAACGCTCTGTCCATTGCGCCTGTAAAGAATTTCACTATAATCAAGTTATAATCTTTCCCCGTATCTAAATTCTCTGTATGCATTTTTATATATAAAATCTAAATACTAAAGTTACCAAGACTAATTCATTCATGTAAGGAGCAGACAATGTCATTTGATAAACAAACACCCCCTCCACACAACAACCGCAAGCGCCTAATTCAGCGCATCGCCATCCTTCTTCTGCTTATCGTGGTCGGTGTCGGAATATATTTTGGCACCCAACTTTGGGGCGTCTTCGCCAAAACCGGAAAACCATTGAAAAAATCCACTTGGCGGACGGAAAAAGTGGTCCTCGAGGAAAAAGACCCCTTCACTGTGTTGTTAATCGGTACGGACCAGCGTAGCACCGACCCTAACAATTGGCGTTCCGATGTCTTGATCTTGGCTGCTGTCAACCCCAAAACCAAGTCAATCAAATTGATTAGTATTCCCCGGGATTTCTATGTCAAGATCGCCAATACGGAAGTGAGAACCAAAATTAACGCCGCCGCAGCCTACGGTCGGATGAAAGGGATCGGCGAAGTAGAAAATATCAGACAAACAGTAGAAAATATTTTCCATGTTCCCATTGATTATTATGCCAAAGTAAACTTCCAAGGCTTTGAAGATCTTGTCGATGCTTTAGGCGGCGTCGATGTCAATGTGAAACAGCGATTCAAGCAGCGTGCAATCGGCGGGAAAATGATTGTTTTCGAACCAGGGCCGCGCCATTTGAACGGCTCTGAGGCCTTAGCATATGTGCGCAACCGCAAATCATTTGCCGAAGGAGATTTTGCCCGCAATGAACGCCAACGGGAGGTCATCTCGCAATTGATTGACAAAATGACCAGCATCGACGGCGTTACCAAGTTTAACGAAGTCACCAAGGCAGTGGGCAATAACTTTGACCATAGCTTCCATTTCAAAGAAATCCCTTCTCTAATTAAAACATATCGGGAAATTCCCAAAGAAAAAATTGAAACTGTCACCTTTGAAGCCTATCCTAAAATGTATGCCCGCTCCGGTTCGGTCGTCATCATTCCCAAAACGGAAATCCAACGGCTTAGCCAAATTCTGCATCAACAATTGGAGTACAAGCCTGATGACGACATGATCAACAAGACCGAAGGGGAAGAGATGGAACCTCCTGCTAATCGGTGACAAAGAGAAAGCGATGGCCGGCAATCCTGCAACCATCGCTTTCTCTTTGGCCTGTTCGCCCAATTCCCCTATAATAGGGTGGAAGGGTGTGATACGAACGATGAAACCAGACAGCTATCTGACCATTGCCCCTTATGGGGAAACAGAAATCATCATTCAGAAATCTCGCTTCATTTGTCGTGCTAAACATGTGGCAACCGAAGCGGAAGCCGTCCAATTCGTACAGGAAATTTCCAAGAAACATTGGGATGCGACCCATAATTGCTACGCTTATCACATCACAGAAACCACGCAGAAATCCTCCGATGACGGAGAGCCTGCCGGAACGGCGGGAAGACCCATCCTTGAAGTGATCCACGCCAAGCAGTGTTTGTATACCGCCGTCGTCGTCACCCGCTATTTTGGCGGAATCAAGCTTGGCGCAGGAGGATTGGTGCGCGCTTACAGCCAAGGAGCCGCGGCGGCAATTGAAGCGGCAGGGCTCGTCAAACGGATGATGCATCAACAAGTGGTAATCACATTTGATTATTCTTTCATGGGCAAAATGGAACATGAATTGCATCGAACCGGTTATTTGTTGGAAACGCCGTCCTTTGCCGACAAAGTGAGTTGGGCCGTTTGGACGCCACTAGGCGAAGAACAAAAACTGATTGAGCAAGTAACCAACTGGACCCACGGTCAGGCGGTACTATCGCTCGGTGAAGCCGAATATAAAGATGTACCTCTTTAAAGACCGTCTAAGTGGGGACATTATCGCGGATTCCGCTACCGGTTAAACAGTGAAGAGCCACACCCTGTAAATGGGGTGTGGCTCTTCCAGCTTTAAAACGCCGGCACGACAGACCCGTTGTACTTTTTGAGGATAAAGTCTTTTACCTTTTGCGAAGTGAGCACCTTCACCAATTTTTGAACGCGTGGATCATTTTCATTGCCTTTTTTCACTGCCAATACGTTGACGTACGGAGAATCTTTCCCTTCAATAAACAGAGCATCTTTCAACGGATTCAGTTTTGCTTGCAAGGCATAATTGGTGTTGATCACTGCAAAATCGACTTGATCCAGCATGCGTGGCAACGTCGCGGCTTCCAGCAACTTGAATTGCAGGTTTTTCGGATTTTCTTTGATGTTTTTCAGCGTTTTGTCACCTTCGCGATTGTCCAGCTTGATCAAATTGTTTTGATCCAACAGAAGCAAGACGCGTGTGATCTCACTGGTTGCGTTAGGTAGAGCGACCGTGGCTCCGTTTTTCAGTTCACTGATGTCTTTGATCTTGTTGGAATACGCGCCCATCGGCTCAATGTGAACCCCGGCCACTTTCACCAAGTGATACCCTTTTTCTTTGTTGGTGGCTTCCATCCAAGGGATGTGTTGAAAGAAATTGGCGTCGATCTGCCCTTCTTCCACACTTTTATTCGGCAACACATAATCTTGGAACGCTTGGATCTTCAACTCCACTCCCTGCTTTTCCAATTCCGGTTGAACAAACTTCAGAATTTCCTCATGCGGAATGGGCGACGCCCCCACCGTCAACACTGCCGATTCATCTTTCTTACCGCAACCCACGCCAAACGCGGCGACCAATGCGACCAAGCCCGTCGCAATCCATCTTTTCATTTTCATCATTGCCATCCTCCCATGCATCATTTTATTTAATAAAATCGATCAGAATAGGCGGATTATGTTGCGTCTACTTGCCCTGCTACGGGAAATCCCCGCTTCGACCGGCTCTTCTACTCCATTCACCGTTTGTCCAAGCGACGAACCAACCAATCCCCTACCATTTGAATGATCTGCACCATCACAACCAACAGCAAACCACAAATATACAACATGCCATCATTGAACGATTGGAAGCCGTACCTAAACGCCGCATCTCCCAAACCACCTCCGCCAACAATCCCTGCCATCGCCGAGAAGCTGATCAAGGATACGCAAGTGACGGTCAATCCGGAGACAATAGCCGGCATCGCTTCTGGCAACAGCACTTTCCAGATAATGTGCAAACGGGAAGCCCCCATCGCTTGCGCCGCTTCAATCACCCCGCGGTCAATTTCCCTGAGAGCAGTCTCCACCATTCTGGCGTAAAAAGGTGCCGCACCAGCGATCAATGGCACGGTTGCTGCTGTGGGCCCGAGCGTGGTTCCCACCAAAAACTCCGCGACAGGAAATAAGAAAAGGACTAGGACAATAAACGGTACAGCGCGGAAGATATTCACAATCGTGCCCAACGTTCGTTGCACCCACATATTCTCCCAAAAATAACCGCGATCCGAGACGGTAAGCATCACTCCCAAAGGAATTCCCAGAAGCGCGGTGAACAAAGTGGATATGCTCACCATATACAAGGTTTCCCCCAGTGCGACGGACACTTGGTTCCAATCAATACCGGTCAACATGCCCGCTCACCTCCACTCAACACTTGGCGCACGGCCTGCATCTGCGCCTCTGTCCCATCAACCCTTACGCGCAAGCGGTCATCCTGTTCTCCTGCAATGGCCCCGCTGACAACACTAAACCGAATCCCATGCTTCTTAGCCAATGCCACCAACTTATCCGCATCACCAAGCGGCAATTCAACCACTTCCCCTGACGCGTCATCGTCTTGGGTACTAGGCTGCAGCTCTTTGACAAACTGTTTAGTCAACGCCTGTTGTGGTTGGCTAAAGATGGAGGAGACCATCCCCGTTTCCACGACCCGGCCGTTTTCCATCACCGCCATCTTGTTGCAAATCTGCCGCACCACACTCATTTCATGCGTGATCAACACCAAGGTGATCCCCATTTCCCGATGAATCTCCTTGAGCAGTTGCAAAATAGATGCCGTGGTTTCTGGATCTAGCGCGGATGTCGCTTCATCGCACAAGAGAATATCCGGCTCATTGGCCAAAGCCCGTGCAATGCCAACCCGCTGTTTTTGTCCTCCGCTCAACTGGGAAGGGTATGCGTCAGCACGTTCAGCTAGTCCTACCCGCTCCAAAAGCTGATCGACTCGCTTGCGAATCTGCTCTTTCGGCAACCCTGCCACTTCTAGCGGAAAAGCCACATTTTCGCGAACCGTCCGCGACCAAAGCAAGTGAAAGTGTTGAAAGATCATGCCGATCTTCTGCCGTGCCTGGCGCAATTCTCTCTCTTTTAGGCGGGAAATCTCTTTCCCATCCACGATGACTTCACCCTTTGTCGGCATCTCCAGCCCGTTGATCAGCCGCAACAGCGTCGATTTGCCCGCGCCGCTATAACCTACGATGCCGAAGATGTCACCTCGGTTGATCGTCAACGTCACCCCGTCCAGCGCAGTCACGACCGAACTCCCATCGCGCGCCGGATAGGTCTTGACAACTTCTTTAATCTGAATCATTAAGGCTTCACCACCTTTATTAAGCAATAAAAAAATCCCTCTGCTCTGAAGATGGCAAGAAGGGATACGTCTATTGACACACCTTTCTCTCATCTGTCAGAACGAATCTGCAGGAATTGGCACCTTTCTGATGGATCTCAGATGGTTGCCGAGGGTTCAACGGGCCTGGTCCCTACCCCTCTCTTGATAAGAGAATGTTGCTGTATTCAATTATTAACATATTAACTATTGAGTTATAAATTATCATAATAAAAGACATTATGTCAATCGTTATTTATGGCTGGAAAATCTTAACCATCCACACGGGAGCAATGTCACCTTTCATTGTTACAGGAAATGTTTTTTGTTCACGGATTTATCACATTTTTACCACGAGATTACATTTAGATAACAATACGGCTACTCCCCACTAAATCAGCGGAAGCTGGCGTATAATAAAGACAGATCCTCAAATTGAACTGCTGGAGGTGCCCAACATGGAATACACGGTTGTCGGAAAATCGTTTTGGATTGGTGTGTTGAACGCGACATGTTTAAGTATCCCATTGTGGCTTCTCTTGTACTTCGGCCTAAAGCTGATTTTTTAAATGAGGCAACATCGTTGGCGCACCATTAACAAACTGACTACATCCTGGGAAACCAGGCTGATGGGTATATAAAAACGGGTGGCTTTTGCTTTGATTTAGCAAAAGCCACCCGTTTTCTCATTAACGCGCCCCATTTCCGGAGATCACGATCCAAACGGTTTTAAGCAAAATTTGAAAATCCATCTTAAACGATTGATTTCTGATGTACTCCAAGTCCAGTTCCAACTTTTCAGCAGGGGTCGCCTCATATCCACCGTTCACCTGAGCCCAACCCGTCAATCCCGGTTTCACCATCAACCGTTTCTTAAATCCCGGAATCTCTTTGTCAAATTGCTCCGTGAACATCGGTCGCTCCGGACGCGGGCCGATCAAACTCATATCCCCGCGCAGGATGTTGATCAACTGCGGCAGTTCGTCAATCCGGGTTTTGCGGATGAACTGGCCTACACGAGTGACGCGCGGATCATTCTTGGCAGCCCATTGCGGACCGTTTTTCTCTGCGTCCGTACGCATCGAGCGCAATTTGAAGATGTTAAACGTTTTGCCGTTTAAACCGACCCGCTCCTGTTTGTAGAAGATGGGACCTGGTGATTCCAATTTGATCGCGATTGCCGTCAAAATCAACACTGGTAGAGTGAAGAGCAATAACCCAATGGAAAACACGATTTCAAACCCGCGCTTAAATGCCAAATAGAAAGAGGCGGGCGTTTTCATTTCTCCGGAGAATGCGCGCGAATTGCTCTCGTAGGCTACTTTTGAACTCATCCGCAAACCACTCCTGCTGTGTATAGTATCAAATCACAATTATTTTCGGCTATCGACTAACTTTACAAAAATGACAGTAACATTACAGCAATGTTTCAAACCGATTACTGTTACCAAGTATACTGTAATCTTTCCACGTTGACAATAGCCGAATTGTGAAAAATGAAATCTTCATGGCCCGTTCTTTCAAGCATAGGGTGTGCGGGTTCTTTATTAGTGTTTACTGTTCCTTGCCCATTTTACGATATTCCGCTTGGTAATATGCGTAAGTTTTGGCCAATCCTTCCCTGAGGCTCACTCGCGGCTCCCAATCGAGCACCCGACGCACTTTTTCATTGTTGAAATAGCTGTGCTTGATGTCTCCCGCCCGATCCGGACCGTAGTTCACCTCATGCTTCACACCTGCGATTTCATCAAAGAGGCGAACCACTTCATTCAAAGAAGTGCTAACCCCAGTCCCCACATTTAACACTTCGCCGTCCCCGCGCTCAATCGCGCTGAGGTTGGCTCGAGCGATATCCTCGACATAAATGTAGTCACGGGTCTGTTCACCATCACCAAAGATGGTAAGCGGTTCACGGCCCAGCACCTTGTCGATGAAGATGGAGATCACGCCCCCCTCACCACGCGGATCTTGGCGCAAACCGTAAACATTGGCATAGCGCAAAACGGTGTAATTCAAGCCGTACAGATGATGGTACACCGACAGGTAATGCTCCACCGTATATTTGGAAACGCCATATCCGGACAAGGGGCCGATCGGATGGCGCTCATCCACAGGAAGGTAAGCAGGCGTGCCGTACACTGCGGCCGAAGAAGCGTAGACCACTTTCTTTACACCAGCCTTACGGCAACCCTCCAACAAATTGATGGAGCCCAAGATATTGATGTTGGCATCCAGAGACGGATTGTCCACAGAGGTATTCACATGGATTTGCGCCGCTTGGTGAATAACCACCTCAGGCCGCTCCTGCTCCATTACTGCATGCAAATCAGGACTGGTAATATCTACGTTGTAAAAGACGGCATCCGGGTTGACTTGACTCTCTTTTCCGGAAGAAAGATTGTCCACAATCACGACCTGATCTCCGCGCGCAATCAACTGATCGACAATATGGGAGCCAATAAACCCGGCCCCGCCGGTCACTAACACTTTCATTGGATGAACCCCTCTCTCATAGACGCGATGACTTGTTTTCTTTTTGAACCTACTGCGAATCCATTTTGCAAAGCAAAAGAGGCGGTGGCGGATTTGGCCGTCAAGCGCTTGCAAAAAGCTAAATCAAGCCAAGCGGATTCCTCTGATCTCCGCCATGAAGATGCCCCTTATGCCTATCTTATCAAGTTAAGCCGCAACATATTTGAACAAATGTATGAAACATCATATAATGATACCTATCCAAATGTTGGAAACGGAAGGGGCGTCCTTGTGATACGATGGTTGTTGCGCTTGCTTTGCACTTTACTGCTGGCAATCATGGGGGCCGTCGTGTACTTTGGCTACCATATCTAGTCGGCAGCGGAGCGGGTGTTAGCACAAACCCGAATATAAATCATGATCTTATACAGTCCATAGCGCCTTGCATCCAGATGCACGAATTGACCGCAGGAATTGTCAGAAAACACAAGCCTAGCTTCTTTAGAGTTGCTGGTGAATTAGCGCGGCTCCAAAACCGTTTTCTCATTCGCTTCACGCGTAACGAGGCGCTCATCGAGAAAAGGTTTTTCCGCCGCTTCTACTTTCCATCTTGATTTGCCAGCCACACCCTAATTCATTGTTGTTCTTATCTTAATGCGATATACTCTCCTTATACAAAATAAAAAGGTGAAAAAGTTTAATGAATCAAATTACATTAAAAAATAAGTTAACAGTGATTTTCTTTGCGGCGATTGCTTTTGGTATTTTCTATGTAGGTAGTATTGCTTACAAAAGTGGCAGGTATATTGAACATGCAGATCCATTTACTCTTTTCATTCTATCATCACTCGGCGCTGCTGTCGGCATGTCTACTTATGGATGGATCGCCTTTACGTTAATTAATCTCATACTTAGACCACTTAAAGGTAAAGGAAAATCTATTTTAGAGTTTTTATTGTATGTTGGTTTTGGGATTTTAGCTGATTACTTAATAATGATTGCAAATGGTCCTCTTGTCGGTCTATATTTGCCTTATTCAACAATTGCAGCAATTCTAGGATATATCACGCTAAAAACGGTACAAAGAATATACAAATTCTATTATTAGGATTTCATATGCCATTTTTTAAACCTATTATTAGAGATTAAAGCGATCACCTGCATTTTATGCAGGTGTTTTTTACTGATTTAAATGCGCTTGGGGGAAAGAGGAGAAAATCACAGATATTTTCAAGTGAGCGACCCCACCACCAACTGGCAGAGCACATCGACTGGCAACCCGTCGGGCAGTAAAACGCGCGTAAGCAAGAAGGAACCCTCGTCTAACGCATAGACGGGGGTTCCTTTGCTTCGTTCAACTTGATGTGGCTGTTTGCGTGCCCAGCAATCCGGCATACAGGGCCAATAGCTTCCGTTCTTCCACATGCCAGTTGTACACCTCTTCATGCGCCTTGCGGCCATCTTCACTCATCCGCTTGCGCAATTGCTCGTCCGTCAAAATGGTTGTCACTTTCTCCGCCATCTCTTTCGGATTGAGTGCGTCAACGGTGAATCCGCAACCGCTTTTCTCTACAATCTCACGCCACATGGGAAAATCGGTCGCGATCAGCGGCAAGCCGGCAGCCATGTATTCAAACATTTTAATCGGCAGGGATTCCCGATAGTTCTCGATTGGATGCAGGCACACCAATCCTACTTTGCCCTTGCCCAGCCACTGCTTCACTTCCTCGAAGGGCACGCGTCCGTGCAAGGTAACCCGCTTTTCTTTGAGTATTGCTTCGTCCTGATCTTCCGGCCGAATATGTTGCAGGGGACCAATGATGTGCAATTCCGCTTGTAATTCTGCTGGGATGTAATCCATCATCTCAATCATTTCACGGTAACCGCGCAGATAAGAGACCCCGCCCACATACAAGATCTTGTTGCCTTCGTCCTCCGTCTTCTCCACGGCGGGCATCGGCAACGGATAATTTTTGATCACTTCCGTCCGTTTGGCACTTGCAAACTGGCGCGCAATGGACTCCGTCGCCGTCACCACCGCCGACAACTTGCGGGCCAAGCCTTTTTCCACCTTGTGAACAAGCTTGGACAAAGGTCCGCGTACACTGGCAGGAATCCATGGCTTGGTATGGATCTGTTTTGGCAAGTCCTCATGCGAGTCATAAATGACGGGACAACCCGTCCGCCAAGCGATCAATGCGCCCCAAGGCAACAGCTCTGGATCATGGAAGTGAAAGATATCGGCCCCGCTCTTCAGCGCCCGCCGATAAAGCACCCAACCGTTCATAAGCCGCTTCCACTTCTTATTCACCCGCTTGACGCCGACAATCCGCACGCCATGCTCCAGCCGCTCCTCAAAATCGGCCACGGCATGCAACTCCACATGATATCCCTCCTCCGCGAGGGATTTGGCTTGTTTATGATAAATACGCGAATCGTCGTATGGATGAACCGAACTGAATATCATTACTTTTGCCGCCACTAAAAGGTACTCCTTTCATTTACGCCAATATCCACGAATCAACCATCTCTTTTCTCTAAATTACATAGTACAAAAAAACGTTGCAAATGGATATGTTCTCAATGATCTTTTCCTCAGTTCGTCACTTTCGGCCAAACGGGATGTCAATAAAATGTAGTATTTATCGGGTCTTTCCCATTCATGCAAAAAAGGTGCCTCTCTGTGAAGAAAGGCACCTTTTACCGATTCTTGCCTGATCTAAACGGATTGTTTCGTTTCTGCTTTCTTCGCTTCCCCGAGGGCGATCACAGCCAGTCCTAACCCATAGGTAATCCACATCGGAGTAAAATGAATGGCTGAACTGGGCGCCATCCCACCGAAGAAATATCCGGTCAATGCGGCCATTGTGGAATACGCGGCCCAGCGCAACATCGGGCTCAAAGATGGCGAATGCTTGCGGCTGGCGAGCTTCCACAAGCGCCACAGCATCCAAAAATAGAGCCACATGTAGAGCACAAAGATCAACACGCCAAAGTTAACCAGAATCTCGCCCCACCAGTTGTGCAGGTTGACTTTGTTCACCTTGACGCCGTATTTAGCCATCCACGGCTCCACATTGCCCGCACCGATGCCCATATAATGGCTTTGTTGCAAGAATTTAAAGCCGTTGATCAGCAGCCATTTACGAACGCCCGCGCTTTCACCCGTTTGCATTTTTTCAATGCCCGTATCTCCATCTTCCATATGCCAAGCGCTGTTCTTAATATCCTGCAAAAACCCAAGTGTACTTGACAGCTTGTTTTTTGCCGCATTCCGCGCTTCTTCTGACAAGAAAATCGCGCTCAAGCCGTTGGCCAAGATGACCGCCGCCACAATAGCGGCCACAGCTTTGGCGATGTTTTTCTTGGTCAGTTTCTCCCTTTCGACTGCGAACGGCAGTCCTATGATCAACATCAAAGAAGCGAGCGGCAATGCAAACGCGGTGTTACTGCGCGAACCAGTAGCAATCAATATATAGATGGTCAACACACCAGTAATATAGATAAACCATTTATGCTTCTTCTGCAGATTAAGCATAAACAAGGCCGTTGCCAAAAACGGCAAGCCCAGTGTGATGCAGGTAGCCAAGTCATTTTGATTGGTAAACACCGACGTAACCGATGCAGATGTTGTTTTAAAGAAAGCTGAGGGAGGCAAATGAATCAACGTAATCGACTCAAACACGGCGTAAAAAATAATCGCCGCAAACACCCAAAACAACACCCGCTTCGCTTTCCACAGCTTTTCTTCCGATTGCAGGAAAAAAGGAAACGACAGCGTGAGCGGCAACATAAACGCCATGTAGAACAAATACTTTAGCGCCGCCCCCATGCTCATCACCCAAGACAGGGAGAGGAGCCCGTACATAAACCAGAAGGCGAAAAACGCCGCATAATAGCGGACGGGATACATATAAGATGTTTCCAGATTCTTCTGCGTCACCAGCCGCAAGATAATCCCACCGGCGAGCAGTACATATGCGATGCGGAAGAATGTTAAATTAAATCCTTCAGTCAAAGGAATCCCCAGCGTTGGTCCCAAGAGCGCAAAAGCGATCATCAAATAAAACAGGGTGTCTAATCGCTTTTGCCTCGGAATCAACATTTCACTCACTTTTTTTCACCCTTTCCCACCCAATTTCGGCAATAAACGGCCGATTTGTCGGAATGAACGAACCGAAAATAATCCCGTCGCAAAGACCGCGGCCACCGTGACGCCAAGCGCGATCAAATAATACGCCCACGCGTTCGGCAACTCATTGCTCTGCACCCAAGTCACACCAATCATGGCGGCCAAGAAAATCGTCAAATATATTAACATCGCGCGGAAACGGAAATCAACCGGATATTCTTTCTGGTTTTGTGTGTAGACATAGATGATCACAATCAGATATGCCACGACGGTCATGCTGACCGCTCCCCAAATCCGGAACAGGGGGATCAAAAGCAAACAGCCGACCACATAGACCACCGCCGCGATCATAAATCCCCGCGAGATGATTTTGGTCTTTTTCTTGATCAACAGCCCCACACCAAAAACAGTATGCAACACATTGAATAGTGTACCCAACGACAGCGCCCAAACATAGAGGTAACCACTGCCAAGTCCCGGCTTTCCGGTGGTGAACAATTGATAAATCGGTTCCATGACAAAAGCGAGCAACATGACGGCCACTGTTCCCACTACCAAGAGCCCTCTGCCGACCAAACCATAAAGCTGAGGCGCATCTTCCCTGTCTTTGATCGACATCGAAAAAGGACGCCAAGCCAATTGAAATGGAGATGTCACCAGCACAATGATGCTTGCGAGCCGCATCATGGCTTCATAGATCGCTGCATCATTTATCGAAGACATATGGTACAACATGGGTCTGGAAATGGAACTCATCGCCCAGAATGCCATCAATGTGGGCAAAAGTGGGGCACCGTATTTGATCAGATCGGATAAGTGCTTTCGGGAGAATTTCAATACTAGCTCTTTGCGGAATATAATGAGAAGCAACACGGCCACAGCCGTCTGCCCGACGAGCTGTCCGTAAAAAATCCCCATAACACCGTCCTTTTGGACGATCACATAATAAAGGCTCAGCAAATTGGAACCAATCACATAGGCCATGCTAAAAATATTGAACAACCATACGCGACCGGCATAGCGAGCGTAACCAAGCAAATGTTGAATGATGATTGCGCCAACCGTCGCTAAAAACGCCACAGCCAATAAATAGGTATAATCGCCACTATGATCATATACCACTTCAGCTAACGGTGCACCAAAAAAATAGGCGAAAGCCGTAAAAATCAAACACATGGTCACACTGAAAGCAATGGCGTTGAACAAATACGTTCTGCGCTCTTGCGCCGATTTGGCGTCAAAGTAGTAAAAGGCCATCGCCGTATCCGTCCCTAACACGCACAAATAGGTTAGGATCAGCGTAAACGTATTGGTTTGGCCCCAATCAGCAAACTGTCCGTTCGTCAAATATTTGATATAAAAGGGGACAAGCATGGCCGAAACCAGCTTGTTCCCCATCGTTGCAACAGCAAACGCGGCAGAGTCTGAGAAGAGTCGTTTAATGAGCTGTTTCATCGTCATACACCTTCTAACCGGTGTTACTCTTGATTTTCCAACAGTTCGCGATCCGGAACATCACGCAGAACGCGGGCAGGTACGCCAACGTACAGCTTTTTCGGTTCCGTGTCTTTGTTAACCAGCGCTCCGGCCGCAATGAAACTTTCTTCAGCGACGGTAACCCCCGGCAACAAGATCGAACCGCCGCCCACGCGCGCCCCGCGCTTGACCAACGGGCCCCGGACAAACTTGAAGCGCTCTTTGGTGCGCCCCATGAAGTTGTCATTGGTGGTGGTCACAGTCGGCGCGATGAACACACGCTCTTCCAGCGTGGTGTATGCCGTGATATATGCATTGGTTTGAATTTTGGTGAACGAACCGATCTCAACTTGATTCTCCACCGCCACGCCCCGGCCGATTACCACGCGGTCACCGATGGTGCATTTCTCGCGAACGGATGCTTGGTCGCCAATCATCACTTCCCGACCAAACGTGCTACCGCGGTACAGTACCGTGTTAGCCCCGATCGTCGTCCCGTCCCCGATGGTCAGCGGCGCCAAGGAGGCATCCACTTTCACTGTGGATGATTTGGCTGGTCTCGGCCAACGTCCCAATACACAGTTATCTGAAATAAATACGTCCGATCCGATAACAGTTCCTGCATGAATGGTCACATTATTGCCAATCGTCACGTTATCGCCTAAAACTACGCCTTCTTCAATAACAGAAAAGTAGCCGATGGAGACGTTCGTCCCCATCCGCACAGATTCATGCACCACATTTTTCATGAAAAACCCGCCTTTATAGTTTTTCGTAATCCGCTTCGATTTTTTGTACACCTTTCATCGCATTACGGGTGTCGAAGATCACTTTGGCTTTGCTTGCGATCGCTTCGTAGTCAAATGCTGTGTGGTCGGTGGTGATCAGCACAATGTCTGCGGAAGCGAGCAGTTCGTCGGTCAACGGCACTGTTTCATACTCTTTGCCGTCCACACGGAAGTTTTTGATGTGCGGGTCGACCGTGACGAAATCAGCATTGTATTTTTCCAGCAGTTTCACAATTTCCATCACCGGCGATTCGCGGTAATCATCGATGTCTTTCTTGTAAGCGACGCCCAACACCGCTACTTTGGCACCGTTCAACGCTTTGCCGTAACGGTTGAGGATTTTCATGATGCGGTCAACAACGAAATCGGGCATCTCGTTGTTAATCTCCCCAGCCACTTCGATCAAGCGGGTGTGATAGTTGTATTCACGCGCTTTCCAGGTGAGATAGAACGGGTCAATCGGGATGCAGTGCCCACCCAAACCAGGGCCCGGGTAAAACGCCATAAAACCGTAAGGTTTGGTTTTGGCAGCGTCGATCACTTCCCAGATGTCAATGCCCATTTTGTTGCACAAGATAGCCATTTCGTTCGCCAATCCAATGTTGATGTTGCGGAACGTGTTTTCCAGGATTTTTTCCATTTCCGCCACTTTGGGGCTCGACACAACATGTACTTCGCCTTCCAGCACCGAGCGGTACAATGCAGCCGCCACATTGGTACACTCCGGCGTAACCCCACCCACCACTTTGGGGGTGTTTTTGGTGTTGAACACTTTGTTGCCTGGGTCAACACGTTCTGGAGAGTACGCAAGGAAGAAATCTTGACCCACCTTCAGGCCTGTCTCTTCCAAGATTGGTTGCACAATTTCTTCCGTCGTGCCTGGATAGGTTGTGCTCTCCAGCACGACCAGCATGTTTGGATGCAGGTATTTGGCGATGCTCTTTGCGGAAGATTCCACATAAGAGACGTTGGGTTGTTGGTATTTATCCAGCGGAGTCGGCACGCAGATGGCTACCGCGTCCACATCCGCTATCAAGGAGTAATCGGTGGTCGCTTGGAGCTGACCGTTATTCACAATTTCTTTCAGCTCTTCGTCAACGACGTCACCAATGTAGTTGATCCCTTGATTCACTTGTTCTACGCGGTTCGGCAAAATGTCAAAGCCGATCACTTTGTAACCCGCTTTTGCTTTCTCAACGGCCAGCGGCAAGCCAACGTAACCCAGGCCCACTACACCGATGACTGCCGTTTTATCTTGGATTTTGGTAAGTAATGTTTTTCCGCTCACGATTCATTCCATCCTTTGCCCATTAGTTGTTTGCATAGTATTCCTTAATGGTATCAACGATCATATGAATGGTTTCCGTCTCCAACTCCGCGTACAACGGCAAAGCAAACGTGCGGTTGGACATGTATTCGGATACTGGCAGGCTGCCTTTCTCATATCCCAATGGCTTATACACATCTTGTTGATGAAGCGGTACCGGATAGTAAACGCCAGTGGAGATGCCTTTTTCTTTCAGATAAGCCATCAACTGATCACGGTCATCCGCTTGCACGATATACAGGTGGTAGATGTGCTTACGATCTTCAGCCGCATACGGGGTGACGAGCGGAGTATCTTTCAGCAACTCATTGTACAGGGCCGCGCGCTCACGCCGTCCGTTGTTCCAATCATCGAGGTGGCGCAGTTTGATCCGCAACATAGCTGCTTGCATCTCATCCAAACGGCTGTTGTAACCAATCATGCTGTGATAGTATTTGGGGTTGCTACCATGTACACGCAAGATGCGGATTTTTTGGGCCAGTTCATCGTCATTGGTCACAACCATACCGCCATCTCCGTAGCCACCCAGGTTTTTGGTTGGGAAGAAGGAATAGGTAGCCGCATGGCCCAGCGTTCCGATTTTGCGTCCTTTGTATTCCGAACCCAAGGCTTGCGCTGAGTCCTCCAGCACGAACAAGTTGTGCGCTTCAGCCAGTGCCATGATCTCATCCATGTTGGCCGGCTGACCGAAGATGTGCACCGGAATGATCGCCTTCGTCTTGTCAGTGATTTTCGCTTCGATTTGTTTGACATCGATGTTGTATGTTTTCTCATCGATATCCACGAATACCGGGGTCGCACCCAGCTGGGAAACAACTTCCGCAGTGGCAAAGAAGGTGAATGGCGTCGTGATTACTTCATCACCAGCACCCACGCCCGCCGCGTCCAGTGCCAACAACAGGGCATCCGTTCCGTTAGCCACGCCGATCGCATGTTTCACTCCTACATAACGAGCCACTTCTTCTTCAAACGCCTTCACTTCCGGCCCCATGATGTACTGCCCGTTATCCAACACCTTGGCCACCGCTTGCAAGAGCTCTTCGCGAATCGGTGCCATTTGCGCTTTAAGGTCCAACAGAGGAATCTTTTTCATGATCATCATGCTCCTTGTTTCGTAAGTGTTGTGAGTTTAACCGCGTTTTTTCAGGTCGTCCATTTTCACCGGCTTGCCAGACTCGGCTGCCTCTTGGCACGCGATAACGAGGCTGAGCGCTTGCCGCCCGGCTTCCCCGTCCACAATCGGCGCGCGGTCTTCACGGATGGCATCGCACATGTCCTGAATGATGCATTGATGACCTGGGATGCCGAATGGATCTTGTTCCACACGTTGTTTGACTTGTTCCGCTTCTTCTTCATTCAGATCCGCGAACGACCAATGCTTAATCCAGTTTGCCGTCGGTCCTCCGATGATGGCTGTTCCGCGTTCGCCGAAGATCGATAACGACTCTTCCAAGTTTTTAGGGTAAATGGTAACAGCCGCTTCCAACACGCCCAACGCCCCGTTTTTAAAACGGATCACGGACACGGATGTGTCTTCAGCCTCAATGTCGCGAATCCGCGTTGCGGCGTAAGAGGAAACCTCATCCACTTCACCCATCATCCACAACAAGAGGTCCATATTGTGAATCGCTTGGTTCATCAGGACGCCGCCATCCATCGCTTTGGTGCCACGCCATGACGCTTGGTCATAGTATGCCTGGTTTCGGTTCCAACGCACCGTTGCGTTAGCGTGTCCGATTTTGCCAAAGGCTCCGCTGTCCAATTGCCGGCGGAGTTCCACCACAGCGGGGCGAAAACGGTTGGGATGCACCACAGCCATCTTGACTCCGTTTTTCGCGCAGGCCTCGATCATGGCGTCCGCGTCTTCCAAAGTCAAAGCCATCGGCTTCTCGACGATGACATGCTTTTTGGCCTCCGCCACTTGCAAGGTCAGTTTGGCGTGAAGGCCGCTTGGCGTGCAAATCGCCACCACGTCAACATCCGATTTCAGCATGTCGGCAAGGTCGGTATAAGCGGTCACCCCTTCCCGGGCAAACTCCTTCAAGCGCTCTTCATTGGTGTCGCAAATCGCCACCAACTGAGCGTCTTCCACCGCGTCAATCGCGGCAACGTGCTTCTTGGCGATATGGCCGCAGCCCACAATTCCAAAGCGTATCACAAATCTCCCTCATTTCTATTCAAGTTCATCTATCAAACATCTTGTTACAATTAATGTTTTATTTAATTCAAATAGGTATGTTACAGGAACATTACAAACCTATCACCAACTGTAACATAGTTGAAATTTTTTGGGTATCCCCGCATCTAAAAAGTCATAAAGTTTTACGTTCTCCCGCTTGGCAACGCGGTCTTAGGGATTGACACGTCCTAGCTCTGTTTCTCTTCCAACACACGCGCATACACCGCTTTGGTATTCTCTGCGTTCTGTTCCCATGTTAATTTCCGTGACGCCTCTAATGCTTGTTTGCCCATGGTGTCTATGAACGATTCATCTTCAATGAGAATTTTGCGTAGCGCGCGAGTGATGCTG
Organism: Laceyella tengchongensis; assembly: GCF_900182735.1. NCBI lineage: Bacteria > Bacillati > Bacillota > Bacilli > Caryophanales > Thermoactinomycetaceae > Laceyella > Laceyella tengchongensis. Next base: position 175,135 of record NZ_FXTU01000005.1, on the reverse strand, counting down.
TCCACATCTTGTGACTGGGCCAACAACCCTGTGCGCCCGTCTTGCAGGATTTCCCTAATGCCGCCGACATCGGTGGCGACCATCGCCCGCCCGCATCCCATCGTTTCCAATAAAATCGAAGGCAAGCCTTCACTCAAGCTGGTCAACGCCACCACATCCGCACTGTTGATCCAAACCGGAATCTCCTCGTACGGCTTTCGGCCTAAAAAGGTGACGCGTCCCTGCAATCCCAACTGCTCCACTTGTTGTTCCAATTCTGCGCGAAGTGGCCCTTCGCCGATCAGGTTCAAGCTCACTTCTTCACTTTCTGCGGCAATGGCTCGGAACGCCTCCAACAGATAAGGAATCCCTTTCACCTGATACAGGTTGCCGACAAACAACACCTGCTTCCCAGACAAAGGCAAACCCAACGTTTTTCGCGCAGCGCTTTTCTCTATCGGCTGGAACCGGCTGGGGTCAAATCCGTTGTAGATGGTGGCCGCCTTCGCATCCGGAACCATCTTGATCACTTCTTGCCGCGCCCGTTCACTCACCGTGATGACAAAATCATTGCCACGGAGCGCCTGCTCGGTCCGCTCATATACGCGCCGACTCCGTTTGGGATAAAGCATCACGTCCGATCCGTGAACAGTGCTCACCACCGGCACGCCAAACGCTTGTTTCAGCAGACTCCCCGCATAACCATCGGGATAAATGGTGTGGCAATGGATCAACTCAAACGGAAACTCTTCATGAATGGATGGCAAAACCTTCCGCAACGCATTCACATATAGGGTGCCGTATTGGGAAAAGAAAAACCCACCCGGAAACATCCATGTCGGGACATAGTAGATGGGAATGCCGTCCAACTCCGTGCGCGCGGGCAATTGGCGGTAACCCCGCCATTTGCGGTAAAGCGGAAAGTGCGGGATCGGCACAAGAACACGCACATCGATTCCTGCCCGTTTCAACGCCTTTGTTTGATTGTGCACAAAAATGCCAGCCATTGGATTAACTTGATTTGGATACATGTGGGAAACCACCAGTACGCGGGTACCCATCGTGATCACATCCTTTGCAGCGTGGGTAGGATTTTTTTCCTGCCAAACAACGCAGATAGATTGCACGAAAACGGTCGATAATAAAGACATCCACCATTCAGGAGAGATCTTTTATGAGAAGACAAAAAATGGCCAGTGACGCTTATAATTCCATGTTGGGCATTTTTAACGGGTTGTTGATCAGCTTGCCCGTATGGGGAGTGCTTTATTTCGTGTGGCGCATGCTGCACCTATGGAGTTGGTAGGTAACACGAGGCGGAAGGTCCCGCTCATGGGGACCTTCCGCCGCTATGTATTCGCTCATGAGATGGCGAACATCAATTCCCCTTCCGCCACTACTTTGTCTCCCACGCGCGCAATGCCTTTGCCTTTGCCCATGCTACCTCTTAAGCGGATCATTTCCACTTCAAGAGTGAGCGTGTCGCCCGGCTTCACTTGCTCGCGGAAACGGACTTTGTCAATGCCCGCAAAAAAGGCCAATTTTCCCTTGTTTTCCTCTAAACCCAGCACGATGACAGCACCTACCTGCGCCAAAGCTTCGATGATCAACACACCCGGCATGACAGGGTAATCCGGGAAGTGTCCTTGGAAAAAAGGTTCGTTCACAGTCACGTTTTTGATACCCACCGCGCGCTTGCCCGGTTCCCACTCCACGATGCGATCTACCAACAAGAATGGGTAACGGTGAGGAATAATTTCTTGAATCTGTTTCACATCACATTTCATGGCTTGCTGTCTCCCTTCACTTCAAAACGATTCCGGTGACCATTTATCCTCATTATAGCGAAACGTATTGTAAAAAACTATGTTGACATGAGAACGAAATCAGGACGGATTCATGACAATCCCTAGCCACTGTCAGATTGCTGGCGGTGTTTCCCGCTCAAATATGCAAAACAGCCGCAACAGGGCTTGTCCCCCGCAACGGCTGCACATTCACAATGATTCCATGCACGATTGCCCAAGAAAGATTACAAGGCAGGTTCCATCTCCATCTCCCGTTCGGCCACTCGCTCCACGGCACGGGCCACTTCCACATGCACCTTGGGATCAAGCGGATGTGGAACCAATTCTCCAGATGCGGTGCAATCGGCGATCGCCTGCGCAGCGGCCACCAACATCGAGTGAGTAATCTCTTTCGCTCCGGCATTTAGCACTCCGCGGAAAATGCCCGGGAAGCCCAACACGTTGTTGACGGAACGCCCATCCGCTGCAAACGCGGCTCCCGCTTTGACCGCTTCTGCTGGTGTGATTTCCGGTTTCGGGTTGGACAGGGCCAGAATCACTTGCCCCTTGCGAACCATCTCCGGCTTGATCAAGCCCGGCACACCTGTCGTGGCAATAACGATGTCACAATGCTCCATCAGCTCCTCGATGGATTGAAGCACCGTGCCTCCGTAACGACGCAACCGCTCTAGCGCCGCCTCTTGGCGGTCAACTCCGCACATCTCTTTGACACCGTAGGCCATGAACATCCGGCAAATCGCCAGCCCAGCGGCACCCAAGCCGATCTGTCCCACGACGGCATCTTTCAAATCAACGCCAGTTGAGCGGCAAGCAGAGATCACCGCAGCCAATGTCACCACTGCCGTACCATGTTGGTCGTCATGCATGACCGGAATCGGCAACTCCTCTTTCAACCGCTCTTCAATTTCAAAGCAATGCGGCGAGCCAATGTCCTCCAACAGAATCCCGCCGAATCCTTGATAAATTTTTTTGATGGTGTTCACCACTTCATCCGGATCGCTGGTATTTAACAGGATCGGAATCCCACTGATACCTGCAAATCGGTCAAACAAAGCCGCTTTTCCTTCCATGACCGGCATGCCGGCCAATGAACCGATATTCCCCAAGCCCAAGATAGCGGTTCCGTCGGTGACAATGGCCACCGTGTTGCCTATGCTTGTATAATAACGGGCCTTATCCGGATCATCCTGAATCACACGGCACACATCCGCCACTCCCGGCGTGTACACACGACGCAAATCAGCGAGCGAACGAATGTCCATCCGGCTTTTCATCTGGATTTTTCCGCCTTCATGGGCACGGAGTACGTCATCAGACACTGCATGGACGTAGATTCCGTTTTCCAATGATTGAATCGATTGAATCACTGCATCTAATTGCTCTTTGCTCTCACAATGAACGGTAATGTCCCGGACAGTGGACAAGGGACCGACTTTAATGGTGGTGATGTCCCCGATATCCCCGCCAGCCATTCCGATAGCAGTTGCCACTTTCCCAAGATTCCCCGGTTTGGACGGGGTTTCTACAATAATGGTTCGAATGATATTGCGTACTGTCATCTGCGCACCCCCTAAATGTTAATCATACAAAATCTCATTTAATAAAAAAAGAATCGGTCTATTTTTACCGATTCTTTCCGCACTCATTCGCGAGGTACCACCCGCAATTGGAACAAATAGATTAATGACGTGATATAGGACAAGATAATTACAGACCAGAGGAAGACATGCGCTTGGGTATAATCCAGCATGAGCATAAATAAAGCGAGATAAAACAGCACCGTCGTCAGTTTGCCGAAAAAATTCGCTGGCAATGTCTTTTTTCCTTGAAGGTGAAAGATCGCCGAGTAGACAATCATCGCCACATCCCGCAAGAATATGGCTGCAGCCTCACCCAGGCTGATTTTGCCTGAAATGAGCAAGGACAAAAAGACCGCCAGCATCATCAGCTTATCCGCAAGAGGGTCCAACATAATACCCAGTTGGGTGATTTGTTGCGTCTTGCGAGCCAAGTAACCGTCCACCACATCCGTCAAACCTGCGAGAAGGATGATCCCAAGTGCCCAATACATGCGCCCAGCCATATCGGAGAAGTACACGGCCAAATACAGCGGTATCAAAAAAAACCGCGCCAAGGTTAATAAATTGGGCAAATTCAATTCTGGATCCCTCCTCACGCCATCAGATAAATGCAAAATCCCCGCCCTACACTTACAAACGGGTCACTTTTTAAAGATCAATTCGTAGATATGCTGCCACATATTCATATCAAAAACGTCACCGGCTGGTTGTTTGCCGATCACCGCATGACCCACAATCAACCCGATGATCAAGGCCGCCAGCAACGAAACAGGCAACCAAGCGATTTTTACAACTTTCTTCCAAGCCGGACGCGTGTCGGCCTCATCCTGTCCCTTAACCTCTTCTGTATATTTCCCACGTTTCTCCTCTTTCGAAACATGTTCCGTCGATTCCGAAACCGACTCTTGACCAGACTCATCGGCCTTTGCAATGTCTTCGGAGAAATCAACGGTATAAGCGGGTTGTTTATACTGAATCTCTGGCTCTTTATCGGCTTCGTCAACCGGAGTCAAGGAGTATTCTTTAAAATCGATGGGAGTCAGTGTGTCTTCTAGAGAAAGGTTGCGTTCAGATTGATTTGGGGCCGGGGATTGGTCGGCCTGAACCGGTTCGTCCAATGCAGATTGGTCTTCTTGCCCAGCGGCAACAGATTTTTGAGCAAGCGGAAGAACCGATGATTGTTTATTGTCCGGACTCTGATGGTCTTGTTCTCTGTCGACGGCACCGCTCTTATCCAAATTAAGATGGGTGTCTTGCACCAATTCATCTTCTTTGCTCCACTTCAGCATCCCCACTGGCAAGGTGTCTTTTTTGGCGCTTTTGGTGGGTTTTGGGCTTTCTTGCTCTTTGGGTTCTGGCTGCTGAGTTGCTTCGGTCAACGAGCTTTTTGCCTCTTCCTGCTGTGCGGGATGAACTTGATCCCGCTTGTTGTTGTCTTGGTTTTTATCTGGGTAACTCATCTGCATTCCTCTCCAAAGGCTTACTTCTCCAATTTGTTTGAAAAAAAAGCTCGTCCAATTTAAAAGGCTTTAGTCATGTCTTGCACTATCATAATTGAATATATCGTAACTATGAACATAAGTCTATACTTACACCGTATAGACGCGGGTCTGTTTCGTTTACAAAAAATAGCACCGGAAGAAGGGTGTAAACGGGGTGTGTATCACTTATACAAAGGATATTATGTCATGCTACCGGTGCCACAACCCGAATAAAATTTAAACTTTCATTGAAACTTCTTGGCATTCTGGTTGCGATCGCCGCTTGTACTTAATTTTTGTCGCTTCCCCTCCTCTTATGTGTCTGATCGACTTATGGTATTCCAGTATCTCTTTCACCTGGTTGGCCAATTCAGGATTGATCTCAGGCAAGCGCTCCGTTAAATCTTTATGGACTGTGCTTTTTGACACACCGAACTCTTTGGCGATCGTCCTTACTGTGTTTCGCGTTTCCACAAAATAATTACCGATTTTAATGGTACGCTCCTTTATATAATCATGCACCCGCCCCGCGCCCCCTTTCGTCATGATTTGCTACATTATATTGGAAGGCACGTTCGGTTATTCTTTGCAAACAAGCCTGGACAAGAATAAACAAGCTTTTTTTTTGGATAAACTATGACAAGATCGCGAAGCCGCGCATAATCCTGTCATGGATGAATGGAATTACCCACAACGCGCAAAAAGGCACTCTCCATCAAGAAGAGTGCCTGTCTTGGATTATTGTTTCGTTTGCGGCAGATATTGGGCCGGATGGACTGCCTGTTGGTCACGTCCGCGAACCTCAAAGTGCAAGTGAACGCCAGCTTCTTTTTCAAACAAGTTGCGACCGGCCTTGCCGATCACTTGGCCCTTTTTCACCATTTGCCCTTGTTTGACCCGGATGTCGTCCAAACTTTGGTAAACGGTGGAAATGCCGCTTTCATGCTTAATTTCTATTTGATGGCCCAACACGGGATGTTCTTCGACGCGGATGACTTTGCCTTCCAGCGCCGCTACCACTTCGAAGCTTTTTCCATCTTTGCGAGCGAAGTCGATTCCAGCATGGGGCCAGAAAGCATTGGCGTAATCAACCAAAGCCGCTTCCCGGTCTTTTTTGGATTTGGCTTCATCATAAAAATCCATGGTTTTGACAGCGCCTGAATTTTTAGCCGTGGGCAACACCATATCATCATCGGTCGGGTTGGCCGGCACTTTTTCTTTAGGCAAGGAGGCGGGGATCGGCTTGTTCGTCTCCGTCACGCGGCTCCCATGTTCTTGGTACAACCAAGCAATGGTTAGGATCAGTGCTGCCGTCACTAGATAAATCGCTGGGAAAAACCACTTCTTCGCAAAAAGTTTTTTCCACTTCAACCGTTTTTGGACTTGTTCAAGAGATGTCACTGTTTTATTTGGTTCCTCAGGTCTCATGCTTCTATCACCTCAGGTACCATTCTCGACGGTTTATTTCCTTTTTATACCCAAGTTGGTAAATGTTTCGTCAATTCATAGGCGTCAGACTCGCGTGCGATTCATCTTCTCGCACCGGACCCGCTCAGACGAAAGAAGAAAGGAATGGTGTCATGAAACCTTTCATGCCAGATCTCGTATACTTTGAACCCGACGCGCTCAAATACCCGTTGGGACAGGAATTGCACGAGAAGTTCAGCGCACTCGGCACCCCCGTCAAAATCACCCCGTCCCACAATCGCATCACTGACCTTCCCGGATCAACCGAGCTGGAAAAATACCGCATCGCCAAACGCACCTTGGTTGTTGGTATCCGCAAAACGCTAAAGTTCGAACCCTCCAAGCCGTCCGCGGAGTACGCAATCCCCCTAGCTACCGGATGCATGGGCCATTGCCATTATTGCTATCTGCAAACCACCCTTGGCAACCGCCCATATATCCGGGTATACGTCAATTTGGAAGAAATCTTCGCCCAGGCGCAAAAATACATCGACGAACGGGCGCCGGAGATTACCCGCTTTGAAGCGGCCTGCACCTCCGATCCGGTGGGGATTGAACATTTGACCGGATCGCTAAAAAAAGCGATTGAATTTATCGCTACCCAACCCTTGGGCAGATTGCGCTTCGTTACCAAATTCGCTCACGTCGACTCCCTGTTAGATGCTGATCACCGCGGCCATACCCGGTTTCGCTTCAGCGTGAATGCCGATTATGTGATCAACCAAATGGAACCGGCCACCTCGCCGCTTTCCGACCGCATCGAAGCGGCTAAGAAAGTAGCTGCAGCCGGTTATCCGCTCGGTTTCATCATCGCACCGATCATGATCTTCGACGGTTGGGAGGAACAATATGCGTCCCTTATCCGCTGGTTGGCAGAAGCCCTGCCTCCCGACCTGCCGGACTTAACTTTCGAATTGATCACCCACCGCTACACCGCGACCGCCAAACGCATCATCGAAGAGCGCTATCCTAAAACAAAGCTGGCGATGAACGAGGAAGAACGCAAAAAGAAATGGGGACGATACGGACGAGTAAAATATGTGTATCCAGATGAACCCATGCGCGAAATAAAAGAAAAAATCCCCGCATGGCTGAAAGCTTCCTTTCCAAACGCCGAGATCAGTTACATCACTTGATAAACCAGAGTAGCAACCGCCTGCGCTTGGCGATGCTTAGTCCAAGCGCAGGCGGTTGATTTCCACCCCTTGGTAGTAATGCTTGATGATCTCATCCACCGCCTTGCCCTGCGCAGCCATCAAGTTGGCGCCCCACTGGCTCATCCCTACTCCGTGCCCGTAACCTTTTGTGGTGATGATGACTTGGCCGTCCTTCACCTGCAATTGAAAATCAGACGAAGGCAAGTTTAATGCTTCTCGCACTTCTCTGCCTTTAAACACTTCCCCGCCAATCCGTACCCGCTCAATCCGCGCGCCTTGCGTCCGGCTGAGGACGGCAAACGACTTGCTGCTTGTGGTTTGCAATGCGGCAACAGCCAACCGTTTGCCGGTCGCGTGTTCCAGCTTGCTCAGAAACACGTCCGGCTTCATGCTGACGCGGCTGATATACTTGGGCGACAATTGATCCCAGGAAGAGTTCACACTGCGCAAATAGGGGTACTTCTCCTTGAAATAATCTTCCGAGTTCTCCGTGCGTCCGTTGCTGGTGGAGAAAAAGGCCGCGTAGATCGGCTTGCCGCCGTAGGTGATAATCTGCCCCGCTGTGGCATGCACAGCTTCGGCCACTCTCCGTTTATTGTTGGGATAGTTGTAACCCCATTTTTTGCGCAACACAGCGTCTGTTGCATATGCTTGGTGCTGCACTGTATCTGTCACATGAGCCCCGCCTGCCTTTTCACCCCATTCTTTGGCATCCAGCACTTGCCCTTTCATCAATCGGCCCACGATGTAGGTGCGGGCCGCCAACGCTTGGGCTTTTAATGCTTCCGAATGGAATTGCGCCGGCATTTCGGCCGCCACCACCCCTTCAATATACGATTCCAAAGGTAGCTGAATCACCCGTTTCTCTTTGCTTAAATAAACACGAACCTGAAGCGAGCCTCGTCCCGCCAGATCCGCCCCATCCTTCCCCGGCTTGTCCCCCGCGTCTGGTGTATCCGCCCCAACCCATGACACCAACAGCGCGGGAATTCCCATGATCACGAGCAACAATCCTGCTATGCCGATGAGTATCCCCCTTGAACCCATAACCGTCATCCTTTCTCCCGTGATCTCTTGCCGCGAGCTTGCAGCAATGAAAGATGCGTTTCTTGATCCCCCGCTCCAACAAGACTACGCTACCAATCTATGAAACAAAAACGGCCCTTTAGAACGAGATAACAGAAAACAGTCGAAAAAGAAGCGGACACAAACAACCGTTCAGTGGAAACGCCAGCTTCCATCAGCAAACCACGGGAAACGAAAACAAGCGGCATCCCAAAGGATGCCGCTTGAGCTGGCTTATCTTATGCGAATGTTTTTTGATGCACTGGACTTTCTTCCTCTTCCGCTACATTCACGCGAGTGATATTCGCGCCCAGCGCACGCAGTTTGCCTACAATATCGACATAGCCGCGGTCAACATGGTGCAGCTCGGTCAATTCGGTCGTCCCTTCCGCCACCAAGCCAGCCAAGATCAGAGAAGCTCCCGCGCGCAAATCGGTCGCTTTCACTTGGGCACCTGACAAGGGGTGACCTCCTTCAATGATTGCCGTGCGGCCGTCAATTTTGATCCGGGCATTCATCCGTTTAAATTCTTCCACGTGCATAAACCGGTTTTCAAACACCGTTTCCGTCAACAGACTATTACCGTCCGCAGTCAATAAGAGGGCCATCATCTGTGACTGAATGTCTGTTGGGAATCCTGGGTATGGCAACGTCTTCACATCCACCGGCTTCAATTTTCCTTCAGCGCGGACATGAATGCCATTCTCCCCATCCAGCACATGCACGCCCATTTCACGTAACTTGGCGATCAGCGGCACCAAGTGGTCGGAGATGGCTCCTTCCACAAACACTTCACCGCGCGTGATCGCTGCCGCTACCATGTAGGTACCCGCTTCGATCCGGTCAGGAATGACCGTGTATTCCGTTCCGCGCAAGAAGTCAACCCCATCAATGCGGATTTCGTCCGTTCCGGCGCCGCGCACCTTAGCGCCCATCGCATTGAGGAAGTTGGCCAAATCGACGATCTCCGGTTCGCACGCTGCATTCTCAATCACTGTGCGTCCTTCCGCCAAAGCGGCCGCCATCATGATGTTTTGCGTCGCTCCCACACTCGGGAAATCAAGGTAGATCGTCGCACCTCTCAACCGGTCGGTGACACGCCCTTCGATGTAGCCATGTCCCGTTTCAAACTGCACACCCATCGCCTCAAACCCTTTTAAGTGCAAGTCGATCGGCCGGCTACCGATAGCACAACCGCCGGGCAGAGGAATGCGGGCATGTTTCTTCCGCGCCAACAAGGGACCCATCACCAACACCGAAGCTCTCATTTTGCGCATCAATTCATAAGGCGCCTCTGTGGAGGCCACCTTCTCCGCGTTGATGGTGACTTGATCTTCTTTCAATTCGACTTTAACACCCAAACACTTCATCATTTGAGTGATCGTCTTCACGTCCTCCAGCATCGGGACGTCCAAAATGGTGATATCCCCACGTGAAGCCAGCAAAGATGCTGCGATCAGCGGAAGCACCGCGTTTTTCGCTCCATGCACCTTCACTCTACCTTTTAAGCGCGCTCCACCTTGAACAATGATCTTTTCCAAAACTCTTCCCCCCATTATTCTAGTATTCTATGGTTATGATGGGCGTTCCGATTGTCAGGACAACCGCGGGCCTTACCGAATCCATCCGTGCGGCCACTTGCAGGTTCATCGAGCCGCGGCCCGTTTCAATGCCCGCAGGCAACACGGGGGAGCGTGCGGAAAGGCTCACAGTGCGGTCTGTCCGCATCCCTTCCACTTCCCTCGCTCCCAACAGAGTCAGCACCTTTTGCGCATATTGCGCTAGCCCGGTCGTCACATTCAATGTTCTGCCTCGGATCGAAAAATGATAATCGGCAATAATTCCATATGATTGCAACAGTCTTGTACAACGTCTCTTCAGTGCTTGAAAGGATTGCGTCGGAACCCCTCGTCCCATCAATTGAAGTGACACGTATGGGGTAACATATTTATCTCCAAGTCTATCATGAATAACAATGAATTTGATTACTGTATTTCCATAACGTTGGTCGACAGCCGTGTATTTTACCCCATCTCGGCCGACGGTCTTATGCACGTTCCCCGTACCCAGCCCATGCGATAAACGTTGTACCCAGTCTTCCAACTGCTGTGCTTGCACGGCTTGACGCAAGCGTCCCCCATGGTGCAGCGTGAAAGCTTCAGGTTGAACGTTCAGGGTGTGCAAAGCAGCTAGCAACCGCTGTTCAGGTTCGATCGGTTGCATCTGGGCCCCTTGCAACAGCAGCGATAGCACAATGAGCAAGCCCCATTCGATTCGGCGCAAATTTTTCATTTTCAACCTCTCCCACGAATTGGCATTATTTCCATTTTTCGCATTCGTGGCAAAGATTATACCTTCCGCTTTTATCGCAACAGGGTACCCACCAACCGCGACCATCCGAGATAGTCGATCACAAACGATGCCAAACCGTGCCCTAGCACAATCGAAATGACCGAAAGCAACAGTCTGGCCTGCATCACCCGGTTGGGGCGAATGAGGACATCCCAACGAACTCCCGTCAGAATCCACCAGCAAAACACGATGCTACCGAGGGAGATGAGGATGTTTACCAATGATTCCATCGCCAGTTGCCCTGCTCCATTCATTTTATGCACACCCCCAATCGCAGGTTCTGCACATGGTATCATGGTACAAAAAAACGCCTTGAATAGCAAAGAATTTTTTATTACAAGTCAGCAACATTAAACCCCCCGCTCGCTTTTCGCAAACGGGGGGTTTCTTCTGCGGCCGCACCGTCACTGGGGTGCACCGTTGGAGGCGATGGACAACATCGAAGTCCAATCCAATTCACCGATAAACGCCAAGAGCGGTTCGGGGAATAAACCCAAGCCGATTGTCCCACCCACTCCCAACAGGATCGCGACCGTAGCCAACCATGGCACCGGCACTTTTTGATCGGAGTAGGGAGGTCGAAAATACATTTGGCGTACAATACCAAAGTAATAGTAGTACGACACAATGGTCGTCAAAATCATCACTGCCGCCAACCATTCCTGATTGTTAAACAGCGTGCTAGTGATCAAATAAAACTTCCCGAAAAAACCAGCGGTCAACGGTAACCCCGCCAAAGATATTAGAAACAGGGTCATGGCTGCCGCCAACCACGGCGAACGCCGGGACAATCCCGCAAACGCGCTAATGCCTCCATGCCCCCGGTCTTTGGTGACGAATTCAATCACTACAAATGCCCCGAAGGTCATGAACAAATACGCGACCAAATAGAACAGCATACTAGGGAACAGGTCAAACGGCACCAAGCCAATCGTTGCAAACGGTACAACGAGGTAGCCGGCTTGGGCAATGCTGGAATAAGCCATTAACCGTTTGGCATTGGTCTGCCTCAAAGCGATCGTGTTGCCCAAAATCATTGACAAAGCAGCGACGATCATCAACATCCACGAGACCACTTCCATCCAGCTCGCGTCGGACATCAACGGGCTGTAAGCCACAAGGAGCACCCGGATGATAAAAGCGAACGCAGCTGTTTTGGACACGATGGCCAAAAAGGCGGCTATCGGCGTGGACGCCCCTTGATACACATCGGGAGCCCACATATGAAACGGCGCAAAGGCAACCTTAAAACCAAATCCCACCATCATTAAGAAGAGGGACAAGTAAATAAACAAGTGCCCTGAGCCGCCCATCCCTTCGGCGAAACGTTGGCTAATTTCAAACAAGTTCGTGCTACCTGCAAGGCCGTAGGCAAACGACATCCCATACAGGATGAACGCGCTGGAAACTCCCCCGAGCACCACGTATTTCCAAGCCGCTTCATTGGCTTCCCCTTGCTCTTTGCGGATGCCCACCAAGATGTAGGAGGAAAGGCTCAGCAGTTCCAATCCCACAAACAATGTGATTAAATCAGCGGAGGAAACCATCACCATCGCCCCGAGCAAGGCAGTGAGGAGCAGATAGTAGTATTCGCCTTCCCGCGACTTCCACTCTTCCTGCCCCGACGCCAGGGAAAGCAGAAAGACCCCGGCGGTTCCGGCCAGCAAGATCGCTTTGAACATCAAGCTAAATGAATCGATGCGATAAGTATCATCCAAGATCTGATAGGGCTCATGCCCGAACGCCATCGTCACGAACACACCAGCCAGCACGACCGCCGCTAAGCCGAACCAGCCGATCACTTTGCGCGAACGCGATTCCTTCAGCAACAAATCAATGATGGAAAGGAGGGCGGCGGCAGAGACAATCACCAACTCGGGCGCCATCACCCTCAGATCAAAATCGAGCAATATTTGTTCCACGCCTCTACCCTCCTATTCCCGCTAAAATAACTTCCACTGTCTGTTCCATCGGATAGGCCAGCACAGCCGGATAAACCCCGATGACTACGATTAAAAACACCAGTGTAAACAGGGAGCCAACTTCCCATCCTTTGACGTCAGCCGTGTCGCTAAAGCGCTCCTTGAGCGGCCCAAAAGTGGTTTTTAAGCAAGCGCGCAACGTGTACGCCGCCGCCAGCACCAACCCTAGCGCTCCCACTGCGGCCACAATCGGCCGTTCTTGAAACAATCCCAAGAAGGCCATGAATTCACTGATGAATCCTGACAATCCCGGTAACCCCAACAAAGCCATCCCCCCGAACAAGAGCAAACCCGACAGGATCGGCATCGGCTTGGCAAGGCCCCCGAGTTCGTTTAGCTCCGTCGTTTTGGTCCGCTCATACAGGCTACCGACGATAAAGAAGAGCAAGGCTGAAATCAACCCATGGGATACCGATTGGAACACCGCCCCCTTTAAGCCAGCCTCATTCATCGCAGCCAAGCCGAACAGGATGATGCCCATGTGGCTGACACTGGAATAAGCCAGCACCCGTTTCAGCTCCGTCTCCACAAAGGCCAGAATGGCTCCATACAGGATATTCACCAATCCCAATACGGCCAGCACCGTCGCCGCCCGGTCCATCAATCCAGGAAAGAAACCGACGCCAAAGCGAATCAGCCCGTAGGCGCCCATTTTCAACAATACGCCAGAGTGAATCATCACCACTGGAGTGGGGGCCTCTACATGCACCCGCAACATCCAGGAGTGGAAAGGGAACATCGGAAGCTTGATTGCAAACGCCACGATCAGCGAAATAAAAATCAACCAAACCAAGCTTACCTGTTGCGGTTCCAACAGATGGAGCTGTTTGACCAGCCCGCCCGCCTGTTGTTGAATGGTTGCATAATCCAGTGAACCCGATAACAAGAGCAAACCGATCATGGCAAACAGCAGAAAGCCAGAGCCCAGCCCGTTGTAGAGCAAAAAGTGGTTAGCTGCTTTCTCCCGCCCTAGGAATCCCCAAATACCGATCAAGAAAAATGCCGCAACCAACGTCACTTCAAAGAAGATAAAGAACAAGAAGAAGTTGGCGGACAGAAAAACCCCGTTCATCCCGACAAGCAACAGCAACAACAACGTGTAATAAGCTTTGGTACGCTGTTTCACATACACAGAAGCAATGGCGGCCAATGTGGCAACAAGGCAGGTCAGCACCACCAGCGGCATCGACAGGCCATCCACTCCCATGCTGTAATTGAACACAAGCTTGGTCGCCGGAGCTTGCCGATTGATCAAGCCCAGCGGAATGTCAAACCACGGTATCGACTGCGCCCATTGTAGCCCTTGCTTCAATGGGTCAAACCGCCCAAACATCACCAACGCCAGCACCAATGACGGCAAGGTTCCCGCAATCCCCACCATGCGGTGGGCGCGGGTCTTATCTTGGGGCAAGAAAAGCAAGACGGCGAGGCCGATCAAGGGCGCGAAAGTGATGAGTGTCGGCAGTGCGTTTAACCATTGGGTCATTGGAACAACCTCCCCGCTGTCAAGCCGACGAATAATAGGACAAGTCCGATCACGCTAATCAAGGCATATGTTTGCGCCTGACCTGTCTGCAACCGGGAACCAAGGCCGCCGAACGCCGACATGAACCAGCCGCTCAAGTGGACGAGACCACCGATCACAAACCGGTCCCAGCCGTTGAGCACCCAACCGAACCCTTTGAGCGGCCAGACAACCAACACTTGGTAGCACTCATCCACATAGTATTTGCGCAACACCAGCTGATGGAGCCATGGTACGGCTTTTGCCCACTTGGTAGCATCCCATTTGCGCACGCCGTACATCATCGTCGCCAAGCCCATTCCCAAGACAGACACCAAGATGGCCACCACCGGCAACCAGAGCGGAGCTCCGGTCTTAGCCGACACAGGCGCCAGCCAATGATCGAACCAGTGTCCGGGCAGATTGGCCAAACCACTTGCCGTCGCCATGACCGCCAGCACAGCGAGTGGAGCCATCATCACGGTAGGCACGGCTTTGGTCTGAGCCTGGCCGCGACTTTCACCCGCGAAAGCGAGGAAAAAGAGGCGGAACATGTAAAATGCAGTGAAGAACGCCGCCAACAAGCCGATAACGAACAAATCCATTCTCCCTGCCTGATAAACGGCCGCCAGAATTTCATCTTTGGAGAAAAATCCGGCAAACGGAGGAATCCCCGCAATCGACAGACAGCCAATCAAAAACCACACACCCAGCCAGCGATGCGTTTTCCACAATCCCCCCATCTGACGGAGATCCTGTTGATGGTCGAACGCGGTGATGACCGCCCCAGCCGCCAAGAACAACAGCGCTTTAAAGAATGCATGCGTGGTCAAATGAAACACGCCTGCTGTATAACCCGCCGAGCCGAGCGCGAGCATCATGTAGCCCAATTGGCTCACTGTGGAGTAAGCCAACACGCGTTTGATATCGGTTTGCGCAATCCCGATGGTAGCGGCAAACAGTGCTGTAAATCCGCCAACATAAGCCACTACATCCATGGCTAAGTCCGATGCCGCAAACAGAAAAAAGAGATTGGCTACCAAGTACACGCCTGCGGCCACCATCGTCGCGGCGTGGATCAGCGCGCTGACCGGCGTGGGGCCCTCCATCGCATCGGGCAACCAGGTATGGAGTGGAAATTGGCCCGATTTGCCCACAGCACCGACAAATATCAGAATGGCGACCAATGACAGCCAGCCTGCGTTCAGTTGTCCGCTACTCACTGCCTTCGCCAGCGCATCCACTTCAAAACTGCCCACGCGCCAGAAGATCAGACAGATGGCGATAAACAGGCCGATGTCTCCGATCCGCGTAACAATGAACGCCTTTTTGGCGGCCTTTTTGGCCTCCGGTTTCGTATACCAAAAGCCGACCAACAAGAAAGAACAGACCCCAACCAATTCCCAGAATACATAAATCTGCAACAGATTGGCCGACATCACTAAGCCAAGCATCGAACAAGTGAATAGGGACAGATAGGCGTAAAACACGTGAAACCGCGCATCAGCATGCATGTAACCGTAGGAGTAAAGCTGAACCAATAAGCTGACGCTGGTCACGATCAACAACATCAATACTTGCAAAGGTCCCAACGTCACTGACAACTGGACCATTTGGTCTTCTATGGATAACCAGGGGAACTGCCATGCCAACAGTGGCCCTCCAATCGCGCTGTTCCACACCAGTGGCAGCGTCAACAGAAAGGAGAGCCCGGTCGCCACGATCCCCATTCCCGCAATGACAGGTTTCGCCCATTTCTTGCCCATGAGCAGAAACAGAAAGGCGAGAAAAGGAAAGAGGGGAATCAGCAAAGCAACATTTGTGCCCATATTGAATCCTTCCTTCTTTTGTTCTGATTAGAACGTATTTTGCATTCTGACCGTGAAAACGGCGCATTTCGGACGATCAGCCTTTCATCGAATTGTAACGATCCGCTTCAGCCGTTTCGCGGTTGCGGTACAATGCGATGAGAATGGCGATACCGACAGCGGCTTCCGCGGCCGCCACCGTGATCGTGAACAAAGTAAAAACTTGACCGGTCACTCCCGGGAACAATCCGTATTTGGAAAAAGCGACAAGATTGATGTTCGCCGCGTTGAGCATCAATTCGATCGAAAACAGCACCAGCACGGCATTGCGCTTGGTGAGCACGCCATATAAGCCAATGACGAAGAGGATCGCCGCCAAAGCCAAGTAAGAAGTAAGTGTGAGCGTCATTTTTTCCCCTCCCTCTTGGCCAAGATCACGGCCCCCACCAAGGCCACCAGCAGTAGCACCGATGTCAATTCAAATGGGATGACGTATTGTTTAAATACACTTCCCCCCAATTGTCCCACCGTGGCCGCTGCCTTTTGGGGCGCTTGGCTAACCAGTGGAGACCGGTAAATAACCCAAATGAGCAAACCGAACAACGCCCCAGTCGCGCAAAAACTGATGATGCTATGCCAGGAGCTAATGGATGGTTGCTCTTCCTCTTTATGCTTGGTCAGCATGATGCCGAACAACATGAGAATCGAAACCGCACCCGTGTATATGAGAATCTGGATCACCGCCAGAAATTCCGCTTCCAGCAACAAGTAGATCCCCGCAATACTGAAAAAAGTAAATGCCAGCGACAAAGCCATGTGAATGACGCGGGTAGCATTAATCATGAAAACGGCTCCGCAGATCGCCATGACTGACAGGATGAAAAACGCGATGAACTCGCCGGAAAACTGAAAACTCATTTTGCTTTTCCCCCTGCTTTCGGCATGAGATTGGTGCTGTTTTCCGAACGGATGTGAGTGTTGTTGTTGTGGAGCCAGTTTAAATCCTTAAACAACTCATCCCGGCTGTACACCGCCAATTCGAAGTTGTTTGTCATCACGATCGCTTCCGTCGGGCACACTTCTGTGCACAAATCGCACAAGATGCAAATTTCAAAATTAATGTCGTAGGTATCGATGACTTTGCCCTTTTGTTCCGGATCTGGATGCTTCTTGCCCGTCAACGTGATGCAATCCGTCGGGCAGATGCGCGCACATTGGTTGCAGACAATGCATTTTTCAGGATCAAAATGCTGAATTCCGCGAAAGCGATCTGGCATGACCAGCGGCTCATCCGGATACTTGTAGGTGACTTTGGGTTTGGCCATATTTTTTAGGGTAATGCCCAACCCTTTAACCAGTCCTAACATCGCCAATCACCTTCCCGTTCAATAGAATTTCCCCAAGAAGGGGACTTCTTTTAACAGCGCCGTCACCAGGATGTTCAACAGTGCCAGCGGCAACAATACTTTCCAAGCGAATTGCATCAGCTGGTCGACACGAATCCGCGGGAACGTCCCTCTCAACCAGATGAGGAAGAATACGATAAACCCGAATTTCAACACAAACCAAACGATCGGTGGGATAAAAGTAAGGCCGAACGGCGCATTCCAGCCTCCCAGATAAAGCACAGTGGTCAAAGAAGCCATCGCAAACATGTACACATATTCCGTCAACATGAAGAAGGCGAAGCGGAATCCCGAATATTCCACATGATAACCGGCCACCAACTCCGACTCCGCTTCCGGGAGGTCAAACGGGGTTCGGTTCAATTCCGAGATGGAAGCGATCAAAAAGACGACGAACCCAATCGCCTGCGGGAAGATGAACCAGACCTCTTTTTGCGCTTCCACAATCTCGTTCAGGTTGAGCGATCCCACAGTCATGATGATGCCCACCACTGACATCACCAGCGGAATCTCATAACTGATCATTTGCGCCGCAGAACGCATCCCGCCCAAAAGCGCGTATTTGTTATTTGAAGACCAACCGCCAACTAAGATCGCAATGATGGTAACGCTGGACAAGGCCAGATAATACAAAAGTCCCACCGCAAAATCGGCGAATTGGATGGTGTCGGTGAAAGGAATCACCGCCAGGATGGCAAACGCCGGAATAAACGCCAGCGCGGGGGCGAGCTTAAACAGGGCCAAATCCGCTTTTTTCGGTGTGACATCCTCTTTGAGAAGCAGTTTGAGCACGTCAGCGACGGTCTGCAACAGCCCCCACGGCCCCACACGATTGGGCCCGATGCGGCCTTGTATCCATCCAAGCACTTTCCGCTCAAAAAAGATTGCGTATGTAACAAACCCCAACACGATCAAGAGCAAGATCACCGGACCCAGCACTAGCCACGGATTCATCAACCGTCCACCTCCCCAAGCACGATGTCGATTCCGCCCAAGATGGCGACCAAGTTGGAGATGTTTTGGCCCTTTAACAACTCAGGCAAAATCTGCAAATTATAAAACGATGGGCGTCGGAACTTCAGGCGCCAAGGCTTATCCTTGCCTTTGCTGACAATGTGGCAACCCAACTCTCCCCGCGGCGACTCGATCCCCACGTAAACCTCACCTTCCGGTACCCGAAGCACACGTGGTACCTTGCCCATAATCTTGCCCTCAGCGGGAAACGCGTTAACCGCCTGTTGCAAGATATTGAGCGACTCCACCACCTCATTCATGCGACACATGTACTTCTCATACAAGTCACCCGTTTTGCCCACAGGCACATTAAATGTGAAACGATCATAGATCGAATACGGCTGTTTTTTGCGAAGGTCCCAATCGACACCCGTCACCCGCAAATTGGCGCCGGACAACCCGTAATCTAATGCCATCTTGCGGTCATAAACGCCGATTCCTTTGGTGCGTTGCTTGAAGATCTCATTGCCAGAAATCAACCCATGGTACTCCACCATCTGTTTTTGCATGTATTCGACAAAACTTCCCACT
Organism: Laceyella tengchongensis; assembly: GCF_900182735.1. Classification (NCBI taxonomy): domain Bacteria; kingdom Bacillati; phylum Bacillota; class Bacilli; order Caryophanales; family Thermoactinomycetaceae; genus Laceyella; species Laceyella tengchongensis. The sequence continues at coordinate 156,001 of NZ_FXTU01000005.1, read as the reverse complement.
TTGTCAATCCATCCAGGGGGGGCATCCCATTTCACGCCGCCCACACGCATGTAGTTGTAGGTGAGCCGCGCTCCGCACAATTCATTAAACAAATCCAAAATCTGTTCGCGGTCGCGGAATGCGTATAAAAACGGGCTTAACGCTCCGATGTCCAACAGGTAGGTTCCCATCCAGACCAAATGGCTGGCGATGCGGTTCAGTTCCATCACGATCACGCGCAAAAACTCCGCCCGCTCAGGGACTTCCAACCCCATCAACCGTTCAGTCGCATGTACGATCGCATAGTTGTTGGTCATCGCCGACACATAATCGAGACGGTCAGTGTACGGAATGATTTGCGTATAATTCAAATCCTCAGCCAACTTTTCCGTTCCACGGTGCAAATAACCGATCACCGGCTCCGCGTCCACAATGGCTTCCCCGTCGATTTTAACCACCAAGCGCAGCACCCCGTGTGTGCTCGGGTGTTGCGGGCCGACGTTCAATAACATCTCTTCCGTTCGAAGCAAGGGTCACACCTCCTTATCCAGCGGTTCATAATCTTTGCGAAGTGGATGACCGACCCAATCGTCCGGGAGCAAGATGCGCCGCAAATCGGAATGATCGGTGAAATGTATTCCCATCAAGTCATACGCCTCACGCTCATTCCAACCAGCCGCGGCCCACACATGGGAGACGGTCGGCAACACCGCTTCCTCCCGGTCCACCTTGACGCGGACGGCCACTTGATGTTGGTGTGCAAACGATACCAGCTGATAACACACTTCCAGATGCGTCTCATAATCCACACTGGAGAGATTGCGCATATAATCAAACGCCAGCGCCTCGTCTTCTTTCAAGAATCGGGCAACTTCGCTCCAATGTGCCCGGTCGATCACCAAGGTGGGGATATGCCCGCTGGGGCGGTTGATATATGCCTCCACCACCGCTTCCGGATGGCAACCCTCCTTGATTCGGGCGACAAACTGTTCCAGCAACGGCTGCATCGGAGAGGGTTCCTCCGGTTTCTTTTCTTCCGCTTTCTTGGCTCCGGCCGGACGAGGTCTAGCGCCGGACGCCGGTCGGGCTCGCCCTGTCGGAGTCGCCTTGGCTTTCCCTTGGGCCTCTTCTCCGGTCTTCCCCCCAGCGGCGGGAGCACCTTTATCCGCATTGGCTTCGGTCCCCTTGGCTTCCATCTCGCTCATGCCTTGGCCGGTTTCCGGTTTCTTGTTTTTGTCCCCTTGTTCACTCATTGACTGGTCACCCTCTTCCCATGCTTGGCCTCATAGCGAATCTTCTCCTGCAATTTGTGGATGCCGTAGATCAATGCCGCCGGATTGGGTGGGCAACCGGGGATGTATACGTCCACAGGCACGATCTGATCGACTCCCTTTACCACAGCGTACGATTTGACGTAAGGTCCACCTGCCGTCGCGCAGGAACCCATGGCGATCACCCATTTGGGCTCAGGCATCTGATCATAGAGCCGGCGCAACAAGGGGGCCATCTTTTTGGTGACAGTTCCCGCTACAATCATCACATCCGACTGACGGGGTGAAGCGCGGAAAAACACGCCAAAACGGTCTAGATCATAGTGCGAACCGCCCGTTCCCATCATCTCGATAGCACAGCAAGCAAGCCCGAATGTCAGAGGCCACATGGAGTTGGAGCGCGCCCAAGCCTTCACCTGCTCCAAGCTGGTGAACAAGACGTTTCTTTCCAACTCCTGTTGCTCAAACGGCGTCATCTGTTCAAAATTTACTCCCATTCCAACACCTTCTTTTTCCAAGCATAAGCCAAACCCAGCACCAGGAAGAAAATGAAGATCAACATTTCCACAAGAATAAATAGTCCCACATCCGAGCGAAGGACATCATAACTGACCGCCCACGGATACAGGAAAACAGCTTCCACATCAAATATCACAAACAGTAACGCAAACAAGTAGTACCGGACGTTGAACTGAACCCAGCTGTCACCCTTGGGATCAACACCGCTCTCATACGTGATCGCCTTATCGGGGGTGGGATTGTGCGGACGAAGCACGCGTCCCAGCGACAAGGCCACAATCGGCAACGCGATGCCGATCAAAAGGAAGATAGCGAGTTGCAAGTGGGTGGGATCAAGCGCCATATTTATCCCTCCTAGCGGAAAATGAAGGAGACGGATCTGTCATCCGTCTGTAAAAACGCTTACATCAATCAAATTCGGGCAGGGGATTCCGCCTAAAAAGCGCCCCGCGAACACTTCCCTCACTCCGAGGTTCCCCACGGGCCTGACAACCCCTCAGGGAAGCCTGCCACAGCATGTGATTCCCTTCTGCAACAGCGCAAAAAAAGGGGGGCACCCACCCTGCTCCAAAAAAAAGCAATCGCGCCTAACAAACCAAACGAACTTCACTCTGGACACCTTCTATGCCAGAGTGCGCCTGGTGAAGATGTCCGGCGGCGCAATACCTCATCCCTATTCACTTCACTTGCCCATCGGTGCTCATTGGGAAATGATGTTTCCGCCGCCTCACATGTGTCAATTGGACTTGTCAGACACACCACAACGTATCAGGCGCATTCATATATAAAACTTAAAGAGATACATAAAAAATAGCCCGTTTCTATTGTTTGATTATACAACACTTTCCTAATTGTGAGAAGGTTGACGAAAACGACGAAAAATTGTCCCATTTTCTACGTTGACGAAATGCTGTTTCTAGCCTGGGCCTGGTCACTCCTAACATAAGCGAATATTCCTGCATTTATGCCGAAAGAATAAGCGGAATGAACAGCAACCCTTGCCTTGGCCCCCTCTTTGCATTCATCATTACCTCAACAACGCCCGCGCCTCCCTATGTTTTCAGGGTAAAAAAAAGAGGACTTTAGCTTCACTAAAATCCCCTCCAATAGCACAGCGACTTCTTTAAGCGCCACGCCAATTATACGCCGGCCGACTTAGCTAAGATCGTCACTTTGTCAGGGCGCACTTCAATAAATCCGCCACTGACAGAAATGACCTCTTCTGAACCGTCTTTCTTAATTCGCACCGTATCCCCTTTGAGCGGGCTAACAAAGGGGGCGTGTTTTGGGAGAATCCCAACATCCCCATTGGCCGCACGGGTGATGACCATTTCTACTTGTTCTGAGTAGACGACCTTTTCAGGTGTCACAATGTCCAACTGAATTTTGCTCATGTGGGCGTCCTGCTACTCCCTCGGGTGTCATCTTGGTATCAGCCAAGCGACGTACCTTGTAGCAGTGATTCACCTCCCCATCTCGAGTTGAGGCTAGCTAAGAAAACTGCCTGGCAGAAACCCGATTCCTCTCCGCCAGGCAGAATGTTATGGTTTAACGGGTGTAACCCATCGATTTCGCTTTTTCGATCGCGTCGTCAATGGTTCCCACCATGTAGAACGCATCTTCTGGCAGATCGTCGTGTTTGCCTTCCAACAGCTCTTTGAAGCTGCGAACCGTTTCTTTCACAGGCACATACACACCTGGTTGGCCGGTGAATTGCTCAGCCACGTGGAAGTTTTGAGAAAGGAATTTCTCTACTTTCCGCGCACGGGCTACCAGTTGTTTGTCTTCATCAGACAACTCATCCATACCCAAGATCGCGATGATGTCTTGGAGTTCTTGGTAGCGTTGCAGGATTTGTTGCACGCCGCGAGCTACACGATAATGCTCTTCCCCGACTACATCTGGGGTCAGAATACGAGAAGTGGACGCCAATGGGTCTACCGCCGGATAGATCCCTTTTTGGGTCAGGCGGCGCTCCAAGTTGGTGGTTGCATCCAAGTGGGCAAAGGTGGTCGCCGGAGCCGGATCGGTGTAGTCGTCCGCCGGTACGTAGATCGCTTGCACCGATGTGATCGAACCGGTTTTGGTAGATGTGATCCGCTCTTGCAATTGACCCATTTCCGTAGCCAAGGTCGGTTGGTAACCTACCGCGGACGGCATGCGGCCCAACAACGCAGACACCTCAGAACCTGCTTGTGTAAAGCGGAAAATGTTGTCTACGAACAACAGCACGTCTTGCCCTTCGCTGTCACGGAAATGCTCAGCCATGGTCAAGCCAGTTAAAGCCACGCGCATCCGTGCACCCGGCGGCTCGTTCATCTGACCGAAGACCATCACCGTTTTGTTGATTACGCCAGAATCTTTCATCTCGTGGTACAGGTCGTTCCCTTCACGGGTACGCTCCCCTACCCCTGCGAATACAGACAAACCACCGTGCTCTTGGGCAACGTTGTTAATCAACTCTTGGATAAGTACCGTTTTACCTACACCCGCACCACCAAACAGACCAATCTTACCACCTTTTGCGTATGGGCAAAGCAAGTCAACGACTTTAATACCCGTTTCCAACATTTCCGCTTGGGTGGATTGATCCTCAAAGCTCGGTGCCGGACGGTGGATAGGCAGATATTCGTCTGAAACGACCGGACCCGCTTCGTCGATCGGTTCCCCCAATACGTTGAATACGCGTCCCAATCCCGGACGGCCCACCGGAACGCTGATCGGCTTACCTGTATCAACCGCTTCCATGCCGCGAACCAATCCGTCGGTGGATGCCATCGCTACTGTACGAACAATATTGTCACCCAAGTGGATGGCAGCTTCTAACACCAGTTCACTTCCATCGTTACGTCTAACTTTAATCGCGTTATAAATCTCAGGCAATTGGCCGCTTTCAAATTGCACGTCCACAACCGGGCCCATTACCTGAAGCACACGTCCAGTGCTCATCTCGTTCCCTCCTTAAACTGCATTTGCATCTATCAAAACGGGATGGCCAACCCGCTAATCGTTGCTTCGTTCAACTCATCGCTTGTTCTATTCCAGCGCAGCCGCCCCACCGACGATCTCCGCAATCTCTTGCGTGATAGCCGCTTGCCGCGCCCGGTTGAATTGCAACTTCAGCGATTCAATCATTTCCGTAGCGTTGTCGGTCGCATTGCTCATCGCGTTCATTCGAGCGGCGTGTTCACTCGCTTTACCATCTAAAAGAGCGCTATAGATAAGTGCTTCTGCATAACTTGGAAGCAGAGTGGACAACACCTCTTCTTGGGATGGCTCATACTCGTAAACGGTTTTTCCAGTTTGGCTGGACCCCGCCAAGTCATCCCCAGCCAGCGGCAACAAGCGTTTTTCCGTCGGACGCTGAACCACTGGGTTGACAAACTCATTGTACAAGAGGTACAGCTCATCAAACTTCTCTTCCGCATAGAAACGAACGGCTTGCTCCGCAATTTCTTTCACATCGGCAAACGTTGGCGAATCGGACAAACCTGTCACTTCATTGATGACAGGGTAATTGCGTTTGCGTAGGAAATCGCGTCCTTTGCGCCCGATCACAAAGATCACGTATTCATCTTTGCTTTGGTGGCGCTTGCTCAGTGCAGACACCAGCATGCGCAATAGGTTTGAGTTGTAGCCGCCAGCTTGGCCGCGGTCCGAAGTGATGATCAGATAACCGGTTTTTTTGATTGGACGGGAAACGAGCATCGGGTGGTTGGCATTTGTCGTGCTTTGAGCGATGTTGATGATCACATCGCGCAACTTCTCCGCATATGGACGCGCCGCCTGCGCTTGCTCCTGTGCGCGGCGAAGTTTGGCCGCAGATACCAGTTTCAACGCTTTGGTCGTCTTTCTGATATCCTCTTTAGCTTTAATGCTCCGCTTAATGTCCCGCATCGATTGTCCCATGTGTTCACCGCCTTTCTGTTGCCGATCGTTCGTCGAGCCGCCGCTTTCTTACACGTGAGCGGCTCAACCGAGCGTCGGCAGTGAAAACTTGTCTTCCTGCTTAGTTAGATGCCACAAAACTTTTTTTGAACGCAGCAATCGCTTCGAGCAGTTTCTTCTCGTTGTCTTCCTTCAGCTCTTTCTTATCAACGATGTCTTTCAGCACATCTTGATGGTTCGCGTCAAGGAAAGCGTGGAACTCCGCTTCGAAACGGCGAACGTCTTCAACCGCGATCTCATCCAAATGGCCTTTGGTTACCAAGTAGAGGGACACCACTTGTTTCTCAACGGACAGCGGTTCATGCTCACCTTGCTTCAAGATTTCTACGACGCGTTTTCCGCGCTCCAGCTTCGCCATGGTCGCTTTATCCAGGTCAGAACCGAATTGTGCGAACGCCGCCAACTCGTAGTATTGGGACAAGTCCAGACGCAATGTACCGGACACTTTTTTCATCGCTTTGATTTGTGCAGATCCCCCTACGCGGGATACGGAAGTACCTACGTTTACCGCCGGGCGCACACCGGAGTGGAACAGGTTGGACTCCAGGAAGATTTGTCCGTCGGTGATGGAGATCACGTTCGTTGGGATGTAAGCAGAGATGTCACCCGCTTGGGTTTCAATGAACGGCAAGGCTGTCAACGATCCGCCACCGCGCTCATCGGAAAGTTTCGCTGCACGCTCCAAAAGGCGGGAGTGCAGGTAGAATACATCCCCAGGATACGCCTCACGGCCTGGCGGACGACGGAGCAACAAGGACAGCTCACGGTATGCAGCCGCTTGTTTGGACAAGTCATCGTATACGCAGAGTACATGTCCGCCGTTGTACATGAAGTATTCACCCATCGCACAACCCGCATACGGAGCCAAGAACAACAGCGGAGCCGGGTCAGACGCGCCAGCCACAACGACGATGGTGTATTCAAGCGCACCAAAACGACGCAACTTCTCTACCACTTGCGCTACGGTAGAAGCCTTTTGGCCGATCGCCACGTAAACACAGACCATGTCCTTGCCTTTTTGGTTGATGATGGTATCAAGCGCCACCGAGGTTTTACCGGTTTGGCGGTCACCGATGATCAGCTCGCGCTGACCGCGGCCGATCGGAACCATGGAGTCAATCGCTTTGATCCCGGTTTGCAACGGCTCATGCACCGATTTACGGTCAATAACGCCAGGTGCTTCCGATTCGATCGGGCGGAATTCAGTGGTTTCGATCGGACCTTTGCCGTCCAGTGGCTGTCCGAGCGGGTTCACAACGCGACCCAACAGTGCTTTACCCACTGGCACTTCCATCAGGCGACCCGTGCGTTTCACTTGGTCTCCTTCACGAATATCTTGATATGGGCCCAAGATAACGATACCTACGTGGTTTTCTTCCAAGTTCAGCGTCATACCCATCACACCATTGCTGAACTCAACCAGCTCACCAGCCATGGCATTTTGCAGGCCGTGCGCGCGGGCAATACCGTCCCCGACATTGATAACGGTGCCTACATCGGTCACTTCGACTTCGGCACGGTAATTTTTGATCTGCTCTTTAATAAGAGAGCTGATCTCTTCCGGTTTAATGCTCATAATGGTTCACCCCAATCTTTCCGTCTGTATGTTCTATCCGATTCTGCCCAGCTTCAACCCATCCTGAAAACGGGCCAACTTCGTCTTCAGGCTTCCGTCAAACAACCGGTCGCCCACTTGCACGATCACGCCGCCTAGGATGTCGGAATCCACTTTTTCGGTGATTTGAATCTTCTTGCCGATAATCGGTTCAAACGCTTTGACGATCTCCGCCTTATTCTCCTCAGTGAGGGGGAACGCGGTCGTCACTTGCGCTTCAGCAATCCCTCTCGCTTCGTTGGCCAACTCATTAAACGCTTGCGCCAGATCGAACACGATGTTCTCGCGGCGACGGTCAGCCAATACGTACAAGAGGTTCTTCGTGTATTGGTTCACATCCGCGAACAGCTTGTCAAACACTTCACGCTTCTTGGCGGAGGAAGTGGAAGGATGGCCTAGCCACGCCACCAGCTCAGGGGAAGCGTTAAATGTTGCCGTCACTATTTTTAGATCTCGCTCCACGCCATCCAAGCATTTCTGTTCTTCGGCGACCTCAAACAATGCTTTGGCGTATCGCTTCGCTACTACCGAGCTGGTCATTGCACTCTGCCTACCTGCTCAAGGTAACGACCCACCAGCTCAGCTTGGGCTTTGCCATCCAGTTCTTTCTCGATCAACTTGGATGCGAGCTGAACGGACAGGGCACCCACTTCATCGCGCAAACTGGCAAGCGCTTTTTCTTTCTCGCGTTGAATTTCATTGGTCGCCTCTTTGATCATGCTCTCAGCGCGCTCTTGCGCTTTGGCGATGATCTCTTCCGCTTCACGCTCTTTTTGCGCTTTGGCGCGTTCGATGATCTCTTTCGCCTCTAGGCGGGCTTTTTCCAGCGCTTCGCGTTGCTCTTTGATGAGATCCTCCGCTTCTTTGCGGCTTTTCTCAGCAGCCTTGATCTGGCCGTCGATGTGCTCTTGACGTTGCCTCATGGTGTTCAGCATTGGACGAAGAGCGTATTTGGAAACGAGCAGCATTAAAATGATAAATGCGATAAGCTGGAATACCATCGTACCCCATTCAATACTTAACACTTGATTCACTCCCTTCAGACTTGCGGGAACTTGTGTATGCAAATTACGAATAAAAGGCTTAATCATAAGCAGACGGGGAATAGAAAAACATATTCCCCGTCATTGCATTGGTGAAGACATTAGCCGATGATGCCGAGTACAGCCATGATGCCGAAAGCAACAGCAATAATTGGCAACGCCTCTACCAAAGCGATCCCGATAAAGGTTTGGGTGAACAGCATGCCGCGAACTTCAGGTTGACGAGCAATCCCTTCCAGATAGCGTCCAAACACCCAAGCGTTACCAAATGCACCCGCGATAGCGGCAAAAGACAACATGATAGCACCAGCAATAATCGTCAAATCCATAATAAAATCCTCCTTAAAAATTAAATCGTTTTTTGAATCGTTGATTAATGATCGTCAGCCAACTTCTGTGACATGTATACAATGGCCAACACTGTAAATACGTACGCTTGCACCGTTCCGACAAAGACCGAGTACGCCAACCATACGATCAGCGGTGCTTCGGTCAAGAACCCGCCTTTGAGCAACACGATAATCAGAATCTCACCAGCAAAGATGTTCGCCCATAGACGCAAGCCGTGTGTGACAGGCTTGGCGACTTCATCGATGATGTGGAGCGGGAACATCCAGAAGAATGGTTGGAAATAATGGGATGCGTACTTCTTGGGTGACTTTCTGATGCCCAGGAAATGAGCGACAATCGTGATTGCTAAAGCCATCGCGATCGGCACGTTGATGTCAGCAGTCGGTGATTTCCACCAAGCGTAGGCGTTATGATGCTCCGCTTCCTTGCCCGCTTCACCATGATGCTCTCCCGCTGCTTCAATTCCCAGGAAAGGTATGGGTTCATGGTGTTCGGTCACCACGTTAAACATGAGTCCCATCTGATTCGCGATAAAAATGAACAAAAAGAGCGTGAAAGCAAAGCCATAAAAGCGTTCGCTTGTTTTGGCATCCATGTTGGAACGGACAATCCCCTGGGTGAACTCGATGATCATTTCCACAAAGTTTTGCATACCCGTCGGAACCATTGCCAAGCGGCGAGTGGCCAACATAGCGATGAGGAATACCAGGATGCAACAAATCGTCGTGGTGATCATCACAGTCACGTCCAGCTTTACTTGCAAACCCATTAAGTCAAACACTAGCTTTGGTGTTTTTTCCATGTATCCAGCTTCACCCCTTTCCTGACGTGGTTCGGAGTTTTCGAACCTCCCAAAACTCCAATACAATGATGAGTATATAGCAGATTGGCAACCCCACGACAATCGTGCGGACATCAAAATGCATTGGATATTTGAAAGCGACGAGTATCGCAAGGGCAACCATGAGATAACGATTGATCATGCCTGTTCCTCTGTGTCTGGTGGAACCAGTCGCTAAGGTCGTCTCTCCCGCCAGGCGCACTTTACGCGCCATGTACAAGACGTTATACAGACTGACCAACAAGCCAAGGCCTGCTCCAGCAACCATTTTCTTATACGGAGTAAGTAACCATAGGACTAAGAGTAACGCGAGGAATCCGGCTGTGAGGATCACCACTCGTCGGCGAATGGTATGCAATGGATCCATGAGGAGTTCATTCCTTCACAAATGCTTTCAAAGTGAAAAAAGCAGTGATAAAACCGCTTCCAAGCCCAACCAACACACCTGCGAGGAGCAAAAAAGGTTTGGTGCCCCACAAGGCATCCAATTTGTTCCCCACCCAAGCCCCGCCCACGGTCAACAACACGATCTCCGTGCCAATTGAACTGACCATCGCGGCAATGCGCCACAGATTCGTGTCATTTTTCATGAAAAACCCCCATATGTAGGAAGGATTTCAGAAAAGGGCAGACAGCTTCCGGTTGCTTGGAATTCGTTCGGAGAATCTTAGGAAAACTTCCCTTTCCCCTGCCTATAGTAACGAAGCCTCATCCTTTTTGTCAACGTTTTCTCAAAAACATATGTGACAAAAAAGTCGTTTTTTTGAAAAATGGCTTGCTGTTACTACATTTTTATGGGTTTTGACGCCGTCACAGAACAAGTTATTCACCATATCGCTATTGACATATGCACAGACGTTCTTCTCAACATGGCAACATAAACAACTCTAGATCCGATTGCTGATCCCCATGCTAGAGCGTGTCTAACAAGTCAAGTGGGTGCGTAGATGCGGCTTCAACCCCCTAAGGTCGCTCATGCGCGGGGCGCAGGCAAACGCATGTTGCGAGTTGACCGCGGGCCCCGGCGCCGCCTTGTTATTATTTGGTGCCGAACAGCCGATCTCCTGCATCACCCAATCCTGGGATGATATAACTTTTTTCGTCCAGCTTCTCATCAATGGCTGCCACATAAATGTCTACATCCGGATGATCTTTTTGCACTCTGTGAACACCTTCCGGCGCCGCGATCAGGCACATCAGCTTGATCTGTTTCGCGCCCATTTCCTTCAGGATGCGAATCCCGGCTGATGCCGATCCCCCCGTAGCCAGCATCGGGTCGATCACGATCAGTTCCCGTTCACCGATATCGGATGGCATTTTTGAATAGTACTGCACTGGCTCCAACGTCTCCGGATCGCGATACAGGCCGAGATGCCCCACTTTGGCAGCTGGGATCAATTTCAAAATGCCGTCCACCATGCCCAATCCTGCACGCAGAATCGGCACTAGCCCCAGCTTTTTCCCTTCCAAGACTTTGCACTTCGCCTTGGCTACTGGCGTTTCCACTTCCACTTCTCGAAGCGGCATATCCCTTGTGATCTCATAAGCCATCAGTGCGGAAACTTCATCCACCAACTCGCGGAATTCTTTGGTTCCGGTGTGCTTGTCCCGAATAAATGTGAGCTTGTGCTGGATAAGTGGATGATCGAATACATAAACATTCCCCATGTTAACGCCCTTCTTTCTGTCTTGAATGTCTTCGATTTTTGTTCCCATGATAGTTAACCATAAGGCTCCCCGCGAGACAACCTTTTCTTAGATTATTATTGCCACATGTTGGGTTAAATTTCCCACGGCGCAAAAAAAGCCCTAGCAGAGGGCGCTTCGGGGATGGATCATAACGAACCAAGCGGTTTTCACCGCGCTTCGTTACCTGCCTACACACGCGAAAACCCCGAGAGCACTTGGCTCCCGGGGCTAGCTGCTCCGCTTTTTTATTTGTTCGGGTACAGAGGATATGCACCTGTCAATTTGGCTACACGTTGTTTCGCTTCTTCATGCTTCGCTTGGTCTTCAGGGTGCTTCAGGGTCAGAGCGATGATCGCAGCGATCTCTTCCATCGCTTCCACACCCATGCCACGGCTGGTGACCGCCGCCGTCCCGATGCGGATTCCGCTGGTGACAAACGGTTTTTCCGGATCGAATGGAATCGCGTTTTTATTGCAGGTGATGCCCACTTCATCCAAGAGATGCTCCGCTTTTTTACCTGTCAAGCCCAAGTTGCGGACATCGATGAGCACCAGGTGGTTGTCGGTGCCGCCAGAAATGAGTTCAAGGCCGTGCCCTTTGAGCGATTCAGCCAAGCGTTCGGCGTTGTCCACCACTGCTTGGGAATAAGACTTGAACTCATCGGACAGCGCTTCGCCGAGGGCGACAGCTTTTGCGGCGATGATATGCATGAGTGGCCCGCCTTGGACACCGGGGAAGATCGATTTGTCGATCGCTTTGGCAAATTCTTCTTTGCAAAGGATCATCCCGCCGCGTGGGCCGCGCAATGTCTTATGGGTGGTGGTTGTCACAAAGTCAGCATACGGCACAGGGTTTGGGTGATGGCCCGTCGCCACGAGGCCGGCGATGTGAGCCATATCCACCATCAACCGCGCCCCCACTTCGTCGGCAATCTCTCTGAAGCGGGCGAAATCAATTTGGCGCGGATAGGCGCTCGCCCCAGCCACAATCAACTTCGGTTTGTGCTCAAGTGCCATCTGGCGCACTTCTTCATAGTTGATTCGATGTGTCTCTTTATCAACGCCGTATGCAACGAATTTATACAGCTGGCCGGAGAAGTTGACCGGGCTACCATGGGTCAAATGGCCGCCGTGCGCCAAGTTCATGCCCAATACGGTGTCACCTGGTTCCAACACCGCAAAGTACACAGCCATATTGGCTTGCGCACCTGAATGAGGCTGCACATTGGCGTGATCGGCGCCAAACAGCTGTTTCGCCCGTTCCCGCGCCAGTTCTTCCACCACATCCACGTGTTCGCAACCGCCATAATAACGCTTGCCAGGATATCCTTCAGCATATTTATTGGTCAATACCGTCCCCATCGCTTCCATCACCGCTTCGGAAACGAAATTTTCAGAAGCGATGAGTTCGATCTTGTCCCGTTGGCGGCGCAACTCCTTGGTAATTGCCTCAGCCACTTGTGGGTCTTTCCGCTTTAACTGTTCCATTCAACCTGCCCCCTCGAATAAAAAACTTAACATTCCAATCCTCATTTTAACAGATCTTTCGTTTTTAAGGAGACACTTTTTCAATTTCCCGTACATAAACCGCCCGTGCGCCACCAATTAGCTTTGGACGGGTTTTGGCCATGGTCACATGCGCGCCGCCGATCGTTTTCCGCCCAGGACGAACCGGCACAGCTACCGGCTTGAGATGCATGCCGATGAGGGTGTCACCGATGTCGATCCCAGCATCGGCTTGAATCGATTCCACCAACACCGCGTCAGCTAGATGCCGAAAGGCATAAGCGGCCATCGCGCCGCCTGCTTGACGGACAGGTACCACCATCACTTCCTGCCAACCAAACCGCTCTGCCACCGCGCGCTCGACGACAAGAGCTCGATTCAGGTGTTCGCAACATTGAAAAGCCAAATGAAAACCGGCTTCTTGTTGTACCTCCCGCACGCCGGCGAACAAAGCCGCGGCAATCTCTTCACTCCCTTGCGAACCGATCCGTTGCCCAGCCACTTCGCTAGTGCTCACTCCCAAGACCACCACATGCTTGTCCGTCAAACCGGCTTCCGCCACCAGCTCGCGCATGGCATCTTTCACTTCTGCGGACAGCCGTTCCATTCCGTTCACGACTGGAGAGCCCCTTCCAATTCGTGGATTTTTTGCACGCGGCGGGCATGCCGATCCCCTTGGAATTCAGAAGTTAACCACACTCGCACGATCGAGCGGGCCAAATCAGGGCCAACAACGCGCTCCCCAAGGGCCAAAATGTTGGCGTTGTTGTGTTCGCGGCTCATGCGGGCGGAAAACTCATCGCTCACCACTGCACAGCGAATGCCTTTGACTTTGTTAGCGGCGATGGACATGCCAATGCCGGTTCCGCAGATCAGGATACCCAAGTCATATTCGCCGCTAGCCACCTTTTCCGCGACCGGGCGTGCATAATCTGGATAATCGACAGAAGTCGCACAGTCACAGCCAACATCGCTGTAATGGATGCCCATTTCATCCAGCAAATCCTTGATTTCTTGCTTCAACCGAAGGCCACCGTGGTCGGAGCCAAGTAGTATACGCATGTTTATTCCTCCTTTGGAAACATCCATCCCCAGTATAACGCAGTGCTTCCCCTGCTGGCGCTTTGAATTGGGCGTTCCTTTCCGGTCATTCCCTCCATTTGGTCACAATCGCCTCGATCGCCGCCTCGATCTCCCCAGCGCACGCCCGGTATTCTTCTACCGATCCGCCATAGGGGTCGGCGATGTCCTGCTGAAATGCCATCTGTTTCAATTCCAGCAATAGCCGTTCTTCCTCAGCCAATAGCGGGCCCACTTCTTTCATCCACGCTTCTTCTGCTTCTTTGGGCCAAGGCTCGTCCGCTTTGAGTGAAAACCTGCTTTGTACCGCCGCCCGATGACTTTCCATCTCCGCATATAACCGATCCAACGCTTGATGTACCGAAACCTGCTCTGAACCGCCGAAAGCGTATTCTTTTAACGTGAAAATTTTGTCCACGCTCTCGGGGAAATCGTGGATGATAAACGCTTTGTGCTGCGCGGTCATCGTCAAGATCACATCGGCCCACGCCACCAACTCCTTGCACAGCGGGGTTGATGCGTGGCGATGAGCGATCCCCTTCTCTTCCAACACCTGGGTCGCCTGCTCCGACGCCGCGGCTCCGTCCAACGCCGATATCCCAGCCGATTTCACATCCACATCCAGCCGCTCCCGCTCAACCCACTTCCGCAACAGCGCTTCGGCCATCGGGCTTCGGCATGTGTTTCCTGTACAGACAAACAACACCTTACGCACATTTATTCACCTCGCTTCCACCTATTCTCGCACGCCCGGGGGCAACCGGACATCTCATTTCGGCCATCGCGCCAGCGCCTTTTTTGCGTCCCGCGTCTCTTTGCCGACGAGACTAGTGGATAAACTTATTTTAATTAAAAATAAACATCCTTATCATCTACTTTACTCAAAGGAATATTTTGGGGCAATAGGGGGCTTATATCATAAATTTGCATCCCAAGTAGATAAGGATCATTCCGCCGATCACCTCGCCATAGGTGCCAATCCATCCCCCCATGAATCTCCCCAGTACCAGCCCGATCCCGGTCATGGCAAAGCTGAACAAACCAAACAACAACAAGGCCAACCATATATCCGCATCGAACAGCCCCAGACTGAGGCCAGCCGACAAAGAGTCTAAACTTACGCTGAGCGAAAAAAGCAGGATACTTCCCCATGAGGAGATGCGAGAGCGCTCATCCTCTTCCCCTTCCCTGATCACATGCCACAGCATGGATAGGCCCAAAAAGCACAGCATTCCGCCCCCCACCATGACTGCGACATCTTTCATCACTTTGCCCAGCAACTGCCCGATCGCCATGCCGATGAGCGGCATCAACACATGGAAAAAACCGACGGATGCGCTCAACTTGGAAATGGTACCGACCGCGGGCCGTTTCGTGCCCATGCCGACGCCAAATGAAAATGCATCTGTCCCCATCGCAAGGGCGATCATGGAGAGGGTGAACAGCTGCCCCCATTCCACAGTCGTCAGCGGCATATCCGCACCTCCCGTCCAAGTCCTCGTCTCATGGTATGCCCTCGTCCAAGAAAAAAGAACTGGCGGGATGAGGGATTCAAAGCGCGCCTCCAACGACAGGGGGCCATATGGCTCTCTTAAGAATAGACAAAAAGCCAGACGGCTCATCCGTCTGGCTTTTACTTACGCAAATCGAGTGTTTTCCCTGCCGCCGCTTTGGCCAAGCGGTTCATTACTGACCGGTATATCCCCTCCTCAGGGAAGGTCTCGGCGAAGATGACATCCACCTGCTGCTCATCAAACTCCCGCAATGCATGGTACAATCCGCGAGCCACGCTGAGCGGGTCCCGGCGCCATCCACAGCGAACAATCACATCCGCCGTAACAAGGTCGCTGTGTTCCTCGGTCACCAACAGCCCCACCCGGTGCCCTTGTCCCTGCTGACGGCTGATTTCACGTTGTAGCGCCTCTTTCACTTCTGCCCAAGGCTCCCGTACCAGCCACACGTCCCCTTCCGGCGCATAATGGCGGTACTTCATCCCTGGCGAGCGAGGAGACTCATCGTCACGAACCAAGCCGGGGTCCACCTCCACTGTACCGACTGCCGCTTGCAACTGCTCCAACGTCACCCCGCCCGGGCGCAACAGGACAGGCACTTCCCCTGTCACATCGACAACCGTTGACTCCAAGCCGTACCCGGTCGCACCTCCGTCAAGGATCAGGGCTACTTTTCCCCGCAGGTCATCCCACACATGCAGAGCTTCCGTGGGGCTGGGGCGCCCTGAGCGGTTGGCACTGGGAGCCGCAACGGGAATTCCCGTTTCCAACAGCAACGCCTGAGCAAGTGGATGATCCGGCACCCGCACCGCAACAGTGGGCAAACCGGCGGTCACATTGGACGCCAAGTTGCCTCTGTGTCGAAAAACCATCGTCAGCGGGCCGGGCCAAAACCGGCGGGCCAATTCGGCGGCGATGGGCGGAATGGACTCCACCCAGTCACCCACCTGCTCCACCGCTCCCAAGTGAATGATGAGCGGATTGTCTGAGGGGCGCCCTTTGGCTTTGTAAATGCTGGACACCGCGTCCGCAGAGGTGGCGATCGCTCCCAATCCGTAAACCGTTTCCGTCGGAAAAGCGACCAATCCCCCTCGCTTGAGGATGTTGGCCGCCTCCTGAATCTCCACCCTACCGCGCAATTCCTCGATTCCCTTTCCCTCATCAACCACCCGACTCAAGCGTGTCTCTATCCATTCCACAATCCATTCTCCTTTTCCTCATCCGCTGTCACATCTGTCCACCTATCTTAACACAATAGAGCAAAGAATTCAGACACCGGTCGTCATTGCTGATGGGAAGGGACGCAGGAGAACACCATCGCCGTTCCTTGGTTCCGGGATCGTTCCACATGTTCGGATTCCCGGATATCCGCCGGCAATTCGTCAAACGCAATTTCGGAAAAACCCAATTGGGTGAAAAATTCCTGGGAAGCGCCCGCTAACAGATACACATGCGACAAGCGCAGTTTGCTCGCATAGGACAGAAGGATTTGGATCATGTTCATGCCCACTTTGGTGTTCCACGGCGCCCGCTCCAACACAAACGAACGCAACAACCCATACTTTCCGTGAACCTCCATGCCTACCGCCCCGGCCAATTGCGGTGTCTCTCCCTCATCCGTGGGCATTTCCACCACAAAAAAATGATCGATATGCTCATCAATTCCTTTATCATTGAGTCCGGCTTCCCTCAACAATTTGCGCACTTGAAAGACGTCTCGCTCAATGGCTCGTCGTATCACGAACATACAACCTTGCCCCCTGTCTCGCTTGTCCTACAATATGACGGTATGACAGGGGGTAAACGCGTAGAACAAAAATCGGTAGAGCAAAGCGCTCTATGTTAGGATATCCTCTTTCTACGCTCATTTTTTCAACAGCTTATCCAACAGGAAAAACCGCACTTGGATTTTCTCTTCTTTAGGTTGCGCCGGTTGGGTCGGTTCTAGCGAAGCGGACAACGACTCCGGGGGTGGCTCCACCGCGTCACCGTTGCTCATGTCGATAAAGCATAAAGGCGGAAACAGCACACACCACCAATTTTCCCCTTCTCCTCGCCCGATCGTAACACGCAACGCTTCATAATTGCCGGCCGGATATACCTTTTCTCCATACAGCTTAGTCGGGAACGGCACGCGCCCAAAATCGACTTTGACCGGATAATCAAATCCATGTTGGGCGACAGTGCGTTCGGCCAATGCCTGAAAACGGGGCAAACGGGATCGAATCAACTGCCGGGCTTCACCGATGTCGCCCGGTTGCTCGGCCCAAGTCTCAATCTCTTTCACCAGTTCATCCCGCACTTTGCGCTTCAACCACTGATCCCGCAGCTGGTCGCTGTTAGCCAAAATGCGTAACCGTATCGCTTGTTCTGGAATCCCCTTTTCCGGATGATCCGGCGCCTGGCGGCCGGAGACCACTGCGGACGATTCCGCGCGAACAAAAGAACATAAGATAAAACCGCTCAACAAAAATAAAAAAATAGTCCGTTTGCACATCTAAATCCTCCCCCTTGTCCTTACCCAAAGTATGGACAGGGGGGCAACCCGTTTATACATGTTTTTGTAATTTTCACCCTACTGCAGAACGCCACCCGACGACGATTCGATCTAGGCCAGCCAAATCTTGTTTTACCGTCACTTCTTGGCAGACATTGCCCAAAAGCTCTGCCACCGCGCGCCCCTGGTCGGCCCCGATCTCAAAGCAGATCAGCTTCGGACCCGCTTTCACCGAAGCTAGGGCGCTCACCATGCGACGATAGGGAGATAGGCCGTCGTCGCCACCGTCTAAGGCAAGGTGTGGTTCAAAGTCGCGCACTTGCCGCTCCAGCTCATAAACCGTCTGAGACGGAATATACGGCGGGTTAGAGACCAGAATATCGATGTCGGATAGTCCTGCCCCTACCGGCGCCAATAAGTCGCCCTGAAGCCAGCAGATTTGCTCTCTGACCCCATACCTCGCAGCATTCATCTGAGCCACTTCCAGTGCGGAGGCCGATAAGTCGATCGCCGTCAAATGCCATTGTGGCTTCTCCAGCGCCAATGTCACTGCAATCGCGCCACTGCCCGTCCCCACATCAACCACACGCAACGCATCCTCAGCAAAACGCCGCCCAGCCTCATCGATTACCGCTTCAATCAGCAATTCGGTTTCCGGCCGGGGGATGAGCACAGCCGGACTGACGTGGAACACCCTTCCGTAAAACTCCTGGTCACCCACAATGTATTGCAACGGCTCCCCCGCCGCCCGCCGCCTGAGCCATTCCTCCAGCTTTGTTGCCAAGTCCGCCGGAAACGGGTCAGACAAATGCATGAAAAATTGCGTTCGATCCAAGCCTACCAGACGCCGGATCAGCAATTCCGCCTCAAAATTTGCATTCTCTTCCGCCCCGTTGTCCTGCAAAAAAGAAGAAGCCCGGCGATAGGCTTCTCTCAGCGTATATTCCCTATGCATCCCACCGACTCCTTTGGCAAACTCGCTCACTGCGCCTCTTTGCTGAGCAGTTTCGTCTGTTCATGCAAAATCAGGGAATCAATCACTTCCTGCAAGTCACCATCCAAAATCAAATCGAGCTTGTGCAGGGTCAAGCCGATGCGGTGATCCGTCACCCTGCTTTGCGGATAGTTGTACGTGCGAATCCGCTCACTCCGGTCCCCGGTTCCAACCGCACTACGGCGAGCGTCGGCCAGCTTGGCGTTCTCTTCCTGTTGCTTGAGGTCATACAGCCGAGCCCGCAAAACCCGCATCGCTTTTTCCTTGTTGCTGTTCTGCGATTTCTCATCTTGGCAGGATACGACGATCCCCGTCGGAATATGCGTGATCCGCACCGCCGATTGCGTTGTGTTCACGCTTTGGCCGCCAGGGCCGCTCGAACAGAAGGTGTCAATCCGCAAATCTTTATCGTGGATTTCGATTTCCACCTCTTCCGCTTCTGGCAACACCGCCACCGTCGCCGTTGAGGTGTGAATCCGGCCGCCTGACTCCGTTTCCGGCACGCGCTGCACTCGGTGGGCGCCGCTTTCATACTTCAGCCGGCTGTAAGCGCCACGCCCCTGGATGGAAAAGACTACTTCCTTAAATCCGCCCAATCCCGTCGCATTGGCTTCCAACAGCTCCACTTTCCAACCTTGGCGTTCGGCGTAACGGGTGTACATCCGGTACAAGTTTGCCGCAAACAGCGCCGCCTCTTCCCCGCCGGCCGCACCACGGATCTCGACGATGACGTTTTTCTCGTCGTTGGGGTCCTTCGGCAACAGGAGGATCTTGATCCGTTCTTCCAACTCTTCTTTGCTCGCCGTCAATTCTTCGATCTCCGCCTTCACCAATTCGCGCATCTCATCATCCAGCTTTTCTTCCAACATCGCCTTTGCGTCGCGCAATTGTTCAACCACATTTTTATATTCTAGATACGCTTGATTTTTCTCTTCCAATCCCGATTGTTCCTTGGAATATTCCCGCAATTTCTTGCTATCGCTGATAACTTCGGGATCGCATAGCAAGCGGCTCAGTTCTTCATATCGCTGATGAATCGCCTCTAAACGATCTAACACAGTTCTCACTCCCACATATCATAAAATCGCCGACCCGTTGGAATATGGATGCGCTTTCCCACCCAACGCCAACGCCCATGCAGATCCGACTCTATAAACACGTTATTTGATTGTACCACATCCCGCACCTTTTTTGGAAGAAACCAAAGACACCGTTCCAATGATAATGTTATGATGATAGAAAATGACAGAAAAGTTAAAGGGAGAACACTGATACATGTACGAAGCACTTTCTGCAATCATTGAAAACCTGACCGTGTTTGGCCCGATCATCATCTTGTTCTACTTGGTCAATCTCGCCGAGCGTTCGCGCACACCAGAGCATCCGCGCGAAGGAAAAGAGTTCGCCTTGGTTCTTTATATGTTGATGGCTCTCGGTTTTGCCATCGTTTTTTTGCTCGGCCTTATCGCCCACTTCCAAGGCGGGCAGTTGGCACACACCCTCCAAGGCATCTATTCTGAACGCATCGTCAATCACTTTGCTAGCCAGCATGCATCCATCGGTATGAGCTTGTGGATTCCGTCCTTAGTAGGCATGCTCGTCTTCATCCCGTCGTTGCGCCGGTTCTTGGCCGGAAAGGTGTTGCCGATCGACCCTGCTCATCGGGTACATACGATGGCGTTATCTTTCAGCATGGTGGTCTGGGTTCAACTTTTCGTCACCGTCGCCATCGGACTCGGCCTGATCAATGACGCCACCGCACCAAACGTGGCAGCGTCCTATACGTTTGCCTCCATCTGGTCGCAAAACATTTTATTCGCCTTACTCGCCTTTATCGGAACAGGGTGGCTGACCCGCCGCAATGGGAAAGAAGTACTGGAGCGCCTTGGCGTGCGCCCTCTCACATTGAAACAAGTCCTTGCTGGGATCGGCATTGGCGCCGCGCTCACCCTGTTTCCAGCCTTGATGACATGGGTGGAAACCCTATTCGGACCGATCGTGGACCAAAATGTGAACGATCTGACCACCAAGATGCTAGGCCCCTTGTTCGATTCCATCCCCGGTGTGCTCACACTCGGATTGGCGGCCGCTTTGGGTGAAGAACTCATCTTCCGCGGAGCACTTTTGCCCCGCTTCGGCATCGTCTACACCAGCGTGTTGTTCGCTTTGATCCACACTAACTACGGGCTCAGCCTGTCCACCCTGATGATTTTCTTCGTGGCGCTGGCGTTGGCGTTTGCTCGCCTACGCGTCAACACTACGTTGAGCATGGTCATCCATGCAACCTACAATATCACCCTCGGCCTGCTCTATATGTTGGCTGGATAAGGGCCAAACGGCAAAAAATCTCAACACGCGCATTGCTGTGTTGAGATTTTTTTATTCAGCGGACAACCAGTTCATGGCAATGGCGGCAGCGCGCTTCATACTGCTCGGAAGCCCCTACTTGGATGACGGGATCATTTACGGCGGCGGGCCGGCCGTCAATCAAGCGTTGGGTCCGGCTGGCCGGAGCCCCGCATTTCACACAGATCGCTTGCAACTTGGTCACATACTCAGCAACGGAAAGCAAGAGGGGGGTAGGGCCAAATGGCTTTCCGCGGAAGTCCTGATCCAGTCCCGCACAGATTACGCGTTTCCCTTGATCGGCCAGATCCTGGCAGACTTCTACAATTTCCGGTTCAAAAAATTGCACTTCGTCAATGGCCACCACATCTACTTCCGATGTGATCAGCGACATGAGTTCCGTTGCGCTGCTGACCGGATGGGCATCGGCGATCAAACCGTTGTGCGAAGCAATCGCTTCACTGTGATAACGGTCATCAATGGCCGGCTTAAAAGCCATCACCTGCAACTTGGCGATTTTGGCGCGTCGAATCCGGCGGATCAACTCTTCGCTCTTCCCGGAAAACATCCCACCGCAGATAATCTCGATCCAGCCCTGGCGCTTGATGTAAAGCCGTTCGCTTTTCACTCTCGTTCCTCCCGTCCGTGTTCGTTACAAATTGTCATTTTAACCGATCTTGACGAAAACGGATAGTTACAAGTTTTCCCGCACAAAAAAATCCAGGATGTCCCTGGATCGACTTTCTTCGCAACAAAAAAGGCAAGCTTCCAACGATCGGCTTGCCTGGCAGGTTTTAACGCCAACAATCTCATTATTTGAGGTTGTATTTCTTTTTGAAACGGTCTACGCGACCACCCGCATTTACCATTTTTTGTTTACCAGTAAAGAAAGGATGGCACTCGGAGCAAACGTCCACTCTCAAGTTCTCAACGGTAGATCCGGTTTCAAATGTATTTCCACATGCACAGGTAACAGTCGTCATTTTGTATGCCGGATGAACTCCTGCTTTCATGCTTTTCACCTCTTTTCCTAGCCATTCCATCTGTGACTCACTCCCCACAAAATGCAGAGAAGTTATTCGCACGATTTCTAGAAAATCACTGCAACATTATAGCATGGTTAACAGCAGGAAGCAAGGCGGTGTCTGTTCACAAAAAATAAATGAATGCCAATTATCTCAATAGCCGCAATGGGTTAATTGCTTTATCTCCTTTGCGCACCTCAAAGTGCAAGTGATACCCGGTTGCCCTGCCGGTCATCCCCATAAAGCCTAAAACCCGCCCCGTCGCGACTTGCTCGCCTTTGCTAACTGTAATCCGGCTCAAGTGCGCATAGTACGTGACCCAGCCTCCGCCATGATCCACGACCACCAAATTCCCATATCCGTTCACATACCCCGCTTGGACAACCTGTCCACTAAGCGATGCATGAATCTCCGCTTTCTCTTTCGCCGGGCTCCAGATATCGATCCCTTTATGTTGCCGCCCATTACGCCAGCCAAAGTTGCTGGTGACCTGTCCGGCTACAGGCCAACGAAAGACAAACTCCCCACTCGATTGCCGCGTTGGTGTTGTCGCCAATCGCGCCGCATTTCCGCGATTTTCCTTGACCCGCTTCGGCGGAGGGGCCATCCGCACCGGAACCGCTATCAATTGGCCAATATATGCCAGTTCGGCGTCGGCCAGTTCCGGGTTGAGATAACGGATCAGCTCCGGCACTGTCTGATACTCTTTGGCCAACCGCGCGACGGAATCGCTCTGTTTGAGGCGAATCCATTTTTTGGTCAGCGGAATCGTCAGCTTTTGCCCTGCACGCAATCGGTCGGGGTCGGGCAACCGATTGACTTGGGCAATCTCATGATAGTCCAAGCCAAATAGCTGGCCGATCTCCATCAGGGTGTCTCCTTGCTTCACCTCGTAAACCAACGGCTTGGTCTCCACCCTAGCGGCCAGATTTCCTTCGGCCACCGCCATGACCGGATTGAGATATTGAAAGATCGCTTCCTCGGCTATCTGTTTCTGCTCAGGTTCCCCATCCGCTCCCTCCAGCAACTCCGCGGAGACAACCGGATGTCTGTCTGTTCCGAACATCCATGAAGCCGATGTGGTAACAGCGAGGGAAGAAGCCAACAATGCGCGTTTGGAAGACATGTCAGCACCTCACAAAAAGATGAAAGTGTCGGGTATACATTCACCCGGTTTCATCTTATGTGAGGCACTCGCTCGATATGTCAGTGAAATGTGCCGCTCATGAAACAGGAGTGGTTTGGCGGGGGGATTTCAACTCCAGGGAGCCTAAGAATTCCTCATTGGTTTTGGCTTGTTTCAGCCGTTTGATAAGCGCCTCCGTGGAATCCGGCGCATCGTTAAGCGATTTCCTCAGCGCCCACAATTTTTCCAACTCCGTCTTGCTCAAGAGCAAATCTTCGCGGCGCGTGCCAGATCTGCGAATATCGATCGCGGGAAAGATGCGGCGTTCTGCCAACTTGCGATCCAAATGCAATTCCAGATTGCCTGTCCCTTTGAACTCTTCATAGATGACATCATCCATGCGTGAACCGGTCTCAACTAAGGCCGTCGCCAAAATTGTCAAACTTCCGCCTTCCTCCACGTTGCGGGCAGCTCCAAAGAAACGCTTGGGACGATGGAGCGCAGCGGGATCAATCCCCCCGGACAACGTGCGCCCGCTCGGCGGGATGACCAAATTGTAAGCGCGGGCCAACCGTGTGACACTATCCAGCAAAATCACGACATCTTTCTTGTGCTCTACCAGCCGTTGCGCCCGTTCTAACACCAACTCAGCCACTTTGATATGGTTTTCGGGCAACTCATCAAACGTGGAGCTCACCACTTCCGCTTTGACGGAGCGTTGCATGTCAGTCACTTCTTCGGGCCGCTCATCAATCAGCAACACAAACAGCTCGATATCCGGATAATTCTCTGTAATGCTGTTAGCGATTTCTTTGAGCAACATCGTTTTCCCCGCTTTGGGCTGGGCTACGATCAAACCGCGCTGCCCCAACCCCACCGGAGCGATCAAGTCCATCATCCGCGTCGATATCCGCTCTGGCGTCGTCTCCAACACCAAGCGTTGCTCTGGATAGAGGGGCGTCAACGCCGCAAAATGCAAACGCTCGGCAGCGACATTCGGATCTTCGCCATTAACCGCCTCCACATGCAACAAACCAAAATAACGCTCATTTTCCTTCGGCGGACGCACTTTTCCCGATACCAAGTCGCCTGAGCGCAGGTCAAAGCGACGGATCTGGGAAGCGGAAATATAAATGTCTTCCGACGAGGGCAGGAAGTTGATCGGACGCAAAAAACCGTACCCTTCCGGCAGGACATCGAGCACGCCTTCCATGAACATCAGCCCGTCTTGCTCCGCCTTTGCTTTTAATATCGCGAAAATCAGTTCTTTCTTTTTCAGCTGTGAATAATAAGGAATTTGATATTCTTTTGCCAGTTTGTACAAGTCGACCAACCGGCGATTCTCCAATTCGCTCAAGGTGAGCTCCATGGGTACCATCACCACTCGATTCTAGTTTCATCCCTCCTCCGCCAAACAGAGAGGAAGAAGGGTATTATAAAACAAGGTTTGGTTTTTTCTCAAGTCGATGGGTACCTTCCATAAAACGCACGGTTCCTGTTTTGGCGCGCATCACAACGGAATGCGTTTTCGCCAAGTTCCCTTGATAACGGACACCTTTCAACAATTCGCCATCAGTCACCCCAGTCGCCGCGAAGATGGCATCGTCGCCTTTGACGAGATCGTCCATGCGCAAGACTTTGTTTGGATCGGAAATGCCCATCTTCAGGCAACGCTGAACTTGTTCCTCGTTTTCCGGCATCAGGCGCCCGAGAATCTCCCCACCCAAGCATTTAAGAGCCACAGCCGCCAACACACCTTCTGGAGCTCCGCCTGAGCCAAATAGAATGTCCACGCCCGTATCCGGGAATCCCGTATGAATGGCCGCCGCCACATCCCCGTCTGGAATCAGCTTAATCCGTGCCCCGGCGTTCCGTATTTCCTCGATCAGTTTGGCATGGCGCGGACGATCCAGCACCACGGCAACCAAATCATCCATGTCTTTGCCTGTCGCGCGCGCCACCGCTTTCAAGTTGTCAACCACAGGTGCGTCAAGATCAACCAAACCGACTGCTTTTGGCCCCACCGCGATTTTGTCCATGTACATGTCAGGCGCATGTAACAAACAACCGCGATCAGCCACCGCAACGACGGAGAGGGCGTTCCATAGCCCTTTGGCCACAATGTTCGTTCCTTCAAGCGGATCTACGGCGACATCCAATTCCGGCATGTACCCCAGACCGAGCCGCTCCCCGATATACAACATGGGCGCTTCATCCATCTCCCCTTCACCGATGACAACTGTGCCGCGCATCGGAATGGTGTCAAACACCTTGCGCATCGCTTCCGTGGCCGCCCCGTCGGCTTCATCTTTCTTCCCGAATCCCATCCACCGCGCCGAAGCGATCGCCGCTGCTTCCGTCACGCGAACCAATTCCATTGTCAAACTTCGTTCCATCATTGCCATGTGTAATCCCCTCGCATCTTCATTCAGTATGTCACATGTATAGGATTAGAGTATCACATTTTACCCGATAGGTCATACTCCATCCACAGGCCCATCGGCGCACATGCTGGCTGGGTCGCGAGTTGGTCCAGTTGTCACAAACAGGGTTCCACCACATGAAAACAATAAGTGGCAAAAGAAAGAAAAAAGACAGGATGAAGGATGGTCCCTCCCTGTGGCAATCAAACGCACGGCATGCAACCCACGTGGCAGACACACGCTGAATAGGGAAAGTGGCAATGATTGACGGCGGCGCACCCGCGTCAACTTCGATTGAGAGGAGATGGTTCGCAGGAGAACGATGGAACAATTCGGAATGAAGGGCAGGTTGTATGGAGACAGACGGAAAACAAAACATTCTGTCCAGTAACCGGTAACGTTTTATTCTTTCATCAGTACCCCCAACTACTTTACTTTAGCAGAAAAAAGAAGAGAGATGTTGATGAACATTTGTTTCACTTGTGAACCTACAGTGTACACAAAACATCTTCGCCTTGCATGCGCGAAATCCTTTTCCAAGAAAAACATGTTTCTTTTTTCAATTCAACCCATCTTTAACCATGGTATGCCCAATCGCCCCCCTATCCAAACACCCCATGGAAGCCCCGAGGCGATTGGGCTGACCTTTAAGCGCGCCAAACACGGCCGCTCTGAGCAGAAGTGGCTGCCAGCGAGAATCTCTTTCCCGCCTTCCGCATGCTCATTTGCCCTTCTTCATCGCGCTTTTCCAGTCGGCTTCAAACTTTTCAATCCCTTGATCCGTCAGGGGATGGCGAACGATCTGTTCCAACACTTTGTAAGGCACTGTCGCAATATGGCTGCCGGCCAAAGCCGCCTGGGTCACATGCATAGGGTGACGAATGCTGGCCGCGATGATTTCGGTGTCGATGCGATGCGTATCAAAAATCGCGGATACTTGTTCAATCAACTGCATGCCGTCTTGGCTGATATCATCCAAGCGTCCCACAAACGGGCTTACAAACGTTGCCCCGGCACGTGCTGCCATCAACGCTTGGTTGGCGGAAAAGATGAGCGTGACATTGGTTTTAATGCCTTTTTTCGAGAAATGATGAACCGCCTTCAACCCTTCAATGGTCATGGGGATCTTGATGGTGATCTTTTCGGAAAGACGGGCGAGTTTCTCCCCCTCCTCAATCATGCCCCGGGCCTCGCGGCTCATCACTTCGGCGCTCACCGGCCCATCCACAATGGTCAAGATTTCGGACAGCACTTCTTCAAATACACGGCCGGACTTGGCTACCAAGCTGGGATTGGTCGTCACTCCGGCCAATAATCCCCATTCGTTCACTTGGCGAATCTCATCTACGATGGCGGTATCCAAGAAAAACTTCATGTCTCCATCCCCTTCGTTAATAACTGAATGATTGGGCAAAAGCCCGGGCCGACTGTACCTGGCCCAGGGCGAAATTAAGCTTTGCCGGAGCTTCCAAACAGGCGCATTTTGCCTTTAACCACTTCTTTAATCGCTTCACGGGACGGTCCCAAGTATTTGCGCGGATCGATCATGTCCGGATTTTTGTCAAGCAGTTCCCGGATCACTTGCACTTGGGCTACTTGGTTTTCCGTGTTCACATTGATTTTGCCCACACCGAGGGAAACGGCCTTCTTGATCGATTCATCCGGTACACCCGAACCGCCGTGCAGCACGATGGGCGCATCGATGTTGCTGGCCACTTTCTCGATGATGTCGTAACGGATTTTTGGCTCGCCTTTGTACATACCGTGAGCCGTACCAACAGCAATCGCCATCGCGTCTACGCGGGTTTCTTCCCAGAAGCGGATAGCTTGTTCCGGATTGGCCAAGGTCGCATCCTCTTCTGCCACATCCAGATCGTCTTCCACTCCACCGATGGTACCCAATTCACCTTCTACAGAAACACCGACGGCATGGGCGGCTTCGACCACTTTTTTGGTCAAACGAATATTTTCTTCAAACGGATAGTGTGATCCGTCAAACATTACGGAGGAGAAACCAGCCCGGATACACTTCATAACCATCTCAAAGCTGCTGCCGTGGTCAAGGTGCAAGGCAATCGGCAGTCCGGATTCCTCAGCAGCCACTTTCGCAAGGGCAACGATGTTGTTTAGCCCAACATAGCGGATGGCCCCTTCACTTGCACCGAAAATAAGCGGGGAGCGCTCCTCTTTAGCAGCCTCAGTGATCGCCTGGAAATATTCCAGGTTGTTCACGTTAAACTGCCCCACCGCAAATCCTTCTTTTTTTGCCTGAGGTAAAAAATGATTCATTGATACAAGCGGCATGTGAAAGCCTCCTTCAAAAAGATAAACTTATTGTGTCATTTCGACATTATAACACTACGAATTCGAATTGGGTAATTGCATCAATAAAAGTTATTGCGGGTGAGGTGTAAGATCTGCCGCGCTTCTTGCGGTGTGGCGACTGGTCTTCCCAATTCCGTGGCCAGCCGGACGACCCGTTCCACCAATTGGGTATTGGTGGCCAGCTCCCCTTTTCTGTAATAAATATTATCCTCCAAACCCACGCGGACATGCCCACCCCACAGGATGCCAAGTGTTGCCATCGGCAATTGCGCGCGGCCCACACCAGCTACGCTCCATGTCGCTCCTTCCGGCAACTGGCGCATCAAGTGCAGCAGGTTTTCCGGCGTCGCGGGGATGGCTCCAGGCACACCCATTACAAAATCGAAGTGGAGATGTCCCGTGAAGAAGCCGCGTTCTACCAAACGGAGCGCATTGGCCACCATGCCCACGTCAAAAATTTCAAATTCGGGCCGGACACCGTATCGCTCAAACTCCTCCGCAAACAATTGAAGTTGCTCCGGTGAATTCATGAACACCTCATTCCCAAAGTTGACCGTGCCCGTGGTGAGCGTAGCCATCTCAGGCCGAAGTGACAATGGTTGCAACCTCTCTTTTGACGACATACCCACCGCCCCACCAGTGGAAACTTGGATGATGGCATCCGTGTGTCGTTCGATTCCCTCTATCACTTCGCGGTAAATCTCTTTATCTTGTGTAGGCCGTCCCTCCGCATCCCGCACATGCAGGTGAATGATCGAGGCGCCAGCCTGGCACGCTTCCACCGCCGCCTGCACAATCTCATCCGGAGTCACCGGCAAATGAGGCGTATCCTCTTTGGTCACTTCCGCTCCGACCAAAGCCGCTGTGATCACTAACTTTTGCATGATGTATATCCCCCTCCCAACACAAAAAAAACCAGCCTATCGTTCTTTTGGTACCACACACGTGCCAGAAGCACGGGCTACCAAAAGGGGCTGTTCAAGTACGCGCGCTGCGTACGGACGGGCGGGATCTGTTCCCGCTTCAATCACCTTGTACGCCTCAAACGTCATTTTCCGACTGGTGTTGCCGACTTTCTCCAAACGGCCAACCGCTTCAACAAAATCGCCTGCATACAGCGGCGCCAGAAATTCAACCATATCGTAAGCTACAAACAACCCTTCATCCCCATCATGCCTGATCAATATCTCCGTGGCCGCATCGCCGAACAGCGACATGATTTTGGCACCATCCACCAAATTCCCGCCATAGTGCGCGTCCGCTTGGCTAAGGCGCAAGCGGATCTTCGATTCTATCATGCTGTCTCTTCCCTCTCTCCGCGTTGAATTCATGAAGCCAAATGCCGGATTACTTCTGAACGCAATTCCTCAATGTCAAACGGTTTGGTGAAATGGGTCAGCGCTCCAAGACGGCTCGCCTCCGCCACCATATCCAACTCTCCATACGCCGTCATCATGATCACTTTGGCCTTGGCATCAAACTTGCGCAATCGGCGCAACAACTCCAATCCATCCATTCCTGGCATTTTCATGTCCAGCAGGATGAGGTCCGGCTTTTCCATCTGAATAATCTCCAATGCTTGCTTGCCGTTGGACGCTTGATAGAAGAGGATTTGATCTTTTGAAAACACTTCTTTCAACAGCAGGCGGATGCCATATTGGTCGTCGACCACCAACACTTTTTTATCCATGCGCGACGATCCCCTCCCTTCAGCTCGGCTTTTCTCTAACTGGGTTTTATGCGGGCGTTTTTTGCAGCTCTAAACCGTTTACTCATTTGCTTCACGCGTGACAAGGCGCTCACATGGAAAAGGTTTTTCCGCGATTTGTCAGACACGCCCTAGGTCTATTAGTTTATCTTAGTGAATATGTATGACTATTATTTTTTATCGGCAACGCTATTTCCTGCAAAGAAGCAAAAAAAACATGAAAATCGGTTTCAATCATTTCGGTTTTCTATCAAATCTCGAACATGTTACTCTATTCATAGTTGGCAAGCGTGCTGACGACATCGCTCGCGCCGCAACCTTGGCAGCGATAAAGGAGGAAAGCCATGCAATTTACCTATCAAATTGAATTTAACGCACCCATTGAAGAGGTATTTCATTGGCTGGTGGACCCTCAACAACAACAAGAGTGGAAAACCGAGCTGCTGGAGACCAAATGGCTGGAGCTTTACAATCCGGAGAATCCGGTTGGCATTCGGTTCACCCAAACCGTGCGCCAAGGCAAAAACACCTTGGAGCTCGATGGGGAAGTGATCGAATATTATCATCCGAACATATACGGGGTGAAGATAAATAAAGGTTCTCTCTCTGAAGAAATCATCTATCGGCTGGAACCCCTGACATCCAAGCAATGCCGCCTACACTTCAAGTGCACAGTCCAATCTCGGACAGCGGCGTCAAAACCAAAGGAATGGTTCGCCTTCCTGCCTTCCCGCTTTCATCATGTCAAACAATTGCAACGTCTGAAGCAACAAATAGAGCAATAAGCCAACCTCCTACATCCACCGCCGAACGCAGGCAACGGGCCCCATGTACTGGATGGCGACACCCCTGCGCCCTCACCCCTGCCCGCTGCCGAAGTTCGGCATTCACATCCCCGCTGGCCCAGGCGCAATGCCAACCAGTTTCCCCTGTGTGAGCTTCATCCGCCCCTTTCAAATTTTACGCGCAATCTATCATTTTTTATGACAATAAACCTCTTTATTGTCATTATCTTGTCATCATTAGACGGCTCAGAATGTATTATGATTGAGTAGATATCATTTCTCAAGGGCATTACCTCTTTCCTATAAAAACCACCTGTTATCATCATATATAAAATTAGATATAAAGGACGATGGGCATGAATTTGTGTAAACGCAAAAACACTTTACGGCTTTCACTATTCGCTGCCTTCTCCATTCTCACCATGTCCTTGTTGGGCTGTTCTTTGGTGTCCATCGTGTCCGCAGAAAACAAGCCACAAAAAATCTTGGACACCAGCACGCCAAAACCAAAACCAGTCGCAATCTATTTCGTGCCACACGCGGATGACGAATTGCTCTCCATGGGAGCGGACATCGTCAACCACCAACGCATGGGCTATGACATCCAGATGATATTGGCTAGCCCCGGTGAGCACAGTGGAGCCCGGTTCGTGGTCAACGGCTTCCGAGAAATGTGGGAAGGGAAAAAGAAAGTGAAGCATCCCGTCTTCTGCCATTGGCACAACACGTATCACAGTGCTGATGAACTAAGAGATCCAGATCATTATTTGGATACAAAAGAGTTTGGCGATGCGAGAATTCGCGAATTTTATGAAGTCGCCCGACGCTTAGGCATCCCCAAAGAAAACACCCACACCTATGAATTAGTCAACGGCAAATTTACCGAAGAAGGGCTACGCGCCATTTACGATGAATTCATCGCCCGGTATCCGCATGCGATTTTCCGCACCATGAGTCCGTACGATTATCACCCTGATCATGCAATGATGGGCAAAGTGCTTATGAAGTATGAAAAAGAAGGGAAAATCGATCCCACGGATACGGCTTATTTTCTATCCATTTATAAAACTCGGTTCACCAAGTTCGGCAAGTTGCCTGTTGAGTTAATAAAGGTAGGGCCGATGGGCAAAGACGAAGCAAAGCGTCTGCAACACGCTGCAGAAGTGTACAGCCTATGGGAACCGCTGAAAGGGTGGCTGGCGCTGGGTTACCATAGCGTTCCACAACAATTCGACTCTTACTTTAGAGATAAATCGATGATCATGCATTATTGATCTACGAGGGTCCCCTTCATCTGAAAGGGGACTCTTTTTACGCACACAAACACTCGCAACCTGAGGGTCAGAAGCAGTGGTGTCACCGTCTGCTCGGTCTTTTCACTGCTAAAATGACGAGCGTTTTTACACCATCATGCCGCTATTCCCATTTTCCTTAAAATGGATTATGATGAAAAGTAATGAATCTTCATAATTCGACATTGACTCGCGAAAAAGGAAGATGGGCATGAAACGAGCTGCTGGAGTGAAACAAAAACGCAAGGTTATCTTCTGGTTAACCCTCATTCTGATCAATCTCGCCATGGTTGGTTTCTTTTTGGGCAAAATCGTGGCCGCGCAAAGCCGCCCGATCCCCCACTCCGCACCCGCGAACCAACCGAAACCACGCCCGGTGGCTATTTATTTTGTGCCCCATGCCGATGACGAAATCCTGTCCATGTCACCAGATATCGTCAATCGGCAACGGATGGGTTACGAAGTTCACTTGGTGTTGATGAGCGGCGGCGAACACAGCGGAGCCCGCTTCGTGATCAACGGCTTCCGCGAAGTGGCAAGAAAAGGCAAAGTGGTCAAAATCCCCGTCTATTGCGTTTGGCACAACACTTATCACAGCGCGCTTGACGTCAATGACCCCGACGGCTACTACAGCCCACAGGATCTAGCCCGTGACCGGGTGAGGGAGTTTTACGCAGCGGCGGAGCGACTGGGCATTCCCCGCAACCGCGTACACGTGCGCAGTCTGGTCAACGGACGTTTTACAGAACGCGCTGTACGCCAAGTGTACGATTTCTTTTTGTCCCGCTACCCCCACGCCATTTTCAGAACGATGAGCCGGTATGATTATCACCGTGACCATGCGTTTTTGGGGCAGATCATGCGTCAATATGAATTGGAAGGAAAAATTAAACCCACGGACACCGTTTATTTCCTGTCCATATATAAGTCCCGTTTCACCAAACGCCGCCCACCCGTGGAAACCGTACAACTCAAGGTGATCGACCCCCGGGATCGCAACAAAATCCTGGAAGCCGCCCGGATTTATCTACGTTGGGAACCCAGCCACGGTTGGCATGCGTTGGGACTACACAGTGTTCCTCACCAATTTGAGTCATTCATGAAAAACATCCGCGTGGAAGCCCATTTTGACAGCTAGGCATACCCAGCGATGATGTACGGTGGCTTCTTCGCTTGTCCATCGGCGTTTATTGGCAAAAATAATTACATCTCACACGAGTCAATGTGATTGGCCCGTCACGCCCCAAACGGCAGCAGAAGCGGTTGGGAAACGGTCGTCGCTTCCGTCGCCAGGCCCTAGCAAGCAGACGCTTGCTTTTTTTATTGGCAACATCCAGCGCCCAATTTCCCTTTTTATTCTATGAAAATGTGTATCTGCTCCTATCAAATAGAGAACTAATCTCATAAATTAGAATATCTCTATTGAAAGGAGTAGAAATATGGCTACTTTCTTTGAAGCTACCACGCAAAAAAATAAGCTTTCTAAGTTAGTGTCGAGCCACAGCGATGTGCATGGGATTGGTGTGGGATATGCCAATCCGCGAAAACCGTCCCAAGGAGCCAGCACCATTGTTTATGTTGAGCGAAACATTTCTCCAAAGCGGCTAGCCACTCTGAAAGCCTCCATGGAACGAACCGTTGGCACCGCATCCAACGTTCCGATCCGTTTCGTTAAAAGTGGAGGGTTCTACTCAGACAAATTGGTTGCAGCCCAACCTATCTTTCAAACCCGGTTGCGTCCCGTCCCCGGCGGTGTCAGTGTGGGTACATCCACTGCCGGCACCGGCACGGCGGGAGTGATTACCGTCAATTTCCCCAATCCGTCGCGCCTGTTTGTGCTGAGCAACGCCCATGTGCTCAACCCGACCAATGACACCTCTTTTCATGAAGTGATTCAGCCGGGCCGATCGGATGGCGGGCGGCCGGGAACGGACCGCATCGGCAGAACCTTCCAATCGGTGATTATTAGCACAACGTCTGTCAATTTCTTGGATGCTTCCGTCGCCATTGCCGACCAAAACAGCCTGTTGGACCCCCGTTATCTGTTGGGCAACACAGGGCAACGGATTATATTGGCGGGCCATTACATCAGCTACCCTGTGGGAACACGCCTCAAGAAGACGGGGCGCACGTCGGGATTCGGCACAGGGACAGTAGAATCTATCAACGCGACAACGCGCATCCAATACTCATTCGGGATCGGCATGTTTGAAAACCAAACCATCGTTCGGGGTGATGGCGTCGTAGGAGGCCCTGGTGATTCCGGTTCCGTCTGGATCGGGGAAACGAACAATCTCGCCGCTGCTGTTCATTACTCGTCCACTTCCAACATGACCCGTTCGTTGTGCTTCCCCATTCAATTCGCCATGCAGACGTTCGGGATGAGAATCGCCGTTCCAGCTACCTCTTCCTCCAGACCGGAAGCCGGCTCCCTCAAAGGTGCCCCGAGAAAAAGCTTTGCTTATACGCAACCCCTCACCCAGAGGGAATTGGAACAAATCAACGTGGTCAAAGCGAAAAGAAGATCATAATCATCCAATACGCTCACATGCTCGCTTCCCAGTAGGCGAGCTTTTTTGTTTGGATGCACAAAACAACCTTCACAAAGCGGAAGGTTGCCGGTGTTTAGTCCAATTGCTTCTCAAACGCCATGTGCGGATCGTCGCTACCTCTAAGGTAAATGATCCCCTTTTGTTCATACTCATTCACCATATAGAGCCGCATCGCTTTTTCATTCTTGATCTGCGTGTCCAATCGGATGCTGGTGTACCCGTGCTCCTTGGCAAACCGTTCGATCTCCCCCATCAAAATGCGGGATACTCCCCTTCCCTGGATAGCCGGGTTGACGCACAATCGATGCACCACCAAAAAACGTCCAGATTGATCTGACCAAGAAACCTTTTCATAGGCATCCTCGTATTCCTGATCCAACACGACGACAGCCGCCACCCGATCTTCATCAAGCAGGGTGTAGAGATTTCTCTTCTGAATGTCGTCCTTAACCTGTTCTTCGCTGGGATAATCATCCGCCCATTGGGTAATGCCTTGCTCATTCATCTTGCGTGTCGCATGCCGGTAAATCTCCAAGATCTCATCCAACTGATCCAAATGTGCATGAACTAACCGCATGTTGCATCTTGCCTCCCTCGCTTCAACCCGCAGAATCTATCTCTAGGGTTCCACCAGGGAGAAAGAACATACCAAACATGCGCCCCTCTCCGGCATTACATTAACACCATTCCGACGGCGGACACGACCGCAATCACCAACCCTACCCCCATGAACAGAATCACAATGCCATACCCTTTTTGATTTAGGTGCATGAATGTAAAGAGCTGCAACACTACCTGAATCGAAGCCGAAATGATCAGCACCCAAAAAATGGCCGTTTTGGATTCAACCAGTCCTCCGCCGACCACGATGAACGCAATCGCCGTGAACAAAATCATCCATACAAACGAGAGGACATAGCGCCATGCCGTTTCCGGTTTTTCCTTCGGTTTCACTGGCCGCTGGGTTTGCGGCTGCAATTGCGGTTCCATTCCAACCACCTCGCCTTTTCTCCTTTTTATTTCATTATAATGAATTTTCTAATCATAAGCGATAAAAATGATCATCCATCGGGATGCCCCGGTTTTTCACCATGATCCGCCCTGATCGCTTGATGGATGCAAGCGTATTTAACAGAATCCCCTTCCCGATCGTGTTGGAGTCATTTATAATATAAAAACGAGGAATGCAAGACAATAACATAGGGATATCCTTCGGGGCAGGGTGAAATTCCCGACCGGCGGTGATGGGAAATGCGTTTCCCTAAGCCCGTGACCCGCTTACAAGCGGTGGATTCGGTGTGATTCCGAAGCCGACAGTATAGTCTGGATGGGAGAAGGATGATGACGCGTACGAAAATCAAGGTACACGACCCAGGGTGGAGTCTGCCCTTTTACAATAAAATGGGTTGTTTGCACCTTTCTTTCTGATACCCCGAAGATGGACACACCATCTTTCGGGGTTTCTTACCTTTTTCAGGCCTTCGTACCCGTTGTCATCAGAAGCACAAATAAGGGAGCGTGTTCTGATGCAACGATCGCAAGCACTGACAAAAATGATCTTTTTATCTTTGATGGCGGGCATCGCATTTATCTTACAAAAACTAGAATTTCCGTTGCCCGGCTTCCCAACGTTTTTAAAAATTGATTTCAGCGAAGTCCCTGCCTTAATCGCAGGACTTCTCTATGGGCCGTTGGCCGGGGTGTTGGTGGAGTTCTTCAAGAACTTCCTACACTTCCTCTTCAGCGGCAGTGAAACCGGCATTATCCCTGTCGGGCAACTGTCTAATTTCCTCGCCGGCAGCGTCTTTGTCGCTGTCACTTCCATCATCGCTCGCAAAGTGGGAGAATTGAAAGGGCTCATATACGGCTTGGCCACCGCCACGGTGATCAGCGCGGTCGTCATGACTTCGGCCAATTGGTATGTCTTCTTCCCGCTTTACAGCAAACTGATCCATTGGACAGTATCCGGTTCACAAAAATTCGCCTTAATCATGTTTGGTATCGCCCCGTTTAACTTGCTTAAAGGCGTACTTGTGACCGCGATTTTCATACCGCTTTATTTGAAATTACAACCCCATCTAAAACGGCGCTTAAGCTTCAGAACAGCGCCTTGACCATAGAAAAAACCCAGTCAAACAGGGAACATCCCGCTTGACTGGGTTTTTGTCGCCTGGGACGCGGACAGAGCA
Source organism: Laceyella tengchongensis (assembly GCF_900182735.1). Taxonomy (NCBI): domain Bacteria; kingdom Bacillati; phylum Bacillota; class Bacilli; order Caryophanales; family Thermoactinomycetaceae; genus Laceyella; species Laceyella tengchongensis. The sequence goes on along the minus strand of NZ_FXTU01000005.1, from coordinate 119,387 downwards.
GATGGTTCCTAATCCCATTTGGCTGTTAAAATTAGGCATTCACATGCTCTTTTAGTTTCGCGTTTAGCGCGGCCGTCACAAACCCGCGGAAAAGCGGTTGCGGACGGTTAGGACGAGAGATGAACTCTGGATGGAATTGGGACGCGACAAACCAAGGGTGATGAATGTACTCCACAATTTCCACCAACCGGCCGTCTGGCGAGGTGCCGGAAAAGCGGTAACCCACTTTTTCCATCTCTTCGCGATACTCGTTGTTAAACTCATACCGATGGCGATGGCGCTCGTACACCAGATCCGTGCCATACGCTTGGTGAGCCACGCTGCCTGGTGTAAGCTTACACGGATAAAGGCCGAGGCGCATGGTACCGCCTTTTTCTTCAATCTCCTTTTGCTCAGGCAGAATGTCGATAATCGGATAAGGGGTGGACGGATCGATTTCCGAACTATTGGCCCCCTCCAGCCCAAGCACATGGCGGGCACCCTCAACGCAAGCCATCTGCATGCCTAGGCAAATGCCCAAGAAAGGAATGTTGTTTTCGCGAGCGTAGCGGGTAGCGGCAATTTTCCCTTCGATGCCGCGGTCGCCGAATCCGCCCGGCACCAGAATCCCGTTCACATCCCCTAACAGCTGAGCGGCATTCTCATCGGTCACTTCTTCAGCATTGATCCACTTGACCTCAATATCGGTGTCGCGCTCAAACCCGGCATGGCGTAACGCTTCCACCACGCTCATATATGCGTCGTGTAACGCGACGTATTTACCAACAATGGCAATGCGGGTGGTGTGCGCCAAATTTTTCACTTTATTGACCAGCTTGATCCAATCAGTCATGTCTGCTTGGCCGCATTCTAAGCCCAAGTGGTCGACCACAATTTGGTCAAACCCTTGTTCTTGCGCCATCAAAGGCACTTCATACAATGTTTCCGCATCGCACATTTCAATAACGGCTTCACGATCAATGTCGCAGAAAAGAGCGATCTTCTGTTTGATTTCTTCAGCCAACGGATATTCGGTGCGGCAGACGATGACATTGGGCTGAATCCCGATGCTGCGCAATTCTTTGACCGAGTGTTGCGTCGGTTTGGTTTTCAATTCGCCGCTAGCTCTCATCAACGGCACCAACGTGCAATGGATGTACATGACGTTTTCACGGCCCACATCACTCTTAATCTGGCGAATCGCTTCTAAGAATGGCAAGCTTTCGATGTCGCCAACGGTACCACCGATCTCAGTGATAACCACATCGGCACCTGTCTCGCGCGCCGCCCGGAAAACGCGATCCTTGATTTCGTTGGTGATGTGCGGAATCACTTGCACCGTCCCACCCAGATAATCGCCGCGGCGCTCTTTATTGATGACGGCAGAATAGATTTTCCCCGTCGTAACATTGCTGTTTTTGCTCAGATTGATATCAATGAAACGCTCATAGTGGCCGAGGTCGAGATCAGTCTCCGCACCGTCGTCGGTCACAAACACTTCGCCATGTTGGTATGGGCTCATCGTGCCCGGGTCGACGTTGATATATGGATCAAACTTTTGGATCGTCACTTTGAGCCCCCGGTTTTTCAACAATCTCCCCAATGCGGAAGCCGTGATACCTTTGCCAAGGGAGGATGCCACGCCTCCAGTCACAAAAATGTATTTAGCCATGTTTTATCTTCCTCCTGTATCTAAGGATGCCCCTATTCGCTTAAAGCATTTCAAAATCTCGCGTTCAGGCCCGCAACCATTTTTCTCAATCGCTTCACTTGTTTACGAGGCACTCACTGAAAAAAGGTTGGTTGCCTGTCGTAGCGGTTGAAAATACCGCACAAAATAGAAAAGAGCGCCCCCGAATGCAGGGGCGCTCTTTTCATTTCCGTTCATAATGAGCCCAAAAAATAATTTATCTCACATACCTTTATTTGTCAAGGATTAAAGCGCGTCTTCCTCGTCATCTTCTACGTCTTCGTCTGGCAATGCATCCTCATCACCGTCAAAAGGCGTATCTTTGTCGGCATAAGGCACCTCGATATCATCCAATTCATCCAGGCCGGCATTTCCGTAATCCTCGTCATCCGCATCAAACAATTCTTCATCCAATTCTTCGTCTAAATAATCGTCTTTCACGTTCATGGCCACAGCGGAATCGGTTGCCTGCTCGGTCGAATACCATTCCCTCAAGCCCCAAGTGCCTCTGCCCACACAAACGAAGCGTCCGTCAATATTGATTTCCGTATACAATTGCGCGATATATTGTTCAACTTCCTCTTGGGTAAATTCCTTTTTCTTCGCAACTTCCGCCATGATGTCTCTATATTGCATCGCGTCGCCTCTTTGTTTGAGCAGATCGTACGCTAGATCAACCATCGACGTTTCTTTGATCTTTTCTAAAGCGAGGTTGTCATTCAACCTGGACACATCCTTCCCTCAGGGCGAAGTCCACAAAATCCCTATGTTTCTCGTACAACTATTTTATCCAAAAAACGGTTGAAGTCAACCAATCTTCCTAAAAAACATCCCCACGTATGGAAAAAGCCCGGCATCCATCAAAGAATGCCGGGCGCAAACAAGTAGGCTTGCGCGGCTCTCAATCTCGGGCTACCTAAGCTCTTGCCCACAGGGCTGAAAGCAAAGGAACCGATCTACATGTTTCGCCGATATTGTCCGCCCACCTCATACAAGGCGTGGGTAATTTGCCCAAGGCTCGCCACTTTCACCGTTTCCATCAACTCCGCGAACAAGTTGCCACCGCTTCGAGCCACTTCCTTCAACCGTTCCAGCGCTTCCGTCGTCTCGTTGCGGTGCGCCTGTTGAAACGCCCTCAGCCGGTCGATTTGCGCTTGCTTCTCTTCCGGTGTAGCCCGGGTTAATTCGATCTCTACCGTTTCTGCCGGCGGATTGGGATTTTCAAAGGTGTTCACGCCGATAATCGGCAATTCGCCCGAGTGCTTTTTCGTTTCATAATACAACGATTCCTCTTGAATCTTGCCGCGCTGGTACTGCGTTTCCATCGCTCCCAGCACGCCGCCCCGGTCGCTGATCCGCTCAAACTCCTTTAACACCGCTTCTTCCACCAAATCGGTCAATTCGTCAATGATGAAGGAGCCTTGCAACGGATTTTCATTTTTAGCCAAGCCCAATTCCCGGTTGATGATCAATTGGATCGCCATGGCTCTACGCACCGATTCCTCGGTTGGCGTGGTAATCGCTTCGTCATAAGCGTTGGTGTGGAGCGAATTACACTGGTCGTAAATAGCCATCAACGCTTGCAATGTGGTGCGAATATCATTGAAGTCGATCTCCTGGGCGTGCAGTGAACGGCCGGACGTTTGGATATGATACTTCAACTTTTGGCTACGCTCATTGCCCTTATAGAGATGCTTCATCACTATCGCCCACACCCGACGGGCGACGCGGCCGATCACGGAATATTCGGCATCCAATCCGTTGCTGAAAAAGAAGGACAAGTTGGGGGCGAATTGGTCGATCTTCATGCCTCGGCTTAAATAATACTCCACATACGTGAAGGCATTGGCCAAGGTGAACGCCAGCTGGGTAATGGGATTGGCACCCGCTTCGGCAATATGGTAACCGCTGATACTGACCGAATAATAATTGCGAATCCCATGCTCAATAAAATACTCCTGAATGTCCCCCATCATCTTCAAGGCAAACTCTGTTGAAAAAATGCAGGTGTTTTGCCCTTGGTCTTCTTTCAAAATATCGGCTTGTACCGTTCCCCGCACACTGCGTAGCGTCTCTGCTTTGATTTGCTCCCTCTCTTCCGCTGACGGTTCCCGGCCCTCCCGTTCCCGGAATCGATCCACTTGTTGGGCAATAGCGGTGTTAAAATACATAGCCAAGATGATGGGCGCGGGCCCGTTGATCGTCATCGACACACTGGTGTTGGGCGCGCACAAATCAAAGCCAGCATACAGCTTTTTCATATCTTCCAGCGTGCAGATGCTCACCCCGGATTCCCCGATTTTCCCGTAGATGTCGGGCCGTTCGGCAGGGTCCTCCCCATACAGGGTCACGCTGTCAAACGCAGTGGACAAGCGTTTGGCTGTATCATTCTTAGATAAGTAATGAAAGCGCTTGTTGGTGCGCTCAGGCGTTCCTTCTCCCGCAAATTGCCGCTTCGGGTCCTCATCAGCCCGCTTGAATGGAAACACACCCGCGGTGAAGGGGAAATGACCTGGCAGGTTCTCTTTGCGGAACCACCGCAACAAGTCGCCCCAATCCTTTAGCTTAGGCAGGGCCACTTTGGGGATACGCGAGCCAGCCAATGTTTCCGTGAAGAGGGGCACCCGCAACTCCCGATCCCGCACTTTGGTGATAAACACGTCTTGCCGATACGCCTCTTGCACTTTTGGCCAATCCGCCAACGCCTTTTTGCTCTCTGGCGCCAACCGCTCTTCGATTTCCCTGATTTTGGCCGAGAGCCGCTCATTGAGATCATCGTCTTCCGCAAGCAACGCTTTGGTTCCTTCCAGCTGGTACAATTGGGTGGCCAGCTGAGCCTGCTCCTCGGATTCCGCATGGTATTTGCGAACGGTAGCCGCGATCTCGCGCAGATAGTGCGTCCGCTCCGGCGGAATGATGGCGCGCCCCTTGGTCACATCATCCTCGGTGCCATCCCACGTCGTTTGCCAAGCGAGCGAACATTTCTCATTGATTTTTTCAATCAGTGCCCGGTAGAACCGATTTGTCCCCGGATCATGGAACCGGCTAGCCATGGTGCCATAGACAGGAATCGCTTCATCCGGCGCGTCAAACAGCCCGTGATTGCGACGGAATTGTTTTTTGACGTCGCGCAAAGCGTCTTCCGAACCTTTGCGGTCAAATTTGTTAATGGCGACCAGGTCAGCGTAATCCAGCATCTCAATCTTCTCCAGTTGGGAGGGGGCACCGAATTCAGAGGTCATCACATACAAGGACACATCGCTGATCCCTACTACATCGGCGTTGCCTTGCCCAATTCCGCTGGTTTCAACGATGATCAAATCATATGCGGCTCGTTTCAACACTGCGATGGCATCCCGGATGCCGGCGCTCAACTCCGAACGCGTTCTCCTTGTGGCCAAGCTCCGCATATAAACGCGCGGATGGTGAACCGCGTTCATGCGGATGCGGTCACCCAGCAAGGCGCCTCCCGTCTTTTGCTTGGAGGGGTCCACTGAGAGTACCGCCACTTTTTTATCAGTGAAGTCCTCAACAAAACGCCGTACCAATTCATCGGTCAAAGAGCTTTTCCCCGCTCCCCCCGTGCCAGTGATCCCCACCACAGGAATCACTTTGTCCACCGGTGGTTGGAGGCGCAATTCATCCAGCGCCTGGCGGAGATAATCGAGCCCTCCATCCGCCTCGGCCACTTCTTCCGCTGCTGTGATGAGACGCGCAATCGCTTGCGTGTTCCCTTCAGAAAGGGCATCCATTTCCCATGTGATCTCGCCGACCGTCGGAAAGTCGGTTTCGCGCACCATGGTATTGATGATCCCCTGCAAGCCCAACTGGCGGCCATCGTGCGGGGAAAAGATGCGAGCGACGCCATACGCCTCCAACTCTTTTATTTCCTGGGGAATAATGACGCCCCCGCCTCCCCCGAACACCTTGATGTGCCCAGCACCCCGCTTCCTTAACAAATCGACCATATATTTGAAAAACTCCATATGGCCTCCTTGGTAAGATGACACCGCGATGCCTTGGACATCCTCTTGGATTGCCGCTTCCACAATCTCATCTACGGAACGGTTGTGACCCAGATGGATTACTTCCACCCCTGATGCCTGCAACAGGCGACGAAACAAGTTGATGGAAGCGTCATGCCCGTCAAACAGACTGGCTGCCGTCACAAAACGCACCGCATGTTTAGGTCGAATCACTTCTGTTTCCATCCCGCTTCCCTCCATTGGTAAACTCACCTAGCAACAACGCCATCTGCCGATCCGTGTACTCCTGCACGTCATAGTGCTTGCCGAGCGACCAGTGGCGAAATGTCCACATCTGTCCCATCACCATGATGTTATGAGCCATCAATTTGATAGAAGATGGGTCGATGCCGATCGTTCCGTCCTGCATCCCTTTATACAAAATCCTTTCAAAAAGCCCCGTGATTTCCTCTTCTTTGCTCAACACATACTTCATCTTGTCGTTCGGCAAGGACTTGGTCTCTTGGTAGATCAATAGCACCAACGGACGCATTTCATCCATCACGCGAAACAGCTGTTTCAACCCTTTGCGCAGGGATTCCATCCCCGAATCGGACTCGGTCACCACTTCCAACAGCCGCTTTTCCAAATCGGAGTGAATGTCTTCACAAACGAGATAAAGCACATCTTCTTTGCTTTGAATGTATTCATACATCGTGCCAATCGACAGCCCGCACTCCCGCGCGATTTCCCTCGTCGTGGTCTTGTGAAATCCCTTTTTCACAAACAGCCGTACCGCCCCTTCGATGATCTGCCGCCGCCGCTCCGCGATCAGGCGCTGATCCTTAATCATCGACGGGATCAGCTTGGAATTGCGTTTCAATTCGTAATTCCTCCTTTAGCCAACGGCGCGCCACCTCATGCGGGCTAATGCGTTGATCCAATGCGTCCTGGATATCCCGCCGGAAGCGGGGCGCCTGTTGTTTGGCCTTGAAACGTTCCCGCCAAGCGGAAAAAACCAAGTCGCTCACTTCTTTTTCAATGCGCGCTCTCCGCTTCTGCACCAATAAGCCATGCCCCCGCAGATGGGCATAGTGTCGCTCCGCCGCTTCCCACCAATCTTCCAACCCTTTCTCCTCTGTCGCCAACGTTTCAATGATCGGCGGGTGCCATGGGGCGTCATGCTTGGATAAAGCCAACAAATCTTGTATCTCCTGCTTTAAGCGCGATACTCCAGGAAGATCAGCCTTATTGATCACAAACAGATCGGCGATTTCCATGATTCCCGCTTTGAACACCTGCACCACATCGCCCGCCGTCGGGTTTAACACCAGTGTGACGGTATCAGCCAGATGCATGATGTCCCACTCCGCCTGCCCAACGCCCACAGTCTCGATCAAGATGACATCATACCCTGCCGCGTCCAACACACGAACTGCCTCTGAGGTGGCCTGGGCCAAACCGCCCCATCCCCCCCGGCTTCCCATGCTGCGGATGAAAACCCCCTCATCCAACGCGTGTTCGGTCATCCGCACCCGGTCCCCCAAGATGGCCCCACCAGTGAAGGGACTGGTCGGATCAACCGCCAACACCCCCACTGTTTTTCCCATGTGGCGCAACAGGCGGATCAAGGCGGCGATGAGAGTGCTTTTGCCAGCGCCCGGTGAACCAGTGACGCCGATCAATTGGGCATTGCCTGTATGGGGATACAATGCGTCTAACCACTTTTCTTTCTCGGGGTCCCCATTCTCCATCCGGCTAATCAGGCGGGCGATCTGCCGTTTGTTTCCCTCCTTGATCTGTGTCAGCCATGTCTCCATCGCCGTTCCTCCCGCTTATTTCAATAAATAATTGGCTATGACGACACGTTGGATTTCGTTGGTTCCTTCATAGATTTGCGTGATCTTGGCGTCGCGCATCATCCGCTCGACCGGATACTCCCTGGTGTACCCATATCCGCCGAAGATTTGCACTGCTTCGGTGGTCACTTGCATCGCGATATCCCCCGCATACAATTTAGCCATGGCTGAAGCCTTTCCATAAGGAAGTCCCTCGGACTCACACCAAGCCGCTTGATACGTCAGCAAACGCGCCGCTTCAATCTGTGTGGCCATATCCGCCAGCTTGAATTGGATGGCTTGCAGTTTGCTCAGCGGCTGCCCGAATTGCTTGCGCTCTTTGGCGTAATCACGGGCCGCGTCAAAGGCGCCTTGGGCGATACCTAGCGCTTGAGCAGCGATGCCGTTACGCCCACCGTCCAGCGTCATCATGGCGATTTTGAAACCTTGCCCCTCTTCCCCCAACCGCTGGCTGGCCGGAATGCGGCAATCTTCAAAAATGATTTCCGTGGTCGGTGATGACCGGATACCCAGCTTTTTCTCTTTTTTGCCGATGGAAAACCCAGGCGTGCCCTTCTCTACGATGAAAGCAGTGATGCCTTTGTGCTTCTTGGTCGGATCAGTCACCGCAAACACGACATAGATTTCCGCTTCTCCGCCATTGGTGATGAAAATCTTGTTTCCGTTGAGGATATAGTCATCCCCGTCGCGTACCGCTGTCGTTTTCATCCCGGCGGCGTCAGAGCCGGAGCCAGGCTCGGTCAACCCGTACGCGCCCAATTTGCTTCCTTTAGCAAGCGGTTTCAAAAAACGCTCTTTCTGTTCGTCAGTGCCAAACTTGTAGATGGGCCAGCTTGCTAGGGAGATGTGTGCCGACAATGTCACACCGATTGATCCACACACGCGGGACAATTCTTCCACGGCTATCACATAGCTGAGATAATCAGCCCCCGCGCCGCCCCACTGCTCTGGAAACGGAATCCCGGTCAAGCCCAACTCACCCATCTTGTCAAAAATGGACCGGTCAAACCGCTCTTCCTCATCCCGCTCTCCGGCACTCGGCGCCACTTCTTGCAAAGCGAATTCACGCACCATTTTGCGCATCATTTCATGCTCTTCTGACAATCGAAACTGCATGTTTTGCCCTCCTGATCTCTGTTATAAGGCGCGTCCGCAAAAAAACTATGTGAAAGAGGCCACAACCTGTTTGGACACGCCCGGATGGTGGATGCCACATGTGATAGCTCTCCTAAATTCCTTCCTAGTTGATCCAATATCCATATCCATAAGCAAGGATTTCTACAATCCTATCAGGACGAAAACACTTCATTGGCAATGACAAGCCGCTGAATCTCATTGGCCCCTTCATAGATTTGTGTCACCTTCGCGTCACGGAACAGCCGCTCCACTGGATATTCCCGCGTATACCCGTATCCACCAAACACTTGCACCGCCTCTGTGGTCACGCGCATGGCCACATCTGAGGCAAACATTTTAGCCATCGACGCTTCTTTCTTGCAGTTGGCCCCTTCTTCTCGCAACACGGCCGCGCGGTAAGTGAGCAAGCGAGCAGCCTCAATCTCAGTAGCCATGTCGGCCAGCTTAAACTGAATGGCTTGCAGGCGGCTGATCGTGTTGCCGAACTGCTTGCGCTCCTTGGCGTACTGAAGCGCTGCTTGATATGCCGCTGTCGCAATTCCCAGCGCTTGGGCAGCGATGCCGATCCGTCCGCCAGCCAAATTGGACAGCGCCACTTCATAGCCTTGCCCCTCTGCACCCAACCGCTGAGTAACTGGTACTTCCATCTCTTCAAAAATCAAGGCGCTGGTATTGGACCCGCCCATCCCCATCTTCTTCTCTTTTTTCCCGATGGTGAGGCCTGGGGTGTCCTTCTCCACGATAAACGCCGAGATGCCTTTGGTTCCCTTATCGGGGTCGGTCACCGCGAACACCACATACACATCCGCTTCACCCGCATTGGTGATGAACACCTTATTCCCCGACAGCACATACCGATCCCCAACGCGGCGAGCTTGCGTGTGAATGCGCGCGGCATCCGATCCGGCCTGTGGTTCGGTTAGCGCAAACGCCCCCAAGTACTCCCCCCGGGCCATCCGAGGGACATAGGTTTGCTTTTGTTCTTCCGTGCCGTATTTCAATATCGGCATCGTTCCCACAGATGTATGCACAGCCAAAATGACGCCAACTGTAGCGCTGACCTTGGATATTTCCTCCAAAGCCAAAATGTAAGACAAAAAGTCAGCTCCCGCCCCACCATAAGCTTCGGGGATGGGGATGCCCATCAGCCCAACCTCGCCCATGAGCCGGATCACTTCCCGCGGAAACTGATCTCCTTCATCCATGGACTCCAAATAAGGAGTAATCTCTTTCTCCGCAAAATCACGCACCATTCTGCGCATCATTTCTTGTTCTTCTGTTAACAGAAAGTGCATCCCTCTCCACTCCTCCTGTTGCCTCGCCTTAGCTGTATGAATAAAAGCCCCGACCGCTCTTGCGGCCCAGCCAACCCGCCTTCACATATTTTCTGAGCAACGGGCAGGGGCGGTACTTGCTGTCGCCAAACCCTTCATAAAGCGTTTCCATGATGTACAAGCAGGTATCCAAGCCGATGAAATCGGCCAACGTCAACGGCCCCATGGGATGATTCATGCCCAATTTCATCACTTGGTCGATCGCTTCTGGCGTAGCCACGCCTTCATAGACGGCGAAAATCGCTTCATTGATCATGGGCATCAAGATGCGGTTGGACACAAAACCAGGATAATCGTTCACTTCCACAGGCGTCTTGCCCATCCGTTCCGCTGCCGCCATCACCGCTTGGAATGTCTCCTCACTCGTGGCCAATCCGCGAATCACTTCTACCAACTTCATCACTGGCACGGGGTTCATAAAGTGCATACCGATCACTTGCTCCGGGCGACGGGTGGCCGCGGCAATCTCTGTGATAGGTAGGGACGAGGTGTTACTAGCCAAAATCGTATGACTCGGACAGTACTCATCCAAGCGCGTGAAGATCTCGGCTTTCACCTCCATTTTTTCCACCACGGCCTCAATGACCAAGTCGGCATCCTGACCTGCCACAGCCAGATCTGTGGTGAGCGTGATCCGTCCCAAAATGGCTTCCCGCTCCTCCGCCGACAGTTTGCCCTTCTCCACACTGCGCGACAACAAGCTTCCGATCCGTTCCAAACCGGCTTGCACACGTTCTTCTGTCGTATCAAGCAAAACCACTTGATATCCGGCTTGCGCAGCCACTTGGGCGATACCGCCTCCCATCTGGCCAGCGCCGATCACACTTACGCGTTGCAATTCCATCTCCACTCGCTCCTTTCTATCCATCCACTCTTACCAAAATGGCATCCCCTTGCGCAGCCCCACTGCAAATAGCCGCTACGCCTAAACCGCCGCCGCGACGCTTTAATTCGTGGATCAACGTCAACAGAATCCGGGCTCCGCTCGCTCCCACCGGATGTCCCAAAGCAACCGCGCCGCCATTCACATTCACCTTCTCCTCGCTGACTCCCAACAACTTCATGTTGGCCAAAGCGACGGCAGCAAACGCCTCATTGATCTCGTACAAATCGATCTGATCCGCGGTCAAGCCATGTTTTTTGAGCAATTTTTTCACGGCGTAAGCGGGGGTGATGGGGAAGTCTTTGGCTTCCATGGCAACAGCAGCATGCCCCACGATCGTAGCCAGCGGTTGGACTCCAAGCTCAGCCGCCCGTTTGGCTGAAGCGACGACAAGTGCGGCCGCCCCATCATTCACTCCCGGCGCGTTCCCCGCTGTGATGGTTCCGTTGGTGTCGTACACCGGCTTCAATTTGGACAGTTTCTCCAAGCTGGTGTCAGGCCGGATCGATTCATCCTGATCCACCACCACTTCTTGCCGTTTCGCCTTCACAGTCACCGGCACGATCTCTTCCGCAAACCATCCCGCTTCGACAGCAGCTTGCGCTTTTTGGTGGCTCCGCAGTGCCCAAGCGTCTTGTTCTTCGCGAGATACCTCTTGTTCCTTCGCCGTCCGACTTCCGTGCACGATCATATGCACACCGTGAAAGGCGCACCACAGCCCGTCATGGATCATCAAATCCGTCAGCTCCCCATGACCCATGCGCTCACCAAACCGCGCGCCCTTCAGCATGTACGGGGCTTGGCTCATGCTCTCCATCCCACCAGCGACGATCACATCCGCGTCCCCCGCTCGGATGATTTGGTCGCCAAGTGTGACACTACGCAAGCCGGAAGCACAGACTTTGTTGATCGTCTCCGTACCCACTTCCCAAGACAAACCCGCATGGCGCGCCGCTTGCCGGGAAGGGATCTGTCCCGCTCCCCCTTGTAAAACCATGCCCATGATCACTTCTTCCACCGCTTCATCAGGAATCCCCGCCTTTGTCAACGCACCTCTGATGGCAACGCCGCCCAACTCCGCCGCGGTCACTCCTTGCAATGCTCCGCCAAACTTGCCAAACGGCGTACGCGCCCCTCCTAAAATCACGGTTTCTGCCATGATCGGCACCCCCCATAGGTTGATTTTCATTCTATCGAGCGTTCGTTCGGCACTCCGGCACAATGAAAACGCCTTCATTTTCAGATTACCTCAACCATTCTGTTTTAACAATAGTTAATCGAATTCTTCTATTCAAATAACATATTTAATTCTGTTTGCCGCTAAGTTGCGCGCTCTTTCCCTCTGCAGTTTTGCACATCAAAAAGGCTGTCGGTTTGATCCCGACAGCCTTTTCTAAAGCGTGTCTAACTTGATACTCCAAACGAGCCTTTGTCTTCCTTAGTGAACCCCGTCCGCCACCTCAGCTTCTGAATCAAACTCCAGCGACAAGGCCAAGATTTCAGCCACATCCATCGTTTTCACTTGATCTTCCACTTCTTTGGCCTTCGTACCATCCGACAGCATGGTGAGACAGTAAGGACAAGCACTGCCGATCACCGTCGGGTTCACTTGCAACGCTTGTTCCGTGCGCGCGACGTTCACCCGTACCCCTTCTGTTTCTTCCATCCACATCATCCCGCCACCGGCGCCGCAACACATACCGTTTTCGCGGTTGCGTTCCATCTCGACCACTTCCACGCCCGGAATCTGGCTCAGGATGTAGCGAGGCGCGCTGAACACGCCGTTGTAACGGCCCAAATAACAGGAATCATGGTAGGTGATCCGTTCTTTCACCTCTTTGGTCGGCTTGATGCGCCCTTCTTTGATCAAATCAGCCAACACTTCCGTGTGATGGTACACTTCCGCCGTCAAGCCCAAATCAGGATACTCGTTTTTAAACGTGTTGTAAGCATGAGGGTCGATGGTAATAATCTTCTTCACTTGATGCTTCTCAAACAAAGCGATGTTATCAGCGGCCAATTGTTGGAACAAGAACTCATTGCCCATCCGTCTGGCCGTGTCCCCGGAGTTTTTCTCTTTGTTGCCCAAAATAGCGAACTTGACGCCTGCGTGATGCAACACCTTCACCAACGCCCGGCTGATTTTCTGGCTACGGTTGTCAAACGACCCCATCGAACCGACGAAGAAGAGGTATTCGAAATCTTTTTCTTCTTTGACCGTGGGCACTTTCACTTCTGCGTCTGCCGTCCATTTGTCGCGATCCTTGCGGTTGATGCCCCAAGGGTTGCCTTGACGCTCGATATTGGAGAACGTCCGGGAAGCTTCGGCGTTCATCTTCCCTTCAGTCATCACCAAGTAGCGACGCATATCGATAATTTTGTCTACGTGTTCATTCATCACCGGGCAGGCATCCTCACAGTTGCGGCAGGTGGTACAAGCCCACAGCTCCTTTTCTGTGATGACATCGCCGATCAAGCTGACCGGATACTCACCCTGGCCTGCCAACCGCAACGAAGCTTGGTTTGCCTCTGCGAAGGCGAAGTTGGGCACCCACGGCGTTTTGGAGGTGATCGCCGCCCCTTTCATGGTCAAGTGGTCACGCATCTTAACCATCAAATCCATCGGAGACAACAGCTTCCCTGTTCCTGCTGCGGGGCAGACATTGGTACAGCGCCCGCATTCTACGCAGGCATACAAATCAATCAATTGCTTCTGATTGAAATCTTCAATCTTTCCTACGCCGTACTCTTCAACACTTTCATCTTCAAAATCGATCAAAGACAACTTCGCTGGTGGTTGTTGCCGCTTGAGGAAGACGTTGAGCGGAGCGACCAGCAAATGAAAGTGTTTTGACTGGGGCACATAAACCAAAAAGGAAAACAAGACCAAAGCATGCATCCACCAGAATACATAAAACAGCACTTGGCCAGCGTCTGCACTCATCCAACCGAGAAATGGGCTAGCTAACACGGAAGAAATCGGCGTGTCCCATGACGAACCGTGCCCTAACCAAACTTTCTCAAAGGCAGCCGACAAGAGGATGGAAGCCATCAAGCTCGTCAGAAAAATAATGACTAAGCCGGATTTCAATCCGCGCTTCAACCGCGGCAATTTCTCAATGTAACGCCGGTAGTAAGCGTATAGCGTCGCCAGCAATACGAGGAAGGTAGTGATTTCCTGGATCAAGGTGAACACCGGATAGGCGGGCACGGGAAGATGTTTGCCAGGTACCAATCCTTTGATGAAGAGATCAATCGCCCCAAATTGGATCACAATGAATCCATAAAACATCACCACGTGCATGATGCCGCTTTTGGCATCTTTCAACAACTTCTTCTGTCCAAAGACATTGATCCACACTTCGTCGAGCGCTTTTTTGACATCCATGGAAAAGTCAGCGGGCTTCCCCAAGCGTACGTACATATACCGCCGATAAACCACACTGCCGAAGAGATAAAAAGCATAACCCGCAACGGCGATGAACAAAACCAGATTGACCACTTCAAACAGCGACATTGTCTTCTCCCCTTCCACATCATCTTTATGAATGATTGAATTCGCTTTCATACTATTTCGCTAACATTCTAACATAAAATGAGTGGTTATTCATTCATTTGTCATTGTATTTTTTATATAGAGAAAATATTTCCTTACGGGAATTTTGATGCGATTGTTGTGATATGAGTATAGCTTGCTTGTCAAATATGTGACAATGCCTGAAAGACAGGATTTTCACTTTTTGTTCACTTTATATCCACTTTCTATTCACCCATTTTCCTATTTTCTCCCTTCGCGAGCTTCTTACGCCCAAGTGATAAGCCAATGATTCCAAGGGCTCACCTTTATTTGTGAACAAATTGAAAACGAAGGTAACTTTCACTGCCTATTCTTGTTCATATTTTGGACAAAAAGGATAATGCATGTCGTTCACAAATTATTTCACGCGCAAACCCTACTATTTCTCTTATAATATGACTATAGTCAGGACGACAGTCCTGATCATCCGCCCCATTGCTGACAATAGTCATGACTATGGTGCACAACACTTCTCAGATTGAAGACGATAGTCCGTACAATAGTACACAAGAAGGATATTTTAAAGACAGTTGTCCTGACTGTCGTCAACACAACCCAGAAAGGTGGCCCAGAAAATGTTAGTGGCGGTAGATGCTGGACGCGCATATGTGAAAACAATTGTGGGAACCCGCAGGTTCACATTTCCTTCCAAAGTGTCAAAAGCAAGGCAGCGCAACTTTATCCAGACACTAGAGGATGATATGGAGATCCGATATCAAGGAAAGGATTATTTTATTGGACAATTGGCTGAACGGGAGGGTTCGTTCACTCGTCAGATGATGACGGAAAGCAAAGTGAACATAGAGACCGTCCTGTTGATTTTGACGGCTTTGTTCCAAGCAGGAGCACTAGGAGACGTTAAGCTGGTTACCGGTGTGCCGATCAATATGTACAGAGATGACGAACGAGCAAGGTTGCGGGCCAAGCTAGAGGGAGAGCATGAAGTGATCCTGAATGGTACATACCGCAAGATCAACATTAAAAAAGCGGCGATTACGATTGAGGGAGGAGCCGCCTATTGGATCCACCGCCGGATGGGGACGGTGCGGATCGTAGACCCCGGAGCCCGTACGACCAATTACGCAACGTTTAAAGACGGGATTTTCATCGACCGGGAGAGCGGAACGATCCCCAAAGGCTGGGACAATGTGCGGGAAGCCGATCCCGAAGAGATGGCGGCCATGCTGGTGGGTCATCTGGGAGGCATGTGGGAGCCGACCGACGTGGTCGAATTAATCGGCGGCAAAGCGCAAGATCTGCTGGAACCCTTCAAACGCGTGGGCTTCATCTATTCCACCACATTTGAAGATCCGCAGTTTGCCAATGCGATAGGGTACTACGCGTTAGGAAAGGAGACCCTTGGTGAATGAGCGGATACAAGAAGCGGGAACGGCGGCAAGTCTCGTTTAACACCGAAGACGCGGTGGAACTGGAGTTGTTGAGATTTATTGACCGCAAGGACATCAACTTTTCGGGGTTGGTGAAGAATCTGCTATTCGCCTACTGCATGGGACAGCTGAAAGCAGATGAACTCTCCGCTTCTCCGTTGTTGCAGGCTGGCGGTAGCAACAACCCCCTTCCTACCCCAAAAGCGGAACGTTCCTCTTCCTTTCAACAAATCAAGGCGAGCGGCATGCCCTTTGATTTTTGATACCAACTTCAGGAGTGAAATGCAGTGAATAAACCGTATTCCTTTAGCGTGCCTTATGATGTAGCGGAGAAATTAACCCCCAAGGAGCGCTTTGTGTACTATGAATTGTGCCGCTTGGCCGCGACCGAACCGACAAAAGACACCACGTTTGGCGTCACCTTGGAACCGGGAAGCCTCATCACTTCCCATTACCGCTTATCAAAAATATTGGATTACGCTTATTCTCAGACAGCGATTATCATCGAACACCTGGCCTACAAAGATCTGGTTGAAATCACTCCCATTGCGCAAGGAGGATTCCAATCTTATTACCTCATCCGCGTTAAAAACATGGACCAAGGGACGAAGGTACGGCCAGAAGATCGGCTTTTTCCATTTTGATCCAAACATTGCAAAACGGTTTTCTCCATGCGCAGTGGAGAAAACCGTTTTTTATCAACGCTGGGAGTCCATGCGCGCCCGCTCCCTCCGCGCAATCTCCTGCACAAAGTAGGAAGCCACATGCGGTGCCAAGGTTCCTGGCCCAAATCCAGCATCAAACCCCAACTCTAACGCCAATTCATGATGAATGCGCGGACCGCCACAGATCAAAACAAAACGCTCCCGCAATCCTTCCGCTTCCAGCAATTCCACCAGTTCTGTCAAGTTGGTCACATGCACCCCTTTTTGGGTGACCACTTGCGAGACCAGCAACACATCCGCCTGCAATTCCAACGCTTTGCTGATCAATTCCTCATTCTCTACCTGGCTCCCTAAATTGTATGCCTCGATTTCAGGATACCGTTCCAAGCCATACTCCCCGTTGTACCCTTTCATATTCATGATCGCATCGATGCCCACGGTATGGGCGTCGGTGCCTGTGCAAGCGCCGATGACCACCAGTTTGCGCCCAATTTGCTCGCGGATAAACTGGTTGATCTCATAAAAGTCCATCACTTTACTTGTCACCTTGGGCACTTGAATCCGACTGTAATCGACATCCACCTGGCATTTGCCATAAACAATGAAATAGGTGTACCCTTCACCCAAGTCTTTCATGTGATACACTTGCGGTTCATCGATTGCCATCTTGGCGACCAATTGCCGCGCCGCTTCCCGAGCTTCTTCTCCCGCCGGAACGGGCAGCGTGAAACTGAGTTGAATCACCCCGTCATTCATGGTGTCCCCATAAGGTTTAACTCTGGTAAAGTCCACACTCATTCCCGTTTCCCTCCCGCTCCGGCAATCCCAATCTTCTGCGGAGTTCCTCCTCCAACGGATTGTAATAATCGATTTCTTTTTCCACCACGCCGCGCAAACCCTTGCCGCCGAACCGCGACCTTTTCACATCGGCGAACACGCCCTGCTCCAAAGCCGTGAACAACCCGCTTTCGCACACTTGCTGAAGCAAGTCCCCCGCCTGCTTCAGCACCTCGGTCGCCCGCTGCTCAATCCGTCCCCCTGGACGGAACAACAGCTCTTCACCCAGACGACGCCCATTGTTGAAAATGTATTGCGCGCTCTCCAATGCCAATTGGCGGTCATGCATGTGCGGGGTGTGCATCGCTTCCGTCATCATCCCCAATAATTGGATGCCTTGCCCCGTCAGGATGCTCACCAGATTAAACAAAGCATCCTGTACGTGCCCTTTGAAAATGTTACCGGTCATGTGCTTGGTTGGCGGCATGTATTTAAGTGGGGCGTCGGGGAAGAGCTCGCGCGCCAATTGCGCTTGGGCGATCTCCAGCAACAAACCGTCCTCCAAGTCGGGGTTCATCTCAAATGCATGCCCCAATCCCATC
Source organism: Laceyella tengchongensis (assembly GCF_900182735.1). Lineage (NCBI taxonomy): Bacteria > Bacillati > Bacillota > Bacilli > Caryophanales > Thermoactinomycetaceae > Laceyella > Laceyella tengchongensis. The sequence continues at coordinate 101,531 of NZ_FXTU01000005.1, read as the reverse complement.
TGCTCAGGTGGCAGTCCGGACAAGAGAGCTAGCTGTTCATTGATGAATTGGGAGGCTATCACTGTATGGGCCGCTTCAACCGCGTCTGCCGTGGTCAAATAATTGTCTTCCCCAGTATTGATGATAATCCCGGCATAGCTGTTGATCATGCGGGAAAACGCTTGATCGATCAGGGTTCGTTGCATGTTGATGTCACGGAAAAGAATGCCGTACAGCGCATCGTTCAGCATCACATCCAACCGCTCAAGCGCTCCCATCGCCGCGATCTCCGGCATGCACAACCCAGAACAATAGTTGCACAGCCGAATATACCGTCCCACTTCCTCACCTACTTCATCCAGCGCCCGCCGCATGATCCGAAAATTCTCCTGCGTGGCAAACGTTCCGCCAAACCCCTCACGGGTTGCCCCATAAGGCACATAATCCAACAAGCTTTGCCCTGTGCTCCGGATCACGGCGATAATATCGGCCCCTTGCCGCGCCGCCGTTCGGGCCTGCACCACATCTTCATAAATGTCTCCGGTGGCAACGATAACATAGAGATAAGGTTGCCGCCCTTCGCCGATGCGCTCAATCCACTCTTCCCGTTCCCGCCGCCGCGCTTGAATCAAGTCCAGTGCCTCACGGGCCAATCGCTCCCCTTCACGCTGAATCTCCTCGCGTGGGAGAGGGGGCACTTGCAACAAATGGAGTTCCCCCCGTGCCACTTTCTCCGCCACTTCCTGCGCTGAGAGACGATACGCCAACATCGCCTGAATCACCCAAAACGCCGCCCCGGAAGAGATCTTCCCTTCTGTCAGCAATTGTTCGACGATCACATTGGGGAGCGGCACGCCCTCATGGTCAATGCCGTCAATCCCCAACAACCGCAGCACAGTCCGCTCCACCGCTACTGTGGTGCGGGTGGAGATGTACTGATCCACATCTGCTGCAATCACTCGTGCCGCTTCCCGGGCCCGATCGATATCAGCCTGATTCAGCCGCAGTTTTCCCTTCATCTTCCCCACTCCCCAATCGTCGTTCCGCATCCGCCACAATCTCTTCCGGCAACCCTAAGAGCAGGGCCAAGCGGAGAGCGTCGGCATCAAGCGCTTCCTCCCGTTGCACCGGAATGAGTCGATAATCCATATGGCGGTGCAACCGCTCCCGCCACGCCCCTTCACTCCCCAGACCTTCTCGTTCTAAATCCGGCCATGACAAGCCGGCCACTCGGTAACGGCGGATGCCGGGCAACTGATTCACCTCATGATAATGCGTCACATGCACGGCCCAATCATTCCCTTCGCTCAACCGGCTTGTGATCGCTTGCGCTAAGGCCGCTCCTTCCCGCGGATTGGTTCCCCTGCCGATCTCATCCAACAAAAGCAATCCCTCTCCCGGTTGGTTCAGCCACTCTGTCAAACGCACCACTTCCGCCCCAAAGCGGCTTAAGCCTTGCTTTGTGGACTGCCCGTCGCCCAGCGTGCTCGCAATCCAGTGCATCAAGGGCAGCCGGCAAGCGGTGGCGGGCACAAACAATCCATAATGAGCTAAGACGGCAATCAGCCCTACCGTTTTTAAGGCGACGGTCTTGCCTCCCATGTTGGGGCCAGTGATTACCGTGACACCACGGCCCACTTCCAGATCAATCGGCGTCACGCTTCTCCCTTCCGCGGCCACGTCTTGCGCGATGCCCGGATGGATGGCTCCCTCAAGGAGAACCCGGTCTCCATCCCACTCCGGTCGCACACCGGCCCACTTCTGTCCAGCATGATAGCGGGACCATTGCAAATCGAAGTGCGTCACCTGTTGCATCCAGTACCGCAAACGGGGATACACGCGCCTAAATTCTTCGGTCAACTGGACGCATACCGCCTGTTCCCGCGCTTCCACTTGCTCTTGCAACCTCGCCATCTCTTGATCAGCGACTTCTGGCAAGCGAAACGTGACATCATATGCCGTTTCTGCCTCGCACACGACCCGCCGGTCCTGGCGCAACGCTTCTTCTAAAGGCGTGTGGCGCGGAACCGTCCAAGTTCCCAAACGGTTCCGGCGGATACCATACGCTTCCTCGATCTCCCGCTTGCATTGTTCCACACGCTCTCGCTCCTTGATTTCCATACGGCACCATTGTTGCCGCAAGCGGCGCAAATCATCATCATACGCATCATCAATCCAAAAAGCGGCTGTCCGATTAGTACCCGGATTGAGTCGCGCCAAGCACTGTTCCACAAGCGGAACATCTTCCTCCGGCATCAGGGAAACGACTGTACACCGATGCTCCCGCATGAGGTGGTGTAGTTGGCCGAATTGCCACAAAAATTGTTTCATGTGGAACCAATCAGTCAGCCCCAACACCTCATCCGCACCCAATTTGTCCAGTTGCCCTTCGATGTCCGGCATCTTCTTCAAGCAATGCGAGACCAGTGCTTGGCAACGGGGATGGGCCGCTAGCCACAAGTTGATTTCATCCTGTTCACGAAGCACTTGTTCCCACTCGCGCTCTTCACCCGGACGAAAAGGACGCACCCGCCGTTTGGCCCGCTTACCCATCGGCGTGAGAGGCTGCCACAAGTTCCAACAATACGCCACATCCAACTCCGCCCATGTCGTTTCATCCCAATGGATCACGATCCCCTCCTTCCTCCAAGGGATCACGCCATACATCAAAGACCGGCACCGGCTTGCACAGCTCGGCCACACGCGCCTTCAGCTCCTGCGGCGGAAACACATAGCCTTCCGGCGACACAGGATTGACCGCCACCCCTCGCAACACCGCTGACCGCACCGTTTCAATGCGTCCGCCCCGCTCTAAATAACGCCGCAAAAGAACGGGATCAGCGAAGATGCGAGTCCAATCAGATACAATCAGTCGCGGGTAGCACCCTTGCTGCATCATGTGGCGCAACATGCGATCTGTCAATGCACCCGACAGTGCCACCGCCTCCCCCTCTAGGATTTCGGAGGTCAGGGCTTCCTGCTCCATCAAGGTCGATGCCGTGCAAGATTGCCATGTACCTTCCCGCTTGCGATACACCCCACGGTGAACCAGCAGGGGCGTAAGCGCCTCACGATCGGGTTCTGGACAGACGGGCAATGAAAAGAGGCGCAACCACTCTGCTGTCTTAGACACCAATGCGCTCATCGACGCGCCCAGGCTGGCGCCCACCACCAAAATCACGGAGTCGGTGACCCAAGGGCTAGCTACCATGCGCCGGTCATAAGCGCCGTCCACCACAACCCTTCGTACTCCGGCTCGCTGCAAGCCGTCGATTACCCGGTGCGCCTCTTCCCGCGTATGGACGCCAGCCAGCTTCACTTGGGTTGGCCGCGTTGTTTGCGCGATCCACACCTCTCCCAACGTGGTCGTAATCCCGGTCCCTTCCCAAATCGCAAAATGACCGGGCTTTTGATCAATGATCGCACCCGTCGTCGCCACCCAGACCCCTTCAGGAACCTTCAGCTGCGGCTTTGGCCTTCCGCTCCACGCATCCCGTTCCTCCCCGTCAATGCCGATGCTGCACACACCCAGCGGGCCACACAGGGACCACTGTTCCATAAAGGCGCTTAGAACCGTGGTTTTCCCCGCGTTTTTCGCCACACCGACAATCGCGGTGCTCTCACATGTTTTCTCTTTCACCCACCACCACTGCCCTCTTGCTCATCTTTTTTCCAGCGCTTCCCCCTGTTTCCGCCGTAGCTCGCGGGTCAATTGTTTGGGCTCCAAGTTGATTCGCTGGTCGCTCAACAGCGCGGCTACACCCAATTGATCCCCGGCCTGCTGGCAATACTCGCAATTCTCTGAGTCGTGCGGATAGTAATCCTCTGGCTCCGGATAACTGGTGATGACCCCTTCAAAGTTGCGCAATACGGTTTTAGACGGCGTCTGCGCGATGATGTAGTTGGGACTGAGCGGTATTTTGCCGCCGCCTCCTGGTGCGTCCACCACAAACGTAGGAATGGCGTATCCCGAAGTGTGGCCGCGCAAATACTCGATGATCTCCAGCCCTTTGGACACGGGGGCCCGGAAATGGCCAATCCCTTCTGAAAGGTCACATTGATAGATGTAATAAGGCCTTACGCGCGTCTTAACCAATTCATGCATCAGTTTTTTCATCACATGGGGGCAATCATTGATTCCGGCCAGAATGACAGCTTGATTCCCGACCGGCACACCCGCGTCGGCCAACATCTCACAAGCCCGGCGCGCTTCTGGCGTCAACTCCTTGGGGTGGTTGAAATGCGTGTTGAGCCAGACCGGATGGTATTTCTTCAAAATGGCACACAACTCTTTCGTGATGCGTTGCGGAAACACAACCGGTGCCCGCGTGCCGATCCGGATGATTTCCACATGGGGGATCTCCCGCAGGTTTTTCAGCAGATATTCCAAGATCCGGTCATTGACCAACAAGCCGTCCCCTCCGGAGAGTAGCACATCGCGGACAGTCGGCGTATTGCGGATGTATTCGATACAAGCGTCCATCTGCTTTTTGGGGACGCCCATCCCGATTTGGCCCGAAAAGCGGCGGCGCGTACAATAACGGCAATACATGGAGCATTGGTTGGTGATCAAGAAGAGAACGCGGTCAGGGTAGCGATGGGTCAGCCCTTTCACTGGGGAATCCGTGTCTTCCAACAACGGATCGGCCATGTCGTACGATGTGCGATACAACTCGGAAGAAATCGGCACCGATTGCATCCGAATCGGATCTTTGGGGTCGTCTGGGTCCATGAGCAAGGCGTAATAGGGAGTGATATTGAGCGGAATCGTCTCTTTAGAGATGTCAACTCCCTGGATTTCTTCCGGCGTCAGATTGATCACTTTGCTCAGGTCATCATAATTGCGAATCGTGTGGGTCAATTGCCATAGCCAATCGTTCCACTGTTCTTCCGTCACATCTTTCCACAGTTCAATCTCGCGCCAATCACGCATCTGCTTCCATCCCCTTTCATTTGTCCGTTCTCCCTCGCGTCACACCCGCAATCTGACAAGCGATCACCCTATCTGCGAAGAAAACCGTTGGCAAAACCAATCATAAAGCGCCGGACATTCCCTTAGGCTCTCCAACGCCAAGGCGGCATGTCCCGGAACATATCCATTGCCGATCATCATCTGTACGTCTTTTCCCACTCCTTCGGCTCCTAAGGCCGCCGTCGTGAACTGAACGGCCATGCTGAAAAACACCACCACGCCGCCTTCTTGCGTCGCCAAGATCGCCGGTAACTCCGAGCGGGGCACATTGACGCAATTGATGGTCACATCGGCCAACCGGCCCCGGGTAAGCGTGGATACCGTCTCCAGCACTTGCAAGGGGTCTGTCGCATCCAAACATGCGACATGATGGGCCAATCCCATCGATTCGATGCGGCGGCACGCTTCAGGGTTTGCCTCCAAGGCAATCACACATCCCTGTTGCCCCGCCTTTTTCCAAGCTTGGTACAAGGACAACAAGCCCGACTTTCCGCCCGCTCCCATGATCACCACCGTATCGGTCGGTTGAACCAAACGAGCAGTCTGCGCCGGTGCGCCACATACATCAAGCGCGGCCAAAGCGACCGGCTCAGGCATGTCGGACGGCAACACAGCATAGGGAGCGCTGGCAAACAACACTGCTTTTCCATCCACTTCCAATTGCCCTGTATCCAGTGATAGCTCTCTCACATCTTCCAACCATAACGGAGTCAGCGTCAAAGAAACCAACGAGGCGATTTTGGCGCCCGGGGCAAGCGTTTGGTCAGGAAACGCCGAACCCACTTCCACCACCATACCGATCAACATTCCACCCGAACCGGTGACGGGGTTGTGCATCTTTCCCCGCTCTTTCACGATTTCAACAATGCGCCGTTTGATCCGTTCTGGATCGCCCTCTGCCTCGGTTTTCAACTGTTGAAATGAAGCCGAATCGATATTTAACCGCTCTACGTCAATCAGCAGTTCATTTTCCCAAATCTCAGGTGTGGCATCCAACTTCCAAGCCGGTTGAGGCAACACACCCGCCGGTTCCAATACCCGGTGCAAACCATAGTGGTGACCCGCTTTTCGCAAACCTTCTCCCCCTTCCGCCGGTTTCCATTCTCATATCATGCAATTTTCATGCCACTGCGGCGGAGCCCATATTTCCACGCTTCTTTCCGTCTCCCCACAAAAAAACTGCCCAAATATGGGCAGTCAGCTTGTAACACAAGAAATAACGGGCAGCCCATCCAGGGCGTATCTGGCAAATCAAGTAGGGAGATGCAACGGAAAAACCTTTTCCAAATGAGCGCCTCGTCACACGTGAAGCGAATAGGAAACGGTTTTGAAGTCGCTGGTCTATGCACCAGACACATCTAGTTCGTGACCGCTATAAAGAAGTCAGCCGCGTTTCCTTTCATTTAGCTTTTTCAATTTGTACTGTAGCGTCTGGCGTGGAATGCCCAACCGTTTGGCCGCTTGCAATACATTGCCGCCAGCTTCCTCCATGGCCTCACGAATCAACCGCGCCTCCACGTCCCACAACATTTCGCGCAGGCAACCTCCACTCCCTTTCATCCGAATCACCTGGGTCGGTTCAATCGCCTGGAAATGACGGGGGAGATGCACAAGCTGTAACTCCTCTTCCAACGCCAGATTCAAAGCCCCTTCCACTGTATGCTCCAGCTCCCGCACATTGCCTGGCCAATCATATCGGACAAACGCTTCCATCACTTCATCGGCGATGCGCTTCACCGGCGAATGCCACTGCCCTTTTAACTTTCTGAAGAAATAGTGGGTTAAGCAAGTGATGTCTTCCGGCCGTTCGCGCAAGGGAGGGAGATGGATCCCCACCACATGAATCCGGTAATAAAGATCCCGGCGCAACCGCCCTTCCTTAATGCTTAACAAAGGGTCCTCGTTGGTGGCCACAATCACCCGGACATCAAACGAACGCAACTCGGTTCCGCCCACGCGCCGCACTTGGCCATCCTCCAACACCCGCAACAATTTGGCCTGCAAATCAATCGGCATTGCATGGATTTCATCCAAAAAGAGGGTACCTCCGTCCGCCAGCTCTACCAAGCCAGGACGGTCTTCCGCTCCGGTGAAAGCACCGCGCGCCGTGCCAAACAGGATGCCCTCCAACAGAGAAGCAGGAATAGCAGCGCAATTCTGAACGATAAACGGTTGATCGCGCCGCGACGAATCACGGTGAATCGCCTGCACAAACAACTCCTTACCCGTACCCGTCTCCCCGATTACCAAGACGGGAGAATGCGTGCGGGCGGCCCGTCGGGCACGCTCAATCTCTTTGAGCATCAACGGGTTCTGGGTCACAATGTCATCAAAGGAGTAAAAACGTTTAACCTCCTGCTCGCGTGACCCCCGCGGATGCCGTATGCGCTCCTGCAAATGAAGCACTTGATCCGACAATTCTTTCATGCGGGTCAGGTCTTTGGATATCTCTGCTGCCCCGACCACTTTCCCTTTGGATCTAAGCGGAATCGTGCGATTGATGGTTGTCACCCGCTTACCTTTGCGGTTCATGAACGTTTGCTCCCTCTCTTCCAGCGCTTGCCCCGTTTTTAGCACACTCAACAAGGTGCTACTCTTATGGGTCAAGGATGGAAACGCTTCCAACACATGCATGCCGATGACTTCATCCGCAGGCATGCCATCGAGTTGCGATGCGACTTTGTTGTAGTAAATGGTGCTACCCTCCGCATTGACGATATGGACCCCTTCGTCCAAACATTCGAGAAATTCGACAATCATGTCCTGCTTCATCCCGGGGGTAATCATCAAATGAGACAACTCTCCTTTCCTCCGCTTCCGATCCGACTGCCGAAAAATGGTCACTCGTTGACAAAAATTCATCATATCCATTCTAACGAAGGACTCTATTATTTGTCCAGAAACACCCCAATTCTATAAAAAAAGAAAAGATGCCTCAATCTTGGGCATCTTTTCGCATAAATTCGGGGAGTTCCCCTTTTAATTCTAACACCGCTTCCGCCTCGCCGATGCGCTTTTTCTTGCCATTCACCCATTTGGATTGGTACATTTCGATTTTGACAATCCCATTGATCGTCGTCTGCAACCAGGCTGCGGGAAAACGCACAGGAAAACGAACATCGGACCATTTTTCGTTTGGCGTTTTCTTGAACCGGACATACACACCCGGGTCCACTAAGCGAGAATTGGTTTGGTCAACCACAAAAATATCATAATGAAACTCACTGTCTAATTCATTATTCACTTTTAATGACACAATATAATTGCCGTCTTTCCCAGTCACTTTCACATCACGGAAATATTCGCTTTGCTTACGAGACTCTTTGGGTATTTCTTTCCACCATTTATAATTCCTTTTGGTGTTGTCAGGCAATGAACCACTACCTTGTTTCGGGTTTTCCGCCTGCTGCTTGGCCGGATCGGGAAGAGGTGCGGAATTCCCTTCCAAGTTGCCCAATTGAAACCCGATGAACACCAATGACACCGCCGCCAAGCCAGCGACCGCCCACCAACGTTTGCCCCGATTGCGCGTGGTTGTCCTTCTCGGACGGATGTCATACGTTTCCACATAGGCATCCACTTGCCGGATCGACGCCAATACCTCCTCCAGCGCCTCTTTCATCTGCCGTGCCGATTGATAGCGCTGTTCGGGGTCTTTGGCCAACGCTCTGTGAATCACCTCCACCAATTGCTCTGGAATCTCACTGTTAAGCGATTTGAGATCAGGCACAGGATCATGGATATGCTTCAATGCGATGGAGACAGAATTCCCGCCATTAAACGGCACTCGTCCCGTCAGCATTTCATACAAAACCACACCGAGCGAATATAAGTCGGAGGCGGCGCTCACTTTGGTTCCTGACGCCTGTTCCGGAGAAAAATAATGAACCGATCCCATGACATACCCCGTCTGCGTAATCGCTGACACCCGGGGAAAATAAGAGATGCCAAAGTCGGTCACTTTATACTGGTTGCCCGGCGCCACCAAGATATTATGGGGCTTGATGTCGCGGTGAATAATTCCCTTTAGGTGGGCATGGTGAATTCCTTCACAAATTTGGATGGCGATTTCAATCGTTTCCTCCGCCCCAAATCGGCCTTTTTTCTTGATCATATCCATCAAGGTGGGGCCTTTGACATACTCCATAACCATAAAATATATCGAATCCTCACGCCCTACATCGTACACATTGACGATATTGGCGTGTGACATGCTTGCCGCTGCTTTTGCCTCACGAATAAATCGGCGAACTGCATCTTGATCATGGCTGAAAGATTGGTTCATCACCTTGATCGCCACGTACCGGTCCAACAGCGAGTCTCTCCCTTTGTAGACGACAGCCATGCCGCCGCCACCGATGCGCTCAAGAACCTGGTACCTTCCAGCCAGCACTGTTCCTTCCATCGGACATTCTCCTTGTGTTCATTACGTTCATGTTCTCAGCGTAACCACTGTCAGGTTTGCTGTTTAATCAATTGCTTTTTCCTTTGGTTTCCCATCTACTAACAATCTTTCCTGCACTTCTATTATCAATCTAGAATCTCCTAATGGATGTTACATTTTTTCGAAAATGATAGAGAGGGAAAAAGGTGCCCGTCATCATCATATCAGTTTTTGCTCAAAAGAAAATCCCCCACCACTCCCAGATGGGAATGATGGGGGTTGGATGAGTCGCTCACATCCGCTCCGGCGCCGACACGCCGATCAGGGACAACCCGTTTCGCAAAACTTGGCGCACACCCGCAAACAGAGCCAGCCGCGCCTGAGACAATTCCGCATCATCGGTGATCACGCGATGTTCGTTGTAATAGCTGTGGAATAAGGTCGCCAAATCATACAGATACCGCACAACCCGGTGTGGCGCCAACTGTTGGGCGCTGACGGCTACTTCTTCCGCAAACTCGCCCAGCTTCTGAATCAGATCCAATTCCTGCTCCAAGGTGAGGCGCGCCAACACGTTCGCATCCCAGGAAGGCGCCATCCCTTTCTCCTCGGCCAGGCGGAATACGCTGGCAATCCGGGCCGACGCATATTGCACATAATACACGGGATTGGCATTAGACTGTGACACTGCCAAATCCATATCAAAATCAAGGTGCGCATCTGGGCTTCTCATCACAAAAAAGTAACGAGCTGCATCCACGCCTACTTCGTCCATCAATTCTTCCATGGTCACCGCTTTACCCGTGCGCTTCGACATCTTAACCAGTTCGCCGCCTTGATAAAGCTTCACCATCTGGGTGATAACCACTTCCAACTGATCTGCGTCATGCCCCAAGGAGTTGAGCGCCGCTTTCATCCGCGGTATATAGCCATGGTGATCGGCTCCCCAGATGTTGATCAATCGGTCATGGCCGCGCTTTAACTTGTCACGGTGATAGGCGATGTCCGGTGTGAGGTAGGTGAATGACCCATCCTGTTTAATCAAGACGCGGTCTTTATCATCGCCAAATGCTGTCGAGCGGAGCCACAACGCCCCATCCGACTCATAGGTGTACCCTTTTTCTTTCAGCTCAGCAATCGTTTGCTCAATTGCGTCCGCTTCGTACAAGGACAATTCGCTGAACCAAACATCAAATTTAACCCGGTATTTCTCCAAGTCGGCTTTGATCTTGGCCAACAGCTTCTGCTTGCCCACTTCTTTCACGTAAGCCAAACGCTCTTCTCGCTCCATATGTAAGAGTCGGTCCCCTTCCTCCCGAACCAACTCTGCAGCGATGTCGATAATCTCCTGACCGCGGTAACCGTCTTCAGGGAAAACCGCATCTTGGCCCAACGCCTCCAAAACCCGTGCTTCCAACGAAAGGCCCAGCATATTCATCTGGTTACCGGCATCATTGATGTAATATTCCCTGGTTACGTCGTAACCGGCGGCTTCCAAGATGTTGCTGAGGGCATCGCCCACTGCGGAACCGCGGGCATGCCCCAAATGCAGATGGCCGGTCGGGTTGGCGCTACAAAACTCCACATTTACCTTCTCTCCCCGCCCGGTGTTGGAATGGCCGTAAGCCGTTCCTTTTTGCTTGATCTCTTCCAACACGCGCACCAAGAAGGAACGGTCCATAAAAAAGTTGATAAAGCCGGGGCCAGCTATTTGCACATCGCGGATGTTGCCGGCACCGCGATCAAGCTCGGCCACGATTTGTGCCGCGATCTCGCGCGGGTTTTTGCGGGCGATGCGGGTTAATTGCATCGCAATGTTGGTAGCGAAGTCTCCGTGTGCTTTTTCCTTTGGCACTTCCAACGCAACCTCTGGCACGCTCTCTTCCGCCACCAGCCCGGTGCGGATGACTGCTTGCCTGATCTCTTGTTTCAATGTTTCCTTCATCTGTTCAAGCGGATTCATTTCACTCGTCCTCCATCCACTTCAAACTCAATTGGTATTTGCCCAACTCTTGCGTGCCCATCGTCAATTCAAATGAAAACGCAATCTCTCCCCCCGTCTCCGCGCAACCGCGTCGGTAGGACAGGGTTTTCACTTCCATTTCGGTCTTGCCTGCCGGGGTGTGTACGATGCTCTCCACTTTTTTGCCCGGCCAATATGTCTGTCTGTATGATACAGGCCCTTGCCGTGAGATGGTGACATGGTCTTGATGTGATCGGACAGAGGTGAACACTTCTTCGACGGTTCCCTCATGTTCTTTGTACTTAAGTGTCCATTCTCCGTTCGCCTTGGCCTCAAACTTGCCGACCAAGTCTTGTTCGATCACTTCCGGCTCTTGTCCCGCTTCTTGCTGTATGACCGATTGGATGTGGATTTTCACTGGGATCAAAGCGCCAGCCTCCCCCAATTTTTTAATACTTGTATCTTAACACTGGTCGGGACTTTTTTGCCAGCCGAATAAAAAAGCTTCCCTGCCCTGTGCGTGGGAGGGAAGAATTTGAGTCAATGCGGTCTATTTGACAAACCCGAGCAGCATTTCCCGAATCAGCTTTGCCGCTACCACAGGGGTTTGTTCACTGTGGTCATACGCCGGTGCCACTTCGACCAAATCGGCGCCGACCACATTCACTTCCGAACGGGCGATGGCATGAATCGCTGCCAACATCTCTTTGGAAGTGATGCCGCCAGGCTCCGGCGTTCCCGTGCCCGGCGCATGAGCCGGATCGAGCGCGTCGATATCGATGGTCACGTAGACGGGACGGCCAGCCAAGGACGGCAAACATTTTTCCAGCGGCGCAAGCACATCGAATGGATAAAAGTGAATGCCCGCTTCCTTGACATAAGCCACTTCATCTTTGGTCATGGATCGAATCCCAAACTGATACACATTTTGCCCACCGATCAATTCGGCGATTTTGCGCAAAGGCGTGGCGTGGGAATACGGTTCCCCCTCATAATCCGTACGCAAATCGGCGTGGGCGTCAATATGGATCACCGCCAAATCAGGGTAATCTTTATACACTTCCTGCACCACCGGCCAAGTGACCAAATGCTCTCCGCCCATCCCGATCGGCATTTTCTTCTTGTCCAAGACTTGGCGGACGAAATCCCCGATTTGCCGCAAGCTTTTCTCCGGATTGCCAAAAGCCAACGGAATATCCCCAGCGTCGTAATAAACGATCTCGGTCAGTTCCCGTTCCAAATAGTGGCTGTATTCTTCATGTACCAAGGAAGACTCTCGAATCCGCGCCGGACCAAACCGCGATCCGGGACGGAAACTAACGGTCCAGTCCATGGGCATACCGTACAACACGGCTTGCGCCTGCTCCAAGTTATCGCTCGCACCAATGAAAACATTACCTGAGTATTTCTCATCGAATCTCATCCATTATTCCCCCTCTGGCTGGAGCAATTCCAAGACGAACGCCGGCAGCGAGAACAGCGCTTTATGCAGTTCTGGACGATAATAGCGGGTGTCGAATCGATGTAGCTTGGCCTCGTCCACTGCCAGAGGATCATATTTTTTCGATCCGATCGTGAAGCTCCACAATCCGCTAGGGTAGGTTGGAATGCTCGCCGTATACAGGCGGGTGATCGGGAAGGTATTGGAAATGTCGCGGAAAACCTGGCGGATGAGATCCCGGTTGAACCAAGGTGATTCCGTCTGCGCGACCATGATTCCGTCTTCTTTCAGCGCTTCATAAATTTCCTCATAGAAAGGCTTTTGGAACAATCCCACCGCAGGTCCAACCGGCTCCGTCGAATCAACCAAGATCACATCGTATTTCCCTTTGTTGTCCCGCACATGCTGGATACCATCAGCAACTTGGATATCGACACGCGGATCGTCCAACCCACCGGCGATCTTGGGGAAAAATTGTTTGGACGCTTCAATCACTTTGCCGTCGATTTCTGCCAACACAGCCTGCTCGACACTCGGGTAGCGCAGGATTTCCCGAATGGCACCCCCGTCTCCTCCGCCGACCACAAGCACGCGCTTAGGATTGGGATGGGTATTCATCGCAACGTGGGTGATCATTTCATGGTAGACAAACTCATCGCGGTCGGTGGTCATGACCATGCCGTCCAGCACCAACATGTTTCCAAACTCGGCCGTTTCAATCACATCTAACGTTTGGAACTCTGATTTATCGTGATATAACGTCTTATTGATTTTCGTCGTGATTCCATGGTTCTTCGTTTGTTTTTCTGTGTACCAGAGATCCATTTCTCTCATTTCCATAATTGATTACTCCTTTCCTATGTACAACTCTAACTTACTAAGAATAATGCATGGACGAATCAGTTACAATCATTTTCATCAACCATAAGACCAACCTTTTTCTCAGGTATATTCTTCCTGCGACCTTCGCATAATATTCCTGCTTCTGTTTAAGTAGAGACGGAAGAAAACACCGGAAAAAGGAGCCGCAAACATGAGGGAACATCCACACGCCACTCCAAGCGAATCAACAAAACTACTTTTCATCCTGAAGGGCTTGTCTTTGGGCTACAAGATATTAAAGGGCCTTATCATCACACTCGTGATTGGTGCTCTTTTATCCGGTTTGTTGCTTTTGTATCTAAAGTCGCGTCCATTGCCCATCCCTAACTTTTTCTCAACGTCCATGCTTTATGACGATACAGGGCAAGTGTTTGGACGTCTAGACGAAGGGGAAGCGCGCATCCCGGTTCGTTTGCGGGACTTGCCCCCTTCGCTCATCTCCGCCACTTTGGCCGCCGAAGATAAAGATTTTTACCGCCATCACGGTTTTTCGGTGAAAAGCATTCTCCGGGCGGTTGCTGTCAACATCAAAGAAGGGCGTATCGAGCAGGGGGCCAGCACCATCACGCAACAATTGGCGCGCAATCTCTACTTGACCCATGACCGCACGTGGGCCCGCAAGATCAAAGAAGCGCTGTTAACCGTCCAGCTTGAACTCCACTACAGCAAAGACCAGATATTGGAGCTTTATTTAAACCAGATTTATTACGGACACGGCGCCTATGGCGTGGGAAGAGCCGCCAAACTTTATTTCAACAAAAAAGCGGAGCAACTCACATTGGCAGAATCAGCGTTTTTGGCGGGCATCCCCCGTGGCCCCTCTTACTATTCCCCATGGAACCATCTGGAGCGGGCCAAGCGCAGACAACGTCACATCTTGGACCTGATGGTGAAAAACGGTGAGATTTCCCTAGCGGAAGCCGAACAAGCCAAACAACACGCGCTTGCCATCGCCCCCCAAACGAAACCCAAACAACTAAAAGCAAATTACTTTCAGGATTATGTCATTTCAACGTTGGTGAACCAGTATGGATTGGATGAAGCTGTGGTGCGGCGGGGCGGTTTAAAAATCCACACCACGCTCAACACCCGCATGCAACAGGCAGCCGAACAAGCCCTGAGAAAACACACCGAACCCGCTCCTGGATTGCAGGGTGCTTTGATCTCCGTCGATCCCCAGACAGGGGCCATTAAAGCGATGGTTGGAGGCAAAGACTATCTGACATCCCAATACAACCGCGTGTTCGCCAAGCGGCAACCTGGTTCGTCATTCAAACCGTTCCTGTACCTCAGCGCGTTGCAACAAGGTTTTACACCGATCACACGCATTGAGAGCAAGCCTACGACATTCGTTTACCAGGGTGGCACTTACAAGCCATCCAATTATCGGGGTCAGTACGCTTACCGTCCGATCACCATGAGGGAAGCGATCGCCCGCTCTGACAACATCTACGCTGTCAGCACACTCCTGTCGACCGGGATGGAACGGGAAATCGCCTTAGCCCGGAAACTCGGCATCAAAAGCCAGCTCAAACCAACCCCCTCATTGGCTTTGGGTAGTTACACCGTCTCGCCCTACGAAATGGCCGAATCGTACGCGACGATCGCCAGCGGCGGCATCCACCGCCCCCTGATCGGCATCACCAAGGTGGTCGACCCTTTCAACCGCACCATCATCCAAGTGCAACAACAAGCGGAGCGGGTCGCCTCTGACGCCCACACCTTTGTCTTGACTCAGCTTTTGTCTAGCGTGTTTGAACCGGGCGGGACAGGCTATCGGGTTCGCCAACAATTCACCCACCCTGCCGCGGGCAAAACAGGAACGACGGACTGGGACGGTTGGCTGACTGGATACACACCTGATTTGGTTACAGTCACTTGGGTCGGTTATGACCAAGGGAAACGGCTTCCCCACCACCAAGCCCGTTATTCGCAGTACATCTGGGCCGATTATATGAAGGAAGCGACAAAGCCGTTTCCAAGCCGCCGCTTCCCCGTCCCAGAAGGAGTCAAAGGCGTTTATATTGATGAAGAGACCGGCACACTGGCAACACCGCTGTGTGAACGGGTCCGGTTCGAGTATTTCGTCAGCGGTACCGAACCAAAAATCATCGCACCACATCACCGTTTACCGGAGCGGGAGCCGTCTCTGTGGGAACGGTTGTCTGACTGGTGGAACCGACTTTAGGTCGTGTCTGAGGAAGATGGACAGTTACACGTTGGCCCACACCCAACGCTAGCATGGCGTGTGGGCCGCATGTTGTCAATGAGCAAAAACAACCCCATGTCCTTGAAAGACATGGGGTTGTTTGCTTTAACATTCGTTACTGCCGCCGACGCGTCCCTCGCCGTCTGCAAATTCACCATCATTCAGCAAAGTGATTTTGCCTGCCGCGGCCAACTCTTTCATCACTTCATACATGCTTTCTTTTTTCCCTTCAGGAAGGGACCGCACAAATTCGTTGATCTCTTGCTCGGAAACATTGGCGCGGAAATGCGTGCCGCCATGCCTCGCAAAATGTTCATGGTTATTTGCCATCACTACCGCCTCCCTATCCTTTAGCTTGCGCAAAAGAGGCAAAAATTTACCATGTCATCGCGAATGCCATCACAAAAACAAAAAATGGCGGACAACTGTCCGCCATTTTTTGTGTCCTAGCAAAAGATTCCGAAACCACTACTTAGTGTACTCCTGCCCCATATGAGGCGGCAATAGCGAATGAAGTTTGTTCACATTTCGTTCATTTTTATGACGGAAGCTGCGCTTTTAACTCCGCCTTGCTGTTTTTCCACATTTCCTCATTGTGTTTAATAAGGAATGCTTTCAACGCGGCCTTCTCCGTTTCGCCCATTTCCGACAGCTTGACTCGCCGTTTCAGCGCGTCATCCATGCGGTTCACATGAAAGGCGAGATTTTTCCAACCGATGCGTTTCTCCCGGTCAATCCGCATCGGACAGGCCGCGGCACCGGCATAATACGGACCGTTTTCGTCACGATCCACCGCTACCCACACGACCCAATACAAGGTACCCTCAGGCACTTCATCTTCATTGCTGGTAAACTTCACACCACGCTCTACCGCGCTTTTGGCATGAATCAAACCGAGATCGATCTTAGCTTGATCCCCTTCGATCAATATGGAAGAGAGATTGCTCAAGCTGATGGTGCCTGTGTGGTAAGCCCCGTGGGTGGTTGATTTGTTGCTTAGAATGTTGAATTGCACATCTTTTTTGTTGCCCATATGCTTTTAGCAGTTACGAAAGCGCGTTTCCCCTTTCGTAACGCTTCACCTCCCTTTGCCGTTCGGGTTTGACCCGTCCATCCGCCGGATCGGTTTTCCCCCTTCACTTATTTTACAAGATTCATCGCCGAAAATCCCGTTTTTGCAGAAGGGCGAACCGGGAAGGTGATGTTTGGAAGTGAGGGAAACGCCTCCTTTTATCCGCCAGCCAAGCCCACCACCTCATTGCAGGGAGCGGACGCGCCTGAAGCTTCCTGAGCGCCAGTTGCCTCCCCGCGCATGTTTTTTTCCCGCTTTTGCTTGTCCTTGATCGGCTCCACCTTGGGAGCTTGCATCTTGCCCGGCTTCCGTTTCCGAACAGCCTCCTCTGCCGTGCGCTTCGTCCCCTTATTGTCCCTTTCCTGTTGATCTGCTTCCGCTGTTTCCTGTTCTTCCGTTCCCTCTTTTTGTTCTGCCTCCGCAGAATCTTCCATTGGCTCGAGCGCTGACTGTGGCTTCTCAAGTGAGGCCACCATATCCGCTCCATCTTGGACACCGGCCAACGCTCCGACTTCCGCTTTCTCCGGCTCTGCTTCAGGCGGGTATTCTTCAGATATCACCACTTCGCCCAAGGTCGTCTGCTTCAGCGGCAATTGAATATTAAACGAAGTTCCCAAGCCCGGGGTGCTGGTAACGCACATGATTCCCCCATGATCTTCAATGATGCGGGAACAGATGGCCAATCCCATTCCCGTCCCTTCGTCCTTGGTGGTGAAAAACGGCTCAAAAATGCGGGAACACAATTCCGGAGGAATGCCATTTCCGTTGTCCATTACCTGGATATGCACTTGTTCCTCGCTCTTTTGCCATGAGACCTGCACCGTCCCTTTTTCCGACAAAGCCTCCAACCCGTTTTGCACTAAATTGATCAGCACCTGTTTCAACTGCTCGGCATCTGCCTCCATCTCCACCGGTTGATCCGGCTGATGGCCAATCAACTCATGTCCCATTAAGAGGGACTTGGGTTGCAACAGGCTGAGCACATCATTCATCAGGCGGTTCAGATTAAACCGGGTTACTTTCACCGGCTTGGCTTCACTCAAATTAAGAAATTGTTTCAACAAGTCGTTGATGCGATCGATCTCGGGCAAAATGATTGATTCCCATTTTTTCACCGCTTCCGACTCAACAGCGGAAATCTGGACAAACCCTCGAAT
This sequence comes from Laceyella tengchongensis, assembly GCF_900182735.1. Lineage (NCBI taxonomy): Bacteria > Bacillati > Bacillota > Bacilli > Caryophanales > Thermoactinomycetaceae > Laceyella > Laceyella tengchongensis. Next base: position 83,472 of record NZ_FXTU01000005.1, on the reverse strand, counting down.
GGATGTAAGCGGATTGCGGATTTCATGGGCCAGTCCGGCCGCCAACTGCCCGAGCGCCGATAGCTTCTCCAGTCTGAGACGGTGCTCCTCCTCCTTGTCACGCCGTTGCCGCTGGGCGAGCATCAGGCGATCCTCCGCTTGTCGGATCAATTCAGCTCCCGTCTTCGCTTCCGTGGGATAGGAGGCCGACGCCATGCAGTAATTGAGCAGCGGATGGTTGGCCTTCAACTCGGCCAGGACAAACTCCACCGTTTCGATCAAACGCCGCAACACCGCGCCGTCCCCCATCAACCCGATGGCAAACTGGTCCCCGTCGTAGCGGGCGATCCGCGCGGAAGGAGGCAAATGCCGCTTTAACAAGTTAGCGATCTGCACCAACAGCCGGTCGCCTGTGTCGTTCCCATCCTTCATATTGATTTGCCGAAAATCGGTCAAATCAAAGCAAACCACATGATATGACAGTGAATGGGCGCATCGGGACAAGCCACGGGTCACTTGCTCCTGAAACCCGTGAAAATTGTACAAGCCCGTCAGCGAATCGCGCAGATAGGTTTCTTCCAGCTCTTTCTGAAATTCCCTCAACCGTCGGTTGGACTCGTTTTTCTGGTCAATCAAGCGACGCGTTTTCTCTTTCTGTTTCTTCAATTCAAAGAACCGATCCCGCACTTGGTCGCTAATCCACGCAACCCAAACAAAAAGCAAGCCGTGGCTGACCAGCTCGATCGCCCGCAAATAACTCCATTCGGTATAAGCAGATATCAATATGTAAGTAATGAAAAAACTTATTGTTATAAGATAGTTTCTCTCATCAGATGCTCGAAATAATACATATCCTAATACAATTAAATATACCGTTAAAATAGGGATTGTCTGCGTAAACAAGTCAAGCAATGCAATCGTGGCGACAACGGATGCCATATAGCCATAACGTGGAAAATGACTGACCCACTTCCGGTTCAGTATCAGCAGAAAACTGAGTAACGTTGTGATTAATCCCACACTAATCCAATGGAGGGACGGATGTAGGGAGAAGATTCGCTCGACAAAGTGATATAACCAACCTTTGCTCTCGATCGCCTGTATATCTAACACGTCCAATACCCACCCCTTGATATCACAACTTTTATGCCATAATTCAACGCATTTTTACAAGACATGCCACTTTATTAGTTATTCTCTTCCACCGTAAAATGAAAAATCCTCCCAATCTTCCCTCTTTCGACATAAGATTTAATATTTCGATCACACCTTTGACGATTTTGTGAGGTTATGATAGGCTTATTGTCAGATAAATATATCTTCTAATTGTTTGCAAGCCATACCCAGGAGGGACGCCATGAACCAAGCGGAAATCTCCCTGGCCGAGTCCATTCTTTCAGCAGTCGGCGGTGCGGAGAATATTCAGAGTATTGCGCATTGCATGACTCGTCTGCGCCTGACCTTGCGCGATGAGTCCGCGCTCCAATCGGATCAATTGCAGTCGATACCGGGCGTGCTCGGCGTGGTGGAGCAAGCCGGAGAATACCAAATCGTGTTGGGACCTGGGCTGGTTACGCGCGTGGCCACGCACTTGAGCAAATTGAGCGGCAAGACGTCCACGCCGGTGGCGGAAGAACACCTGGTAGCGCGGCGGCACAACTCCGCCAAGCAGCTGGTGCGCAAAATCGCCAACATCTTCATCCCATTGATTCCAGCCATTATCGCAGGCGGAATCATCATGGGATTGACCAATGTGCTCATTCATTCCTTCCCCAGCCTCAAAGAAGGTAGCACAGTCATTCCGTTGTTACAGGCCATGAGCAAGGTCATTTTCGCATACCTGTCCGTCTTTGTCGGCATCAACACTGCCAAGGAGTTTGGCGGTACACCGGCGTTAGGCGGAATTGCGGGGGGCCTCTTCATTCTCCCCGATATCGAAAACATCCAGCTGTTCGGGGAAGCGCTGGTCCCTGGGCGCGGAGGGTTGATTGGCGTCCTGCTGGCAGCCTGGTTTATCGTCTGGCTTGAAAAAAGCATCCGTCCGTTCGTGCCCAAAAGCATTGACATCATCGTCACTCCAACCGTGGCAGTTCTGATCACCGGCTTCTCCACGTATATCGCCTTGCAACCAATCAGCGGCTTCCTGTCTGAAGCGCTTACTGGCGGCATCCAGACGCTGTTGAATCAAGGCGGTTTGTTCGCCGGCGCGATCCTCTCTGGTTTCTTTCTGCCCTTGGTGATGCTGGGCTTGCATCAAGGACTTATTCCCATTCATATGGAGCTGTTAAACGCGACCGGTATCGACCCATTGCAACCGATTCTCGCCATGGCCGGCGCCGGGCAAGTAGGAGCGGTATTCGCTGTCTATCTCAAAACACACAACACCACGTTGCGTAATGTGATCAAAGGTGCCTTGCCTGTGGGCATTCTGGGCATCGGGGAGCCACTGATCTACGGCGTCACCTTGCCCTTGGGCCGCCCTTTCATCACCGCATGTTTGGGAGCTGCGGTCGGAGGCGCCTTCCAAGCGGTGTTCAAAGTGGCCTCCGTTGGTATCAGCGTGTCGGGGTTGCCGCTCACATTGCTGATCAAGCCGGATCAAATCGTGCTATATCTGATCGGCATTGTGATCTCTTACGCGGCCGGCTTCTTCTTCACCTATTTCTTTGGCTTCAAAGAGGACATGTCCAAACCCTTCTCGTCCAACAGCCCGACATCGAACAAAGGGGTGCCTCTGCAATAAGTTGGCAACGCGCGCCAGCGGACGGCGGGCCACAGCTCTCCGTCCGCCTGCGCCTCGACGCAACCCACTCGCGCCTTCATAGGCGTTTTTTTCATGTTCATTTGGCCACCCAAGCGGCCCGCCGCCCAAATGAACATGAAAAGGAGCCCGCTTTGGATCAAGACACGGACTCCCTACTTATTCTAATTGAATAATTAAGTTTAACCACCGCACGTTTCTCCTCATTCTCATGATGTTCTTGATTCGCCGCGGGGATTGCTGGTCGCCCTTGGCCTTATTTATTCTTTCGCACCGTCTCGTGACGTAACGGATAAGACCAAAGGCCCCCATTATCCGAGATAATTGACCAAATGGTTAAACCCCTTTGCCGCTTTGTCTTTGCCTTCCACTTCATTCTCCACCACATGCTTGTTCACCTTGTCCCAGCCGTAAGGCTCTTCCATCGCGATGTGATCCCGCTTCAGCAAGGCGAACTTTTGCGCCTCTTCAGCATAAGGATGGTAGACGCCTTGCGCTTCGTGCGCTTCCATCCCATAGGAGGATTGTCCAACTGCAGCCCGCGGTGGATAATGCATTTGCTCATTCAACAGGGTGTGCACCACCGTCTCCTTCAGGATGTTTTTGATCTCCTCGCTACGGTAACCGCTTTCCAAGCTCTTGATCCATTGATAGACCGGGCCGTCTTCCGGAGTGAACGTAACATTGCGCTGGGTCGGCACATACTCGCTCCGCTTCTGGATTTGCTCCTTCAACAGACGAGAGTCGCAGATCGATTGCAAGGGGAAATAGTTGTTGCGCAGGTAGGACTGGATGCAGTACTTCACCAGCATCGGGAATTGGCCTTTCGGCAGGATTTCATACCAATAACGAACCAGACGATCCTTTTTTCCTAGATATACGCCAACGGTAATGGACGACATATAAATACACCTCCGGGATTGATCAAAAAATTTTAAATACCTAGAATTAATATTAATGGTAACAGGTGAACTACGAAACCGTCAACGGGAATACTTTGTCGAATCCTGTTATATATGCTCGGAAACGAAAAAAACATGCTTAACGCATGTACAATCTATACGAAGGTAAAAAGCCAAGTTTTAAATTTTTATTTAATTAGGTAAAGGTATTGCTATCTTTTAGCAAACATTTGATAACGAATTTGATTGATTTGCTGATAAGCGGTCTTGTCTTTCAAACTTTTAAACAGTTTGATTACAGGGGAAGTATTCACTTCAAATATCCAAATCTTCCCGTTCCGATCCACGGTCAAATCGACGCCAAGTTCCTTTAAACCTGTAAAGCGTCTATTTAATGTTTTGGCTATCTCTTTAGAAACTGCATATATTTCTTTTTTTAATGTTTTTTCTTTTTTACCAACTGTATGCGAAATCCGTTTGACCGCCTTGCTCGCTTCCAGCGGCGTTCCTCCTCGACAACGATTGGTGACCAAGCTCCCCGGAGGAGCCAATTTGGCGCAAAAACCGGTGATTAACCAGCGATTTCGCGGTTTTTGCAGATGAACGCGAAAATCGACATTTCTCCCGTCCACTTGCGCCATTCGAATCCCTTGTTGCGCCATGTAATTTCTTCTAGATATCATCTCCTGCTCAATCCATCTGAACGCCCTCTGTACTGGCAACACCCTTCTGCCGTTTAGCGTTTGGCACATAACTCCTCTTCTGGCAGGGGTTAGCTTGACCGCCCCTCTCCCACCGCCGCCAATGTCGGGTTTGAGAAAGACGAACCGATGGCGCCGCAACATGTTAAACACTACTTTCCTGTTGTACCTTCGGCTTTCCGGGATGTAGGGCCTGATTCGAATATTTTCCCAAAGCACCGCCGTTTTCTTCATTTTGCTGGGGACCGACTGCATTCTTGGCATTCTTCTCATCTATCATCCATCCTTTCGCTCTCCATACTTTATTCACCTCCACCACATCGAGTCATCCTTCTTTCACCCAATTTTGCCTAATCCCCTCAACCGCGGATGGTAAAATAGTCTCATAGGCGGGCGATTGTTTTCCCGATGTTCTTGTGGGACAATGATTTTACGCTTTTTATGTCCAGGAGGGATCTGTACGTGAGCGCCAAAATCTACGTAGTGGAAGATGAACGGCCAATTGCCGATATTATTAAGTTCAATTTGGAGAAAGAAGGTTACCAGGTGGATTGCATCCATGATGGTGACGAAGCGATTCAAAAAGTGCTCAACGCGCCGCCGGACTTGATGTTACTGGACTTAATGTTGCCCGGCGCCGACGGTATCGAAGTTTGTCGAAGAGTGCGGCAACACTTCCAATTTCCGATCATCATGCTGACCGCCAAAGACTCGGAATTGGACAAGGTGTTGGGATTGGAGATGGGCGCTGACGACTATGTGACCAAACCGTTTAGCAACCGCGAACTCCTAGCGCGGATCAAAGCCAATTTGCGCCGCACCCAGTCACAACGCCAAGAAGCGACGCGGGAGGAGCCTAACAAAAGCAATCTGGTCATCGGTGATTTGACGATCGACCCACACAGTTTCATCGTCAGCAAGCAGGATCGAGTCATCGATCTGACCCACCGCGAGTTTGAGTTGTTGCTCTACTTGTCCAAGCATGTCAATCAAGTACTGACCAGAGAACATCTCCTGCAATCCGTCTGGGGGTATGATTACTTCGGTGACGTGCGCACTGTCGATGTGACCATCCGCCGTCTGCGTGAAAAGATCGAAGACGATCCGAGCGCGCCTAAGTATATCATCACGCGGCGTGGCATCGGTTACACGATTCGCGATCCCCGCGCAGATCGGTGAATGGGTGGGTAAACGCAATGAAGAAATGGAAACAATTGATGAACAGCGTGCAGTGGAAGCTGGTTGTGATATACATTCTTTTGATCATCATGGCCATGCAATTGGTTGGCGTCTACTTCATCCGCCAACTAGAATCGGTTTTTATCAATGACCTGCGCGCCCAATTGAAAGAACAAGGATATGTGCTGTCCCTGATCGTCTCGCCCGAGCTGGAAGCGAAAGCTGAAAATGACCGCGACCGTGCCAAGCGGTTGCGGGCCCGCCTGTTGCAAGCAGCGCCCAACACTAGCCAGCATTTCACCATCGTGCGCGTGATCGACCAAAACAACTGGGTGATCGCGTCAAACGAGTCGAATGAAAAGATATTTAAATTGCCCAACCGCCTCACTGATCTGATGGATAAGAAGCAACCGTTCGCCAAAGTGAAGGACGCGGAAGGAAACGACTACCAAGTGTACGTGACCAAACTGCTGGACCGGCAACAGCGGGAGTTGGGCTCACTCTATCTGGAAGCCCCATTGAAACCGACCTATGACCGCATCTATCGCATCAGCAAGATCTTGATCAAGATTGCGGCGGTGGCACTGGCGGTGACCGGATTCTTAGTCATCATCTTGGCCCGCACCATCACCCTACCGATCAAAGAGATCCGAGAGCAAACGAAAGCGATGGCATCAGGCGACTTTGACCGCCAAGTAGCCGTGAAGAGCGAAGACGAGATCGGCCAATTGGCCATCTCCTTCAACGATCTGGCCGCTCATCTGCGAACAGCGATCAAGGAAAAGGAAGAGGAAACAGAGAAGCTGGAATCCGTTCTAGCCAATATGAGCGACGGTGTGATCGCAACCGATTTGCAAGGGAAAATCATCGTGAAAAACATCCCTGCAGAAAAACTGTTGGATCGCCAAATCGCGCTCGGTAGCTCGATCACGGAAGTATTGTCCTTGTCAGAGCCGTTGAAACTGCCGTTGAAGGAAGCCCGTCAAACTTTCGTCGAACACCACCATGCCGATGCGGAAACCCAGACGGTGCTGAAGATCAACTTTACGCCGATCAAGCTGAAGGGAAATGACTTGATCGGGATGGTGGCTGTGCTCGAAGACGTCACCGAACAAGAGAAACTGGATCGGCAACGGAAAGATTTCGTCGCCAATGTGTCTCATGAACTGCGGACGCCTTTGACCACCATCAAAAGTTATATCGAGGCACTGGAAGACGGAGCGGTCGAAGATCCGGAGCTGGCTGTCCGCTTCCTCAAAGTGGCCCGCCAAGAAGCTGACCGCATGACGCGCCTGATTCAAGACCTGTTGCATCTCTCGCGCCTTGACGCCCGCAAATCGAAGTTCTACAAAAAACCGCTGGTGTTGACCGAGATATTGGAAGAAACCATGGATCGCTTCCGCTTCCAATGCCAACAGAAACAGATCAGCTTCACGCTTTTCACTCACGGCTCCCTGCCCCGTGTTTACGCTGATCCGGATAAGCTGATGCAAGTATTGGACAACCTCGTGTCCAACGCCATCAAATACACCCCGGAAGGCGGTTCAGTGGCGATTGTTGCCAAGCGCAACTCGGACGGCATGGTGGAGGTGGGCATTGCCGATACCGGCATCGGCATTCCCAAGCAAGACTTGGGCCGGATTTTTGAGCGGTTTTATCGTGTGGACAAAGCCCGTTCGCGCAGCCTGGGGGGCACCGGACTGGGGTTGGCAATCGCCCAAGAAATCGTGCATGCGCATGAAGGGATCATCGCGATTGACAGTATCTATCAAAAAGGCACTGTCGTAACCTTCACACTGCCCCCCGTCAGTCGGAGGTGAATAAGGCCAAGTGGAAGAAAAATGGGTTGAACACATCAAAACCGTCGTACTGATCTTGCTAATCACCCTCAGCTTCTGTCTCACGGGATTTCTGTGGTTTTACTCGCCCGGATACCAGCAGAAGCCGATTAACAACATGCCACCGCCTGTCTTGACCGATGACAAAACATACAACGAAAAAAAATCCACCCAGTTTGTCGCCCCTTATCAACTGATTGTCAACCTGGGCGGCCGGGCGACATGGTTACATTCCGACAGTGAGGAATACCGCACGTTGGTCGACGGCATCAAAAACGCGGAAATCACCAAATTCGAGGCCGTGAACCAAATCACACCCGAAGAATGGAAGAAGCGCCTGCTTGACGGGCCTTCACTCCAGTTGCAATTCCCCCGCGACATGAATTCAGAGACGGTGGATGCGTTCTTCAAAACGTCGGTCTTGGAGAAATTCTCCCTGCATCAGCCCACCGACGTCAGCCGCATCCTGCTCCATCTAAGCGGCGGTCAGCCCCAACTCTGGCTGATCTCCGATGATGCCAAAACGATCTTGCAAGCGCAATTGCAACTGGATCCGACCCACTTGCAACAAACGATGGAACAAGCCATTCAGCATGCGCAAGTGGAGCTGACACCGGTGGTGGCCAATGGCAAAGCGCCTTGGGATAAAGCGAATGAAAAACAACCATGGTCACGCATCTTTTATCTGCCGACCGCATCAGCCAAGCTTCCGGTGTGGCGTTATAAAACGGAACAGATCAAGATTGATGACATCAAAGAGTATCTGCTGACATCAACCGACGTGGAACCGATCGTCATCCACGATGAAAATCTTTACATGGCCCGGTCCCAACGGCTCGTTTATAATAAGAGGGGTTCATTGCAATACACTGAAGATGTTCCCACTTCTGAATCGACACATCCACTGGTTGAGAACCAGTTGTACGACGTCAACAACTTTGTAAAGCGGCACCGCGGTTGGACAGGCGATTATTTGCTTGATCGTGTGGAACGGGTCAAAGATGAACGGGACACCAACCAGCTCACTTTCCGCCGCATCATTGCAGGCCTGCCCGTATACTGGAACCGGCAAGACGGGCAGATGATCTATCCCGATGTGTTGCAATTCCAAGCGGGGGCCAGCGGTGGAGAAGACGGTATCAAGCAGTACGCTCGGTCAACGGTGTACATGCTCGAGGGTACCCGCGACCGCGAGGCGATGCTCCCCGGGCGGGACGAAGTGCTTCGGCAATTGAGCGAACGCAAACTCGCCTTGACCGCCATCAAACACATCTATCCCGGTTATGAGACAAACCATAACCTGAAAGATAAAACAGTCCAGTTCACCCCTGTATGGGTGGTACTCACCACGGCTGGAGAACAGTTCTTCATCGGTTCGCCAACGTCATAGGGAGGAAATCTCCATGGATTGGAGTCGCGCCAAAACGATTTTGATCATCGCCTTCATCGTCTTAAATCTCTTTTTGGGACTGCAATTAAACCAACTAGTAAAACAGCAGTCCGATTATGTGGAAACGGAAGAGATCTCGCTTGCACAATTAAAACAGATCGCCAAAAAGAGTCGCATCCAGTTTCCGGAAGAGCCGGACAACACACCAACGACACTGGCGGCGTATAAAGCCACCGTCACCCCGATCCGGCTGGCCGGATGGAAGAAAAATGAGCTGAATGGTTACAGCAAAACCTACGCCACTCCCCCCGCCTTCCGCAACGAGCGGGAGCTGAACCGGCTGTTGAGCAGGGAAGTGCCTCGTTTCGGCGATTATGAGCTGATGGAATCCAGCCGAGACAAACGTATCTATATGCAGCATGTCAAAGGAAGACCCATTTTGGATGCAGTGTTGGAAGTGGAGTTGGCGGCTTCCTCGATCAAAGCCATCCATGTGGTGCACTATGACTTGTCTCAATCGCCGACAGCAGAGGAGCTCATGACTTATCCAAGCGCGCTCTACCAGGTGATCACCAATCTGAACACAAAGGGCCCGGCTTCCATCACCAATCCCAAGCTCGGCTACCGTGCCGCCTATGGTGGTTCCAAAGAGGAATACATTCTCGTCCCTTATTGGCGGTTTGAAGTCGGCAACAATTGGATTTACTTAAACGCCACCAAACGCGAAGCCAAAGAAAAAATGGAAATCGTGCCCAAGCAATCTATTGAAAGCAAAGGAAAGACGCCATGAAGTTTAGTGTGTTGGCCAGCGGAAGCACTGGCAATTCCACTTATATTGAATCCGACAGCGTCAGGGTGTTGGTAGACGCAGGATTAAGCGGCAAACAGATTGAACAGCGCTTAGAGCAGATCAATGTGGACCCATCCACCCTGTCCGCCATTTTTGTGACGCATGAGCATATCGACCATGTGCGAGGACTCGGGGTCTTAGCCCGTCGCTATCAGATCCCCATCTATATGAATGAATCTACTTGGCGTCACCTGCCAAGCAGTGTGGGGGATATCCCCGAATCCTTGCAAAATGTCTTGGAAACGGGTGCGGCGCTAGAATTGTCCGATCTGCGCGTCGAATCGTTCGCGATCTCGCATGACGCTGCAGAACCGGTCGCATTCCACATCCAACATGGTGAGGATCTCCTCTCCATCGTTACTGACTTAGGCTATGTAAACCAACGGATCATCGACCGGGTGAGCGGTTCCCATACCATCGTCTGGGAGAGCAACCATGACGTCGAAATGTTGCGCATGGGAACGTATCCGTGGAATGTGAAACGCCGCATTTTAGGCGACACCGGCCATCTTTCCAATGAGGATGCCGGGGTGGCGCTGACCGAGATTCTCAAGGGGATGGGCGAAAACATCTACCTGGCTCATTTGAGCCGGGACAACAACCTAAGTGAGTTGGCCCATCTGACCGTCAAAAACATTCTAGAAGAGACTGGCATGCAGGTAGGGCGTGATGTCCACCTGTGGCCTACGTATGACGACCGCCCCACCCCGCTAAGAGCGGTAAAGGACAAATAAAGGGAGTCCCATCATGTATGGGACTCCCTTTATTCTTCGGTTGGCACCGTGATTTCCCTGTCCAGCCGCGTCGCCAACTCCGCCAACTCATCCGGTTCGATCAACCCTTTATCGACGAGAAGATCGATTAAGGCCGATAAGAGCAAACCCTGTTGGTAAAATGCCAATTTCAGATCAGCCACCTGCGCGCCCAAATCAACTCCAGCAAACCGTTTTAACGTATTGACAGAGGGTCGCTTTCCCTGTTTCATTCTCTCATCTCCTAATCACTTGTATTAGTTATCTTCTATTATTCTCCTCATTTTTCCTATTCTTCAAACTTGTATATGTGTGTCGTTCTCCTTACTCCATTTTGACACAAGCAAAACAATGATTCTCCACATCAACTTCACACACCCACTATAAAATAAATATGTACACAAAAGCCTGGATTCGCCCGTTTCGATCCAACTGTGTCAACAACCTTACGTTTCTTTGAAAACCAAACCACCCCACATAGGGATTTAGTATAATACATTTGAGTTGTTGAAATAATGAGAGCGAATCCACTCCCATACATATGGCCTTAATTCAAGGAGGGAATGCCATGGGTTATTATGATGAACAGCCGGATTACAAACAGCCAAAGCGCTCCGCTAGCCCCATTTTCACTTCGATCGTATCTGCGGTCATCGGGGGATTGATTGTATTGCTGTTAAGCCCATCCTTAACGCGCATGGGGCTTCTTCCGTCCGTGGATGGCAACCTGCCGCAAACCACGGTGGGCAACAAGCAAGTGACCAGCGTCAAGGTGAACTCAGACATCACCAGCGCTGTCAAAAAAGCGGCTCCGGCCGTGGTTGGGGTTATCAACTTAAAACGCTCATTTAATTTCTTTGAAACCGAAGAACTGCAACAGAGTTCCGGATCAGGTATTATTTTTGAGAAGATTGACGGCAAAGCGCGCATTATCACCAATTATCACGTCATCCAAGGCGGTAGCCGCTTTAAGGTGATCATTCCTAACGGCAACGACAAAAACCAAGAAGTCGAAGCGCGGTTATTGGGCGGAGATCAATTGACAGACTTAGCGGTATTGGAAATCAGCGATAAATATGTGACCGCCATCGCCGACTTGGGCAACTCCGACCAACTCACCGCCGGGGAACCTGCTATCGCCATCGGCAACCCGTTGGGACTGGGTCAGTCGGTCACCACCGGTGTCATTAGCTCCCCCAAGCGGGCGTTTAAAGTAGATGAGCAAACTACCACCGATGTCATCCAAACCGATGCTGCCATCAATCCCGGCAACAGCGGCGGCGCCCTGATCAACATCTCAGGCCAAGTGATTGGCATCAACACCCTCAAAATTGCCGAACAAGGGGTAGAAGGACTTGGATTTGCCATCCCCATCAATGACGCGCGCCCGATTGTTGAAAAATTGATCAAATACGGCAAAGTGTCGCGCCCGTACTTAGGAGTACAAATGGTCGATGTCGCCGACCTCACTCAAGAAGCTCGCCAACAGCTCAACCTCCCCAACAACATCACTTCCGGGGTAGCGCTGTATGAGTTAGAGCCTGGCTCCCCTGCAGATCAGGCTGGCATGGAACCGGGAGACGTCATCACCGCCCTCGATGGTCAAACCGTCAAATCGGGTTCGGATATCAGACAATACATGTACACCAAAAAAGCCGTCAATGACAAAATGGAAGTAACCTACTTCCGCGATGGCAAAAAACAAACCACTACGATTACCTTGGGCGAAGCGCCAAGCAACTTGAGATAAAAACGTTCAAGCCCCGTTTTTCACAAACGGGGCTTTTCCTTTTCCCTGTCTTTTGATAAATTTGTGGATATTGTGGATAACCTATGAATAACTACTGTGCGGTAAGGAGTGAAATAACAAATGGCTTCTGCCGAAAAGAAAAAATGGTATGCATGCGACGAGCACGTCGACATTGCACTCGATGAAATTGTGGATATGTATGAACATGCTCCCCTTATGGAACTGATGGACGACGAGCCGAACGATCAAGCAACTTGTTTTTGGTGCGGACAAACTCCCCGTTATGTTTTGCAAATCGCTAACCAAGAGGAGACAGCGGAGGAAGACGCATGAAAATCCAACTCATCACCGTGGGTAAGTTAAAAGAAAAATATTTAAAACAAGCATGCGATGAATATCTAAAAAGACTTACTCCCTATGCCAAAGTGGAAATCGTGGAAGTAAATGAAGAAAAGGCACAAGACCCTGTTCATGAAGCGGAAGTGGCGTTGATCAAGCGCAAAGAAGGTGAGCGCATCTTAAAAGCCTTATCCCCCGACGCCTTCCTCATCGCTTTGGCCATTGAGGGTAAATCCCTCTCTTCTCCAGAGTTCGCCAACAAACTGGAGCGATTGGGCACCTACGGACAAAGCCATGTCGTTTTTGTCATCGGTGGTTCATACGGGATCGCACCAGAGGTGCTAAAACGGGCTGACCTGTTACTGTCTTTTTCAGCCATGACCTTTCCCCATCAGCTGATCCGCATCTTCCTCTTAGAGCAAATCTACCGCGCCTTCAAAATCATCCGCGGCGAAACATACCATAAATGATCAAATGGCAACAAGCGGTCTAAGGCGTCATCTGGTGAATAAGCCAGTAGCTCCAACCCCGTTTTCTCATTGGCTTCACGCGTGACGACGCAAAATAAAAAACACACTGGCTGATGATGACTCCACAAGTCTCATCGCCAGTGTGTTTCTTTTTTCGCCGAACCCAGCGTCTGCTTTATTAAGCGTATACCGGGCGCACTTGGATCGTTTGGTCACGGTCCGGACCGACAGAGAAGATCGCCAGCGGAATCCCTGTCAACTGTGACACCCGTTCTACATAGTGCTGGGCTTCCAAAGGCAAGTCATGGAAGTTGCGCACTCCCGTAATATCCTCTTTCCAACCCGGCAATTCTTCGTAGACCGGCTTGCATTTAGCCAAGATATCGAGATTGGCAGGGTAATTTTCGATGATTTGCCCTTCATATTCATAAGCGGTGCAGATTTTGACCGTGTCGATGCCGGTCAGCACGTCCAGCGAGTTGAGAGACAGACCAGTGATGCCGCTCACACGGCGCGCATGGCGCACTACCACACTGTCAAACCAACCCACGCGGCGTGGGCGGCCGGTGGTGGTACCGTACTCGCGTCCCACTTCTCTGATCTGATCGCCGATTTCATCAAACAGCTCCGTGGGGAATGGGCCGTCACCAACACGGGTGGTGTACGCTTTGGCTACACCCACCACTTGATGAATCTTGGTCGGGCCGACGCCAGAACCGATGCATACCCCACCAGCGACCGGGTTGGACGACGTAACGAAAGGATACGTCCCTTGGTCAATATCCAACATCACGCCTTGGGCCCCTTCAAACAAGACCCGTTTTCCTTGGTCAATGGCATCGTTCAACACCACCGATGTGTCGACGACATAGTCGCGAATCCGATCCGCATAAGCCAAATAAGGCTCATAAATCTCTTCAAAGCTAAATCCTTCTTCCCCATAAAGTCGTTCCAAGATGCGGTTTTTCTCCTCCAGGATGCGCGTCAGCTTCGCCCGGAACAATTCCTTATCCAAGAGATCGTTGATGCGGATTCCCACCCGGGCCGCCTTATCCATATAGGCCGGACCGATCCCTTTACCCGTCGTCCCGATTTTACCGGAGCCCTTGCTCGCTTCTTCAGCTAAATCCAAACGCAAATGATAAGGCATAATCACATGGGCCCGATCAGAAATGCGCAAGTTGTCGGTGACAATCCCATGTTCGTGCAGGTAGTCCAACTCCTTCACCAATGCTTCCGGATTGACTACCATGCCATTACCCAACACGCACACTTTGTCACGATAGAAGATCCCAGACGGAATCATGTGCAGCTTATAGCGAGTTCCGCCAAACACAATGGTGTGGCCTGCGTTGTTCCCGCCTTGGTAACGCGCAACAACCTCCGCTTTCTCTGCCAAGAAATCCGTGATCTTCCCTTTTCCTTCATCTCCCCACTGGGTACCTACAACAACCACCGTGGACATCGTTTGTTCCCCCTCAGCGGTACAATTTCCGAACATCAAATTCAAGCACCGCTTCATTTTACCAATATTACCGCGTCGTTGTCAATAAAATACGAACATTAATCGAAATATTATAAATGATTATTCGTGTATAGCTGGTTGCTTTATATCCAAGCTTAAAAATTTGTTGTAGTTCTTAAGGAAGAGCAATTCCACTTTGCCAACCGGTCCGCTCCGCTGTTTGCCAATGATGAGCTCAGCGATGTTTTTCTTCTCGGAATCCTCATTGTAATAATCATCCCGATATAAAAAGGCTACCACATCGGCATCTTGTTCGATTGAGCCCGATTCCCGCAGGTCCGATAACATCGGCCGTTTGTCTTGCCGCTGTTCCACCGCCCGCGATAACTGCGACAATGCGATGACCGGCACATCGAATTCCCGCGCCATCAATTTCAACGACCGCGAGATTTCGGAAATTTCCTGTTGCCTGCTCTCGCCGCCGCGACCTGAAATCAACTGCAAGTAGTCGATCACGACCAATCCCAAGCCACGTTCCACTTTTAAGCGGCGCAGTTTGGCGCGAATGTCGTACACAGTCACTCCCGGCGAATCGTCAATAAAGATCGGCGCTTCGCTCAATGTACTCATCGCCATTGTTAGCTTTTCCCAATCTTCCTCATTTAAATTCCCCGTTCGAAATGCTTGGGCGTCAATGTTCCCTTCCGATGCCAACATCCGTGACACCAACTGGGAAGCCCCCATCTCCAAACTGAAGATAGCCACGGTCTGTCCACTCCGCACTGCCGCGTTTTGTGCCAAGTTCAACGCAAAAGCCGTTTTTCCCATCGCTGGTCGGGCGGCCAGAATGATCAGCTCCGATCCCTTAAGGCCGGAAGTCATCCGATCCAGATCGACAAATCCGGTAGGAATCCCGCTGATGCCGCCTTTGTTAAAGTGCAACGCTTCAATCTGCTCATAAGACTCCATCAACGCATCTTGAATCGGGATAAACCCACTGCCGCGGATGCGGCGCTGAGATACTTCCAAAATCCGCCGTTCCGCTTCATTGAGCAAGTGATCCAATTCTTCGTTGCCGCCATAACCAGACATTGCGATCTGGGATGCCGTCCTGATGAGTCGGCGCAGCACCGCTTTCTCCTCAACGATCTTGGCGTAATACTCGACATTGGCTGCGGTAGGCACGGCACTGGCCAGTTCGTTGAGATAGGTCACTCCCCCCACTTCTTCCAACAGCTTGCGGTCTTGCAACTCCGCTGTCAGGGTGACCAAATCAACGGGCTCTCCCTGTTCGCCCAATTCATTCATCACTTGAAACAGGCGTTGATGGGACTGGCGATAAAAATCATCTGGCTTTAAGCGCTCATTAACAGAAACCAATACGCCCGGCTCCAGCAAAATGGCACCCAACACAGCTTGTTCAGCTTCGTGATTGTGCGGAGGTAGACGATCAGCAAACAAGTCACTCATCGTTTCTCCCCCTTTGCCCCATAAAAAAGCTCTCCATGCGAGTGGAGGGCTTTAAATCACTTCTTTGATGCAAGGGAAGGCAGACCCGCCATCATCCTAAGGCGAGCCCACTTCCTGGTTCGCGCATGGGTGCAGGATGCGCACCGTTTTATTCTTCCACCACTTGCACCGACAGGGTCGCCGACACTTTGGGGTGCAACTTCACGGGAACTTTGGTCACACCCAATGCGCGAATCGGCTCATCAAGCAGAATCTTTTTCTTGTCGATTTGCAATTGATGTTGCTGTTTCAGCGCTTGGCTGATTTGTTTGGAGGTGATGGAACCGAACACCCGACCACCTTGCCCGGTCTTGGTGGACAATTTCACCGTCAACGAGTCAATGCGCTGGCCCAATTCTTGCGCTTCTTTCAATTCCGCTTCTTTGCGTTTCTCTTCTAAGCGCTTTTGCTCTTTCAACGTGTTCATGTTACCATCAGTGGCGGGAATCGCCAATTTCCGTGGAATCAGAAAGTTACGCGCGTAACCTTCGGAAACTTCTTTGACTTCCCCTTTTTTGCCTGTGCCTTTCACATCTTGTTGTAAAATGACTTTCATTTCTCCGGCCCTCCATCCAAATTCTCTTGCAACACTTGCATTAGGCGCGATTTGACCTCGCCCAATGAACCGTTTTTCAATTGGCAAGCGGCGTTGGTCAAATGCCCTCCGCCCCCCAATTGTTCCATGATGACTTGGACATTAATTTCCCCTTGCGATCTCGCACTGATCGAGATCAACCCGTCACCACGGCGGCCTATCACAAATGAGGCGCGGATGCCTTGCATATTCAACAAGGTGTCGGCCGCTTGCGCAATCAGCAACTGATCATACTCCGTCGTCTCGTCACCCACGGCGACAGCGATGTCTCCGCGCACGACTTCCGTGGACTTGATAATTTCCGCCCGTTTGACGTACTGGCTCAAATCCTCTTTCAACAGCGATTGCACCATCATGAGGTCAGCGCCATGCCTGCGCAAGAAGGACGCCGCCTCAAAGGTGCGCGAACCAGCCCGGAAGGCGAAATTCTTCGTGTCTACCACAATCCCGGCCAATAAGGCCGTCGCTTCCAACGTATCCATGGACAGACGCTGATCTTGATATTGCAACAGCTCCGTCACCAATTCACTAGTAGAAGAGGCATAAGGCTCTAGATACACCAGCACCGGATCTTTCACAAAATCCTCGCCGCGGCGATGGTGGTCAATCACCACGATTTTGCGGGCCCGCTCCAATAAGCGGGCATCCATCGCCAGCGACGGCTTGTGCGTATCGACCAAGATGAGAAGCGTATCCGGATCATCCACCAAGGACAGCGCCCGCTCGGGTTGGATCAACATCTCCCCCAGTTGCGAGTGGCTACGCACAGCGGCTAGCAACCGTTCAATCGAAGCGTTCTCTTCGTCCAGCACGATGTGCGCTTCACAATCATGAATCAAAGCGAACTTGACGACGCCGATGGCCGCCCCCAACGCATCCATGTCCGGCTGCGTGTGGCCCATAACAATCACGCGCTTGCTGTCTTGAATCAAATTGCTCATCGCGTGGGAGATTACCCGGGCACGCACTCGCGTCCGTTTCTCGACCGCGTTGGTCTTGCCGCCAAAGAAAACGGTCTCTTCGCCTTGCTTCACGGCAGCTTGATCCCCACCGCGAGCCAACGCGATATCTAATGCCGCTTGGGCGTTTTGCGTCCTTTCGACCAAGGTGTCCCCGACGCTTGCGATCCCAATACTCAAGGTGATTGGAATCTTATTCTTCCTGGTCATCTCCCTGACCACGTCCAAAATTTCAAAGCGGGATTTCATCAACCGCTCCAGTGATTGTTGCGCCGCTACAAAGAACATTTTATCTGTATCAAGCCGTTTGAGGGTAATGTCATATTCCAATGCCCACTTGGAAATCGTCCCCGCCACATTGGACAGCAACAACGTGGCCTCTTGATCAGTCAAGCCTTGTCCGGCCTCGTCAAAGTTATCCAGATGGATGAACCCGAAAATCGCGCGTTCGTTGTGTAACTTTTGCCGCAAGCTCTCCAGCCGCGTGATGTCTCTAAAAAAATACACTCTCTCTTCGCGCTGATGGGTTACTTCATAGACGCGCCCTTCCAATTCGACCGTGCACGGAACCGCCTCCTGTGCTTCTTTCAATTGCGGAAACACATCAACCACCGGTTCCCCAATCATTCGTTCACATTTCCCCATCATGCCTGCAATGAACGGATTGTGCCACTCAATTCGACCAGACCGGTCATACAACAAGATGCCGACTGGCATCTCATCCATCGCCGTTTGCCCTGCATTCTTGACTCGATGGTTTAGAGTCAGCACATATTCAGTGAAATCATGGCGAAAAGCCCGTTCCGCCTTGTACAAAACCCAGGCCAGCACTACAAAAAGTACGAGGCCCACCAAGCCATAAACCCATTCATATATGGAAAGCAAAGCGATTAAGACCAGGCTAAAACACATGGCAAATATCATATGGTACCCATGCCATCTTTGTATAACAAACTTTGGCATCATTCTATCCCCTCAAACTGTCAACCCTGCATTTCATCTCACTCTTATTTTACCCCAGTTATAGGATAGAGCAACTCCCGCCCCTCTTGATCACACCGCCAAAACTTGGATTTCCGCCAGCTTGCCGGATCTCACTTCTTGGCTAGGCGTCCCCGCAAGTCAATCCCCGTATCAATGAACCCCAACAACATAAACAGCGGAGAAAGCGGAACGGCCAACACCAGCGCGAGCGCGTGGCTCCCCCAGCCGACCCGACCGCGACGGCGTTGCAGAAGAAACAGCGCAAACGAGCAACCCTGCAACACCATCAGGATTTGCATCAAATACAAGAATCCCAGTATCCAATCGCCGCCCACCTCGTTGCCGGACTGCACAAGCGATGCGATCATCAACAACAGGTACGCGGTGAAAAAAATCCGGGGCAAGCGCCATTCATAAAACGGCGGCAAAGATTTCCGGGGAAATCCCGCACGTTCCAACAGGCGGGAAGCCACTAGAAACGTTGCAACCACCGACGGGACGATGAGCATGAACAGCAGGATCGGAAAAGCGACCGACAAAGACAACCCTGCATCCTGCAAAGCAATCCCATTTTTCCCCATAAGGCGCACCGTTTCCGCCCATTGCTGATCCCAAACCGTGGTCAACTGCGAAAACAACTGGAAACCGAGTTGGCCCACCAACAGGATGATCCAAGAACTAACCAACCCAGCTACCAAGCCGCCCAACACTGTATCCGTCCCTGTCGCATCTTCCTTGCGAACCAAATGCCCCATGACGCTACCAGTCAACCAAGCGAACAGGAACAAACAAATAAAAAGGGGAACCGTATAAAAGAGAAGCCAAACAATCAACATGCCGAACGGAATCAGGGTTGTCGACCAAGGCCGCTTAGCCTTGAGCAGGAGGAATGGAAGGGGAAGAAGCCAAAGCGCAACAAACTGAAGAACAGGGATAAATAAAGAAACGAGAAGGAAGAGAAACCCTCCGCAAGCGAGAAGGCCATCCTTCCATCCCCCTTTTGACTGTTGAGACAAACCACTTGTCACCTCTTGTTCACGTATTCTTCCAAAGAAGACAAATCACCGTACCATTGTTCCAATTGATGCCCTTCATG
Source organism: Laceyella tengchongensis (assembly GCF_900182735.1). Lineage (NCBI taxonomy): Bacteria > Bacillati > Bacillota > Bacilli > Caryophanales > Thermoactinomycetaceae > Laceyella > Laceyella tengchongensis. Next base: position 63,953 of record NZ_FXTU01000005.1, on the reverse strand, counting down.
GATATGCTCGCGTAATTTTTGAATTACCGCCTGATCAAGCTCGCGAAACGAAAAACCCATCCGTCTCGCCATGACATACACCGAAATAACCAAACTGGACAAACTATCTATCATCATATGCTGATTGGCATGGAAAATTCCCCGAAATAGGTTGGCAATCTGATCAAGGATTTCGGTTTTTAACCATTCGATCACTTTCACGCTCTTAGCGAATTGCACTCCCCGTTCAGGCCGACTCATATGGTTGCACTCCTTCAAATGTAAACAAGTTTAGGAGATGCTTCCACATCCGTCCAACTTTTTCCTTCTTTTACATACGAAAAACAGGGGCGACGCACACCCCTGTTTGCCGATCAATCGTTGCTATATGGTACCAGAGCCATTTGACGTGCTCTTTTGATTGCGCGGGTCAATTGGCGTTGGTACTTGGAGCTGGTACCCGTTACGCGACGCGGCAGAATTTTACCGCGCTCACTGATGAACTTGCGCAACAAGTCGGTGTCTTTGTAATCGATATAATCGATTTTGTTGACTGTGAAGTAGCAGACCTTGCGGCGCTTGTTTCCACGACGACGAGCCATGAGCAATTGCCTCCTTCCTTATTTAGCAAGTGGTTTAAATGTCAGAAAGGCAGATCATCATCAGAGATGTCAATGGGTTGGCCATCATCAGCAAAGGGATCATCCATCGGTTTGCGGCCAACGTTTTTGTTGTTTCCACCACCGTAGGAGTTGCCGCCAAATGAACCTCCGCCGAAATCGGAAACCGACTCGCTTCGGTTTTTCGGCTCCAAGAAACGGACGTCTTCCGCCACCACATCCGTGGTGTACACCGTGCGCCCTTCTTGGTTTTCATACTTGCCCGTCTGCAAACGGCCATCGACTCCAACCAAAGAGCCTTTTCGCAGGTAGTTGGCACAGTTCTCAGCCAGTCCACGCCACGTGACGATGTTGATAAAGTCTGCTTCTCGTTCCCCTTGCTGGTTCGTGTAATTCCGGTTCACCGCGATGGAAAAGCGTGTGATCGCCACTCCGCTGGCTGTGTAACGCAACTCCGGATCACGGGTGAGCCGTCCGACTAAGATGACCCGATTTAACATTGATCCCCTCTCCCTTGCTAATGATCAACCTTCATCTATATCAATCGATCTTATTTTTCGTCGATGTTGATGATCAGGTGACGCAAAATGTTGTCGTTAATGCGGATCACGTGATCAAGTTCGTCAACAACGCGCGCTTCACCTTTGAATGTGTACACGGTGTACACACCTTCACGATGTTTGTCGATCTCGTAAGCGAGACGGCGTTTGCCCATTTCGTCGATGTTGGTGATTTCGCCGCCGTTTTCCGTAATGGTCGCTTGTACCTTTTCACGGGTCGCTTTTACGGTTTCCTCATCCACATCTGGACGTACGATGAACATGATTTCGTAGTTATGCATCCTCTACACCTCCTTTTGGACTTAAACGGCCCTGCTATGCGACGCAGAGCAAGGAGTAATACGTCTGATACGTAGTACGATTAGTAATTGTAACAGAAAACGAAAAAGAAATCAATGAACCCTCACTGCAAAAAGAGCAAAAAACAGGTAGGGCGAAGAACTCGGGAAAGTGCCAAAATGATTGTGGCAGCTTTCGCTTCTACACGTTAAAGCGGAACGTCATGATGTCCCCGTCTTTGACGACATAATCTTTCCCTTCCAAACGCAATAATCCCTTCTCGCGGGCAACCGCTTGTGATCCACAGGCGATCAGGTCTTCATACGCTGTAACCTCTGCGCGAATGAAGCCGCGTTCAAAGTCGGTGTGGATCACCGCGGCCGCTTGCGGCGCTTTGGTGCCCTCGCGGATGGTCCAAGCCCGCACTTCTTTCTCACCAGCAGTAAAATACGTGATCAAGCCGAGCAACTTGTAGGCGGCCGAGATCAAACGGTCCAAGCCCGACTGCTCCAAGCCGAGCTCTTCTAAAAACATGGCGCGCTCTTCCCCTTCTAGCTCGGCGATTTCCGCTTCCACTTGGGCACTGATCGGCACCACTTCCGCTCCTTCAGCGGCAGCGATTTCCTTCACTACCTGCACATAGGGATTTTCGTCGGGATTGGCGATGTCCTGTTCGCTCACATTGGCCGCATAGAGGACATTTTTCATCGTCAAAAGGTTCAGGCTCTTGATCAGTTTGCGTTCTTCTTCATCCAACGCTACCATACGCGCCGGTTTTCCTTCGGCTAGAACCTGTTGCAATCGCTCCAGGATGGCATGCTCTTGCGCCGCCACTTTGTCCCCGCTCTTTTTCTGCTTTTTCACACGCTCCAACCGTTTTTCAACGGTTTCCAAGTCCGCCAACACCAACTCTAGGCTGATGGTTTCTATATCCGCAGCTGGGTCCACTTTGCCCGCCACATGGGTGATGTTTTCATCTTCAAAGCAACGAACCACATGAATAATGGCGTCCACTTCGCGGATGTGGGAGAGGAATTTATTTCCCAGCCCTTCCCCCCGGCTCGCTCCTTTCACCAAGCCGGCGATGTCCACGAATTGAAAGGATGTGGGAACGGTCCGTTGTGGTTTGATCAATTCCGCCAACCGATCCAATCGCGGATCCGGCACATCGACAACCCCCACATTCGGGTCAATCGTGCAAAACGGGTAGTTGGCCGACTCCGCTCCCGCTTGGGTGATCGCATTAAACAGCGTGGATTTTCCTACGTTAGGTAAACCGACAATTCCAGTAGCTAACGCCATCTTTTGGCTCCTCCTCTAACGTCCGATTCTCACCGAACACCGTACTGATATTCGAATCCTTGTCCATTATAGCGAAAAGTGGGACCGAGTGCCATCAGCGGGAGGACAGAGGATTTGGCCATGCGGATCATTACCTAGTGTACTCTGGACAAAAAAAGCGGCCTCTCTCTCATGAGGCCGCTCATCCTTATTCTGTTGCATCCTGTCCGCCCGCAGGCACCAATACGCGCTTCAATCTCTTTTCAAACCGGCTCCGCGGCAACAAGACGCTGTGGTCGCATCCTGTGCATTTCATGCGGATATCGGCTCCCATACGAATGATTTTCCATGCGTTCGTTCCGCAAGGATGCGCCTTTTTCATTTCCACGACATCGCCAAGACCAAATTGCTTCATTTGCAATTCAGATCACTCTCTCTTCTGTGAATGCTACAATTATAGAAAGCCTCTGGTCAAAATTCAACCAGCTTGTATTTGATTCTTTCCCGCTATTAGCTTCCGCAATTCCTGTTACACGGCCAGACTGATATTTTCTATTATATGCTGTTTTTTAGCGACTGTTGGCTAAACTTTGGTTAACTCTCCGATCGATTTTAATAATCTAGCAACCTATGTATATTTTCCCTCTCAAATCCGTATACTGTTACAGAATTGATTCTCGGAGGGTTGTCCATGAACGAATATGCCTCTGTCCGCCAAGCGCATAAAACAACCTATCCTTTTCGGGTTGAACATACCCATCCTATGGCAGATGAGGAGTTTGCAAATCAACTAGCGTTTGCTTGCCGCTCTTTCGCCCCTTATCATGACATCGTTTGCGTCTGCGTCGGCACCGACCGTTCAACTGGTGACGCGCTGGGCCCTCTGGTTGGAAGTGCTTTGCGCAAAGATCCCCCACCCGGCCTGCTCATATACGGCACACTGGATGACCCGGTGCACGCGCTCAATCTTGAAGAAACCTTGGAGAACATCTCATCCGCCCATCCCCATTCGCTGGTCATTGCAGTGGACGCTTGTCTTGGCCACTTTAAAAGCGTAGGATCCATCCAACTGGGGCTAGGGCCGTTAAAGCCTGGAGCCGGAGTGAACAAATCCTTACCGGAAGTGGGAAACATCCATATCACCGGCATAGTCAACGTATCCGGATTCATGGAATATTTTGTCTTACAAAACACCCGGTTGAGCTTGGTCATGAACATGGCCGAAATCATCTCCACTTCCATTAAAAAAGCCTGTTTAAAGATGCCCACACTCTCGGCGTAATCCAAACGGGTTCCAAACGCTCGGTCAACAAACGCAGGCCGCCTGCTTTTAGCAGACGGCCTGGACTCGTTTACTGAAACAGTACCGACACCCCATGATCAGCCTTCACTTCCCTGACTCTCCCTATGTCAAAAGATCATAGCATCCAATCATGACAGATAACGCTGAATCTCAGCAATGGCCTTTAAAAACGATTCCATCTCGGCTGGGGTGTTGAAATAGCCGGGGCTCACCCGGATGGCCCCCGCCTCCGTACCTAAGCTACGATGCTTCAAAGCGGCGCAATGGAATCCAGCGCGGACAGCGATGTCATAATGTTGGTCCAAGATCATCGCTACCTCTTGACCATCCAAACCGACTAGATTAAAAGAAAAAAGCGGCAACGAAGGCATCTCTTCAGTGGACAGCCGCACCCCATTCAGCCGTTTCAGTCCTTCCCACAACAAACGGGTCAGCTCCATTTCATGCTGATGAATGCGCTCCACACCCGTCCGCAACACAAAGTCCACGCCCGCCCCCAGTCCGGCAAGACCCGGCGTGTTGAGTGTGCCGCTCTCAAAGCCGCCTGGCCAGTCTAGCGGTTGTTCCAGCTCCTCTGAGCGGCTCCCGGTCCCTCCGAACAAAAGCGGATACATGGAAACACCTTCCGCCACATACAGCCCACCCGTGCCTTGCGGCCCATACAATCCTTTATGCCCTGGAAAGGCGAGCATATCAATGGGCCATTCATCAAGCCGGTACGGTAACAAGCCAGCCGTCTGCGAAGCATCCACCAAGTACAATATCCCCTTGCTTCGGGCGTACTGGCCGATCTCCACAACCGGCATCACTTCTCCAGTCACATTGGAACCATGGGTAGTGATGATCATTTTCGTTCGCGGTGATACCGCTTGTTGGATCGCCGTCAGCCAATCTCCTGATTCAGAAGGTTCCACCACGCTGACCCGAACCCCTTTCGTCTGGGCGAGCGCAGTAACCGGGCGGGCGACAGCATTGTGTTCCCATCCGGAAATAATCACATGGTCTTCCGACGAGAGCGTTCCTTGAATCGCTTGGTTAATGGCATGGGTCGCATGAAAACAAAAGAGAAAACGATTGGGGTCCTTCACGCCAAAAAGACGTGCCAGTTTGGCTCTGGTTTTCGTGATGGTCTGCTCCGCCCTGCGCGCCAACTGGTGGCCTCCGCGCCCGGGATTAGCCCCATAGTCCGAAATGGCGGTCTTCGCCGCTTCCGCCACTTCTGGAGGTTTGGGCCAGGTCGAAGCCGCATTGTCCAAATAAATCACTTTCCTCTTCCCCCTGTTTATTCAATCACCCGCTCGCCATTTAACATTTCGATCAAGCGTTCCAACTCCCGTTCGGAGTAGTATTCAATTTCGATTTTCCCCTTTTTCCGTCCATGTTTAATGCGTACTGGGGTGCTAAACACTTGTTGCAACACATCTTCATACCGCTTGATGAATGGATCGGCAGTTTTCTTTTTGCGCTCTTCCTTTTTGGGCATCACTTCGTTTAATTTTTGCACCCATTCTTCCAACTGCCGAACACTTGGCTTCTCTTTGATCACTTTTTCCGCTAACCGTTTCAGCATATCCCGATCTTTTACCCCCAGCAGGGTACGAGCATGTCCCATCGACAATGTTCCACGTGAAACATACTCTTGTACCTCCGCCGGCAATTGCAGCAATCGCAAGAAATTGGCCACATGCGGACGGCTTTTCCCAACTCGTTCTGCCAGTTCCTCTTGCGTAATCCCCAAATGATTCATCAGTTTCTGATAGGCGAAGGCAACTTCGATTGGATTCAAGTCTTCCCGCTGTATGTTTTCAACCAGCGCAATTTCCATCATCTGCTCATCAGTAAAATCTCTTACGACAATGGGAACGGTCTGCAATGCAGCCAGCTTAGCCGCGCGAAAACGACGCTCCCCAGCCACGATTTCATAACCCCGAATGCTCTTGCGGACAACCAAGGGTTGCACAATCCCATGTTGCTTAATCGATTCCATCAATTCCTGCAACGCTGCATCGTCGAAGTTCTTACGAGGTTGATACGGATTGGGGCGCAGCTCAGTGATCTCCGCCTCAGTCACCACATCTTCCTCTTTCACGTCAACTTGCGAAAACAAGGCATCCAATCCTCGGCCCAGACGTTTACTCATTCTGCATCACCACTTCTCTCGCCAATTCATTGTAACATTCTGCCCCTCGCGAACGCGCATCATAGACGATAATCGGTTGCCCATGGCTGGGCGCCTCGCTCAATCGGATGTTGCGCGGAATCACTGTGTTGTACACTTTCGTCTGGAAGTACTTTTTCACTTCTTCCATCACCTGCGAAGACAGGTTGGTACGGGCGTCATACATGGTCAGCAAAACACCTTCAATCTCCAACCCTTTGTTCAAATGCTTTTGCACAATGCGAATCGTATTGAGGAGTTGTCCCAACCCTTCCAACGCATAAAACTCACATTGAATCGGAATCAACACCGATTGGGCGGCACTCAGCGCATTCAGGGTGATAATCCCCAGTGAAGGCGGACAATCGATGAAGATGTAATCAAAACGGTGTTTCACGGTCTGTAACGCGCTTTTCAACCGCTTCTCCCGCGAAATGACTTGCGACAGTTCGATTTCCACCCCGGCCAATTGAATCGTGGCCGGAATCAAAAAAAGATTTTCCAACAAAGTCGGCAGGATGGATTGCTCCGCCGGCGCTTCATCAATTAACACATCATAGATGCAGTGCTTGACATCCCCTTTGTTTATGCCCAGCCCACTTGTTGTGTTCCCTTGCGGGTCAATATCCACAATCAACACTTTCTTCCCTAGTGCCGCAATCGCTGCAGCCAAGTTCACTGACGTGGTTGTTTTGTAGGGTAGACAGACAGCGCCGGTTCCCTTATCCCCGATAAGGGCCGGTTTCTATCAGCCCCCCTCCGAACCGGACGTACACCTTTCGATGTATCCGGCTCTCCAGCTGTCCCTAAGCCGTTCTTCATTCATAAAAGAACACCGACTGAGTGGTTCGTTAAAATAAGAGATCCACCCCGTCTCCCCCTTTACCGCAAGGGTTTGTTTGCTCCCCGATTCGCGCGAACCGTATTTGCGCAACACTTGCCTTACCGATATCTTCTCTTTGCTGGCGATGGTTTTAAGCAGACTGCCATAGTGATAATAACGGAACTTGCCCAACTTGGCCCTCACATCTGCCGCATAGCGGTACGTCTGATATAATCCCTTCATCTCCCCGGCGTACAAGCTCACCAGCTCCGGAACACTAAGGTGGAGCCGTCCTGGATGGCGCGCCGGCTTCCCTTCACGGCGGAAAGGACGCATAAGCTCTTGAATAACCACATGTGGCACCAAGGGAGTAAGTCGCCCCGGCTCTCTGCAATCCGGTGCAAGTTCATATGGGCCAAAACGCATCCGTTGCTTGTCTTGCACATGAACCAGCGTCAAAGGCGCAAACGATTCAAATCGAAGTTCATTTTTCAGACAATCATGCAGGTGATCGCGAAGTGCTTGGGCCATCCGTTTCGATCCTTTGACACCTACAAACAAATATCGGTTCCACCGGATATAATGCATATCTATTGGAGACGATGCTGCTTGAACATATCGCCGCATGCATTGATCCAGAGCATGGAACAGCAACTGGCAAGGAAACGAAAGCCTTTCCCCATCGGCATGAACAACTATTGGTTCGGTGCGCTCGGTCATCTGCCGACGATCGGCATTCAACATACGCCGAATCAGCTCCAACAACCGCCCATCCTCCAGCCGCTCCCGTAACAACTTCAGCAATAAAGCCTGTTGGTTTGGATTCCAACGAATAGGAAGTGCCCCTCCTACCAGCCAATCCACGCCAACAGCTTCACGTATGACCCGCAAAGCGCCTTCTATGGTAGGCATCGGGTAGACACCATGCGAACCATCCCAAAAATGCGGCTCAAAGATCGCGGAAATAAGCTGAGTAACTGCGCCGCGCAACAAGCGATCTTCCCATTTGGGCTGTTGCCCTGGCTTGTCCACCTTGCCAAAGTCATAGGGTGCAAATCGGTAGGTCTCAGTTCTCAATTGATGAATCATTTTTTCTATCATCGCTATGTAAGCCTGTCCGTGCGGCGCCAAATCGGCCTCCGTAACGGATGTTTCCTGCGCCTGCGTGAGCGCATATCGATAGAAATCGGGATTAAACAAATTGCGGTAAAGTCGACGAAAGCGAAAGTGCGGCTGTTCCTTCGCTTTTTGGCTTAGCAATGATAGGATGACCTCGGCTCTTTGCATTACGCATACCTCCGGCACACTATCATTTGGACAACCTGCCCCCCTTCGCCACGTAGCAGGCTTTCCCTACCTCAGACTACTATGGGGGCTCCGTCACCATAGTGAAAACGGCTGGCTTTTCTCTAGGCCCAGCCTCACCTTAGGTGATCTCCGTTTAGAACGATGAGTACAAGGGAGTGACTTAGGTTCCCGTTCGTCTCCTTTACGTATCGTCGATACGCCGAGGAAAGTTAGAGAGTGCCGAAGAGCGCGGGCAATGCTCCCGACAAACTTTCCTGCGCGCTTGCCCATTGGGCTGGCGCACCCCGGATGGTTAAGGCAAGGAAACTGGGTTTCAAGCAGTCTAGCCTTGACCATATCACTCCTTGGTCTTGCGCATCCACTTGACATCAGCCATGCAAGCCTTGCGCGTTACTGACAGGCGATGTTCCCTGATCGGCGTTTCCCCCTCAGGTAAGTCAGTCGACCATCGGGATCTCTCTCTAATCCCGAACTTCCTTTGAAGCGATACTCACCGCCCCTTACGGACGCACGCCCACGCCTCCTTTTTGATTGGCAATTGCAATGATTTTGCCCATTGTTCCACCTCTTCTCCCAAACATCCGCTGGCATGTTCGAGGATTCATCGCCCCGCTTCATGAACCGGGGCATTCCTGCCTGTCGTTGTAGCGAGGTTGGAGCAAACCAAAGGGGGCCGCATGCCGCTATTCCCCATCACCCTTTAACCGTTCAAGCTCTCCATTCTCAGGCAATCCCGTTTCCTCATGACTAATCCCCTAGTCTTGCAGGCAAGGGAATGAAACTATGAAACTTCAGCCTGATTAAGCAGGCGGGGATGGGCAAACGCCTTATCTCGAAAACAAACCAATCTTTCCTATTCAAGGCGTTTCAACCCAGGCAAGCGACGCCGCTTCCACTCCATGCCGTTCTTCTCTTCATGCGGGGCGGAACCGGGATCGAATCCCCTTTTCCCGCTTACAACAACGTTTCAAAGCTCTTGTAAAGAAAAAGAGGCGACCGCCTCCACAGACGTCTTGGCGAAACCATCCTGTCCAACCGTCTTTGAAGCTTTGTTGCCTCGCTTTTCATTCTTTTCTCCCTTTATTTTAATAATAGTCAAGTGAGAACGAAAGGAAAAAATAATGAAATCGTTTTAATCCCCCTGTTTCGGAATGCGGATGATTACCTCATAAAACTCATCATGCTCCTGTTCATCCGCCTGCACCAGCAAGCCGCTCTGCTTCACCATATCCACCGATTGCCGAATCGTATTGATGGCGATGCGTAAATCGCGGGACACTGACTTGCGCCGGCTTTTCTTCGTTTTCTCCGTGGAAGCCAGCAGTTTGCTGATTCGCTCTTCTGTCTGTTTCACATTCAAATCGTGTTCAATGATATCCGCCAACACCTGCAATTGCAGCGCCTCATCTTTCAGGGACAAGAGCGCCCGGGCATGCCGCTCGGTGATGGATCGCTTGAGCAAGGCCATTTGCACCTCTTTAGGCAAATGCAACAGCCGCAATTTGTTCGCAATCGTTGATTGTCCTTTACCCAAGCGCTGTGCTAAACTTTCTTGTGTCAACTGATTCAATTCCAACAATCGTTGATACGCATGTGCTTCTTCGATTGCCGTTAGATTTTCCCGTTGCAAATTCTCAATCAAGGCAGCTGACGCCGCTTGGTTGTCAGTCATATTGCGAATGATCGCTGGGACGGTTTCCATGCCTAGCTTTCTAACTGCCCGCAGGCGCCGTTCACCCGCAATCAGTTCATAACCCCCGTGCCCGTTCCGTCGCACAACTATCGGCTGAATAACGCCATGCGAACGAATGGACTGGCACAATTCATCAATCCGATCTTCTTGGAAGACCGTTCGAGGTTGATACGGGCTTGGCTCAATGATTTCCACTGAAATGTGCTTCACTTGGTCCAGGCTTTTGTCCCCTTTATCCACCAAACCGAATAGTCGTGTGAACGGTTGTTTCATTGACACAGACACCACCTTACGGTTATCTCGAAGTAGCCCGATCTATTAATACCATTCGCTGGCAGTCATATCACACCCTGCCCGCTAGCCATTTCTCAAAAAATGTTCAGGAAATGTTCCACGTGAAACATGTCCAACCCTTCTGGTGACAAATGGTTTCATTGCATGGATAGCGCGCAAATCTGTGTGATATTCTTGTCAGTTTTTTGGCTGTTGCATAAATTGCACATCTTTGTAGATATTGGTCTGATTCTGTTGACCCTTCGCCTTCACAATTGATAGAATCGTGGGAAGAAGGGCATTTCATTCACTTGAGGAGGATATCTGAAAATGAGTGTACCTGTATACATAGGGAATGACCAAGGGTACTATGGCACCAAAGTCGTCACACGTGCCAACGGCAAATTCTATAAGATGTTTATTCGGAACATGGTCGTTCCGAACCGCGTCGGGGAGATCACTTATAACAATGATCCACATAACATTATGTATCGTGAACGTGAAGGTGACCGTGAATGGTTCTGCGGTAAGCTGGCCATTGAACAAGCCGGCGATGATGAACTGTTCGACTCCCATAAGCGTCGGTTATTCAGCCCTACTTGGTTCCGTGAGCAAGAATATCAGATCATGTTCCGCGTGAGCACAGGATTGATGTTGCAAGGAAGCACGGAACCGGTAGTATCCGTCGCCCTGCCGACTGATAGCTATATTGATTATAAAGATGAGCTGAAACGCCGTCTCATCGGTAAACATACCTTTGAAGTGAAACAAGGCAACCTGCCATGGCGCCGGATTGAGTTTGAAATCAAGCGTGAAAATCTCTTCGTGATCAGCCAGCCGATGGCCACCCTCTTCCACATCGCATTGGATCGGGACGGCAAACTGTTGAATGAGGATCTGTTCATTCAAAAAGTGAGCATCAACGATTTAGGATTTGGTACTTCGGACATTGAAACGTTGCACGGAGAAACCATCATCAAACGTCAAAGCTTCACCTCCCGCCATGCAATGCTCAATGTGTATGAATTGTTGGCGAAACGCTTGCTGGACTTCACTCGCCAAGCTGATCCAGATTCCAACGGAAAAGAATACCCCATCTGGAGTTTGCCTCGCGTCGTGCGTTCCGGCGAGATCAGCTTCAAAGGAAAAGTGCATGACGTTAGCGCGATCGTCCAAGAATGCATCAAAGAAGTAGGCGAAGCGTTGGTCAACGAAGTTTGGAACCGTCTCGACTACGGGGATGACATCACCTACATCATCCTAACCGGTGGGGCTTCCATTCCGTTTAAACCGTTTTACCGTGAACGCTTCGGGGACAAGCTGATCTTCGCTGAAGATTACGGCATTGAAGCCCAATTCGCCAATGGCTTCGGGCTATGCAAGTTTGCCCAATCCAAAGCTCGTGCAGTACCAACCAAAGACATGCTGGAAGCGGCAGCCACGATTCATCAAGAATTCCATGTACCTGACTCCTTCGCGGAAGCGGCTGCAGTCACCGAGAAAAAAGGCAGCAAATCGGTAAAAAAATGATACAATACACAACCCCCAAGGAAACCCTTGGGGGAATGCTTTTAAAACCCATTTTTATAAAATAACCCTAGCGATTGCTTGAAAAAAAAGCGATAATAAAAACAGAAGAACTTGTCAGAGCGTAGGGATTCACCACCTGGCTACGAAAAAGGAGGGGGAGAAATGACACAACATGAATCCCAGTACGACTTGATCATCATCGGCACGGAACCTTCCGATCACGAAAGCGTCCGAAAATTGCAAGAGAGCGGAAAAACGGCTTACTACATTCAATTGACTCCCAACATGATTACCACCCTGGTAAGCCAATCGTTAACAAATAGGGAGTCAAGTGACGAACCCTCCTCTGCTAGCGAACATGCAGATGCGGATCTCAAATTGACATTGCACCAAACCACCTTACATACACCCACTGGGGAAACAACCACGCACACCATCCATGTCGCTAGGGGCGAGGTGAAACAAGAAGAAGAGGAGATATCCATCTCTTATTCTGAGGAAACGGCTTACCAGGAATCGGCGCATTACCAGACCCACCCCTTAGAGGAAGATGCGGAACAGGCCGATGAGGAATGGGAAGTGCTGGAAGCGCAAGAAGTTGAATACGCTAGTCCATATAGCTTTTTTCAAGAAACCCCGCCCGCTTCAACTCGCAAAAAAGGATTGCGACGAAAAAATCGGATTCCCTTCCAAGCGGAACAAGAAGAGAAAGAAGAACACGCGGTTTATCCGGTGGAGCGGATCGCCTTGGAAGATGACGAACCGGAGCAAGAACAGGAAGCCTTCTCTTATTCGCCTTGGGGGGAACCTTCTTCTATGCCCAACTTGTTCACACCCTTGGCTTTTGAACCGGATTCCGCCCAACAACCTGACAATGACGAATCAAAAGAAGAGGAACCGATCCAACCTATTTATCGCGAACGGGACTTGAAACTACGGAAACGCCTTGCAGCTAACAAACGTATCCAATACATGGATCATGACGGGCAAGAACAGCAAGACAATGGGCAGCAAGCCAACCACCAACCCATGGGCCCATTTTCATTTGAATCGCAGGCTCCCATGCATCACTCACCTTTCCGTGAATCATCCTCTTATCGGGAATCAGTCTCTTACCAAGAGTCTTCCTCTTTCCAAGAGGCCGCTCAAGGGATTCAATATGAAGCGGAAGATACGCAATCGCAACCATTGGAGCCATTTTCCTCTCGCAGGCGGAACCGCCAGAAAAAAGCCCGCTTCCAGCAGAAAATCGAGTCGCTCGTGGACCATCGGGCCAACAAAGCCCCCATACAACAAAACACGGCGTCTTTTTGGGAAGAGCAACCACAACAACAAACCAATCATCAGTCTCCTTTTTTCGCCTTTGAGGACGGTCCATTATTTGAAAACACACAACCAACCATGCAACCATTCAGCCGTGACTCTTCTCAAGACGAAGAGCCGGAAATGGATGCCAGCCTGAAACGGGATGATATTGAATTTGAAGATGCCTATGGCGGCTACAACTCTTGGGAAGAATTCTTAACCCCCCATTCCGAAAACAGCCGCAAACGGCAAGAAATGGACAAAATAGAAAAAAGGAAGCTCGCTTTGCGCGGCCTCCACAGTTTGATTAACAATTTAGGGTAATGCGAAAAGCCGAATGCGCACTCCACCATCATTGAGTCATTCGGCTTTATTTTTTTCTCGCAGGTTTGTCATACCAACGGCTGTTTTGTCGGTGTCCCCGCTTTGCGCGGATACGCCTTGGGCGTGTGATCCCTTTTCTGCATAATGATGAGATTGCGCGTCCCCATCGCTTCAGGAAGAACCAGTTCTTTGCGTTGGCATGTGGTTTTACCCAGCACATGCAATGCCCGCTTCGCCTCTTTCATCTCCTCTTCTGCCGACGGCCCTTTCATTGACACAAACGTTCCGCCCACTTTCACAAACGGTAAACAGTACTCCGCCAACACATTGAGGCGGGCGACTGCCCTGGCAGTGGCCATGTCATAAGCCTCTCGGAACCCTTTTTGTTTGGCCATCTCTTCCGCCCGGCCATGCACGCAAGTGACATGATCCAGCTCCAATAGATCCGCCACTTCCTGCAAGAACCCCACCCTTTTCTTCAATGAATCCAACAACGTCAGTTTTAGTTCTGGAAAAGCGATTTTTAGCGGAATCCCTGGGAATCCGGCTCCGGTACCTACATCGATCAACGAAGTCACTTGGCTTACGTCCACCACTTGCGCCAAGGTGAGCGAATCATAAAAGTGCTTCACATACACCTCCCGCACATCCGTGATGGAGGTGAGATTCATCACTTCATTGATTTTGATCAAATGCTCATAATACAGCGCAAACTGCTGCAGCTGGCGCTCCGACAACAAAAGGCCCCACGGCGCAACCTGTTCTCGGAGCCATTCGCCTAGCTCACGCATAAACGCCCTCCTTAAAAACCGACCGCCCGCTCGCGACCCGTTTTGAATTCCATGCTATGTGCTACTCATTCAGGTCCCGGTCATGAATCTTGTTTCAAATATGCTTTGCCGCCTTGTTCAATATGAACCATCAAAATGGAGATGTCAGCAGGATTGACGCCGGAGATGCGGGACGCCTGGCCCAAGGAAAGCGGGCGCACTTTCTCCAGCTTCTCGCGCGCTTCCGAGGAAATACCAGCAATCTTGCTATAATCGACCCAAGCCGGAATCCGCTTCTCATCCATTCGTTTCATCTTCTCCACTTGTTGCAACGCTTTTTTGATATATCCTTCATACTTCAATTGGATCTCCACTTGTTCTTCCACATCGGCCGGCAGCGGCTCCGGTGGCGGCGACATCTGCGCAATCTCCTTATACCCCAGCTCCGGACGCTTGATCAACGTCGCCAGCTCAACGGCATTATTGATTTCCGTCGTTCCCATGGAAACCAAAATGGATTGCACTTCAGGCGTCGGACGCACTTTCGTTTCACGCAATCGCTCGATTTCCCGGGCAATTGCTTGTCGTTTGCTGTTGAAGCGGGCATAGCGCTCCTCGCTGATCAGCCCGATTTCATAGCCGATGTCGGTCAATCGCAAATCAGCGTTGTCATGGCGAAGCAGCAAGCGATATTCGGCACGGGACGTGAGCAAGCGGTACGGCTCATTGGTTCCTTTGGTCACCAAATCATCAATCAGCACACCGATATACGCCTGGGAACGATCAAGGATCACCGGCTCTTTGCCTTGCACTTTACGTGCGGCGTTGATTCCGGCCATAATCCCTTGCGCCGCCGCTTCTTCATATCCCGACGTGCCATTCAATTGGCCAGCGGTGAACAGATTTTCCACCCGTTTGGTTTCCAGCGAAGGCCACAATTGCGTAGGGACGATGGAATCATACTCAATCGCATACCCCGTACGCATCATCTCTACTTTTTCCATCCCTTCAATCGTGCGCAGGATCGACAATTGAACATCTTCCGGCAAACTGGTGGAGAGCCCTTGCACGTACATCTCCATCGTCTCCCTGCCCTCCGGCTCGATAAAGATCTGATGCCGCCCTTTGTCAGCGAAGCGCACGATCTTATCTTCAATCGACGGGCAATAGCGCGGTCCCGTTCCTTCAATCACACCTGAATACATGGGCGCCCGATGCAAATTGTCACGGATAAATTGGTGCGTGCGCTCATTGGTGTGAGTCAACCAACAAGGAAGCTGGTCGGTGATGAACTCGGTCGTCTCATATGAGAAAGCCCGCGGCTCCTTATCCCCCGGTTGCTCCTCCATCTTGCTCGTATCAATGGTGTTTTTGTTCACGCGCGGAGGCGTTCCCGTTTTGAAGCGCACCATGTCAAACCCTAGTTCCAACAGATGATGCGCCAACTCAACTGCAGGCTGTTGATTGTTGGGGCCACTTTCATAAGAAAGATCCCCGATAATGACTTTCCCCCGCAGATACGTGCCAGTAGTCAACACGACCGCTTTGGCGAAATACTTCGCACCGGTACGGGTTACTACCCCATGGCACACACCATTGTCCACGATCAGTCGCTCCACCAGCCCTTGATGCACTGTCAGATTGGGCGTCGTTTCCAAGGTTTTCTTCATTTCACGCTGGTACAACACCTTGTCCGCCTGCGCCCGCAACGCGTACACAGCAGGGCCTTTACCCGTGTTCAACATGCGCATTTGGATATGGGTCTTATCAATCACCTTTCCCATTTCCCCACCTAACGCATCGATTTCCCGCACCACATGCCCTTTCGCTGGCCCCCCGATGGACGGATTGCAAGGCATGTACGCAATCGTATCCAGGCTGATTGTCAACAACAAGGTGGAACACCCCATGCGGGCGGCAGCCAAAGCGGATTCGCATCCGGCATGGCCCGCTCCCACCACGACCACATCATAATGCCCAGCATCATAGGTCGTCATCTTTGTCACCCCATTCTCTATTTTCCTAAGCAGAACTGCGAAAATATTTGATCGATCAAATCCTCCGCCACAGCATCCCCAATCACTTCGCCCAAGTATTGCCAAGCGTTCTTCAGGTCAATCTCCACCATATCCAGCGGCATCCCCGCTTCGATTCCCTGAATCACTTCATCCACGCTTTCCTTGGCTTGGTTTAGCAAGTGGATGTGCCGCGCGTTGCTCACATACGTTCCCTCTCCCATGTCCATCTTGCCCAAGTGGAAGAGTTGGGAAATCGCCTCTTCCAAATCTTCGATGCCCCGCTCTTCTTTCAACGAGGTGGTGATCAGCGGCTTGTCGCCGATCAGTTGCTTGACCTCCTCCAAATCCAATTGGCCCGGCAAATCCATTTTATTGACAATTACCACTGCCGTATGGCGCCCAATCAGCTCCAACAGCCGCCGATCCTCCTCGGCAAGCGGTTCAGCAAAGTTAAGTACCAGCAACACCAGATCAGCTTGTTGCAATGCTTGACGCGAACGTTCTACCCCGATCTTCTCCACCACATCCTCCGTCTCGCGAATGCCGGCAGTGTCCAATAAACGCAAAGGAATCCCCCGCACATTCACATACTCTTCGATGACGTCGCGGGTGGTGCCCGGTATATCCGTCACAATGGCCTTATTCTCTTGAGTCAGTGCATTCATCAACGAAGATTTCCCCACATTGGGGCGCCCGATGATCGCCGTTTGAATCCCTTCGCGATAGATTTTTCCCTGTTTGGCGGTGGAGAGCAATTTCTCGATTTGGCTAGATATGTAGCGGCATCGCTCCTCCAAAAATTGAGAGGTCATCTCTTCCGCATCATACTCGGGATAATCGACATTCACTGCTAAATGAGCCAACGTCTCCAGAATTTCGCTACGCAGTTTGTTGATCAACCGGGAAAGCCGCCCTTCCGCCTGAGACAGGGCAATTTTGGCCGCCCGATCCGTCTTGGACCGGATCAGGTCGATCACCGCCTCCGCTTGCGAAAGGTCGATCCGGCCATTCAAAAAGGCGCGTTTTGTAAATTCACCCGGTTCAGCCAACCGGGCGCCAGCCGCAAATAACGCTTCCAACGTTTTTTGCACAGGAACCATCCCGCCGTGGCAACTCACTTCCACCACATCTTCGCGGGTGAAGGTGCGCGGTGCACGCATCACCGTCACCAACACTTCATCTATCCGTTCCTCTGTCCGCGGATGCACGACATGCCCATAATGCACCGTATGCGTCTCCACTTCAGCCAATTTCTTTTTCCCTTTATAGAGTTGGTCGACAATCGACACCGCCTCGGGACCACTCACCCGTATGACGGCGATCCCTCCCTCGCCTGCCGGTGTCGCGACCGCTGCGATTGTATCCGTCTCCATTGTGTCACCTCTAAGATTTTCCTAATAGTTAATCTTAGCATAGCCTGAAACGGCAAGCAAAACAGATTAGTAAACAAAAAAACTCCCCGATTTGGGGAGAGACGAACTTTCGTAAACAGTGGCGTGAGCCCAATTATTGCGCTTTTCGTTTTACACGACGTCATGAGTGGAAAGCAGCTCTTTTATCGACAAAGCCCTCCGCGATTCAGCTTTGGCTGTTCCACTCAATGACCACGCGGCGCTCAGGTTCGACGCCGACGCTCCGCGTGTCGATGCCCGCATGATTCTGGGCGATCAGATGCACCAGTTTCCGCTCATGCGCAGGCATCGGTGAAAGCTCCACAGATCCTTTTTTCGCTTGTGCTTCCGCCACCGCCTTTTCGGTGACGCCCACCAAGAGGTCCAAACGGCGTTTCCGATACCCGCCAGCATCCAATTGGAACCAAACCGGGGTTTCCGCCCCCCGGTTGGCCACCGTATGCGTCAACAATTGCAAAGCCTCGATCGTTTGGCCCCTGC
This sequence comes from Laceyella tengchongensis, assembly GCF_900182735.1. NCBI lineage: Bacteria > Bacillati > Bacillota > Bacilli > Caryophanales > Thermoactinomycetaceae > Laceyella > Laceyella tengchongensis. Next base: position 45,837 of record NZ_FXTU01000005.1, on the reverse strand, counting down.
GTCCAATGAGCGGCCCCAGCTCTTTCCCGACCAACTCCAACACCACGGCATCCTGCTCGTCGAGTGGTGTGTGGACATGTACTTTCGCCTCCACTCCGAGCTTGGCGACCAACTCCGTCAGGAAGCGCACCCCTTTTTGGACGGGATCCTCTACAAGCGTGACTTCTACCACGGCTTGGCGCCGACCGATGATACCAAGCAATCCTTTATTCGGTTCAGACAGCACACGATAGGAAACCTGGTCGCGAGAAGTCCGTAATTGGGCGCAGGCCTGGTCGAGCGCCTCTTCGATTGTTTCTGCTTCGACGGTCACTTTCGTCAACGAGCAGTCCCCTCCGATACATTGCCCTTCACTTTTTTCTTATTGAAGAAGATCAAATACTGGAGAATCGTGAAAATGTTCCCATACACCCAGTACAGGGAGAGTGCCGACGGAAACTGATACGCCAATAAAAAGATCATGATCGGCATGATCCAGAGCATCACCTTGGTTTGTGGGTTATCCGCTGCACCGGTAGCGATAAATTGCAAATACGTAGTAAACGCCGCCAACAGAGGCAAAATATAATAAGGGTCTGGTTGTCCCAATTCAAGATAGAGGAAATCAGATGTGAAGATATGCTCATTTCCCATGATCGCTTGGTAGAACGCGAACAAAATAGGGATTTGGATCAGCATGGGAAAACAACCCGCCATAGGATTGATATTGTGCTTTTGGAACAGCTTCATTGTCTCTTCCTGCAACTTCTGCTGGTTGTTTTTATATTTCTCTCTGATTTTTACGATGTGCGGTTGCAATTCTTGCATCGCTTTAGAGCTTTGTTGCTGTTTCCATGTAAGCGGGAACACGATCAAGCGCACAAGGAATGTGACTACCAAGATCGACCAGCCATAGTTGCCGAGCAACATCTTAAACCAGTCCAACAGCTCAGACATGGGAATGACTAAGAACTTCTGCCACAAACTTGGATTTTCGTGATTAATCTTATATTGTTGTTGGTTTGGCGTACAGCCAGTCAGCATGACAACAGCCATCACAAACAGCATCAGGATGGCGATGCTACGCTTATGTTTCAACACGGGAGTGCCCCCCTCATCTCTTCCATATTTATTATTGGCCCGTCCGTTTCTCCGTCCGCTTCACGGATTTCTCTGGTACATAATCAAATCCGCCAGGATGAAAGGGATGACATTTGAGCAACCTTTTCAATGTGAGCCACCCCCCCACGATAACACCGTGGCGCTGAATCGCGGTCAGTGCATACTCGGAGCAGGTAGGCACAAAACGGCAGGTAGGCTGCGGCTTCAAAGGTGAGATGAACCGACGATAAAATGTTATTAGGCCTAGGGCGAACGCTTTCATCCCAATCTCCTCTTTATTTTGAAAGTGGATGCGGCGGCTTCTTCGCAAAGGCTTTTCCTTTGTTCAGCACATGGTAAAGGCTTGACCTCACTTGATGGTAATCCATGTCCTTGGCGGGGTTGCGGGCGATAACCACGAAGTCGGTGTGCGGCTGCAAATGGGAAATCCAAGCCCGCATCGCTTCTTTGATCAACCGCTTCACTCGGTTGCGCACTACTGCGTTTCCCACTTTTTTGCTGACGGAAACACCGATGCGCGGAAGCCCTTCATCCTTGCGTGCGTACATCACAACGACAAATTGGCGGTTCGCCACCGAATGTCCCGCTCGAAAAACCCTTGTAAAATCGTTTCGCCTCTTTAGACGATATTCCTGTTGCAAAGAGACGGCTCCTTCCCAAACAAAAGTACCGATCAATCACCATTATAGAGCAAAAGCGGGCGAATTAAACAGAGGGGATATAAGAAGATAGGAAAAAAGGCCACATCAGTGAGTGGCCAATTAAGCGGATAATACTTTTCTTCCTTTTCTTCTGCGGCGCGCCAATACCTTGCGGCCATTTTTGGTTGCCATGCGAGCACGGAAACCATGGACATTCTTGCGCTTGCGCTTGCTTGGTTGATAAGTGCGTTTCATATAGACGACCTGGTCTTATCAGCCCACTATCTGGTGAAGCAACCATGTTGGTAACCAGATAGGGAATCCATCAACCAGGAACCCTCCCTTCTGTAACTTACTTGGATTACATACCGATGGGCAATCTCTCTCATTATAGCTAGGTGAACTGTGCCCTGTCAAGGAACGGGATTTGTGCACAAGCAGTTATCCACATGTGGATATAGGGTTTTCTATCCACGCGTTATCCCGACATTATCCTCCATCTGTCCACAACATCCACACCTGTTAATAACTGTTGACGCAATCCCTTGTGGATTGTGGATAACTTATTATTTTTCATTGTAAATACTGGTATCTTTTGATATTCTTATTTTGTTTTCTTGTGGATAATTGTCGTTTGATGGTTCTTTATCCACACAATGTGGATAAGTCGATTTGTCTCTTTCCACAGCCTGTGAAAAAAAATATCCACAGCCTGTGAGTTGTGTTGATAACTGCCTCAAACGCTTATGAATACAGGGGAAAACCTGTGCATAAATGGTTTCATAAATCTGTTTCAGTTTGGACACGTCTCTGTCCATATTTTGTCAATAAACTGTCGCAAAGGAGGGGTTCAAGTGGCTCACATACAGGAATTATGGGCAAGAACACTTGAAGCTATACAAGACAAGATCAGCAAGCCCAGTTTCGAAACCTGGCTGAAGGCGACGGAAGCCGTCGATTTGGAGGCGGATATCCTCATTGTGTCTGCTCCGAACGATTTTGCGCGCGATTGGCTGGAGTCCCGGTATGCCGACCTCGTGCGGGACACCTTACGCGAAGTAACCGGCTCGTCACTCGGAGTGAAATTTGTCAGCCACACCGCCGAAAAAAACGACGATCAAGACGAGGCTCCGGCGCAACGCGTTCCAGAAACGCCAGAAGAAGAAGCTCCGGCCAAGTCACAACTGAATCCGCGCTATACGTTTGACACCTTCGTGATCGGGTCCGGCAACCGCTTCGCCCATGCCGCTTCCTTGGCGGTGGCGGAAGCACCTGCCAAAGCTTACAACCCGCTCTTCATCTATGGGGGCGTCGGCCTGGGAAAAACCCACTTGATGCACGCCATCGGCCATTATGTGCTGGGACACTCCACATCGAGCCGTGTCGTCTACATCTCGTCCGAAAAATTCACCAATGAATTTATCAATTCGATCCGGGACAATAAGACAATCCAATTTCGAAACAAATACCGCTCCGTGGATATCTTGTTAATAGACGATATTCAATTTCTAGCGGGAAAAGAACAGACGCAGGAAGAATTCTTTCACACGTTCAACGCCCTGCATGAAGCCAACAAACAAATCATCATTTCCAGCGACCGTCCTCCCAAAGAGATCCCCACGCTGGAAGACAGGCTGCGTTCCCGATTCGAATGGGGCTTGATCACCGACGTGCAGCCGCCTGATCTGGAAACCCGGATCGCGATATTGCGAAAGAAGGCGATAGCTGATAATTTAGATGTTCCGAGCGAAGTTCTCGCCTTTATCGCCGACCGCGTCGACACCAACATTCGCGAGCTGGAAGGGGCGCTCATCCGGGTCGTCGCTTACTCTGCGCTGATGAACCAGCCAGTTTCGCCGGAGTTGGCAGCCGAAGCGTTGAAAGACATCATGCCGCATTCGCGCCCCAAGGTAATCAGCATCCAGGACATCCAGCAGGAAGTGTGCAATTACTACCGGTTGCGTGTGGAGGAGTTAAAAAGCAAGAAGCGAACCAAGTCGGTCGCTTTTCCGCGCCAAATCGCCATGTACCTCTGCCGTGAATTGACAGACCACTCTCTGCCCAAGATCGGGGAAGATTTCGGCGGACGCGACCACACCACAGTGATTCACGCCCATGAGAAGATCAGCCGCGTCCTAACTCAAGACCCACAGCTGGAACAGGCGATCAACGAGTTGACAAGCCGCATCAAACGCAGATCATAACCCTAGCAACCCGCTTGAGGGAATTATTCTTCTTATATAGAAATCCCGATGTCGATTTTTTTGTCTAACTTGTGAACGGCGTTTTTCTCTTTCTATTTTTAAGTGGAAGTCTTCACTTTTTGCACAGCCCTGTGAATGATGTGGACAACTAGGGACAGCCTATGCACACTTTTTCCACACCCGTGTATAGGCTGTTCATCTAGGTTTAACCCACTTATACACATTATCCACAGGCCCTAGTACTATTACTGCTGTTTTTAAAAAAAGATATATATGAAACAGGCACCTTGTTGATGACTCAATCCCCTTTCCTTTTATATTTTGTTTTTACATACAAGGAGGATGAATGATGAAGTTCCGTGTGGCCAAAACAGCTCTGGTTGATGCCGTATCGCAAGTATCCAAAGCGGTATCTTCCAAGACAACCATTCCTATCTTGACTGGGATGAAAATTCAAGCCGATGAAGAGGGACTCGCTCTGACGGGGAGTAATTCCGATATCACCATTCAAGTACGTGTACCCAAGAAGAAAGATGATTTAGAACAAGTATTTGTGGAAAAAATGGGTAGTGTCGTTCTGCCCGGGCGGATTTTTGCCGATTTGGTGCGCAAACTCCCTGGTGATCAAGTAGAATGGCTGGTCAATGAGAAATTCCAAGCAACGATTCGCTCCGAAACAGCCGAATTTCATTTGAACGGATTTGATCCAGTAGAATATCCGCGGTTGCCACACTTATCCACAGACCAGATGTTTAGCATTTCTGCAGACACGTTGAAGTCCTTGATCCGCCAAACCGGTTTTGCGGTGGCAACCAATGAAGCGCGTGGGGTGTTGACAGGTGTGCTGTTTCAATTGGAGCGGGGAGTTCTCACCTGTGTGGCAACAGATAGCCACCGCTTGTCCAAGCAGCAGGCTAGCGTGGAGGGCTCCGAGGATATCTCGCTCAGCAATGTGATCGTTCCTGGCAAAAGCTTGTCAGAGCTTGCTAAAACATTGGCCGATTACACTGGGGTTGTGGATATCATCGTCGCCGAAAACCAACTGCTTGCCAAAACAGATGGATTGGAATTTTACTCCAGATTGTTGGAAGGGATGTATCCGGACACCAATCGTGTCATTCCGCAAAATGGGGAGACGGAATTGATCTCTTCCACCAAAGAATTGTTACAATCCGTTGATCGTGCGTCGCTTATTAGTCGGGATGGACGGGATAATGTGATAAAATGGACGTTAAGAGACGGAAAAGTAGAAGTTAATTCCGCCGCTCAAGATATCGGAAGCGTTACGGAAGAAGTGGTCGCGAAAGTGAATGGACCAGAGCTGAGCATCTCTTTCAATGCGAGGTATATGATGGAGGCCCTCCGTTCGATTGAAAGCGACGAGATTCGCATCCAATTCACCGGACCGATGACGCCGTTTCTCATCCTGCCCACTGCCCGCGAGGATTCTTTGCACTTGATCGTCCCCATTCGCACCCGATGACGGGCATAGGAGGGTTTGCCATTTTGAAAAAAATTCACATAGAAGGCTCTTATATTACACTGGGCCAATTGCTTAAAATGTTAGATATGATTGACAGTGGAGGACAGGCCAAGCACTTCCTCATGGATGTTGAAGTGAAAGTGAACGGTGAAGTGGAAACGAGAAGGGGAAGAAAGCTTTATCCACAAGATATTGTGGCAGTGGATGGTTTTGGTTCGGTGCAAGTGGTTCAAGACTAAGGGAGGAACCCCGCTTGCGTGTAGAAAGCTTGGAATGCAAACATTATCGTAATTTAAGTGATGTCTCTCTTTCCTGTCCGGAAGAGCTTCATCTCTTTGTGGGCCCCAACGCCCAAGGGAAGACCAATCTGCTTGAATCGTTGTATTGTTTGGCGTTGGGGAAATCCCACCGTTCCCGTTCACACAAGGATCTCATCCAGTTTGGCCAAAATCATGCAAACATCAAAGCGAGCGTAAAAAGAGGACAGCAGGGCGTGCGCCTCGAAGTAAAACTTTCCGAAAAAGGGAAAAAAGTGATTCGAAACGGCATCGAACAGCGAAAGCTGAGCCAATACATCGGCACGTTGCCCGCTGTCCTTTTTGCTCCAGAAGATCTCGCTATCGTCAAAGGAAGCCCGCAAATCCGGCGGCGCTTTTTAGATATGGAGATCGGGCAAGTCAGCCCCACTTATGTGCACAACCTGACCCAACTGAACAAACTGTTGACGCAGCGCAATAGCTTGTTGAAGCAGTTGGCGCAAAAAAGAAACGCTCAGTTTTCGTTGCTGGAGGTGTTGGATGAACAGTTTATCCACATCTCCGTTCAATTGTGGAAAAAACGCTTTCAGTTCCTCGCCTCTTTGCAAGAATGGGCCAAAGAGATCCACCGCGCGATCACCCGCCAGCAAGAAGAACTCCTGGTGGAGTACCGCTCTTCCTTGCCGATATCCGCTTTGCAAGATGAACAAGAATGGGGTAACCTACTGAAACAGGAATTGGAACAGAAGAGGGATAAAGAACTGATGCGCGGCAGCACGCTGGTCGGACCGCATCGGGATGACCTTTATTTGTCTGTAAACGGATTAAATTTGCATTTGTACGGCTCTCAAGGACAGCAGCGCACCGCCGCCTTGTCCCTGAAATTGGCTGAAATTGAACTCATCCGCCAAGAAACGGGCTATTATCCAATTTTATTATTAGATGATGTGTTGTCAGAGCTTGATGATTCACGCAAAACGCATTTGCTTGAGGCGATTCGCGGGAAAGTGCAAACATTTGTCACCACGACCGGCTTGGAGGGGATTGACCCCGAAACGATTGCGCGGGCCCGCATTTATCAGGTGCGGCAAGGGAGCATCACAGAACTGGGGGGATAAGGTGTTTATTCACCTGGGAGGCAGTCGCATGATATGCATTCGGGAGGTGGTGGCCATCTTGGATGCAGGCGCGACGGAACAAGCGCCCAATGAGGCGCATTTTGTACAATTAGCCAAAAAAGCGGGGAGGCTGGAACACATTTCCCCAGATGAGGTCAAGTCCTACGTGATTACCAAAGATCGCGTGTTCGCTTCGCCCATCTCATCAACCACCTTGAAAAAAAGGGCGGATCAGAGCCAGAAGCCGTGGAAATGACCTGTGGTTGGATTTCAAGTAGTTCTGGATAAGGAAGCAGGTGACCAAACGTGTCCGTAAATAAAACCAATTATGATGAAACACAGATTCAGGTACTTGAAGGTTTAGAAGCTGTTCGGAGACGTCCCGGGATGTACATCGGTTCGACATCAAGCCGCGGATTGCACCACTTGGTGTGGGAAGTAGTGGACAACAGCATTGACGAGGCGCTGGCTGGTCGTTGCGATACGATCCAAGTGATCGTCAACGAAGATAACAGCGTGACCGTCATTGACAACGGAAGCGGTATTCCGGTCGGGATTCATCCCAAAATGGGCCGCCCGGCTGTAGAAGTGGTGTTGACCGTATTGCATGCCGGTGGGAAATTCGACGGGGAAGGGTACAAGTTCTCCGGCGGGTTGCACGGGGTAGGCGTATCTGTCGTTAACGCCCTGTCCGAATGGTTGCAAGTTGAAGTAAAGCGGGAAGGCAAAATCCATCGCCAGTCATATCGGCGTGGGGTGCCGGAACATGACTTGCAAGTCGTCGGCGAAACGGAAGAAACAGGGACAACGGTGACATTTAAACCGGACCCCACCATATTTACCGAGACGACGGTTTATGATTTTGAGACGCTACAGTCCCGGCTTAGAGAATTAGCGTTTTTAAACCGGGGCATCAAAATTGTGTTGGAGGATAAACGCGGTGAAGGGAAACACGTCGTCTTCCAATATGAAGGCGGCATTCAATCCTATGTTGAACACTTGAACCGCAATCGGGAAGTGTTGCACGAACCGCCGATTTATATTTCAGGCGAGAAAGAGTCGATTCAAGCGGAGATCGCTATGCAATACAATGATTCTTTCTCCTCCAACATCTACTCTTACGCCAACAATATTCACACCCATGAAGGTGGAACGCACGAGGCCGGCTTCAAATCGGCGTTGACACGGGTTATCAACGATTATGCCCGACGTAACAACTTGCTGAAAGATAACGACAGCAACTTGACTGGTGATGACGTGCGCGAAGGCTTGACCGCGATCATCAGTGTCAAGATTTCTGACCCACAGTTCGAAGGACAGACCAAAACCAAATTGGGCAACAGTGAGGCCAGATCGGCGACGGAGCAACTGTTTACCGAACACTTCCAAACCTACCTGGAGGAGAATCCAGCGGTGGCGAAGAAAGTGATCGGCAAAGCGGTCATGGCTGCACGGGCACGGGAAGCGGCCCGGAAAGCGCGCGAGTTGACCCGCCGGAAGAATGCCCTTGAAGTAAGCTCATTGCCCGGGAAATTGGCTGACTGTACCTCGCGGAACGCCGCTGAAAGCGAATTGTTCATTGTGGAGGGGGACTCTGCGGGAGGAACGGCCAAACAAGGGCGCGACCGGATGTTCCAAGCGATTTTGCCCCTGAGGGGGAAGGTGCTCAACGTAGAGAAGGCTCGGCTTGACAAGGCCTTGTCCAACGAAGAGATCCGCACCATTATCACCGCTTTGGGAACGGGTATCGGCGACGACTTCAATATCGAAAAAGCGCGCTATCATAAAATCGTCATCATGACGGACGCCGATGTCGACGGGGCGCACATCCGTACCCTTTTGTTGACATTCTTCTACCGCTACATGCGCCCGTTAATCGAACACGGCTACGTGTACATCGCACAGCCGCCTTTATATAAAATCACGCAAGGCAAAACGATTCGTTACGCGTATAATGACCGGATGAAAGAAGAAATTCTCAAGGAAATTGAAGGAAAGAACGGGAAAATCGAAATCCAGCGGTACAAAGGGTTGGGCGAGATGAACGCAACCCAGCTGTGGGAAACGACGATGGATCCGGAATCAAGAACATTGTTGCAAGTGTCCCTCCAAGATGCGATCGATTCGGATTCGGTATTTGAGATGCTGATGGGCGACCGGGTTGAACCGCGGCGCGAGTTCATCCAGGAATACGCGAATCAGGCGAATCTCGATGTATAGAGCAGTGGGTAAGTAACGGGGAGATGAAAAGATGGCAGATATGCAAAGGATACAGAAAATAAATATCAGCCAGGAAATGAAAACTTCTTTCCTGGATTATGCGATGAGCGTCATTGTCAGCCGTGCTCTTCCCGATGTGCGTGACGGGTTAAAGCCTGTGCATCGGCGAATTCTTTACACGCTGTATGAGTTGGGAATGACCCCTGACAAACCGTACAAAAAATCGTCCCGTGTCACCGGTAACGTGACTGCGCAGTACCACCCTCACGGAGATGTGGCGGTGTATGATGCGATGGTGCGGATGGCTCAGGACTTTTCCTACCGTTATCCGCTCGTTGACGGACATGGGAACTTCGGGTCGATCGATGGCGACCCCCCGGCGGCCATGCGTTACACCGAGGCCAGAATGGCCCCGATCACCATGGAAATGCTACGGGACATTCAGAAGGACACCATTGATTTCGGGCCCAACTATGACGGGCAGCAAGAAGAGCCGCTTGTGTTGCCGGCGCGTTTCCCCAACTTGATTGTGAACGGAGCATCGGGGATCGCCGTGGGGATGGCAACCAATATTCCTCCCCATAACCTGCGGGAAGTGATTGACGGGATTTTGCTGCTCCTAGAAAATCCGGAAGCCACCGTGGACGACTTGATGAAGATCATCAAAGGTCCTGACTTCCCGACCGGGGGCATCATCCTTGGTTATGATGGCATAAGAAAGGCATACCGCACGGGTCGCGGTAGCATTCAGATCCGGGCTAAAACGCGCATTGAAGAAGCGGGCAACGGCAAGATGCGGATCATTATTGAAGAACTGCCGTATCAAGTCAACAAAGCTAAACTGGTTGAGAAAATCGCCGATTTGGTGCGCGACAAAAAAATTGAGGGCATCACCGATTTGCGCGATGAGTCGGACCGCAATGGTATGCGCGTGGTGGTGGAATTACGCCGTGACGTTAATCCGCGGGTGGTTCTCAACAATCTCTTTAAGCATACCAGCTTACAAACGAGCTTCGGCGTAAACACCCTGGCTCTCGTCGATGGCCAGCCGCGAGTGCTCAATCTGAAAGAAGTATTGCATTACTACATTTTGCATCAGGTTGAAGTTATTCGCAGACGCACGCAATTCGAACTCAACAAGGCGGAAGAGCGGGCCCACATCCTGGAAGGGTTGCGGATTGCGCTTGACCAGATCGATGAGGTCATCGCCCTGATCCGGTCGTCCGCCAATACGGCTGAGGCTCGCACCGGCCTGATGGAATCGTTTGGCTTGAGCGAGAAGCAAGCGCAAGCGATCTTGGATATGCGTTTGCACCGGTTGACTGGTTTGGAACGTGAAAAAATCGAAAGCGAATACCAAGAGTTGCAGAAGCTGATCGCGGAGTTGAAGGCCATCTTGGCCGATGAAGGCAAAATCCGTGGGGTTCTGCGCAAAGAAATCATCGAAATCAAGGAAACTTATGGAGATGAGCGTCGCACCATGATCAAGGTGGACGTGGACAACATCGAGGAAGAGGATCTCATTCCGGAAGATGAAGTGGCAATCATGATGACCCATCGGGGATACATCAAGCGGATGCCGCTTTCCACCTACCGGGCTCAGCGCCGCGGTGGCAAAGGGATCACCGGCATGGGGACACGTGATGACGACTTTGTCCAACACATCTTTGTCACCCATTCCCATAATCATCTGCTTTTCTTTTCCAACAAAGGGAAAGTGTATCGCTTGAAAGCTTACGAAGTGCCTGAATTAGGACGGACAGCCAAAGGAACGGCGATCATCAACCTGATCCAAATCGATCAGGATGAGCGGATTCAAGCGATCATTCCGGTAAAAGAATTCGCCGCCAACCAATATCTCTTCTTCGGCACCGCAGAAGGGGTGGTCAAGAAGACCGCTCTCAGCGAATTTGAAAACATTCGCCGCAACGGCTTGTTCGCGATCAATCTGCGCGACGGCGACGAATTGATTGGTGTCCGTTTGACTGACGGGAATCAGGAAGTCATCATGGGAACCAAAGGCGGTATGTCTATCCGTTTCCCTGAGATGGAAGTGCGGGAAATGGGACGTTCCGCCACCGGGGTGAAAGGGATCACCTTGGGTGAGGACGACCGGGTCATTGATATGGATATCGTCATCCCGGACAAAAACGTGATGATCGTTACTCGCAACGGCTATGGTAAGCGCACACCGATGGAAGAATACCGTGTGCAATCCCGCGGTGGTAAAGGTATTAAAACACTCAGCTTGACAGAGAAAAAAGGGGATGTCATCGGACACAAAGTGGTTTCCGACGATGAGGATCTCATGATTGTCACCCAGTCCGGCATTGTGATTCGCCTCAATGTGAACGAGATTTCTATCATGGGTCGCTATGCGCAAGGCGTGAGACTGATTAAGCTGGACGATGATGAAGTGGCGGCGGTGGCTAAAGTGAACACCGATGATGATGAAGGTGAGTTGGAAGCCGCCTCTGCGCCGACCGAAGAGTGAGCGGGGTGTGATCCCTCACTCGACACGTAAGACGGATTTCTCCCCGGTGAAGATAGCTAGCATCAGCTGCGGGAATTTCCGTGGTACTAAATCAAGCAATTCATTGATGAGGATTTGCTCAGCATGTTGGTTGTCCAACATGATTTCTCCCCATAGCGGCGGATCATACCGACACAACATGCTAAGAGAAAACAGCAACATCAGGTGAGCTAAAAGCTCTGGGATCGGAGCGATAGGGCGGCCATTTCCTAACCACAGGTAATGGTCGCCCTTTTTGTCTTCATAAAACCAAGGGTGCTGGAAATTTAACCAGACGGATTCCGCGGTACAAAGGTCGGTGGAGCTTGGGTCAATCGTCATCCGCAATGTCAGATGACCGGCAGCTTTGCCGAATTCCACTGCGTAAAAGGCGATGGAGCCCACGCGGTTCAATTTGTCCGCAAGGCGCTCCGCAGAGCAATGAAAGTAATCCTGCACCCGTTCGGGGATGTGTAGGAGGATGTCATCGTCAGAACGCGAAAAAAACACAGGGATTAAGCTTTCCTGTTCAAAAAGGAGCCGATAGGCCGGTTGCAATTCCGCAATAAAACCAAACAGGTCTTTGGCCGTATAACTTTCACCCGTTTGTGCAGGGAGATGAAGTGCTTCCGCGACGAGGGGAAACAACCCTTCTCGTTGAATCCGGATGTCATCTTCAACAAAGCGAAAGCCGTTCCGCTTTCTTTTGCGGGTGGACAGTCCATGACGTAAAACCGTGGCGTTTTGGGGGTAATCGGGCAGGCGGGTCAAAAGCCACGCTTTGAACATGCTCATCATGCCATAATAAAGCAGGATGGGGCGAGCCCAAGGCTGGTTACTACGGCCGCTATCTTGGATCAGGGCAACGGCCTGTTTCATGTATGAGGTGAAGGCAGGCACATTGCGGTAGGCCAAATGGTCGGGATGCTCTGCCTGGGCGCGGGAATAAACGTCCATCAGATAGCGGCGAGCCGTTTCTTCGTTTTGGAAGGGCATGAATGCTGCCCACAACCAACGGTCGGGATTTTCAGTGCGGATGAGTTTGATTGACTGAATGTCCATGTGCGTGTCACCTCCCTATCCATGGGGCTTTAGCTACGCTTATTGTAAGAAAAAAAGTTGCATGCTATAACTGAGTTAAAGTGTGGCCGGAAAAGTTGCGAAAGCGATGAGGGTTCGCCCTCTGGAAAGCGAAACGGTGGACACAGGATACCAATGACTTATGGCATTATGGACATACTACACCACAAGAAGAGCACCGAACCGCAATTATTTCCTTGGAAATAAAAAAACAAGTATCCCACAAGTTATCCACAATATCGCCATAGTTATGCACAGTTCCTGTGGATAACTTCGGGAAGCTCGTGGAAAACCAATGTTTGTCGGGCGAATTCTTGACAGTATTGTGTAAGGCTTGTTAAACTTGCAAAAAAAACTCAGGGCCAAAGGGGATAGTGAGGTATGTGGGAAGAGAAATTTGCCAAAGAAGGATTCACATTTGACGATGTGTTGTTAGTTCCGGCCAAGTCTGAAGTTTTGCCGCGCGATGTCAGTGTGGCCACCAAGCTGGCGGACAAGGTACAGTTGAACATACCTTTGATCAGTGCGGGGATGGATACCGTCACCGAGTCAGCGATGGCCATTGCCATGGCGCGACAAGGTGGCATCGGAATCATTCATAAAAACATGAAAGTTGAAGAGCAGGCGGAAGAAGTGGATCGGGTTAAACGTTCCGAAAGCGGAGTGATTACCAATCCCTTTTATTTGACGCCTGAACATAAAGTGCACGAAGCGGAAGAATTGATGGCTAAATACCGCATTTCGGGCGTGCCGATCGTCGATGAACAACGCAAATTGGTTGGAATCCTCACTAACCGTGACCTGCGGTTTGTGCGTAATTTTTCCACCCCCATTTCTGAAGTGATGACGAAAGAAAATCTCGTCACGGCACCTGTGGGGACGACACTTGCTGAAGCGGAAGTGATTTTGCAACAACATAAGATTGAAAAATTGCCGCTGGTTGACAATCAGGGCATCCTTAAAGGGCTTATTACGATTAAGGATATTGAAAAGGCAACCCTCTTCCCCAATTCAGCCAAAGACAGCCAAGGGCGCCTGTTGGTTGGGGCAGCGGTTGGCGTGTCCAAAGATACCATGCGTCGTGTTGCCGCATTGGTAGAAGCGGAAGTGGACTTGATTGTGGTAGATACGGCTCATGGTCATTCGGCAGGTGTGTTGGAAACGGTTCGCGCGTTGAGAGCGCAATACCCCGATCTCGTTATCGTCGCTGGAAACGTGGCCACCGGCGAAGGTACGCGCGACTTGATTGAAGCGGGCGCCAGTGTGGTGAAAGTGGGTATCGGCCCAGGATCGATCTGCACCACTCGCGTGGTTGCGGGAATCGGCGTGCCCCAAGTGACCGCGATCTATGATTGTGCCAACGTAGCCCGTCAGTATGGCGTGCCGATTATTGCCGATGGCGGAATCCGTTATTCTGGGGACATCGTCAAAGCGTTGGCAGCAGGCGCTGATGCGGTGATGTTGGGTAGCTTGTTTGCCGGCACGGAGGAATCTCCAGGAGAAACGGAAATCTTCCAAGGACGCCGCTTCAAAGTGTATCGCGGCATGGGTTCAATCGGTGCAATGCAAGCGGGAAGCAAGGATCGTTATTTCCAAGAAAACGAGCAAAAGCTGGTGCCTGAGGGCATTGAGGGACGTGTACCATACAAAGGGCCATTGGCTGATACAGTCTACCAATTGGTCGGGGGAATCCGGGCTGGTATGGGATATTGCGGTGCTGCTACGCTGGTTGATCTGAAGGAGAAAAGCCAGTTTATCCGCATCACTTCAGCTTCCTTGCGCGAGAGTCATCCGCATGATGTACAAATCACCAAAGAAGCGCCAAACTACCACGTATAAACGGCGTTTTTGTGAACAAGCAGAACTTTTCTGCTTGTTCATTTCTTTTTGCTCTCCTTTTCTGATATATTTAATATCAGATTATCGTCCTTTTTGAATATAAATGTTCATTTATAAATTACGTGAGTCGATCAGCCATGAAATGGAAAGGGATGCTGAACGACGGATCGAGGGCCTCTCTGATACAAACAGCAAAGCCCTCGGCTCATCATTCAGCTCTCCATTTTCAGCTTAAATATGGCGGATCGGCACGCTTGTTTTAAAATGATTTTGGGTGGGAGGACAAAAAATGAAATCTATGCGCATTGCGCGAATGATCGCGCTTTTTGTTTTGCTGTCCATATCCGCCCTTTTCTTCTTGCCGATCGCAGTGTCGGCAGAGGAATTGACCCCGGATATCAAAGCGAAGTCATATATTTTGCTGGATTTTGACTCGGGCGCCGTTCTGGGGGAGTTTAAGGCGGATGAAGAGAGGGCGCCAGCCAGCATGACCAAGATGATGTCGGCTTTTGTTGTGTTGGATAAAATCAACGAAGGCAAACTGAAGTGGGAAGATGTAGTCACCGTCAGTCAACGAGCTGCCAACATTGAAGAAGCCCAGCTGTTTCTTAAAGCAGGCGAAAAGGTGACGGTAAAAGAGTTGTTCACGGCGATGTTGGTCTACTCTGCCAATGATGCGACTGTGGCTCTTGCGGAACATGTGGGGGGAACGGAAGAAGGGTTCGTGGAGCTCATGAACCAAAAAGCGCAGGCTTTAGGCATGGTACATACTCATTATCGCTGCGCTTCTGGTTTGGACTTGCATTTGTATCCTGATCCACCTCAAGTTTCTGGTGACCATGTGATGTCAGCCCGGGATTCGGCCATTTTGGCGAGAGAATTGATCCGCACTTATCCGGAAGTGTTGCAAACCACCGCCATGACGGAGGCCACGTTCTTTGAAGGCACGGATCACGCTCAGAAAAAACCAAACTGGAACAAAATGCTGCCAGGGTTTAACCAATTTTATGAAGGCGTCGACGGAGTGAAGACGGGACATACCAACCGTGCCGGATATTGTTTCACAGGGACGGCCGAACAAAGAGGTTATCGATTGATTTCAGTTGTGATGGGCACCGGCTCCGACCATGCACGGTTTGCGGAGACCAAGAAGTTGTTGGATTATGGCTTCGGCTCCTTCCAACCAAAGGAATGGATCGCCCAGAATGGCAAGATTCGGGGAAAAGAAACGCTCGCCCTTCCTAATGGGGTGGAACGGACCGTTCCCGTGGTAGCCAGTGAAAAGCTGGTGGTCCCTGCTCGTATCGGTGAAGAGGAAAATTACACCATCCAAGTGACGTTTAACAAGGGTGTCCAAGCCCCGCTCAACAAAGGGGATGTGGTTGGCGAGGCGAGATTGCTGTACAAAAATCAGCCTGTCAAAGGGGTAGCACCGATCCAAATGGTCGCCGCTGCACCAGTGGAACAAGCTAGTGAGTTCCGCCTGTTTTTCCGCAAAGCAGGAGATACGATCAAGGGCTGGTTTAACTAGGTTGTTTTCAAATGGCCATAATTCTTTATAATAAATGAGAGAGGAAAGGCAGATCGCCTCTCGACCATTTTGATAAGGCTATAGGGGGCAACAAAGATGACAACTCGCCAGACAGGAACTGATCGGGTAAAACGCGGCATGGCCGAAATGCAAAAAGGCGGCGTAATTATGGACGTCGTCAACGCGGAGCAAGCGAAAATAGCGGAACAAGCTGGTGCTGTGGCAGTTATGGCGCTAGAGCGCGTTCCTTCAGATATCCGTGCGGCCGGCGGGGTGGCCCGCATGGCGGATCCAACGATCATCGAAGAAGTGATGAATGCGGTAACCATTCCCGTAATGGCGAAGGCGCGGATTGGGCATTTCGTGGAAGCGCGCCTGTTGGAAGCGATGGGTGTAGACTACATTGACGAAAGTGAAGTGCTTACACCTGCAGATGACTTGTACCACATCGACAAATCGCAATTCACGGTGCCTTTTGTCTGCGGGGCGCGCGACTTGGGTGAAGCTTTGCGCCGTATTGGTGAAGGGGCTTCCATGATCCGCACCAAAGGAGAACCAGGCACAGGGAATATCGTGGAAGCGGTTCGCCATATGCGTATGATGCAAAGCCAGATCCGCAAAGTGAAAAGCATGTCTCGTGATGAGTTGATGGCAGAAGCTAAGCAATTGGGTGCGCCGTTTGAATTGCTGTTGCAAATTCACGAGACCGGCCGTCTGCCTGTGGTTAACTTCGCAGCCGGTGGGGTGGCAACTCCGGCCGACGCAGCGTTGATGATGCAACTGGGCGCAGATGGTGTCTTTGTCGGTTCGGGTATCTTCAAATCGGAGAATCCGGAGAAATACGCGAAAGCCATTGTGCAGGCGACTACCCATTATGAAGACTTCGAGTTAATCGCAGAAGTGTCCAAAGGTTTGGGAGAACCGATGACCGGTCTGGAAATCTCCAAACTGAGCGCGGCTGAACGGATGCAAGAACGCGGTTGGTAGGAGGTTTCGAACGATGAAGATTGGTGTACTCGCTTTGCAAGGAGCAGTGCGGGAACATATCCGCTTGCTTGAATTGGCCGGGGCGGAAGCGGTGGCGGTCAAACGTGCTGAAGAACTGGCCGACTTGGACGGATTGGTGATCCCGGGCGGCGAGTCGACCACGATCGGCAAGCTGATGCGGCAATATGGATTGCGGGAGCCGATCATGCGACTGCATGAGCAGGGGAAACCCATTTTCGGCACATGTGCAGGACTGATCATGATCGCCAAACGGGTGGAGAACCTAGACGAACCCCATCTCGATTTGATGGACATCGATGTGAAGCGCAATGCCTTCGGACGCCAGCGTGAAAGCTTTGAAGCGGACTTGGCGATCAAGGGCGTGGCTGATGTGTTTCCAGCAGTCTTTATCCGTGCCCCCTATATAGAAAAAGTGGGCGAGGGTGTGGAAGTGCTGTCGGTCATCGAAGACAAAATCGTGGCGGCGAGACAGGATCGGTTGCTCTGCGCGGCATTCCATCCAGAGTTGACGGATGATGTCCGTTTTCACGCCTATTTTGTTGAGATGGTGCGCGAATCGATGGTTACAAATGTGGCAAAATAGGATATAATAGAACAACACATTTTTATAAGATGCGAACCGCAATGAAGAGGAATAGTAGCTGGAGGATGCCGGCTTAGAGAGGCGACGGTTGGTGGGAGTCGTCCCGGGTCGCCAGCGAATCCACCCTCAGAGCGAGGTGCGACCGCGGGATCGTCCCGCCTAAGTGCTGACGGAGCGAGCCGATATCTCGTTAGAGCGGACTTGTAAGCGTGTGCGCTTATGGGTCAATAAGGGTGGCAACGCGGGCCTTCCGTCCCTTTTGTGGATGGAGGCCCTTTTTTTGATTTATGATAGGAGGTGCCTTGATGTTAGACATCAAATTGTTGCGCGGCCAATTGGAAGAGGTCAAACAACGGTTGCAAACGCGGGGGGGCGACTTGTCCGGATTAGACGCGTTTATCGATCTCGACCAACGCCGCCGTGAACTGATTCAGCAAACTGAACAGTTGAAAAACCAGCGCAATGTCGTTTCCAAATTAATCGCGGAGAAAAAGAAGAACAAAGAAGATGCCCAAGAGCATATTTTGGAGATGCGCCGCGTGGGGGACGAGATTAAGCGGTTGGACGAAGAACTGCGCCAGTTGGATGAGCGATTGGAAGGCTTGCTCTTGACTCTGCCCAACATGCCACATGAGAGCGTGCCAGTGGGTACTTCGGAAGAAGAAAATGTGGTGGTTCGCACTTGGGGTGAGGTGCCGCAAACGGATTATGAAGTGAAGCCTCATTGGGAAATCGCGGAGGAGCTGGACATCCTCGATTTTGAACGGGCGGCCAAAGTCGCTGGTTCACGGTTTGTTTTCTACAAAGGGTTGGGGGCACGGCTAGAACGGGCTTTGATCAACTTTATGCTCGACTTGCACACCACCGAACATGGGTACACAGAGATGATTCCCCCTTATATCGTCAACCGGCAGGCAATGACGGGAACGGGGCAACTGCCCAAGTTTGAGGAGGATGCTTTCAAATTGGCCGACAATCAGGATTATTTCCTGATTCCGACGTCGGAAGTGCCGGTGACCAACTATCATGCAGGCGAGATCATGAACGGCGATGACCTGCCCAAGTATTACACCGCGTATACGAGCTGTTTCCGTTCCGAGGCGGGTTCGGCTGGCCGAGATACCCGTGGTTTGATTCGTTTGCACCAATTTAACAAGGTAGAGATGATCAAGATCGTCCAACCGGAGACATCGTATGATGAATTGGAGAAGATGGTAGCCAATGCCGAAACGGTATTGCAACGGCTGGAGCTTCCGTATCGTGTCATCACCTTGTGCACTGGCGATATGGGCTTTAGCGCAACCAAGACGTATGATTTGGAAGTGTGGATGCCGAGCAACGGCCAATACCGTGAAATCTCCTCCTGCAGCAACTGCGGCGACTTCCAGGCACGGCGCGCCAATATTCGCTTCCGCCGCGATGCCAAAGCGAAGCCGGAGTTTGCGCACACCCTCAACGGCTCTGGCTTGGCGGTGGGACGCACCGTGGCCGCGATTCTTGAAAATCACCAACAGGCCGACGGCACCATCCGCATTCCCAAAGTGTTGCAACCGTATATGGGCGGATTGGAAATTTTGGGGAAATAAGTGTTTAGGGGGCGGATACCCTGATGGTTCCGCTCCCGATCCACTTTGTTTTTTCATTTGACAATCGCAAAAAAATCTGTATAATTAATATCTGTAACTCACTTTCACCATCATGGAGAGGTGGTCGAGTGGTTTAAGGCAGCGGTCTTGAAAACCGCCGATGTCGTGAGGCATCCGTGGGTTCGAATCCCACCCTCTCCGCCAAATGTATCAAGGGTTTTGGGGATTTTTGATTCTCATTTTGAGGTGCGAAATCCCCTTTAAAAACCTCTTTGTTCTACCATTTATCTACCCTTTATTGGCCTAAAGGGTTTCAGTTACCAAACAGAAAGTCGTCAAATTTTTTGGCGGCTTCTTTTTGCATATTGGGCATGACGTGAGAAGAATAAATGTCCATTGTAATGGCAATGGTTGAATGGCCTAGCCGTTCAGATACGACTTTTGGATGTTCACCTTGCTGTAATAGTAATGTAGCGTGAGTATGGCGAAGATCATGGAAACGGACGTGAGGGATTTCTAGTCTTTTTATATAACGGCAAAATTCCCGTGAAACATTGTCAGGATCAAAAGGTGAGCCATCTTTGTTGCAAAAAACTAAGTCATGATCTTGATAGGTAGGCCCGAATCGAAGTTTGTTTTTTGCCTGAACTGTTTTCAATCTCTTTAATGTTTCGACTACAGATTCCGATATTGCAATGGATCTTCTACTACCATCTGTTTTGGTTGTGTCTCTAAACTGTAATCCTATTCCCTTCAGTTTTTGCAGGGTTTGATTGATGCTGATAGTATGGTTGCTGAAATCGATATCTTCCCACCGAAGTCCTAA
Source organism: Laceyella tengchongensis (assembly GCF_900182735.1). Classification (NCBI taxonomy): domain Bacteria; kingdom Bacillati; phylum Bacillota; class Bacilli; order Caryophanales; family Thermoactinomycetaceae; genus Laceyella; species Laceyella tengchongensis. The sequence continues at coordinate 25,848 of NZ_FXTU01000005.1, read as the reverse complement.
TATTTCCCCTCTACGCATCCCTGTATTAACGGCTAGATAGATTGGATAATAATATTTGTATCCTTTTGTTCCTTGAAGCAGGGAAATGACCTGTTCTTTTGTTAACACCGTGATTTTTTTCTTTTGTGGTTTGGGTGGCGTGATTGCATTGACGGGATTGATAGGAAGCAACTGCCATTTGACTGCATGGTTAAGTGCTTCATTTAGAACACGGTGATGATGAAGTACAGAACGATTAGATAGCCCACCTTTTCCGTCCATTCGGCCTTCTGTTAGTCGATTCGTGTAGTAGCCTTGTATATGTAACGGCTTTAGCTGATCCATTTTTATCTGGCCGATTTGTGGAATGATATGCTGAGTAATAATATATTCATATCCTTGATAAGTTCGTGGAGCGGTGTTTACTTTGGCATAATCATTTAACCAGCGCCCTAAAAAATCCCCTAATGTAACCTTTGAAGGTTCTACAAAGGTGCCGATTTCCATTTTATGTAGTATTTCATTAAGATGTTTTTGGGCTTCTTTTTTGGTTTTGAATCCTTTGAGCCATTTTCGTTTTCTCTCCCCTTTTTCGTCCTTCGCTTCAATAACAGGATAATATCTGACGGTTCCTTTTTTAGTGGTTTTTTTGGCAATATGACCTTTCATTTATAAATCCCCTCCCGGAAGTATTTCTAAGTTGTCATGCGGCTTAATGAAACCTGACATGACACCGATGATCCTGATGTTTTCTGATGGTAGAACCATTGATGGGTAAATATCCCCCGGTGTGCCGACAATTGAAGTATCTGGCGAAATTGCTTTTGCTAATCGGATGATATATCTATCCTCCATACGAACAAGAATGATCTTGTTGTGAACAGAGTCTGTGCAGAAATCGCTAAATAGTAAATAGTCACCCGGTTTAAGGCCCATTTGGGATAATCCCATATCAGCTAATTCAAACGCTATAATGGCACTATGGCTTTTATCTACACAGAGCATTGGATATTTGTGTAAATCGCAATCAAATGCATCTACATCAAAAAAATCTTTGGTAAATCCCTTACCTACAATTGCAACCTCTCTTTTCCCCATTGACTAAACCTCCGGCCTATAAGTGAATAAGTCTTCTTAATTTCATGTAATCCCTATTTATATACAACTCCTTTATCCTTCTATCGATTAATTTTATACGTTCATTTGCGAAAGATATAGACACGTTAAATGTACTAGCTAATAAATGGGCTAGTTGTATGCGATCCATACTATCCATATTGAAATCGAGTTCGGAAATCATCCAAAGAGGCATTAATAAATGAGCAGCCCCGGCGCGAGCTTGATTTTCTTGCAGATTGATAAATGCAACAGGCATACTTAATTGATTACCCACATGGATCAAGCAATGGAAAATTTCATGGGCTAGACAAGTCACCCAAGCGGCCAAACGATTGGCGATGGAGTTGGATTGCGTGTTTATTTTGTTGGCCCAAATGAACCGGGAAGGGAAAAAGGCTATTGAGCCATCGCTTGAGCATTTGCGCGAGAGTGGGGATATTGAACAAGACGCGGATGTGGTCGAGTTCCTTTGGGAAAATCCTGATGACACTGATCCCGGAAGATATGCCCCCGGATCAAAGGTGATTCAATCCATTATCGCCAAAGGGCGGGACGTTGGTGTCAACCGCTTTAGATACGGCTTTTATGGCCCATACCAACAATTTGTTGATTTGCCACCAAGGGACTGATGGGGAATGACAGAACAGGAATATTTTCAGCTTTTGGAGCGGATCGTCAAAGGGGCAGAGTATTTGGCAAACCCTTTGATCAAGCCGGTAGAATACCAAAAGTACATAAAGCTATATGACGAGTTGTGTGAGATAGTATTTAGATATAGGAGTGAAATAGATTGGGAGTAGTAGAGAAGCAAGCGCCAAAATCTTGGAGAAAACCAGAATATCGTAAGCAAGTAGAAAGGATACTAAGAGATTATCCTATTTTAAAGTTAGCAATTGAAGAGGAACAACTCCCTTCATATATACCTGTGTATCAAGAGAAAACTAGCCCATTGTATAGTGAATATAATTCAATGACCGAAAAATATGCTATTCGTTTAGCTGATAAGAAATTACAAATTATGAGGATTGAGAGGGCTTTGCAGGCATTAAATTCAGAAGAAAGAATGATAATTGAAATGAGGTATTTTGATTTATCTAGGCCAACAGATAATATGGTATGTATAAAATTGGAGTGGAATAAACGCACTTATTATCGATTGAAAAATGAGGCACTTAGAAAGCTGGCACTTACTTTAAATATTATTTGATAATATAGAAAGGCACTCTGGGTAGTTTGATGAACCTAGAGTGCCTATTTATAATAAAATTAAGAATAATCATTTGTGATAGGTGGGGGAACATATGCCTGTAAATCCAACCGCTCGCCGTAGAAGAAGACAACGGAAACAGCAAATAGTTAACGGGTTCAATCCAGTTAAATTATCAACTGAGTGGGGAACTGCTTGGTGGCATCAACTTATAGCAGTAGAATTATTTATTGGTTGTCTAATCGTGATTTGGTACATATGGACATATGTTTATTATTTTGCATTATATACAGCTTATAAAATACCAGATTTTTATATTGATATCACATTGTTGAAGCTGTTAAAGCCTAGTTCAAGATTAGTCTATGCATTTACATTTTATTATATAGGCTTATATTATTTATACAAAAAACCGCGTAAAATAAAATATTTTATAATTTCCCTTTACTTCTTAATATTTTCTGTTCTATCTATTATTCCATTAAAACTTCCAACTGAAGTGTTGATACAGTTTTTATTATTTCCTTTGTTATCATTTGTTGTTATACCCTATGATTTTTGGAAAAAGACTAGAGATCAGAAAGGACTATCTATAGTTGAAAGAATAAAAAGCTATCGTATAAAAGAAGATAAAATGATAGCAGTTAATGAAAAGAAGAACCTTCTGTCCAATATATTTACTATCATTATTATTTCTGCTTTGCCAATTCTCCCTTTTTTTCATGGTTATTTTAAAGCGTATAGCCAAACAGAATTCTATGTTATTGAACAAAAACAAAGCAAAAACAACCAGTTAATTCGTAAGGTGATTATTGATACATATGGAGATTTCTATATTGTTGCGCCGCTTAATAAAGATAACAAAAGTTACAAACCTATATTTTCTCTTATTCCTATGTACGATAAAGAAAAGAAAACTGTAGACTTTTTGGAGTTAAAATATGAAGAAATAGGACCATTAAAACCACAAGAATAGATAGTAATATATAGGGCAGCTTTTTGACATGATTTTGGCGACAATTTCCTTGTTAAAGGATGTAATATGATAGTAGTGAATAGAATCGTATACATTACTAACAAGGCGCTCTGAAAAGGGCGCTTTGTTTATGGTGAGGTGGTGTGGATGTAGTGGGCCGTAGAGGAAAGAAACTGGATGAAAAAACGCGGGAAGCAATTATTGCTCATTATGCAAGTTGTGGAAACCTCAGTGAAACCGCTCGAATGTTTAATGTTTCCGTGAGTACGGTTCATAAAGTTGTTAAGAATTCTCCGGCGGATCAATTCGAAGAACTAAGAAACCAAAAAAAGAAAGAGCATATAGAAAAAGCTTGGTCAGTGATTAATGCTTACATCGAACACGTGTATAATCCTGAGTTGATTCAGAAGACTAACGCGAGAGATAGCGCCATTGTCATTGGCACCCTTTGGGATAAGATCAACCGGGAGAAAGAGCTTGAATTTAAGGGCCAAGAAATCGAACTCAAGCGGCAAGAACTGGAGCAAAAGAACAAAGCACCAGAAGCGCCCAATGTGCAAATTTACTTGGATGCTTTACGTGGTGAAGTGAAAGACGTGTTCAACGATGAATAAGGGATTCCAGTTTAAACCGTTCTCCAAAAAGCAGAAGCAACTGCTTATGTGGTGGATGCCGGAAAGCCCATTTGCTCATTATGATGGCGTGATTGCGGAGGGTAGCATTAGGGCCGGGAAAACGATAGCCATGATTGATAGTTTCTTGATGTGGTCACTTGCCTGTTTTGAGGGTCAAGCGTTTATCATTGCGGGCCGCTCGGTGGGCGCTTTAAACCGAAACGTCCTTAAGCCCATGTTTGATATTTTGACTGCCAAAGGGATCAAGTATAAATATGTCCGTTCGGCAGAAGATCGGCATATCCAAATTGGGAGCAACATTTATTACCTGTTTGGGGGATCAAACGAGAAATCCCAAGATGCTGTCCAAGGATTGACGGCGGCGGGCGTTTACTTGGATGAAGTGGCTCTCATGCCGCGCTCGTTTGTTGATCAGTGTATTGGCCGTTGTTCGGTGCCGGGGGCCAAGTTGTTCTTTAACTGCAACCCCAAGGGGCCAAGGCATTGGTTCAAAGTTGACTTTATTGATCAGGCCCAAGAAAGAAAGTTGGTTCGCCTTCACTTCTTGCTGGACGATAACTTGAGCCTTAGCGAATCCGTAAAGGAACGGTTAAAGCGGCAATTTAGCGGTGTGTTCTATAAACGGAACATTTTGGGTCAGTGGGTCACTGCGGAAGGCGTCATTTATTCGATGTTCGACGAGGGCCGCCATGTGTTGAAGGAGTTGCCACAGAACATTGTGAAGACGTGGATTGGGGTGGATTATGGGAATAGTAACGCGACCACATTCATGTTATGTGGGCTGGATAGCATGGGCCGCTTCCATGTCATTGATGAGTTTTACCATAGTGGGCGGGACGGGCTGAAGAAATCACCGAGCCAGTATGTTAAGGAGTTTATCAAGTTCTATTCCCGTCATTCATGGCCTATTGAATTTATCCTGATCGATCCAAGCGCTCAGGCGTTTCTGATGGAGCTTTATAACAAGTTGCCACCATCGGAACGCCGGAAGATTGGCCCCGCAAAAAATGACGTCGTTCCGGGTATCGAAACGGTTGCCTCCCTCATGGAGACAGACCGTTTTTTTGTGCAGTCGAGGTGTAGACACTTCCTTGAAGAAGTTCACGCTTATGTATGGGACGAACGAAGCCAAGAGCGCGGCGAGGATCGGCCCGTGAAGCAACATGATCACACATTGGACGCCGTCCGCTACTGTGCCTATACGATGAAGCATTTGTTTATGCGGAGAGGATAAGCATGATTATTAATGATATTTACAACGCCTATACAGATTGGGGAAGCCCGCTAGATTGGCAACGCATCTATGACAAGATGATGGAACACGCGGCATGGTATAGCGGCGATCCTTTGTTCCTTCGAGAGTTTTATGCGGGCCATCCCGGTTGGTATTGGGCCAGAGCAAATAAGGATCATAAAAAGGCCATCCATGTTCCTGTACCTGCGGCTTTGGCTCAATTGTCGGGTGATTTGATCATGGGAGAGCCGCCGACATGGTGCATCAAAGAGGCCAAGCAAGAGGAAAGCAACCCACTATTGCAGGTGGAGCAAGAAAAACTTCTTGATATGATTGAGCAATGTGATGTGAACGCTCGGTTGTTAGAAGCGTTTGAGATGGCCGCCGCGCTTGGTGGTGTTTTCTTAAAACCCATATGGGATAAGGAATTAAGCGAATATCCAATCCTTACAGTCACGCCGCCAGAAAATGCGGTTCCGGTGTTTCGGAATGGCCTTTTGATGAGCGTGATTTTTTATAAACGGGTGAGAGAAATCACACCAGGTCAATATCTTTGGTTGATTGAAAAATACGATCACCAAGGGAATATCTTGTCATCGGCCCATATTGGAACATCTACGCAGTTGGGCCAAGAGGTGCCGCTTACTCAATACGAAGAAACGGCCTATATTCAACCACAAGTCCATACGGGTTGGAAAGGTGTTGCCTGTCGCTATCTTCCCAATCGGTTGCCTAATCGCCAATTTCGCGGGTTAGGACTAGGAATGAGCGATTTCGCAGGGCTGGAAACGCTCTTTGATGCATTGGATGAAGTGTATGGTTCTTGGTTAAGGGATATTCGACTAGCAAAATCGCGAATCCATGTTCCCGAAACCATGATGGATTTTGACGAAATGGGGAACAGCGCTTTTGATGTAGACGGGGAGGTTTACGTTAAGCTTCAGGGTGTCACGGCGTTTGATGTGAACAGCCTCACCGCGACGCAATTCAATATTAGGTGTCAGGAGCATGAGCAAACGGCCATAAACCTAATCCGGCAAATTATCACGATTGCGGGATATAGCCCGTCCAGTTTTGGACTAATGGGGGATCAGGCGGCGGTGACGGCAACAGAGATCAGCGCGAGGGAAAGAAAGTCTCTCATGCTGGCTGCTAAAAAGAAACGTCTAGCAAAAAAGGCGATTGTGGACATGATCCATATCATGCGAACCATTGCCAATACCCATTTGGGCGCCGCTTATGACTTAACTACTACGGTAGACCTTGAGTTTTCGGATAGCATCGAAACGGACATGAGCCAGCTTTCTGCCGTGGTGAACCAGTTGCAACAGGCCAAGGCGCTTTCCATTGAAACGGCGGTTCGGTGGTTGAATCCCACATGGTCCGAATCACAAATCAAAGAGGAAGTGGAACGGATCAAACAGGAAAACGGCATGGCCCTCACTGATCCCGAAGTGTTGGGGCTGGCTTCGTTCAGCGAGACCATGCCGGAAATGCAGATGGTGAGCGAATAATGCCTATTAGTGGTTATGACGAGCAGCGGCTTTATGAAGCCGTCAGTAACCTTTATATTGATATGCAATTACGGCTTTTAACGTTGCTGAAAAAGGCGATCCAACAGGGGATGAGATACCCGGAGCGGCAGATCGAGATTGCGGCCCAATTAGACCGTGAGTTGCGCCGGATCATGGGGGAATTAGGGGTTTTTACTCCCCATGCCGTTTATGAAGTGGTGCAAAAGGCTTATGAAATGGGCATTGAGGCGGCAGAGGCAGACGTTGAGCGAGTGAGATCGCCAAACAGTTTAAAAAACGCGCTCAATCGGGCCGAACAAATCCCCTATTCAATCTCTTTTACGCAAATCCATACGCTCGCTGTGGAGCAATTGGCCGGAGAACTTATTTCCACATTAACAGCAACACACGATATTATGTTAAATGCGTTAGGGGCCAAATACCGGGAGATCGTGACCCGTTCCGCAATGGGGGTTATAACCGGAGTGGATAATAGACGGCAAGGGGCGCAACGGTTGTTAAATGACCTTGCTGATCAGGGGATCACTTCGTTTATAGATCGGTCGGGCCGTTCTTGGGATATGGCTTCCTATACGGAGATGGCAACGCGGTCAGCCGTGGCGCGAGCGCAGATCAAAGGCCATATTGACCGTTTAAACCACAATGAACATGGCCTAGTGAAAGTGTCGGCCCATCCTGATCCATCGCCGTTATGCAAGCCGTGGCAAGGAAAAGTGTTTAGCATTTCTGGCAACCATCCAAAATACAGGCCATTACAAGTGGCAATAAACAATGGCTTGTTACATCCCAATTGCCGCCATTCGGTTTCCGCTTATTTTGAGGGCGAACCGATTGAGCAAGTGGATGTAAGAGAAGGTGCATATAAAGAGCGGCAGAAACAACGCTATATTGAACGTCAAATCCGCAAATGGAAGCAACGGGAAGCGGTGGCTTTAACAGTAGAAGAATGCAAAAGGGCACGGGCCAAGGTAAGAGAATGGCAGGCAATAATGAGGACATTCATTAAAGAAACCGACAGACGCCGTGATTATGGTCGTGAACAGATTGGGCAGGCCCGATAAAAAAGAAATCAACCGTTTTTCCATAGGTTGATTTAGGTAAATAGCATTAACTCTCCTTGCATAGAAGGGGAATTATTTTTTTTGATTTGTTTTTGCTGTTTTTCGGCTTTAATGTCGTTGGAAATTGTTTTGTACATAACTTCCGCGACAAAAAGGATAATTAACTCTTCAATGGTGCAGTTATTTTGTTTACTAAGGTCTAAAAGATCTTCATACATCAATTTTTGAAGCTTTAAGTCGACAGGTATTCCAGACCTTTTCTTAAAATCTAGTGGGTGTCTTTTATGATAACTGCCCAAAACGCCGGGGAGTTCTTTGATATGGCCGAAAAATTCGTTTTCTATATAGACAGCAGTTCTTTTGTAAGGCATTTTATCACCCCAAAATTATCTTTTACATTTTTTGTCTTCTTCGTGACAACTAGTAATCCTGCCTAATAGCAACTTAAAAAGTTGGGAGGTCTTTTGAGATGGAGCATCAGCCACATGAAAATGAATTAGCTGTTTCACTTGAATCTGAAAGTAAAGTCTTTAATGAGGAATATGTCAAATCTCTTCGTGCTGAATCGGCCAAGTACCGAACCAAAGCGAAAGAGATCAAAGATCAATTTGAAGCATTTAGGCAAAACGTGGTTTCTCAGCTTGGGATCAGCCCAGACGGCGATTTTGAGCAACAAATCAACCAGTGGAAAGAAAAGGTGCAACAAAGCCTATTGAAAGCCGAGGTAAAGTCCATCGCGGCAGAACTGGGCATAGTGGATGCGGATGCCGCTTTTACCCTGATGAGCCGGGAAGGGGTGGAGATTGGCGAGGATGGCAGTGTGAAAGGCGTCCGGGAGGCGCTTGATGCATTGGCCCAAGAAAAACCTTACTTGATTCGCCAGCAAGCTAAAGAGGAACAGCAGCCACCGAGCAAGGGCGGCCAATCCTTCCAAGAAAACGGGAACCGTCGGATCACTCGCGAGGATTTAAAGCGGATGCCGCCGGAAGAGGTCAACCGTGCTTTGGCGGCGGGGGAACTCAACCATTTGTTAAATCGATAGGAGGCATTTAAATGGCTATTGATAACTTTATCCCAGAAATATGGTCTGCACAGCTTTTAGAAAATCTGCGGAAAAACCTTGTTTACGGGAACTTGGTAAACACCGACTATGAGGGGGAAATTCGGGAATACGGGGATACAGTCCACATTCAAAATGTCGGCCCTATTAGTGTCTTTGATTATACAAAAAACACAGATATGGCTGGGCCGGAAACGTTAAGTGATGGGACAAGAGCGCTGGTGATTGACCAGGCGAAAGCCTTTAACTTCCAAGTTGATGATGTTGATCGCGCCCAACAAAACCCAAAAATCATGCAAAAGGCGATGGAAGAAGCCTCTTATGCACTGGCTGATGTGAAAGATCGATTCATCGCTAATCTATATACGGATGCGGTTAGTGCAATCGGGAACGATACTACGCCGATTGTGCCTACCAAGGATTCTGCCTATGACTACCTTGTTGATTTGTCGGTGGTTCTTTCCGAAAATGATATTCCGCGAACCAATCGATGGGTGGTTGTGCCGGAATGGTATCACGGCCTTCTATTAAAAGATGATCGCTTTATCCGGGCCACCGCCTTGGGGGGTCAGATATTGCAAAATGGTTTTATCGGCCGTGCGGCTGGTTTTGATGTGTACACGTCAAACAATGTGCCGAACGCATCGGGAGCCAAATATAAGATCATAGCGGGTCACACGTCAGCGATTACCTTCGCTTCACAGTTGACCAAGATCGAAGCTTACCGCCCAGAAAAGCGCTTTGCCGATGCGGTTAAAGGCTTGTCCTTATATGGTGCCAAAGCAGTAAAGCCGAAAGCTCTGGCTGTTCTAACGGCTAATAAATCATAAAGGGGGTCATGTGAATGCCTTGGTTTATGAACACGGAAACGGGCCATGCATGGGAAGTAATTGACCCGGATCATGTAGAACGTTTGGAAAAAGATCGAACATACCAAGAAGTGGAGCCGCCACAACCAACCAAATCAAGCAAGAAGAGTGACAAGGGATGATTCCCGTCTTTGCCACACCGGAAGAGTTGAAGCAATACACGGGGAAAGACTTCCCCAATGCCGTGTGGTTATTAGAGCGTGCTTCTGAATCCATTGGCCTGCTGGTGACGGTGCCTATAGTGGATGATCTATCCAATGTAACAGAGGCACAGAAAGAGGCGTTAAAGCTGGCAACCTTGGCCCAAGCATCTTACATCGGCAATTTTAGCGAGGGGTTTGATGTGGCGGTCGGCGTGATTGGTTCAGTCAGCATCGGGAACTTTTCCTTTTCCGGCAAGTCTGGATCAGATGGCGGGGGTGGGGCTATTTCCCAATACAACCCCATTGCGATTAAGTACCTGATGAAAGCGGGATTACTTACAACAAAGGGGGCTTGGTATTAATGCGGATTTTTCCCTTTTTGTTGATCCACTCGGCCCAAGTAAAACCACTGCTTGGACATGGTGCATATGGGCCTATCTATGGTGATCCCATTAATGGAAGGTGCCGGATTGAACCATATAACCAACTAATAAGAAATGAGAAAGGCGCGGAGATCGTGGCGAGATACCGGGCTTTTTTTGATGTGCCAATCATTATAACCACCGGATCAATGGTGATTTTTCGGGGTCAGGAATTTGAGGTGATCAGCGTGGCCGAGCAATGTGATTTTGATTTATCCCATATTGAGGTGTATTTGCAATGACATTTCGATTCAAACCGGATCGGACAGGCTTGGCCCGCTTCAGAAGTGCGTTATTGGATGGCGTGATTGCCGGAACAGAAAAGATGTTGGCTCTTGCCAATGAGGATGTGCCGCTAAATGAGGGAACCTTGCTCCGTTCGGGTGTTGCGTCGTTTGATGAATCCATCTTGTCGGGCTGCGTATCCTACAACACTCCTTATGCTCGCCGTTTGCACGAACACCCGGAATACCGATTCCAGAACGGGCGCAAGGGCAAATGGTTGGAAGATGTGGCGAATCAAAAACAAGGGGAGATTGTCAAAACAGCACAACAAGCGATTAAAGGTCGTGTGGGAACATGAGGATATTGGAACAGATGGCCCAGTTTCTTCAAACGAAGAGATTGGGCTTTTTTGATGCAACCGGAACAAGTGGAAACATTTTTATTCATGCTTTGCCGCCGGCTCCTGATGAAGTGATTGCAATCTATGCCACAGGTGGGAGTCATGCCGAATCGATCAACGGCAAACGCATCTACTTTCGCCAGCATGTGCAAATTCTTGTCCGGGCCATCAACAGCTTAGCGGCTGGAGAAAAAGCGTATGCCATTTATCAGGCGGTGAACCACTTTTCCGGTTATCTGATGCCGGAAGGGAATTATGTTTCTTTGATTCTTTCTTATCCTCCGGCACACATTGGCGTGGATCGAAATGGACGCCATGAATTCTCAATTAATTTTGTCGTCAGATTGGAGGAAATGACCGATGGGTAAAGAGATGGTTGCGTCAAAATTCCTCTTCTCCATTGAAGACAAATTGACTGATCCCACCACCCCCAAGTGGCTTAAATTGTGTGGAATCACGTCGTTTAAATTTGGCGGGGAAGATGAGACGGCAGAAACCAACAGTTTTTGTAAGCAAGGATTTAAAGGGCAAATGGTCGTGCAACGCGGTTGGAAACTGGAGTTTGAGGCCAATTACTTGGAGGACATTGCAACGGGTGAGCGGGACGCGGGACAGGCCTTGATTGATAAATTGGCGAAAGAGTTGGACCAAGCCGCCCAGACGAGGCTAAAGATGATTACCCCATCCAAGAAGCACGGCTTTTATATCTTAGGCGCTCCCTCCATTTCAGACATGGGTGGGGGAACCAATGACATTGCCAGTTGGAACTTTTCATGGGTGATCGATGGGAAAATTGAAGAGTTTACCCCAACGGCAACAGACTTGACCGAGTTTAACGACTAGGAGGAAAACAGATGTCATTTATTGATTTTGATTCTTTTATTCAAGAGAGTGAGCAAAAATCCATTCAAATTAAAGTTGGTGGCAAAAACTATGCGATTCCGGCGGCTCCGCGTGCTGATCTGATGCTTAAAGTCATTTCACTTGAGCAACGCAAGGGGAAAGGCGCGGAATTGAGTATGCAAGAGACGGTGGACATGCTGGAAGGGATCTTTTCAAGCGAGACCCTTGTGGAAATATCTAAAAAGTTAAGTTTTGACCAATTAACCCAACTATTGCGCCTTGTGATTGAGGAACAATCCAAGTCCATGACGGAGCAAGGGCCAGTGGGAAAGTAGGACGGCCCCACGGTAAAGATTTTTTCGGCTTTGCCATTGAACATTGGTACTTGGTGGAGGCCGATTTTCAACGGGAATATGGGATCAATCTTGTTCAGTCGTTGGATGGGATGACATTCCGGCGTTTTGTGTCTCTGTTACTTGGTCTGAGTGGAGAGAGTCGAACCCTGCAAGCGTTCAGCGAGCATGACGAAAAAATAACGGATCACGACGAAGCGGAACAGGAGTTTTTAAACTTTGTGCGGGGGAGGTGAGTAAATGGCCCTTCAGGTTGGGGAGCTTTACGCAACGCTTAAAATTGATGATCGCGGCGCCGATCAGCAGATCAATGGGTTAGGGGTTCAGTTTAGCAAGTTTGGGGCTGTAGCAACGGGGGCAATGGCGGCGGTGGGTTCTGCCATTACTGTGGCAATTGGCGCGGGGGTTGCCGCCATGTCTCAAGCGGTAACAACGGGAGTCCAATACAACGCCATGCTGGAGCAGTCGGCTATTGCATGGGAAACGCTGACCAAATCCCAAGAAATAGCGGCCCAAACCATGAAAGACCTGCAACAACTCGCCGCCAAAACCCCGTTCGAGTTTGAAGGGCTGGACAAGGCCGCGAAGTTGCTTCACATGGCCGGGTTCCAAGGAAAGGAATTGACAAAGACCCTCACGATTGTGGGCGACGCGGTTTCCGCAGTCGGGGGTCAGGAAGAGTTGCAAGGGGCTCAATGGCCTTGTTCCAAATCGGGGCCAAGGGGAAAATTTCTGCTGAGGAAATGATGCAACTGGCGGAAAGGGGAATCCCCAGTTGGCAGTTGTTGGCCGATGCGATGGGATTAAGTGTCAAAGAGGTAATGAAGTTATCCGAGCAGGGGAAGCTGATGGCCTCAGATGCTTTGCCTAAACTGATTGGCGGAATGGAAAAATCCTTTGGTGGGTCGATGGCCAAACAAGCCACCACCTTTAACGGATTGATGGCAACATTGAATGATACATGGAAACAAGTGTCGGCCCAAATGACTAAACCACTTTTTGAAAGGATCAAAGGTCAATTGCCTGGTCTCATCAAGATGGTGCAACAACTGCCATCCATTTTAGGGAGTGCAGGAAATGCATTGAGTGAAGCCTTCTCGCATGTGCCCATCGTGACATTGGTACAAGGTTTCATTAGTGGGTTTACCCAAAGTAAAGGGGCCGTGGAAAGCCTTAAAAACTCATTTCAATCGCTTGCTCCCGGACTGACGCAACTATTTCAATTGCTTCAGTCTTTTTTTGTTTTTGTCGGTGCTGTTTTTGGCAAGTTGGGTAGTCTCTTGGGCCAAGCATTTGCGGCGCTTCTGCCTGTCATTACTCCGGCACTTCAGGCTGTTCTTACCTTTGTGCAGGGGATTGCGACACAGATACAAACCTTTTGGACTCAGAACGGGGAAATGATTTTGCAAGCCACCCGCAATGTATTTACTGGGATACAGGCGATTGTTTCTGTGGTGATGCCGATAGTCCAGTTTTTAATTGTGAGCATCTGGGAAAACGTAAAAGGCATAGTGAGTGGGGCTTTAAATGTGATATTGGGGTTGGTCAAGCTGTTTGCCGGACTGTTCACCGGGAATTTTTCCGCGATGTGGGCCGGAACAAAACAGCTTTTTTCTGGTGCGGAGGAATTCATCTGGAATCTTATGAACCTGTTGTTCTTAGGGCGAATCTTGAAAGGGTTTAAAGCACTCGTTTCAGGCGGGCTTGCCCTTATTAAATCCATGTGGTCGGGCCTTCGCAGTGCTTTTACTTCCTGGGTAAACTTTGTGGTTGGACTGGTGCAAGCTCGGTTTCCCATAATTTCATCCGTTGTTAAAAGTGTTTCTCAGATTTTAAAATCCGTAGTTACTGGGAATTGGAGTTCGATTCGTTCCATTGTCTCTATTTCCATGTCAAATGTATTGGGCGCGATTCGCTCAAGATGGGGCAGTGCGGTTTCTTATCTTCGTGGGATCAACCTTTATGGGATCGGGAGGAATATCATTCAGGGGCTTCTTAATGGGTTAAGTTCCTTGATGGGTGCCGTCGTTCGCAAAGCCCAATCCATTGCAAGTACCGTTAAAAATACGATAAAAAGCGCGCTGGATATTCACTCACCATCTCGTGTGACTTTTAAACTTGGTGCCTATGTAGGCCAAGGATTGGCACTTGGTATAGAGAAATCCGCCTTAATGGTATCGCGGGCCGCAAACGGTCTAGCAGCGGCGGGGATTCCCGATATTCGCCATTCATCTTCATCACCAATGCCCACATCTACCCAAAACAACCAATATACTTTTCATGTTTATGGGTCTAATCAGCCATCAGAAAAGCTGATCTCTAACGAATTGCAAAGGTTGGAATGGCTATATGGTTGACAACATTGAACGGATCATCTGGATTATGCCTGACAGTCAGGAGCAAGAATTGACGGGGCAAGGGTGGTTAGATGTGGCTGGATGGCGCGGCTTTGATATGGCTGACTTTGAATATGTAGAAAGTGATATACCGTTTGATTATGGGACGCAACTGAAGATGGTGCGAACGCCACTGCGTGAGATGGATATTGATGTGGTTCTGTTTGGACAAAACCGCGCTGATCTATTCCAAAAGGTGCGGCAGTTGCGGACCATGTTCAATAGTTACAAAGGGATCGGAAGGTTAAAGGTGATCGCGCCGGATGGAATAGAAAGGTACGTCCATTGTGTGTATGCCAAAGGGATGGAAGGACAAACCTCTGCCAACGACATGGCAGCGTGGCGGAAAATGACGCTCACGTTTCGGGCTTTCGATCCTTTTTTCTATTCCAATAACATTTTTTCGGCTTCATTCCAAATTGACAGCAACCCGCCCAAGTGGTTTCCGTTGCTTCCACTTCGCTTGGGAAGTGAAGCCGTTACGGGGGAAATCACGATTACAAACGGGGGAGATATTGAAACGTTCCCGGTGTGGAAGATCATCGGACCGGGTCAGAATCCGAAAATCATTAATTTGACTACCGGGTATTCATTGGCTTTTAACAATGTCACATTAACGCAGGGCCAATATATCACGATAGACACCAAACAGAGAGTAATTGAACCGGATGATGGGACAAGCCTTTATCCGTCTTTAGCCTTTGGCTCTACACTGTGGAAGATTGGAGCCGGGGCCAACATCGTCCGGGTAGAGATGTCCGGGGCCACGGCGGATTCAAAAATAGAACTTTCTTTTCAAGAGCGTTACTTAGGAGTTTGATGCTATGCCGTTGTATGAACTGTGGATCAGAGATCGAAATTTAGACCGGGTAGGCTCTATTACTCACTTTACAAAATTGGAGATGGTCATGAAGTTTAATGACGTGGGGAAATGGACGCTGGAACTCCCCCTTGATTCGCCGGATGTGGAATTGTTGTTGGAAGTGAGGCGGCAAGGCGGAGGAATTGCCGGGATTCTTGTCACGCGAGACGGTGCCCCTATTTTTTCCGGCCCTATCAAAAATTTTGAGTTAAAGGATGAGCAAAAAGAGGATGATGGTTATACCTTCTATGGTGTGGATGATAATGGCTTGTTAGCGGCAAGACTGGCGTTTCCACCACCTTATTACTCGATTGCCGGGGCGGGCTATGATTATGACATGTTCAAAGGGCCAGCAGAATCGGCCATGATTCACCTTGTTAGAAAGAATGCGGCAGAAGAAGCATCCGCATCGAGGCGAATTCCCGGTCTTACCACGGCTTCCGATAAACAACGGGGGCAAACGGTGACAATCCGTTCTCGCCTTCATCCACTCGTTTCCAAGCTCCAAGAAGCGGGGGTGACGGGTGGGGGATTGGGATTCCGCGTGATCCAAATCAATAACAAGGTATTGGAATTTCAAGTGTATCGACCCAATGAGAAGTCCAATGTAGTTGTTTTCTCAAGGGATCGCGGCAACCTTGGGCCATACCGCTACAGTGTGGAAGCACCTACGGCTAATTTTGGCATCGTTGGAGGCGGCGGTGAGAAGGAAGCCCGGACTTTCCAATATAGTGGAGATGAGCCAAGCCGGAGCCTGTACGGAACCATTGAGATGTTTGTGGATCATCGAAGCACAAGCGACAAAGACGAATTGTTACAAGCGTTGGTTAAGGCTCTTACTGATAATACGGAAAAGACGGGATTAGAAATTTCACCGTTGGATGTTTTCCCAACTCGCTACCTTCTGGATTATGACTTGGGGGATCGTTGCACCGTAGAGATTAAAAAGGAAAAGATTCAAGACGTGATCCGCTCTATCACGTTGATCCTTAGCAAAGACGGGGAGCAAATCGTGCCACAAGTGGGCACTCCCGGAGTGGGTACCCGTTTTCGGCTCTTTGATCAATATCGCAATTTAGAAGCAAGGCTTGGAAATTTGGAAAGAAGGTGAGAAGATGCCAGCCACATTAAAAAGTTTCCCTTGGGATTCTCAGGCCAGCTTAGAAGCGGATTGGCGAGACTTGATGAAGTTCTTCCGCAGTCCTGGCGTGATCGCGCGGGGATCGATCATGGACACCAAGGATTCTGACCTATCCGTTACAGCGGGAACGGGTCTCCATATCAGAATTTCTAATGGGTATGCCTATATACAGGGCCACCTTTTCAAACACTCAGGCAGTGATTATTTAATGTCGATCAGTCCCAACAACACGGGGGCAAATCGAACGGATACAGTCGTTCTGCGAGCGGATTTCACCGCCAATACCATTATATATGCCATCTTGGAAAACTCGACTACATTAACCCAAACGGCAACCATTTGGGAAATCCCTTTGGCACAACTGACCATTCCCAATGGGGCCACAGACGCCTCTCAATTTATCATCAAGGATTTACGGGAATTTACCATTCCATATGCGCTGGCCCCATCAACGAAAAGAGTTTCCACAGCTACGCAAGTGCTAACCAGTAGCGGAAACTATACAACGCTAAGTATCGAAACCACATCGTGGTATACCACCACCAGTATGATGGATCAAAGTGATTTGAGCAGAATCATCGCGCCGCAGGATGGTTTTTTCTTTATTTATGGAAGGGTGCAATTTGTCGGGGGTGCGGCTGCTAGTCGCCGGGGGGTAAGGCTGTTGCATAATGGTTTCTATATTGTAGCGGTGAATCAAGTTTACACAAATGGTTCGGCTCTTGATCTCTCATGCACAGGAATCGCAAAAATGGCAAAGGGGGACTTTATTCAGATTCAAGGAATGCAGGATTCTGGGAGTAACATGACGATTAACCTAGTTGAAGCGGCGGCCACATGGATGGCCCCTATCAATATTGTTTATTAGGGGGTGAGACAATGCCACGATATTTCTATGAGAAAGGGAATTTCATTTCCAAGCTATATGACGAATTCATAGCGGCATCCATTCAACCCATTACGATGTTTGGAACGCCTGATCCAAATGCAGAGGTAGGATTTTGTTTAGATGTAACGATAGAAGTAGATGAAACCGTGACGGAAGAATTAGTGAGCGCGGTAGTCAATGCCCACATTCCTACGGCCCCACCCCCACCAATGACGCCACAGGAAAAGATTGACCAAATTGATTTTGATGGTGCCCAATCCACTGACGAGTTAAAGGCAAAGTTAAATGAATTAAAAGCGGCTTTATTGGAATGGGTGGTTTAGGGGTGGGGTAACAAAAGTTTACCCCATCGTTTTTTAAGGTGGTGGTCTAATTGCAGGAAAAGGATGCGGGCTTTTTTATTTCCGTTAAAGAAATGTATGAATCGATCCAAGACATAGGGAATGAGTTTCGTACCACGTCACAGCAGATTCTTACTCGCCTCAGTGTGATGGAATCCAAGCTGGAAGGCGTGGGCCAAACGGAGGAAAGAGCAAGAGAGGCCCTTTACAAAGCGGATGAAGCGTATAACATCGCGCAAAAAGTGGAGAGCCAGCAAGTCTGGCTATGGCGCGTGGTGATTGGGGCATTGGTTACGGGCGCTATAATGGCGCTCTTTTCTTTTGCTCAAAAATCGATCTAATGGAGGTTAAATAAAAATGCAAAATATCATGCTGAGACTGCGTGATCCGAAAGTATGGGGATTGCTTTTCGCGTTTGTTAAATTGCTACTAGGTGCTTTAGGCTTGAATATTGCACCCGAACAATGGGCGGTTTATGAGACGGTCTTTAACTCATTCTGTGGCCTTGCCGTTGCATTGGGGATTTTTGTGTACAACCCAAAAGCGATTAATTGATAGTCTAAGTGCTGTGGATTAGCGCAAGGGAACACCTCCAAGTGAAAGCGGCTGATCGACGAAGGAGAGCGGCGCGAAACGCGGAGCTGTTCCCTTTTCATTTATCAAAAAGGGGAGGATTCATTTATGAACTTGATTGTAATTGACCCAGGACATGGTGGGAAAGATTCTGGCGCAGTTGATTATGGTTTGAAGGAGGCAGACGTAGCCTTACGGCTTGCGGAGTTGGTTAATAACTATCTTGGTGATTATGCGAATGCGGCTACGTCAATGACTCGGAATAAGAACACTTCTCCAACCTATCCGGCACCGCCAGAGGGACTGCGCAAAAGAATTGCTTTTGCAAATAGCAAAAACGCTGACTTCTTTTTATCTCTGCATTGTAATGCGGGGGGAGGTTCGGGCTTTGAGTCATTTGTGGCTCATAACGCACCGGCTCGGACCAAACAAATCCAAAAAGTGATTAATGATCAGGTATTGTCTTATCTCAAGGGTTATGGAATTGGTGCGCATGGAAACCCGGCTAAAAATGATAGTCAGGCGGCGCGTTCTCGAATTGCCGTTTTGCGTGATACCCGGATGCCTGCGGTACTACTGGAATGTCTGTTCATTGACAATCCAAAAGAAAATAAGCTGTTGCGCGATCCAAAGTTCTTGGATGGATTGGCAGCGGCAATTGTTGAAGGATTGGCAGAGGCACTTGGTTTGAAAAAGAAAGTAACCAAACCGAAGCCGATGTATCGAGTGGAGGTAAACGGAAAGCTGATTTATGATACAGCTTATGAGGGTAAAATTGCTGAGGCTGTAATTAAAGCAATTGATAAGAACGCAAATAAAATATATCTTACAAAGCTGTAATAACTAAAAACAGGGGAGATGTTAAATACTCCCCTGTTTGTTTAATAACGTATTTAAATGAATTCTGTTATAACTTATGGTTGTCTAGTCATCATCATCGTCGTCGCCGACCATGGATGAAGAAATGAAAAGGTTATACTTCATAGATCTCATCCTCACTTTTTATCTGAAGGTCTTTTTGAAGGCGATACATACTATCTAAGCAATCACGGCGTCGTTCCTTCTCGTCTAGATTATCAAAACAATCCGCTGATTTCAATAAAGCTGTATATTCCCTTTGTTTGTACCCATACTTTTTAGAAATCTCTACAGCTTCTTCGTAATATGGAAGAGCCTCTGAAAATTGATCTTGAAGAAAATATACATTCCCTCTAACGATCAGTGCTTTTACTAGACGAAAAGCATCTGATTCTTCACGTCCGATTCTGATCGCTTCGTCTAAGTGAATGGTAGCCTCGGACCACTTTTTTTTAGTGTTGAATAGAATACCGAGGTATGTGTGGGCATCCATATGTCTTCGAGGTGCGCGGTAATCTACATCAGAGTCTAATGCTAATTGAAATCGGTCTAGTGCCTTTTTGAGTTCTCCCTGTTTTAAATAAATGCTACCTGATATGATCAGAAAATCGAGATAGCGTCCTATTCTATGGCTCCAATGGTTCCTGGCAATTTGCATGCCTTTGTGACAGCATTGATGAGCCTCGTCATATAGTTTTTTATCCCGCAAAAACATTGACCTGAATTTATACAGATTTAATACAGAGTAGTCATCATAAAAATTCCCTTCCACCTCAGTCCAAACTTTGTCCAATAACCAAGATGCTTGATCATTTTGGGACGATTTTAACAGGTAAAGGGTTTTGTTTCCTAATAATCTGAACTTGATTTCTCTTTTTCCTTTTGTTTCGTCATAATTAGAGAGGCCTTGATCAACGAATTTAATAGCTTTTTTCATGTCATCTTGTTTATGGCGTGATCGGCCTAATTCTGCATAACAAGCAGCAATTAGATTGTCTTTTGGATTCAATCTATAATCCTTACAAAGTTTAATTGCAGTGTGGAAGTTATCCTCCGCTTTCTTTATGTCTTTTTCCTCAAAACAAATCCGACCTTGTAAGAAAAATAGAAATGGGGTTAACGGGTGGTATTCTTCAAGTTGAAACCGTTCTAGCTGTTTTTTAGCCGTATCTAAAAAACCCCTGTTAAGAATTGTTTCAATTGCCTCCAACTGGTCGTAATACTCATTCATTTCCTCTTGCACTATTTTAACTCTCCGTAGAACTTCATCCTCAGTTAGTTCTAATTTGTCTAAATAGATTTCAAGGGTTTTTGGGGATACTTTGCCTTTCGCTTTTTCAATATTGGAAATCGTACCCTTTGATATTGTATGATCTTGTAATTCATCCATCGTTTTGTGAAGTTCTTTTATTCTCCTTTATAGTAAAAGGAGTGGTTTGGTGATATTTGAAGGGATTGAATCCTTTTTGGGAAATACGCCTATGATGAGGATAAGTCGTTTGTTTCGAGACTTAAATGTGTTTGCTAAATTGGAGTACCTCAATCCCACTTTCTCAATAAAGGATCGTCCAGCATATTATATGATTCAAGAAGCCGTTCGAAAGAAAAAAATTCATCCAGGCAATACAGTTATTGCTGCTACAAGTGGGAATACGGGACTTGGTTTGTGCTTGGCATGTAAGATTAATCAACTAAATCTTATATGCACTGTTTTTGATTCAGTTTCTATAGAAAAAATTGCGTTACTAAAGTCTTATGGTGCGCATGTTGTTGTTTGTGATTCGGATGTTCCTTCGGATGAAGAAGGCGGTTATGTATGGGTAGCAAAGAGTTTAAGCCAAGAAATAAAAAATTCTGTCCTTATTGATCAATTTGTTGACATCAACAATCCACTTGCACATTATCAGACAACAGGCCCAGAGTTGTATGAACAATTGAGAGGTAAGATTGATTACTTTTTTTCTACTATTGGTACTGGAGGGACTATTTCCGGGATCGGTAGATATCTTAAAGAAAAAAATCCAAGTATTAAAGTTATTGGTGTAGAACCAGAAGGCGGGATTTATCGTGATACATTCCTCCAAAAAACCCCACTATATTCCGATCATCTCATTCATTCAATCAGTGATAACTTTATTTCCCAAAATATGGACTTTTCCGTTGTCGATGACATCATATCTGTAAAAGATATAGATTCTTTCCGGTTATGTTATGAACTATTAGATCGTGAGCAAATTTGCGCAGGAACATCTTCAGGATGTGTATTAGCCGGGATTAAAAAATTTTTCGAAAGAACAGAAGTTATTAATCCAGAGCCGATTATTACGACGGTACTACCCGATTGTGGTTTAAAATACATCGATACACTATTCAACCCAGATTACCTCGAACAACATGACATTAGACTGGATGGAAAGTCAGATGACGAGTTAAGGCAGCAAATTGCGAAGACGATTGCCCAATTCCCCAAAAAGGTGGAGATAGCCTGATGTTATCTGTACGTTTGCAAAGTACCCTTGATAAGGGAAATGTCTATGTTGATGCTTGGGCGGATCAGGTACATCTTGGGCGTTATCAGTTTTTGTCAGAGAAGAAACCTCACCCAATAGGAATTGAACTTGTTCGAGCGACGTTGTTATCTTGGGCTACAATTGATCTTTGTTTTGCACAAGAAGTTGTTTTATCGGACGATTTGGACCCTAGAGTAGTAATCTATATTCAACAACACTATGATTTAGTTACCAGAACATACACTCACTTGTATGGCCGTCCAACTGCATCTTTGTTGTTTAAAAAGATTGGCGATGAACAGCAAACCCCATTTTTTTACCTTGATTCAAATGCGTATTTCTTGGGATACACAGGTGGAAAAGATTCGACACTATGCCAGATTCTATTGGATGTTGCACAGGTCAAAACAGTTCATTACTTAGTTACTTATGACAATGACCAACATAGCGAAGAAGGTCACATCAATTTTGTCTTGAGTCAACCAGAGGAATATTACAAAGTATCTGTGGTAGGAGCAAATCGCCAATTGGGTAATGTGTCTTTTCATCAAGCCGATGATATTCATGTGACGTTTGCGGCTCCTTACTTTGATCTCAATTCCAGTAAGCCAGCCTATCTTGCTGTGGGGCTACCATGGGATGTAATTCATACTTTTCCCAACGAGGGGTTGTGTGATTTAGTTCCAACTGAAACATATTGTTCATTAAAAATCCTGATGGATTTGTTTCATGCATTAAATGTTGTCAATTTCAAGCTCATCTCTCCAATCGCATCTTTACACACTGTTGGAGTATATCAAGTTTTGTCCAAGATATTGGGGATCGAGAAATTAATGGAATTGGATTCTTGTTGGCATTCATATCTGTTCCAGGGAAAACCTTGTGGGTGCTGTCCTAAATGCCAGAGATTAAAGTTTATATTTGAGTATTGTTTTAATCAGGACTATCTTTCTTGGTCGCCTACTTTAAAGATTGAAAGTGGCAACTTCTTGTTTGGATCATTGTATGCTTGGCAGTCAATCAATCAACACCCAGATATTAATTGGAGCCAATATAGCTTGGTGGATGTTGAATCCACCAAGTTTTCTGGCCCATTCATTGAGATACTGAAGGAAAAATATAATGTTCCACAGATTAAGGTTCCGCATCTTAATTTCAAGTTTGAAAAAGATGAACAGAAATGGGAAGAGGTACAAAGCCAAATTATTTCTCTCATTGCCATTGATTATAATCGATGCTTAAAGGATAGACTGGTTGAAGGAAATGTGCCTTGGCTTCCATTCGAAGAGGATTATCATTGGGATAGGGTGCATCCTGTATTAGCTTGTTATGGCAATTGGCCTGTTTATGATTTGGAAAAACAGCAATGGGAGACCTTATTTATTAAAGACGGTCCATCCCTCCAAGTTCCTGATACGGAATTGTTTCGCATATGGTTGAATAAACGAACGGTACAACGTGTAATGAAGGGCAATGGCTATGAATAATAATTTGTATTTACGGATTAGCTTAGACACGATAAAAAGCAATATAAGAAAACTAACGAAACAATTACCGTATAGATCCTCTTTATTTATGGTGTGTAAGAATAACGTATATGGATTTGGAATGTCTTTACTATCGCATCTTGCAAATGAAAATCTATCATTTGTCTTAAATGATTGGAGAGATTATCAGAGATTTGTACAGATTGTTCGAGATTCGAAACCCGTTTTGATACTATACCCAGTATTAAATGATGATCCTTGGATTCTGACACAGTTGGGGGAACATTCAAATTTGTATATTACGGTGATGAAAAAGGAAGATTGGGCTTTTGTTCTAAGGAAAGGTTATGAAGCAAAGAGTTATGTCAGAATAGACCCCTTTTTAGGGCTTCACGGATTATCTAAAGAAGAGGCTATGTCTTTACCCAAGGTTCACGCCTGCAAAGGGGTTCTCATTCACCTTAATGAATCAATAAATGCTAAGGAAGAAGCTGTTATAAATGAAATTTATCAGTGGACAAAGAAAAACAATATGTCCATGAATATCGGCGGAAGCAATATTATAAATAAGCCCAATCTCCACTTTCCTTTTTTGGAAGTAAGGTTATTAATGGAGTTATTAGGATCAAGAAATAGGGTAACAGAACCTTGTCTTGAATTACATGCCCGGATTTTGTCTAAAACTCTAATTAGAGAACCAATTCATGTGGGGTATACATCCAGCCGTGTAAAACTATCAAAAGGAACATGCTTGTTGGTAGCGATCGGTTATGGTGACTTTCCTTCTTTCGCTCAAATGTTTGAGAATCAAACCCCTATTTTCATTGAGAGAAAAAAATTTGTACTTCCTTGCTATCCTTGCATGAATACAAGTTGGTTATATTGCGAGGAAGAAGTATTTATTCGAAGGGAAAGTATAGTTTTGTTTGATAAATTCAACTCGATACACAAACTAGCTTTAAATTTGAGTGTTGATGTTGATGAAATTTACTCTTCACTATCACCACTAATCTATAGACACTATGTTTGAATACGCAAATTAGATAAGACATTGGTTGTAGGTAACAAGAGCCTAAAAAATCAAAGATTTCTTGATGCAAAGCTGTTTTTATAATACAATTTATTAAATAATTCGAATTGTATCGGAGTTGATATAGGAAATGGACTTCATTAAGGGGAAAATCGAGTCAGAAGCGATAAGATTTTCAGAAGCAAAAAGTCATATTGGACAAGTTGTTAAAGTTCAAGGAACCGTTCATAAAATACGCAAGATGAGTGGCTTTGCTTTCGTCATATTACGATCTGCAAGAGACCTGATGCAAACGGTTTATTCTGTTGAGTTCTCTAAGTTTGATCTAAACTCCATCAGCGAAGGTTCTTCCATAGTGGTTAAAGGATTAGTAGTTGAAGATCAACGATCCCCTATAGGCTGTGAGATTCAAATGCATTATGTAGAAGTGCTATCGAAACCCTACGAAGAAATGCCCATCATCATTAATTACAAAAAACTAGATGTCAACTTAGATACAAACCTTCAATACAGACCCCTGGCACTACGTAATCCTCGTGAGCGGGCTATTTTTAAATTGCAAGAGGGTATTGTTCGTGGATTTAGAGATTATTTACAAAAACAATCATTCACGGAAATTCATTCCCCCAAAATTGTAGGCGCTGGCGCTGAAGGTGGTTCAAACATTTTTACACTTGACTATTTTGGAAAAGAGGTATTTCTTGCTCAAAGTCCACAGTTTTATAAACAAATGATGGTTGGCGTTTTTGAGCGAGTTTTTGAAGTCGGACCTGTATTCAGAGCGGAAAAACATAACACATCGAGACATTTAAATGAATATGTGTCCCTAGATATTGAAATGGGGTTTATTAAGGGCTTCGAGGATATCATGAATCTTGAAACTGACCTATTTAAGCATATATTTGAGCTGCTAGACTCGGAGTACAAGAATGAGTTAGAACTTTTAAAAGTAACTCTGCAAAAGATTGATCAGATACCCAGTGTAAAGTTTATGGAAGCGAAAGAAATTCTTGCTGAAAAGTTTGAGCGTAATATCGCCGATTTCGAGGATTTGGAACCAGAGGAAGAGCGTTTGTTGTGTGAATTTGCAAAGAAGGAATATAACTGCCCATTTATCTTTGTGACGCATTTCCCATCCAGTAAACGACCTTTCTATGCTATGGACGATCCAAACGATCCAAATTATACGCTAAGTTTTGACCTGTTGTTAAATGGATTAGAGATTACAACCGGTGGGCAACGCATTCATGATTATAACGAGCAATTGAAGAAAATCGAGAAAAAGAGCCTTAACCCTGATGATTTGCAATCGTTTTTGATGATTCATAAACATGGATTGCCGCCGCATGGAGGCTTTGGGATGGGTTTGGAAAGGTTAACCATGCAATTATTAGGTTTTCAAAACGTTAGAAATACAAGCTTGTTTCCTAGAGACATTAATAGGGTTACACCATAAAAGACTCTTTATAGAGTCTGAGAATGTTGACAAACCCTGCGAATCAACTTTGTTGATCGCAGGGTTTTGGTATATAAAAGGGATATAAACAATTAATGGATGAATATCAACCCATATAAACTTAAAACCACCTCCCTTACCTGCTCTCAAAAGCAGCATAGCCAACTTTTTTATGTTTTGAGCCACAGCAGTTAGGAGGCATTGCTCTTGAATTTTTGCAAGCCCCCTGTAGCGTGCGTATCGA